>JAYRUQ010000053.1:0-17244 GCA_041919015.1 Inhella sp.
CAGGTCTCCCTGCGGTCGCCACCCCCCGAGGGGGCCGTCGCGCCCTTGGGGCGGCCCGGCGGGCGCGCGCTTGGCCCCCAGGTCTCCCTGCGGTCGCCACCCCCCGAGGGGGCCGTCGCGCCCTTGGGGCGGCCCGGCGGGCGCGCGCTTGGCCCCCAGGTCTCCCTGCGGTCGCCACCCCCCGAGGGGGCCGTCGCGCCCTTGGGGCGGCCCGGCGGGCGCGCGCTTGGCCCCCAGGTCTCCCTGCGGTCGCCACCCCCCGAGGGGGCCGTCGCGCCCTTGGACCGCTCCGGAGAGCGCGCATGAGCAGGCTCAAGCTGCTGCTGCCGCTGGCTGCCTTTGCGTTGCTGGCCCTGCTGCTGGCGCGTGGCCTGCAGCTCAATCCGCGCGAGCTGCCCTCGCCGCTGATCGGCAAGCCCCTGCCGGCCTTCGAGCTGGCGGCGCTGCCCGAGGGGCGCCTGTCCAGCGCGCGTCTGGGCCAGGGACGCATCAGCGTGCTCAACGTCTGGGCCTCCTGGTGCGGGCCCTGCCGCGTGGAGCACCCGCTGCTCATCGAGCTGGCGCGGCGTCACCCGCAGGTGCAGCTGATCGGGCTCGCCCACAAGGACCCGGCGGCGAAGGCGCTGGCCTTCCTCGAGGAACTCGGCAACCCCTTCGCTGCCGTCGGCCTGGACGAGCAGGGCCGCGTCGGCATCGACCTCGGCGTGTACGGCGTGCCCGAGACCTATGTGGTGGGCGGCGACGGCCGCGTGCTGTTCAAGCATGTCGGTCCGCTCACCGAGCAGGTGCTGAAGGAGCGCCTGGAACCCCTGCTGCGATGAGCGACGAACGACTCGATCAGCGCACCCAGCAGCTGGCCGCCCAGCTGCGCTGCCTGGTGTGCCAGAACCAGACCATCGCGGAGTCGCACGCGCCGCTGGCGGTGGACCTGAAGAACCAGGTGCGCGAGCAGCTGGCCGCCGGGCGCAGCGAGGCCGAGGTGCTGGACTACATGACGGCGCGCTACGGCGACTTCGTGCTCTACAAGCCGCCGCTGCAGACCAACACCGCGCTGCTCTGGGGCGGCCCGGCCTTGCTGGTGGCGGGTGCGCTGGGCGCGCTGGCGCTGACCATCCGGCGCCGCCAGCGCCTGCCGGCGGAGGCCTTCGACAGCGCCCCGCCCGAGGAGGAGCTGCGGTGAAGCGTCTGCTCTTCGTGCTCGCCGTCGGCCTGGTCGGCTACGCCTGGAAGGGCAATCTGCACGGCTTCGCGCCGCCGCCGGCGCCGGACCCCGCCGAGGCCATGGTGGCGCGCCTGGCCGAACGCCTCGGCGGCCAGGGCGGCAGTGCCGCCGAATGGGCCATGCTGGGGCGCTCGTACGCGGTGCTCGACCAAGCCGCCGACGCCATGGCCGCCTACCGCAGCGCCTTGCGCCTGGAGACGCGTGCCGACTGGCTGGCCGAGCTGGCCGACCTGCTCGCCAGCCAGCAGGGCGGGCGCTTCGACGCCGAGGCGGCAGGCCTGGTCGACCAGGCGCTGGCGCTCGACCCGCAGCACCTGAAGAGCCTGGGTCTGGCCGCCAACCGCGACTGGCAGGCCGGCCGCCACGCCGCGGCGCGCAGCCACTGGCAGGCGCTGCTGGCGCACGCGCCCGCCGAGCACCCGCTGCGCGCGCTGGCCGAACAGGGCTTGCAACAGGCGCTGCCCTGAGCCGTTGTCCAATCGCGGCATGAACGTTTTCGGAATCGCCGGCCGCTCCGGCATGGGCAAGACCACCTTGCTCGAACGCCTGGTGCCGGCACTGAACCGGCAGGGCCTGCGCGTCTCGCTGATCAAGCATTCGCACAAGGACATCGAGGTCGACCGCCCCGGCAAGGACAGCCACCGCCTGCGCGAGGCCGGCTGCCAGGAGGTGCTGCTGCTGGGCCGCACGCGCTGGGCGCTGATGCACGAGCTGCGTGGCGACGCCGAGCCGCCGCTGGCCTACCTGCTGTCGCGCATCCAGGACTGCGATCTGGTGCTGGTCGAGGGTTTCAAGAGCGGCCACTTCCCCAAGCTCGAGGTATGGCGCGAGGCGGTCGGCAAGCCGCCGCTGTGGCGCGAAGCGCAGTACGCCGGGCAGATCGTTGCCGTGGCCTCGGACACCGCCCTGCCGGCGGACGCGCCGGCGCCGCTGCGCCTCGACGCGCTCGACGCCCTGCTGCGCTGCGTACGCACGCACGCGGTGCCGATCGGGGCGCTGGACGCCCAGGAGAGCGGGAAGCCGTAAGCTGCGCGCCATCGCCCAGCCCCGGAGAGTCTGATGGAACGCAAGCTCAGCGCCAGTGTCGACGACGTGTTCGCCCGCCTCACAGACCCGGCTTGGCTCGAGGCCCGCTCCAAGGCCTTGGGCGAGCTGTCGGCCAAGGTGACGGTGAAGAAGGCCGCCAAGAAGCTGACCTTGACCATGAAGCGGCGCGTGCGGCGCGAACTGCCTGCGCTGCTGGCCTCGGTGATGCCCTCGGAGTCCGACATCCTGTTCACCGAGACCTGGACCTCCGACGGCGCGGGCGGCTGGGATGGCGAGCTGGACATGCAGATCCCCGGCCAACCCGTCAGCCTGAGCGCCGAGTTCACGCTGGCCGCGTCGGGCAAGGGATGCGTCTACGCCATCGAGCACGAGGCCCGCTGCAGCCTGCCCTTCATCGGCAGCGCCGTGGCTGCGGTGGCGCGACAGCTGGTGGAGCAAGGCTGCGAAGACGAGCTGGACCATCTGGAACGGTCGCTCAAGGGCGCGGGCGAACCGGCGAAGAAAGCGGCCCCGGCCAAGAAAGCGGCTCCGGCGAAAAAGGCGACACCGGCGAAGAAAGCCGCTCCTGCGAAGAAGGCCGCTCCTGCGAAGAAGGCCGCGCCTGTGAAGAAGGCCGCGCCTGCGAAGAAAGCCGCGCCCGCGAAGAAGGCCGCGCCTGCGAAGAAAGCCGCGCCCGCGAAGAAGGCCGCGCCCGCGAAGAAGGCGGCACCTGCTAAGAAAGCCGCACCCGCGAAGAAAGCCGCTCCGGCCCAGGAGAGCGCAGCCCGCCGCAAGGCCTGAACACCCAGCCCGCCATGAACGCCCGCCTCTCCCTGCCCGACGCCGAAACCGATTGGACCGACGCGCTACACGCGGCGCTGCAGCGGCAGCGCCAGGCCTATCTGGCCCAGCCGGTGCCCACGCGGGCACAGCGCTTGGCCGACCTGGCCACGCTGGAACGCTTCATCCGCGAACAGCAGGAGGCCTTGATCGCCGCGGTGAGTGCCGACTACGGCCACCGCTCACGGCACGAGACCCTGCTGACCGAGATCACGCCGGCGCTGGCGGCCGTGCGCCACGCGCGCGGACAGCTGCGGCGCTGGATGCGCCCGCAGCGCCGCCATGTCGACCGCCTGGCCTTCGGCCTGATGCGCAACGAGGTGCAGGCGCAGCCGCTCGGCGTGGTCGGCGTCATCGTGCCGTGGAACTTCCCCATCAACCTGAGCCTGGTGCCGCTCACCTACATCTTTGCCGCCGGCAACCGCGCGCTGGTCAAGATGAGCGAGAACTCGCGCCACCTGGCACGCCTGCTGATCGAGAAGCTGCCGGCCTATTTCCCGCCCGACAAGCTGCAGGTGTTCGACGAGAGCGGCGGCGTGGGCATCGCGTTCTCGCGCCTGCCCTTCGACCACCTGCTGTTCACCGGTTCGGGCGCCACCGGCCGCAAGGTGATGGCCGCCGCCGCCGAGAACCTCTGCCCGGTCACGCTGGAGCTGGGCGGCAAGGCGCCGGCGGTGGTCTGCGAGGACTTCCCCACCGCGCTGGCGGCCGAGCGCATCCTGCACATCAAGTGCCTGAACGCCGGGCAGATCTGCACCACGGTCGACCATGTCTTCGTGCCCGAGGCGCAGGTGCAGGCCTTCGTGCAGGCGGCGCAGGCCAAGGTGCCGCGCCTCTACAGCGGGCTGGACTCGCCCGACTACAGCTCGATCATCGAAGCGCGCGCCTACCAACGCCTGGTGGGCGCCATGGACGAGGCGCGTGCGCGCGGTGCGCAGCTCATCCCGCTGCTGCCCGGAGCGGCGCTCGACGAGGCGCGCCACCGCATCGTTCCGCATCTGGTGCTGAACGCGCCGGCCGACTGCGAGCTGATGCGCCGCGAGATCTTCGGCCCGCTGCTGCCGGTCGTGCCCTACCGAAGCCTCGACGAGGTGGTGGCGCGCATCAACGCCGGCCCGCGGCCGCTGGCGCTCTACCCCTTCAGCCACGACGGCGCGCGCATCGATCACCTGATCGAGCACGTGATGTCGGGCGGCGTCACCGTCAACGACGCGCTGCTGCACGTTGCGCAGGACGACCTGCCCTTCGGCGGCGTGGGCGAGTCGGGCATGGGCCAGTACCACGGTGCCGAGGGCTTCCTGACCTTCTCCAAACTGCGCCCGATCTGCCGCCAGTCGCGCTGGTCGACCTTGAAGCTGATGGCGCCGCCCTACGGCAAGCTCACCGAGGCGATGCTGCGCTTCCTGTCACGCTGAGCAGCTCGCGCTGACCGGGCGGACGCCGCCAGCGGCTGAACGGAGGCAGCCCGGCCAGCAGCTGGCGGCCGAAGGCGGTGCCCAGCAGGCGCGCGTCGTAGCAGACGATGGTGGCGCGGTCGGCCTCGCTGCGGATGCCGCGCCCGGCCCATTGGTTCAGGCGCACGCCGGTGGCCGGCACGACGATCTCCAGGAAGGGGTTGCGGCCCTGCCCCTCCAGCCACTCGGCACGCGCCTGCGCTACCGGGTCGTCGGGCGTGAGGAAGGGCAGCTTGGGAAGAAACACCCACTCGCATTCGCGGCCCGGCAGGTCCAGGCCCTCGCCGAAGGTCTGCAGCCCGATCAGCACCGCGCGTTCGCCGGCCTGCACCGCCGCGCGGTGCGCGCGCAACAGGGCCTCGCGCGGCGCGCTGCCCTGCACGCGCAGCTGGCGCTTGAGGCTGGCGGGCAAGGCCGCACAGAGCCCCTGCAGCTGCACCCAGCTCGAGCACAGCACCAGCGCGCCGTGCTCGACCTCGCGCAGGTCCTCGGCCAGCTGGCGCGCCACCTCGGCGGTGTGCTCGGCGGGCAGCTTGGGGCTGGCACGCGTCTCGGCGACGATGAAACGCCCCTGCGCCGCGTGGTCGAAGGGACTGCCGACCGCCAGCGCGCGCACCCCCTCCTCGCCCTGCAGACCGCTCTCGCGCAGAAAGTAGTCGAAGCGGCCGAGCGCCTGCAGGGTGGCCGAGCAGACCACCGCCGCGCGCAGCCGCCCCCAGAGCTGGCTGCGCAGCACGCCGGCGCTGCTGATCGGGCTGGCCTTGGCCTGCACACGCAGCAGGCCGCCCTGCACGTCGAAGTCCAGCCACTTGGCCGGCGCCGGGTCGCCCGACTCCAGCATCAGGTTGGCAAGGTCGAGCAACTCGGCCAGGCGGCGGTGCGGCGGGCCGATCTCGGCCACATGCAGGGTCGTGACCTCGGCCAGGCTGTCGTCCTCGGCGCGCAGCTCGCGCATCCAGGCCGACAGCTCGGCGGCCAGCCCGTGCCAGCGGGCCGCCGCCTGCTGCACCTGGCGCCACAGCGGCACGAGGTCCTCGGGCCAGACGCCGGCCTCGAGGCGGATGCGCGTGGCGCTCTCCTGCCCGGCCTCGACGGCCTCGGCCATCTCGCCGACGGCGCCCGGTCCGTAGTGCTGCACCAGCGCGCGCACCAGCTCGTCGAGCGCCTGGTTGAGCATGGAGCCGCTGCCGTCGAAGCCGCGCCCCGGGTAGTGCAGGGCCTGCGCGGCCTGCAGCAGGGCCTTCTCGAGGCGCGGCATCCAGCGCCTCTCGGTCAACGTGGCGGCGCAGCCGAAGTGCGCCAGCGCGGTCTCGGGCAGCTTGTGGCCCTCGTCGAATACATAGATGGCGCGCTCGCCGCTGGGCAGGCTGCCGGCGTCGTTGCGCAGCGAGGCCAGCACCAGGTCGTGGTTGCTGACCAGCAGCTCGGCCTTGCTGGCGGCGCGCTTGGCGTCGAAGTAGGGGCAGCGGTTGAACTGCGGGCAGTGGCGCGCGGTGCAGGCGCTGCGCTCGGCGGCGAGCAGCCCCCAGTGCACCAGGTCCTCCGGCGGCAGGCTGTCCTTCTCGCCGTTCCAACTGCCGTCCTGCCAGCGCTGGCGCAGGCGCGCCAGGCGTTCGGGCTCCGGGCCGGGCCCCTCCAGGTCGAGCGGCCGGTCGGTCGGACCGTCCACCAGGATGTCGAGGCGCACCGGACAGAGATAGCGCCCGCGCCCTTTGAGCAGGGCCACGGTGGGCGGGGTCTCGAGCGCGCGCGACAACTCCGGAAGGTCTTTGGCCAGGATCTGCTCCTGCAGCGCCACGGTGGAGGTGCTGACGACCAGCTTGACGCCGCGCTCGCGCGCCAGCAGCAGGCCGGCCGCCAGATAGGCGCGCGTCTTGCCCACACCGGTGCCGGCCTCGACCACCAGGGCGCGCAGTGGCGCCTGCGCATCGTCGAAGCGCGCCGGCTCCAACTGCGTGGCGATGGCTTCGAGCATGGCGCGCTGCCCCTCGCGCGGCGTCGAGCCGGGAATGGCGGCGATCAGCGTGTCGTACAGCGTATGAAGTCGATCGAGCATGGGCAGGAGAAATAATGACGGCGATGAGCGAAGACAACAGCCCCACGCCCCCGGCAGCGAACGCGCCGAATCCACCCAGCCCGGCCGCCGCAGGCGACGCCCAGCAGGCCGCCGCGCTTCTGAAGCGATTGTTCCCCGCGCTGTTCAGCGGCGCCCCTAAGCCCATCATGCTCAAGGTGCAGGCGGCCATCGAGGCGCGTGCGCCGGGGCAGTTCACCAAGAAGGCGCTGTCGACCTTCCTGGCGCGCCACACCGGCAGCACCTCCTACCTGCTGGCGCTGACCCGCGCCGAGCAACGCTTCGACCTCGACGGCCAGCCGGCCGGCCTGCTCAGCGCCGAGCACCGCGAGGCGGCCAAGAAGCTGCTCGCCGAGCGCCGCGAACGCGTCCGCGCCCGCGAGCAGGAGATGGAGACGGCGCGCCGTTGGCGCCTCGACCTGCTGCACGATCACGAGACCACCCGGCTGTCGCGCGCCAACTTCTGCGCGCTGAAGAACGTGCCCGAGGCGCAACTGGACGCGCTGCTGGCCCAGGCGCGCGAGGAGCGTCAGGCGCAGCCGCCGCGACAGGACATTGCGGCACGCCGGGGGCCTGCGGCACGCCCGGGTCAGGCCGCACCCGGCAAGCCCCGCGAGTCGCGCGAACGCCGAGATCAGCGAGCGCCACGCGGCCCCAGGCCGCCCGGCAAGCCGGACGACTCAGCGCGGTGAGCAGGAGGGCGCGCAGACCCTTTCCTGGCGCCCCAGCACCTTGAAACTCTTCAAGTGACCCGGCAGGCGATGCTTGCCGCACTTGAAACAGCTGCGCATATTGCCGCTGCCGAAGAACGGTGAACCGTTCACCTTCGCCTCGAAGCGAAGCCCGTCATCACTGACTGCCGTGTGCGTGTCGACTGTGGTCATGCGCCGCCTTGTTCAGAGCGGCACGGATGCTAGGCGAGCCGTGTGACAGCCGGCCTAGCGGCTTGCCCCACCCGGTGAAACACCGATCAGGGCCCGTTGGCATCACGCCGGCGTCGGGCCGACGGGCTTCTTGGAGGAGGCGAGTTGCTCCTCGAGTTCCTTGCACGACGGGGCACAGACCGGCTGGCTCTTGCCCAGCAGCTTGCGCGACTTCAGCATGGCGCGCGGCCGGTGCTTGCCGCACAGGAAGCAGGACATGGTGGCCGCACCGAATGAGGAGGTGGCGGCGAACGGCGAGCCAGGAGCCTTGGACTTGTAGCGCAGGCCGTCGGCCTCGATCAGTGTCTTGGTGGTTTCCTTGGCCACGCTGGCTCCTGCCTATGGTTGTTTTGGACGCGAGAGCCGCGCATTTTCGCTCAAGCCGCGACTCATCGCCCGCTGAATCGTGGGGAGCGGCGTTCGCGCCACGCCGCGAGGCCTTCGGCAAGGTCCTCAGAGCGCGCGCAGCGTTGCCCGTCGGCCTGCAGGGCGGCGGCATCCAGCACGCCGCGCGCGATGGCGTTCAAGTGCCGCTTCATGCCCGCCTGCGCCAGCGGCGCCAGGGCCAGCAGGCGCACCACCCATTGCTCGCGCAGCGCGTGCAGGTCGTCGTCCATGGCATCGAGGAAGCCCAGCGCAAGGCGCTCCCGGTCGGACCACACCTCGCCGGCCAGCAGCAATCGCTTGGTGGCCGACAGCCCGAGCCGGCTGACCAGGCGCTGCATGCCGCCGCCGTAATAGTGCAGGCCCAGGCGCGCGGCCGGGATGCCGACGCGCCCCACGGGCCCGCCGAGCCGGAAATCGCAGGCCAGCGCCAGATCGACGGCCCCGCCCCACACATCGCCCTGGATGCAGGCCAGGGTCGGCATCGGCAGCGCCTCCCAGGCGTCGGTGAGGCCCTCGAACAGCGCCGGGGCGTCGACCTCGTCGACCGCATCGATCTGGAATCCGGCGCAGAAATGCGGCCCCTCGGCAGCCAGCAGCACCAGGCGCAGGTCCTGGCGGTCCCTCAGACTCGCGATCAGGCCTTGCAGCGCCTCGATATCGGCCACCGAGAGCCGGTTGGCCAGCGCCGGACGCCGCAGCGTCACGCGGGCCAGGGCACCGTCGACCACCAGCTCGGGCGGCAGTCCTGGGGTTTTCACCATGGTCATTGGGTTTTCGGGGCGGCAACCCCAGCTACGGGGGACGGTGGCCCCGCCACCTAGAATTGAGGGCTTTGCGCCGCCGCCGGTTCGCGCGCCGCGCCCCATTGTTCCATCCGCCCTTCCTGCAAGGACCCCGACGTGTTCATCTCCACCGCCATTGCCCAGACCACCGCACCCGCCGCCGGGCCCGAGAGCAGCCTGCTCAACTTCCTGCCGCTGGTGGCGATGTTCGTGGTGCTGTACTTCATCATGATCCGCCCGCAGATGAAGCGCCAGAAGGAGCACAAGGCCATGATCGAGGCGCTGGCCAAGGGCGACGAGGTGGTGACCGCCGGCGGCCTGCTCGGCAAGGTGACCAAGCTCGGCGACAGCACCCTGCAGGTCGAGCTCGCGCAGGGCGTCGAGGTGCAGCTGCAGCGCAGCGCCGTGGTGCAAGTGCTGCCCAAAGGCAGCGTCAAGTAAGCCCATCCGCTCGGCATTGGCCGCCGCCCAACCGGGTGGCGGCGAGGAATGAACATGAACCGCTACCCGCTCTGGAAATACCTGGTGCTGGGCGCGGCGCTGCTGATCGGTCTGATCTACACGCTGCCCAATTTCTTCGGTGAGGCCCCGGCCGTCCAGGTCTCGAGTGCCCGCGCCACCGTCAAGGTCACGCCCGACGTGCAGGCGCGCGTCGAGGCCGCGCTGCAGGCCGCCAAGATCCCGGCCGACTTCGTGCAGCTCGAGGGCAGCTCGGTGCGCGCGCGTTTCGCCAACACCGATGTGCAGCTCAAGGCCAAGGACGCCATCAGCGGCGCGCTGAACCGCGACGCCGCCAACCCGGATTTCATCGTCGCGCTGAACCTGGTGTCGCGCTCGCCGCAATGGCTGTCGCAGTTGCACGCGTTCCCGATGTACCTCGGCCTGGACCTGCGCGGCGGCGTGCACTTCCTGATGGAGGTCGACATGCGGTCGGCCATCACCAAGCGCGTGGAAAGCGCGGTCGGCGACGCGCGCAGCCTGCTGCGCGAGAAGAACGTGCGTCACGCCGGCCTGGCCCGCGACGGCAACCGCATCACCCTGCTGTTCCGCGACGCCGAGACGCGCGGCGCGGCGCTGCTGCTTCTGAACGACCGCCTGCCCGATTTCCAGTGGGCCGCGCAGGACGAGGGCGCCGAGCTGCGCCTGCTCGGCGAGCTCAAGCCCCCGGCCATGGTGGCGGTGCAGGAAGCGGCGCTGAAGCAGAACATCACCACCTTGCACAACCGCGTCAACGAGCTGGGCACCTCCGAGCCGGTGATCCAGCAGCAGGGCCTGAACCGGGTCGTGGTGCAACTGCCGGGCGTGCAGGACACCGCCAAGGCCAAGGACATCATCGGCCGCACCGCCACGCTGGAAGTGCGCATGGTCGACGACAGCGCGGAGGCCATGCAGGCCCTCAGCGGCGCCGGCCCGGTGCCCTTCGGCACCGAACGCTTCCTGGAGAAGGGCGGTCAGGCGCTGATCGTCAAGAAGCAGGTCATCCTGACCGGCGACAACCTGAGCGATGCCCAGGCCGGCTTCGACCAGAACCAGCAGTCTGCCGTGCACCTGACGCTGGATGCCCGCGGCGCCCGCATCTTCAAGGACACCACGCGCGAGAACATCAGGAAGCGCATGGCCATCATCCTGTTCGAGAAGGGCAAGGGCGAGATCGTCACGGCGCCGGTCATCCAGGCCGAGATCGGCGGCGGACGGGTGCAGATCTCGGGCTCCATGACCAGCGTCGAGGCCACCGACCTGGCGCTGCTGCTGCGCGCCGGATCGCTGGCCGCGCCGATGGAGATCATCGAGGAGCGCACCATCGGTCCCAGCCTGGGCGCCGAGAACATCGACCGCGGCTTCGACTCCGTGAAGTGGGGCTTCCTGGCGGTGGTCACCTTCATGTGCGCCTACTACCTGCTGTTCGGCCTCATCAGCTCGATCGCGCTGGGCTTCAACCTGCTGCTGCTGGTGGCCGTGCTGTCCATGCTGCAGGCCACGCTGACGCTGCCCGGCATGGCCGCCATCGCCCTGGTGCTGGGCATGGCCATCGACTCCAACGTGCTGATCAACGAACGCATCCGCGAGGAACTGCGCAACGGCCAGAACCCGCAATCGGCCATCCACGTCGGCTACGAGCGGGCCTGGGAAACCATCCTGGACTCCAACGTGACGACGCTGATCGCCGGTCTGGCGCTGCTGGCCTGGGGTTCGGGTCCGATCAAGGGCTTCGCCGTCGTCCACTGCCTGGGCATCCTGACCAGCATGTTCTCGGCGGTGCTGTTCTCGCGCGGTCTGGTCAACCTCTGGTATGGCCGCCAGCGCAAGCTCAAGAGCGTGTCGATCGGCCAGATCTGGCGCCCTGACGGCCAGACCGTCGAACCGCAACAGGAGGCCTGAGCATGGAATTCTTCCGCATCAAGCGCGATCTGCCCCTGATGAGGCACGCGCTCGTCTTCAACGTCATCTCCTTCCTGACCTTCGCCGCGGCGGTGTTCTTCCTCGTCACGCGCGGCCTGCACTTCTCGATCGAGTTCACCGGTGGCACGGTGATGGAGGTGCAGTACGCACAGACCGCCGACCCGGAGGCCGTTCGCGCCACCTTGGAGCCGATGGGCTTCGGCGAGTTCCAGGTGCAGAAGTTCGGCTCCAGCCGCGACCTGATGCTGCGCATGCCGATCCGCACCGGACGCAAGCAGACCGAAGAGGTATCGGCCGTCTTCGGGGCCCTGTGCCAGGCCGAAAAGGGGGGTGTCCAGTCGCGCAGCTACGTCAGCGAGAAGGGCGAGTCGGTCAGCAAGCAGGTCTGCGTGGTGGGCGCCGGCGCCGACGAGAAGCAACCCCTGCAGCTGATGCGATCGGAGGTGGTCGGCCCCGCCGTGGGGGCCGAGCTGGCCTACGACGCCGCCTGGGCGCTGGGCTTCACCATCGTCGGCATCATGATCTACTTGGCGCTGCGCTTCGAGTGGAAGTTCGCGGTGGCCGGCATCGTCGCCAACCTGCACGACGTCATCATCATCCTGGGCTTCTTCGCCTTCTTCCAGTGGGAGTTCTCGCTGGCCGTGCTGGCGGCCGTGCTGGCGGTGCTGGGCTACTCGGTCAACGAGTCGGTGGTGATCTTCGACCGGGTGCGCGAGGCCTTCCGCAAGTTCCGCAAGATGACGACGCCGCAGGTCATCGACCACGCCATCACCAGCACCATGAGCCGCACCATCATCACGCACGGCAGCACGCAGATGATGGTGCTGGCGATGCTGCTGTTCGGCGGCCCGACGCTGAAGTTCTTTGCCGTCGCGCTGACCATCGGCATCCTGTTCGGCATCTATTCCTCGGTCTTCGTGGCCGCCGCCATCGCCATGTGGCTGGGTGTCAAACGTGAAGATCTGGTGAAAGCGCCGATGAAGTCCGAGGACCCTGACGACCCGAACGCCGGCGCGGTGGTGTAAGGTCGCCGGCCCGAGGCCGTTGCCGACCCGTCCAGCGCCTGACTGCCCCCTGTTCGCCGCATGAGTCCACCCGTCCCCGCCGTCGAATTGGCCCAGGCTGCCCGCCGGGTCTATGCAGACACGCTGGTGCGGGCCTCGGCCGCGGCGCCACCGGCCCTCATCGAGTCCCTGCAACAGCGGCTGCTGAAGCCGGCCTTGCCGCGCCAGACCCGCGTCTGGCAGGACTGCCTGGCGGCCCTGCAGCAGCACGGTGCCGGCTTTCAGATGGGCCTGATCAGCAAGCTGCGGCTGGCCCAGCGCGAGACACAGGAACCCGGTGCGGTCAAGGCCGTGGGCGGCGTCGGCAGCCTCAGCCTGGTGGCCGACGACACCATCGAGCGGGAGATCGACGCCTCGCGCCTGGCGCTGGCGCTGAACGCCGATTCGCTCTGGCAGTTCACCGACCTGCGCACGCGCATGCTGTCGCTGGAGCGGCGCAACGAATTGGCGGCCCACGACCTGCTGCGCGCCATCGTCGTCGCCCGTCTGTGGGTGGAGGCCTGGTCGGCGGCTGGACTGGGCCACGCGGAATGGCTGGAGGTGCAGGACGCCATCCAGGCCGAATTCAGCCAGTGGGTCGGCTTGGCCTATCACGACACCAACCTGTGGCTGATCCAGCGCGGCGTGATGCCCGAGGTGGACCTGCGCCCCTTCATCCGCCGCAGTGGCGGTGTGGTGGGCAACAACAGCCTTGGCACCAGCTTCCTGGAATCCGCGCACGGCGGCAGCGGCGAGGGTAGGGGCGGACACAGCGGGCCGGGGCAGGCCGCTTCGTCCGGCGTGGCCACCCTGCCGTCCGGGCACGAAGCCCCATCCCGCTCGGGCACCCCTTCCCAGTCGCATTCGTCGGCCGCGCCTGGCTCGCGCCCGGCCGACGGGCGACGCGACGCCGAAAACAGCCCCAGCAACCTGCAGGCCCAGGATGTGATGGCGCAACTGCAGCAGGTGCTGCGCCGCCATGTACCCAGCCTGGCCGCCGCCAAGCCCTCGCTGGCCGATGCCGCAGCGGCACCGCCGGCGCGCGAGGCCCCGATGCGCGCCGAGGGCCTGGTGAAGGCCTCGCCGCGCCTGCAGGCGGTCATCCAGCGCGCGCAGGAGGCCCTGCAGCGCCCGCAGCCAGCCGCCGCGTCCGCCTCAGGCAGCGGCGCTGCTGCCTCCACCGGAGCGCTGGAGGAGGTCAGGGCACGCAGCCAGGCCTTCAAGCAGGTGCTCAAGCAGGCCGCCGCCACGCCCGAGGAGCGCGCCACCATCGAGATCGTGGCCATGATGTTCCAGAGCCTGCTGCAGGAAGACCGGCTGCCGGCCACCGTGCGCGTCTGGTTCGCCCGCCTGCAGATGCCGGTGCTGCGCGTGGCGGTCAGCGAACCCGATTTCTTCGCCACCGGCGACCATCCGGCACGCCAGCTGATCGACCGCATGGGCGGCTGTGTGCTGGGCTTCGACGCCGCCGCCGACGCCATGGGCGAAGTGCTGGAGCGCGAGATCAAGCGCGTCGTGCAGGTGGTCGAGGCCTATCCCGACACCGGGCGGCGCGTGTTCCAGACCGTGCTGACCGAGTTCGAGTCCTTCCTCTCGAACTTCTTCGCCAAGGAAAACCCGGCCAGCCGCAAGGGGGTCAGCCTGGCCCAGCAGGTCGAGCAGCGCGAGACCCTGGCGATCCAGTTCACCATCGAGCTGCGCAAGATGCTGGCCGACATGCCGGTCGATGATGCGCTGCGCGAGTTCCTGTTCCAGGTCTGGGCCGACGTGCTGGCGGTGACCGCCATGCGCCATGGTGCGCAGGACGATGTCACCAAGACCATGAAGCGCGCCGCCGCCGACCTGATCTGGTCGGCCGGCGCCAAGGGATCACCCGAGGAACGTGCCGAGGTCATCCGCCGCCTGCCGCAGTTGCTCAAGACCCTGCGCGACGGCATGGGCCATGCCGGCCTGCTGCAGAAGAAGCAGGACGAACACATCCGCAAACTCAACAACGTGCTGGCGACCGCCTTCACCGCCAAGGCCGCGCCGATCCCGCGCGAACGCCTCGAGGAGCTCAAGGACCGCCTGCAGACCCTGGAGTCGATGCTGCCGGGGCTGTCCGACATCGACCTCGACGAGGACATGGTGCGCGACCTCTCCGGCCACGAGCGCGATGGCCTGGAGGTGGTCAGCGAGGGCGGTGCCGAGCCCAGCCACGCCATGCTGGCCTGGGCGCGCGAACTGGCGGTGGGCAGTTGGTACAAGCTGAGGTACCGGGGCCGGGAGGATCAGGTCCAGCTGGCCTGGGCGGGCGGCAGGCACCAGTTGCTTTTGTTCGTCTCGGCGCAAGGTCGCGCGGTACTGTTCCCGCTGCACCGGCTGGCGGCCTATCTGCAGGCCAGCCTGATTCAGCCGGCGCAGGAGGAAAGCCTCACCGTGCGAGCCACGCGCGATGCGCTGGCCAAGCTCGACGCCGATCCGCAGGCCCTGCTGCGCTCCTGAGCGCCGGATCAGTGAATCAGTCGATCCTCGGGGTCGACGAACAGTTCGTCGAGGATCAGCGCATCGGGCTCCTCGCCGAGGCTCCAGAACACCATCAGCACGATGATCTTCAGGTCCTCGAGGGGCACGGGAGCCTCGGGCACGGCCATGGCGCGGTCGATCACCACCTCGCGCTGACCGGGGCTGAGCACGCCCGCCGAGCACAGGAAGCTGATGAAGCCGATCGACGACTCACCAAGATGGCGCTGCTCGTCGACCGAAAACACCCGCACGCTGGTGGCACGCAGCGGCTGCGCCCCCGTCTGGGCATTGGCGGCGAGGCCGTCGAGCCAATTGAGCGCCTCCTGGATCTCGTCCTTCTCGAAACCCACCGCGCTGAGCTTGCGCTCCAGTTGGGCGGGCTCCGGGCAGGCGTCCGGACGCCAGTAGTTCTCGTAGAGATAGACCAGGACGTCGAACATGCGCTCCATGATAGCGGCGCGACCGGCGCCGCCCATCCGCGTCCTCCCGCAATTGCGGGAGGACTACCGCCGGTCGGCGAATTCAGGCCGCTGCGGTTCGCTCGAAGCGCCCGCCGGCCACGCGGCGCAGGCGTCCTTCCAGCTCCAATTCGAGCAGCCGTGCCAGCAAGGCCTCGGTGCGCCAGCCGGTGCGTGCCTGCAGCGCCTCCAGGCTGCTGGGCTCCCAGCCGAGCGCGGCGAGCAAGGGGTCTTCGACACCCTGTGGCCCCTCCGTCTTGAGGGTCGGCGCCGCCACGCCAGGCAGCAGGTCGGCCAGTTCCTGGACCAGTTGCGCACCCTGCTGGATCAGCAGATGACAGCCGCGCGACTGCGGCGAGCGGATCGAACCGGGCACGGCAAACACATCGCGCCCCGCCTCGCCGGCCAGCCGCGCGGTGATCAGCGACCCCGACTGCTCGGCCGCCTCCACCACCAGACAGCCCTGGCAGAGGCCGGCAATGATGCGGTTGCGCACCGGGAAATGCTGCGGCAGCGGCTGGGTGCCCGGCACATGCTCGCTGATCAGCAGGCCCCGCTCGATCAGGCTTGCGGCCAGTTCGCGGTGGGCGCGCGGATGGATCACATCCAACCCGCTGCCCAGCACCGCCCAGCTGGCGCCACGCGTCAGGGCGCCGCGGTGCGCCTCACCGTCGATGCCGATCGCCAGGCCCGAAACCACCGCCAGCCCCGCCCCGGCCAGCTCGGCGGCAAGGCCGCGTGCGGTCTCCCGACCCTGCGGCGTGGGGTGCCGGCTGCCCACCACGGCCATGGCCGGCAACTGCGCCAACTGCTCGCGCCGCCCTTCGAGGAACAGCAGCAAGGGGGGATCCGGGCTGTTCAGCAAGAGCGGCGGGTAGTCGACGTCGCCCAGCATCAGCAAGGAGCGCTGCTGCCCCCCCTCCAGCCAGCGTCGGCTGCGCTCCAGCGCCTGGCTGACGAGGTCCGTCGGAGGCTGCGCGGCGGCGGCGGCGGCCTCCAGGCTGCCATGGCGCTGCACGAGGCGCCGCGCGCCGACCCGGCCGACCCCCGGCGCGCCCAGCAGGCGCAACCAGCAGGCCAGCTCGTCCATGCTCAGGGCTGGGTGAAGCGGTCGCCGACGCTGACGGGGTCCTGCACCGAGATGATCAGCGCGTAGGACACCCGCTTGAAGGTCTGGAACACGAACAGCACACCATGGCGTTCGTCCGGCAACTGCACGGTCTCGATCTTCTCGCCGGTGCGGTCGCGCGCCGGCTTGCCGGCCCGCCACAGCGCCAGCACATGACCGCGCTCCAGGCCGTCGGCCTCGCCGCGGTTCAGCGCCACGATCTGGTTCTGACCGGCACGGATCGCTTCGCCGTAGATCGAGACGATCTGCCCGTCGATGGCACGCTCGGGGCCGTGCGGCACATAGCGCTTGAAGCTGCGCTGCGGCACCGGGGCCAGGCGGTCGCCCACGCCGACCTCCGCCCGCACATGGCGCAGTTGCAGGGTGAAGGGAATCTCGCGCTGTTCGCCCTCGCGCTGCACCTCGCCGCCACGCCGCAGCAGGTCGGCCGCGCCCAGGTAGAAGGCCTCGTAGCCCAGCACCTCGCCGGTGCTCGGATCCTTGAGCTGCTTGGGCTGACGGAACACCCGATAGCCGTCGAGCGGCGTGCGCGTGCCGCGCGCATAGACCAGATCGCCCAGGGTCATCATCACGCGGCCTTCGGGTGCCGCCACCACGCGCGGCGCACTCGCCATCTCGTCGCTGTCGAGCACCACGGCCTCGTTGAGGAAGGGTTCGATCAGGTGCTGCGGGATGGCCGCCACGGCGTTCTCGGCCAAGCTCGAGCTGCGCACGCGCGGACTCAGGCGCCCGCCGGGCGCGGCGTCGGCCACGCTGCCCGCCTCGCCGGCCAGCTGCAGCATGGCGCGCCCGTCGCGCTGCACCAGCAGCAGGATCTGCCCGGGGTAGATCAGGTGCGGGTTCTCGATCTGGTCGCGGTTGAATCCCCATAGCTCGGGCCAGCGCCAGGGGCTGGTCAGGTAGAGCGTGGAGATCGCCCACAGCGTGTCGCCTGCCTTCACCACGTAGCGCTGCGGCGCGTCGGGCGCCAGATCGGCGATCGCCACGCCGGCCTGCTGCAC
>JAYRUQ010000054.1:0-17084 GCA_041919015.1 Inhella sp.
CGACAAGGTCAATCTGTCGATCGGCATCTACTTCGACGAAGACGGCCGCATCCCGGTGCTCGACTCGGTGCGCGAGGCCCAGCAGCGCGTGGTGGCCGCCGGCGGCGCGCGGCCCTATCTGCCGATGGAGGGTGCGGCCAACTTCCGCGCCGCCGTGCAGGAACTGCTGTTCGCCCACGACGCCCAGGGCGCCGCAGCGCTGCGCGCCGGGCGCATCGCCACCATCCAGGGCGTGGGCAGCTCGGGCGGCCTGCGCGTCGGCGCCGACTTCCTGCACAGCCACTTCCCCGACAGCCCGATCTACGTCAGCACGCCCACCTGGGACAACCACAAGGCGGTCTTCGAGGGCGCCGGCCTGGCGGTGCGCGCCTACCCCTATTACGACGCCGCCACCGGCGGGCTCGACTTCGCCGGCCTGCTGTCTGCGCTGGAGAGCGCACCGCCACGCGCCGTGGTGCTGCTGCACGCCTGCTGCCACAACCCCACCGGCGTGGACCTGAGCGCCGCGCAGTGGACCGAGCTGGCCGCGCTGCTGGCGCGCCGGAAGCTGCTGCCCTTCCTCGACCTGGCCTACCAGGGCTATGGCGACGGCATGCAGGAGGACCTGGTGGCGGTGCGCGCGCTGCTGGCGGTCGACACCCCCTTCCTGCTGACCAACAGCTTCAGCAAGAACATGAGCCTGTACGGCGAGCGCTGCGGCGCGCTGTCGGTGCTGTGCGAATCGGCTGACGCCGCCGAGCGCGTGCTGGGCCAGCTCAAGTTCACCATCCGCCGCAACTACAGCAACCCGCCCACCCATGGCGGTCAGCTGGTGGCCACGGTGCTCGCCAGCCCCGACCTGCGCGCGCAGTGGGAGGCCGAGGTGGCGCAGATGCGCGGCCGCATCCAGGCCATGCGTCAGGCGCTGCACCGCGGCCTCAGCGAGCGCCTGCCGGGGCGTGACTTCGGCTACTTCCTGACGCAGCGCGGCATGTTCAGCTACACCGGGCTGAGCGCCGAGCAGGCCGAGCGGCTCAAGGAACAGCACGGCGTCTACATCCTGAAGAGCGGGCGCCTGTGCGTGGCGGGGCTGAACACGCGCAACGTCGAGGCGGTGGCCAACGCCATGGCGGCCGTGCTGGGGTAAACCCGCGAAACGGAGGATTCCCGCGCTGCGTAGTAAGGAGCGCCGGCCTTGGCCCGACAAGGCCGGCGTCGCACGGGGCCACCGGCCGCGGCGATCACCCTTCCGCAACCCTCCGAGGAGTCTTTCCATGCAATCGACCGTGAAGACCGGCCTGGCCCTGGCCGCCGCTGCCGCCGCCCTGTTCGCCACCGCCCTGCCGACCGCCGCCGTGGCCGCCGACATGAAGGTCAAGTGTTCGGGCGTCAACAGCTGCAAGGGCAGCAGCGAGTGCAAGACCGCCACCAGCGGCTGCAAGGGCCAGAACAGCTGCAAGGGCCAGGGCTGGGTGACCAAGAAGAGCGCCGACGAATGCACCAAGGCCGGTGGCAAGGTCGTCGACGGCAAGTAAGCCCGCCATGATCCAGGGCTTCGGCCTGGGGGCCCGCGCCGAGCACTACGAAGGGCTGGCGCGCGCCCACGACGAGCACTGGGCCAACCGGCCGCAGTGGCTCGAACTCATCACCGAAAACTTCATGGTGGGCGGCGGTGCGCCGCTGCACCACCTGGAGCAGCTGCGCCGCCGCTACCCGCTGGTGCTGCACGGCGTGAGCCTGAATCTGGGCTCCAGCGCGCCGCTGCGCGAGGACTATCT
The DNA here is from genome assembly GCA_041919015.1 of Inhella sp. Classification (GTDB taxonomy): domain Bacteria; phylum Pseudomonadota; class Gammaproteobacteria; order Burkholderiales; family Burkholderiaceae_C; genus Inhella. The sequence goes on from JAYRUQ010000054.1 coordinate 1,758, forward strand.
GGACCAGCTCGTGGCCCTGGTCGAGCGCGTGCAGCCGGCCTGGGTCAGCGACCACCTGTGCTGGACCGGCACGCTGCACGGCGGGCGCTTCGTCAACGCCCACGACCTGCTGCCGCTGCCCTATGCGCGCGAAACCCTGGCGCATCTGCGCGGCCGCATCGAGCGGGTGCAGGAGCGCCTGCGCCAGCCCCTGGTGCTGGAGAACGTCAGCAGCTATGTGCAGTTCGCCGCCGACGAGATGGACGAGGCGAGCTTCCTGGCGACCCTGGTGCGCCAGACCGGCTGCCGGCTGCTGCTCGACGTCAACAACGTCTACGTCAGCCACCGCAACCACGGCTTCGACCCGCAGGCCTTCATCGACGCGCTGCCGGCCGGGGCCGTGGCGCAGATCCACCTCGCCGGTCACCAGGACCAGGGCGAGCTGGTCATCGACACGCATGACGCGCCGATCCGCGACGCGGTCTACGCGCTCTACGCCCACACGCTGCGCCGCCTGGGGCCCCGGCCCACGATGATCGAGCGCGATGCCGAGATCCCGCCGCTGCCCGAGCTGCTGCAGGAACTCGACCGGGTGCGCGAGGTGGCCGCTGCGGCGCTGGCGCTGGAAACCGCCTGATGCTGGCCGAGCTGCAACACCGCTTGCAGGCCGCCATCTGCGAGGGCGCCGACCCCGGCGCGCTGCTGCGCGGCAACGAGCTGGGCTTGCAGGCCTATCGGTTCGCCTACCGCGCCCGCCTCGTCGAGGCGCTGCAGGACAACCACCCGGCGCTGCACCAGGCGCTGGGCGACGCGGCCTTCACCGCGCTGACCCACGCCTACCTGGCCGAGCACCCGTCGAGCGAGCCGAGCATCCGCTGGTTCGGCGCGCAGCTGGCCGACTTCATGGCGCGCTGGCCCGAGCTGCCGCACCCGGCGCTGGTCGACCTGGCGCGGCTCGACTGGGCGCTGCGCCACGCCTTCGACGCGCCGGCTCACGCGCCGCTGCAAGCCGAGCAGCTGGCCGACCCCGCGCTATGGGCCGCTACGGCGCTGCGCCTGCAGCCGCATGTGCGCATCAGCGCGCTGCACTGGCAGGTGGCGCCGGCCTGGCACGCCCTGCAGCAGGCGCGCGAGGCCGGCGTGGAGGCTGAACTGCCGGCGCCCGAGCCGCTCGACCATGCGCTGTTGAGCTGGCGCATCGGCCTCGCCCCGCAGTGGCGCAGCCTGGACGCCGCCGAGGCGGATTTGCTGTGCGGCCTGCAGGGGCAGAGTGCGGCCGACTGGCTGGCCGCCCAGGGCGAGGCCGCGCTGCCCCAGGCCGTGGCGCATCTGCAGCGCTGGGTCGTTGACGGCCTGCTGGTGGCGCCCTGAGCAGGCTCTGCCAAGATGGCGGCATGCGCCGCCTGCTGCTTTGCTCCCTCACCGCCCTGGCCGCCCTGGCCCCGGCCGCTCACGCCCAAGTCCCAGCACCGCTCCCAGCCCCACTCCCGGCGTTGGGCGTCACGCTCGACCAGGCCACCGTCTCCGGGGTCTCGTCGGGCGGCTACATGGCGCTGCAGCTGCAGCTGGCCCAGGCCCGGCTGTTTGCGCAGGGGGCGGCCGCGGTGGCCGGCGGCCCGCCCGGCTGCGCCGAGGGCTCGATGTTCAAGGCCCTCGGCCCCTGCCTGGGGCGCAGCGCCATCGACACGCCGCAGCTCGTGCAGCAGGCGCGCGAGCGCGCCGCCGCCGGGCAGACCGACCCGGTCGAGGCGCTCGTACGCACCCGCATCTACCTGTTCAGCGGCGCCAAGGACGCGGTGGTGCAGAGCAGCACCAGCGCGGCCGCGCAGGCCTTCTACGCCGCCCTGGCGCCCGAGGCCGCGCTGCAATGGGAGCGTGGCGTGCCCGCCGGCCACGGCTGGGTGGTGGCGCAGTCGGGTGAGGCGGCGGACTGTGAACGCATGCAGGCGCCGCATCTGCGGCCCTGCGGCTTCGACCTCGCCGGGGCGCTGCTGCAGCACCTGCTCGGGCCGCTGCAGGCGCCTGGGGCTGGCGCGGCGGAAGGCGAGCTGCTGCGCTTCGACCAGCGAGCGCTGAGCCCGCCCGGCGCCGAACTGGGCGATACGGGCCTGCTCTTCGTGCCCGAGGCCTGCCGCAGCGGCAGTGGCAAGGACAGCGCCTGCCGCGTGCACGTGGCGCTGCACGGCTGCCAGATGAACCTGGCGCATGTCGGCGAGGCCTTCGCGCGGGGCAGCGGCCTGAACGAGTGGGCGGCCGCCAACCGCATCGTCGTGCTCTACCCGCAGACCGGGCCCAAGGCCGTCAATGCCTGCTGGGACTGGTGGGGCTACACGGGCGCCGGCTACCTGCAGCGCGAGGCACCGCAGATGGCCGCCATCGTCGCCATGCTGCGCCGGCTCGGCGAGGCCGCGACGGCGCGCTGAGGGGCTGGAATCAGGCGGCGGCCGGGCGGCAGTCGGCGCAGCGCCCGTACAGCGTCAGCTCATGGTCCTCGACGCTGAAGCCCTCGGGCGCCATGCGCGCCAGATTGCCCGGGCAGGCGTGCACGTCGAACACGCGCTGGCAGCTGCGGCACTGGAAATGGTGGTGATGGTGGCGCCCGGCGCGCTCGTAGCGCGGGTTCTCGCCGGGCAGCTGCACCACCTGCAGCTCGGCGCTCTCCACCAGGCTCTTGAGGTTGCGGTAGACCGTGGCCAGGCCCAGCCCCGGCACCTGCTGCTGCGCCAGCAGCAGCACCTCGTGCGCCAGCAGCGGCCGGGCGGCGGCATCCACCGCGGTGCGGATGGCGGCGCGCTGGCGGGTGGCTCGTTCCATGGCGCAGATTGTCGCGGCGGGGGCCTCGCATCGTTCGTGCGCACGATGCAACGGTTGGCCCCATGCCGGTTGGGAGCACTGACCGGCGTCAAGGAAGCGCGCCACGCCAAGGCGCAGGCTGAGATCGTCAAAAGGAGACTGACCATGCGATTCCCGATGGCCCTGCTGGTGCTGCTGGCGGCCTGTGCCGGCGCTCCGCGCGTCACCAACCTTGAACCGGCGCAGCAGCTGGCGCGCGAGCGCGAGGCGCAGCCGGCGCAGCTCTACGCTGGCTGGCGTGTCTACCAACAGCGCTGCGCCAGCTGCCACGGCGAGGCCGCCGACGGCGCCGGTGGCGGTGCCAACCTGCTGCTGCGCATGCAGGGCCTGGGGCCGCAGCGCTTCGCCGACCTGGCGCTGCGCCGCTACGACCGTCTGCTGGGCTTGGAGGGCCGCGACGCGGGTGCGCCGCGCGAGGCCTTGCTCGACGAGCTGCTCGAGCGCCGCGTCGCACCGCTGAGCATGCCGGCCTGGGACGGCGACCCGGTGGTGCAGGCGCATGTGATGGACCTCTACGCCTACCTGACGGCGCGCGCCGAGAACCGCCTGCCCGCCGGCCGGCCGGTGCGTTGAGCGCGCGAGCGCCGCGCATCGCGCGTTGCCTCAATCCGCTGCAGCTGTGGCGCCTGTGGGTCGGCCGCGACCCGCTGCGCGCCATGTTGCACATCGAGCAGGGCTTGGCCAGCGCCCTCTATGTGCAGACGGGCCTGCTGGGGGCGCTGCTCACCGCCGCCATGGGCGCGCCCGCCTGGACCTCGGCGGGTCTGCTGCTGGCCAGCTGGTTGTGCGCGTTGGGCTTCGGCTGGGCGGTGCGCAGCGGCTGGTCGCAGCGCTTTGCCGAACCCATGCTGCTGAGCGCGCAGGCGGCGCTGATGCTGCTGGTCGGCGCTTTGCACTACCTGCTGCTGGACCGCTACCGCGCGCTGGTCATCGGCCCGGTGGTGCTGCTGCTGGCGTTTTGCATGTTCCGCCTCGAGCGTCGCAGCATCCTGCGTCTGGTGGCCTGGACGCTGGCCTGCTTCCTGCTGGCCTCCGGCATCGGCTGGTGCGGGTGGCCGCTGCGCTTCGACGGCCGCAGCGAGCTGCTGCACCTGGGCACGCTGCTGCTGTGCATCCCGGGCATCGGTCTGCTGGGCCTGCAGATGAGTGCGGTGCGCCAGCGTCTCGAGCGCGAGCGCCTGCGCCTGCAGGAGGCGCTGGCCGAGATCGAGCGCCTGGCCACGCGCGATGCCCTGACCGATCTGCCCAACCGCCGCCACGCCGAGCAGGCCCTGGACGCCGCGCTGGCGCGCCTGCGGCGCCTGGGCGAGCCGCTGGCGCTGGCCCTCGTCGACCTCGATCGCTTCAAGTTGGTCAACGACCAGCATGGCCACGCCGTCGGCGACGCCGTGCTCAGGCGCCTGGCTGAACTGGCCGGCCAGACCCTGCGCCGCACCGATCTGCTGGCGCGCTGGGGCGGCGAGGAGTTCCTGCTGCTGATGGCCGGCGGCGAGGCGCCGCAGGGGCTTGATCGCCTGCAGGCGGCGGTGCGCACCAACACCGAGCCCCTGCCGTTCCGCTTCAGCGCCGGCTGGACCGAGGCGCGGCCCGAGGACACGCCCGAGTCCTTGCTGGAGCGCGCCGACGCCGCGCTTTACCGCGCCAAGGCGGCCGGGCGCGACCGCTGCGAGCGCGCCTGAGGCCGGGGCCGCTGCGGACGGCGAGCGCCTACGATCTGCGCCATGTCCTCAAGCGACCTGACAGCCACCGTGGCGAACCTGCTGGCCGAGCATCAGGGACAGCGCGGCGCCCTGCTGCCGCTGCTGCACGCGCTGCAGCAGCGGCTCGGTTGCATCCCGCCCGAGGCGCTGCCGCTGCTGGCCGCAGGGCTGGATCGCTCGCGCGCCGAACTGCAGGGCGTGATCGACCACTACCCCGACTTTCGCCAGCAGGCGCTGGCCGCGCCGCTGCTGCGCGTCTGCCGCGCCGAGGCCTGCCAGGCGATGGGCGGCGAACGCCTGTGGCAGGCGGCCGAACAGGGTCAGGGCCATGTGCTGGAACCGGTCTACTGCCTGGGCCTGTGCGCCTGCGCGCCGGCCTTCGAGTTCGACGGCGTGCGCCACGGCCGCGCCACACCGGACAGCCTGCGCGCGGCGCTGGAGGCCAAGGGATGAGCGCGCTGCGCTGCCAGGTCTCGTGCGACAGCGCCGCCCGCGCCGTGGGCGCCGACGCGTTGGCCGCGGCGCTGCAGGCGCTGGGAATCGCACCGCGCCGCACCAGCTCGCGCGGCCTGTTCTGGCTCGAGCCGCTGCTGGAGGTCGAGACGCCCGAGGGGCTGATGGGCTTCGGCCCGCTGGCCGCCGACGAGCTGCCCGGCGTGCTGGCGGCCTTGCGCGACGGCACCCCCCACCCCAAGGCGCTGGGCGCGGTGGAGGCGCTGCCCTTCCTGGCACGCCAGCAGCGCCTCAGCTTCGCGCGCGCCGGGCGCAGCGAGCCGCTCTCGCTGACCGACTACGAGGCCCAGGGCGGCTGGGTCGGCCTGCGCGCCGCGCAAGCCATGGCCCCCGCGGACATCGTCGCGGCGGTGCTCGCCTCGGGGCTGCGCGGGCGGGGCGGCGCGGCCTTTGCGGCGGGCGTCAAGTGGCGCACGGTGCTGGACGCGCCGGGCGACGGCGAAAAATTCCTGGTCTGCAATGCCGATGAGGGCGACTCCGGCAGTTATGCCGACCGCATGCTGATGGAGGGCGACCCCTACCAGCTCATCGAGGGCATGGCCATCGCGGCGCACGCGCTCGGCGCGCGCGAAGGCTTCATCTACCTGCGCTCCGAGTACCCGGACGCCGTGGCCGTGCTGCGCGAGGCGATCCGCCGGGCGCCCCTCGACGGCCTGCGCCTCGAGGTGCGCGTGGGCGCCGGCAGCTATGTGTGCGGCGAGGAGACCGCGCTGCTCGAGAGCATCGAGGGTCGGCCGGGCTGGGTGCGCGCCAAGCCGCCCATCCCGGCCCTCAGCGGACTGTGGGGCCGGCCGACCCTGGTGCACAACGTGCTCTCGTTCGCCGCGCTGCCGCACATCCTGGCGCTGGGTGCCGAGAGCTACCGGCAGCTGGGCGTGGGCCGATCCAGCGGCACCCTGCCCTTCCAGCTCGCCGGCAACGTCAGGCAGGGCGGGCTGGTGGAAGTGCCGTTCGGCCTGACGCTGCGCGAACTGGTGTTCGGCTTCGGTGGCGGCAGCGCCAGCGGTCGGCCGGTCAAGGCCATCCAGGTCGGCGGGCCGCTGGGCGCCTATGTGCCCGAGGCGCAATGGGACCTGCCGCTCGACATCGACGCCTACGCCGCCGCCGGCCTGGTGCTGGGGCATGGCGGCATCGTGGTGCACGACGACCGGGCCGACATGGCGCAGCTGGCGCAGTACGCGATGCAGTTCTGCGCGGTGGAGAGCTGCGGCAAGTGCACGCCCTGCCGCATCGGCAGCACGCGCGGGGTGGAACTCATCGAGCGCATCCGCGCCGGCGATCGTCAACCGTTGCCGCTGCTGCGCGAGCTGTGCAACACCATGGCGCAAGCCAGCCTGTGCGCGATGGGCAGCATGACGCCCTTGCCGGTGCTGTCGGCGCTCGAGCACTATCCGCAGGACTTCGGGCTATGAAGCAGGACATCGACCACGGCACGCCGGCGCGCCGCAGCCCCGAGACCGTCACCCTGTCCATCGACGGCCAGACGGTGACGGTGCCGCGCGGCACCTCGCTGATGCGCGCCGCCAGCAGCGCCGGCATCGCCATCCCCAAGCTCTGCGCCACCGACAGCCTGGAGAGCGTCGGCGCCTGCCGGCTCTGTCTGGTGGAGCTTGAGGGCCCGAATGGGAAGGTTCGGGGATTTCCGGCCTCCTGCACCACGCCGGCCGAGGACGGCCTGTGCGTGCGCACCCAGACGCCGCAGCTGCAGACGCTGCGCCGCAGCGTGATGGAGCTGACGATCAGCGACCACCCGCTGGACTGCCTGACCTGCAGCGCCAACGGCGATTGCGAGCTGCAGACCCAGGCCGGCGCGGTGGGCCTGCGCGAGCAGCGCTACGGCTGGCAGGGCGCCAACCACCTGCAGGACCCGGTCGACGACTCCAACCCTTACTTCCGCTACGACCCGAGCAAGTGCATCGTCTGCGCCCGCTGCGTGCGCGCCTGTGAGGAGACGCAAGGGACATTCGCGCTGACGATCAGCGGCCGGGGCTTCGACGCCCGTGTGGCAGCCGGTCAGAACCAGCCCTTCCTGGCCAGCGACTGCGTGAGCTGCGGCGCCTGCGTGCAGGCCTGCCCGACCGCCACGCTGCAGGAGAAGACCGTCATCGAACTGGGCACGCCCACGCGGCGCGTGCAGACCACCTGCGCCTACTGCGGCGTGGGCTGCGGCTTCGTGGCCGAGCTGCAGGGCAGCACCGTGGTGCGCATGACGCCCTGGAAGGACGGCAAGGCCAACGAGGGGCACGCCTGCGTCAAGGGCCGCTTCGCCTGGGGCTACGCCACGCACCGCGACCGCCTGCTGGCGCCGCGCATCCGGGCTTCGCTGAGCGATCCCTGGCGGACGGTGGACTGGGACGAGGCGATCGCCTTTGCCGCCGCGCGTTTCCAGGCCATCAAGGCGGCGCATGGCCCCGCGGCCCTGGGCGGCATCACCTCGAGCCGCTGCACCAACGAGGAAACCTATCTGGTGCAGAAGCTGGTGCGCGCCGCTTTCGGCAGCAACAACGTCGACACCTGCGCGCGCGTCTGCCACTCGCCCACCGGCTACGGCCTGGGCCAGGCCTTCGGCACCTCGGCGGGGACGCAGGACTTCCAATCGATCGAGAGCGCTGACCTGATCGTCGTCATCGGCGCCAACCCGCCCGACGCGCACCCGGTGTTCGCCTCGCGCCTGAAGCGCCGCGTGCGCCAGGGCGCACGGCTGGTGGTGATCGACCCGCGCCGCACCGAGCTGGTGAGCAGCCCGCACATCCGCGCGGCCCAGCACCTGGCGCTGCAACCCGGCACCAATGTCGCGGTGCTCAACGCGCTGGCCCATGTGGTGGTGGAGGAGGGCTTGGTCAACGAGGCCTTTGTGGCCGAGCGCTGCGACAGCCGCAGCTTTGCCGCCTGGCGCGACTTCGTGCGGCGCCCCGAGAACGCGCCCGAGGCCGTGGCGGCCCTCAGCGGCGTGCCGGCCGACGCACTGCGCGCCGCCGCGCGCCTCTACGCCCAGGGGCCCAACTCGGCCATCTACTACGGGCTCGGGGTCACCGAGCACGCGCAGGGCTCGACCGCCGTGATGGCCATCGCCAACCTCGCCATGGCCTGCGGCATGGTGGGCCGCGAGGGCGTGGGCGTGAACCCCTTGCGCGGCCAGAACAATGTGCAGGGCAGCTGCGACATGGGCAGCTTCCCGCACGAGCTGCCGGGCTACCGGCACATCTCCGACAGCACGGTGCGCGCCAGCTTCGAGGCCGCCTGGGGCGTGACGCTCGACCCCGAGCCCGGCCTGCGCATCCCGAACATGTTCGACGCCGCGCGCAGCGGCAGCTTCAAGGGCCTCTACATCCAGGGCGAGGACCTGCTGCAGTCCGACCCCGACACCCAGGCGGTGGCCGCCGCGCTCTCCGCCATGGACTGCGTGGTGGTGCACGATCTGTTCGAGAACGAGACCGCCCGCTACGCCCATGTGCTGCTGCCCGGCAGCAGCTTCCTCGAAAAGGACGGCACCTTCACCAATGCCGAGCGGCGCATCTCGCGCGTGCGCCGCGTCATGGCGCCGCTGGCCGGGCTGGCCGACTGGGAGGTGACGCTGAAGCTCTCGGCCGCGCTCGGCTACCCGATGCACTACGCGCACCCCGAGGCGGTGATGCGCGAGATCGCTGCGCTGACGCCGGCCTTTGCCGGCGTCAGCTACGAGAAGATCGACCGCCTGGGCAGCCTGCAGTGGCCGTGCAACGCCGACACCCCGGAGGCCGGCACCCGCACCATGCACGAGAGCGGTTTCGTGCGCGGCAAGGGGCGCTTCTTCAACACCGCCTATGTGCCCAGCGAGGAGCGCAGCACGCCGCGCTACCCGCTGCTGCTGACCACCGGCCGCATCCTCAGCCAGTACAACGTCGGCGCGCAAACGCGCCGCACCGCCAACACCGCCTGGCACGGCGAGGACCGGCTCGACCTGCACCCGCACGACGCCGAGGCCCGAGGCATCCGCGAGGGCGATCGGGTGCGCCTGGCCAGCCGCGCCGGCCGCACCGAGCTGCGCGCCCACCTGACCGAGCGCATGAACCCCGGCGTGGTCTGGACCACCTTCCACTTTCCCGAGAGCGGCGCCAACGTCGTCACCACCGACAGCTCCGACTGGGCCACCAACTGCCCCGAGTACAAGGTGACCGCGGTGCAGGTGGAGCGTCTGATGGCGTCCGAGGCGCCGGCCGGCGCCGCGCCGCCGTGAACGCCGCCGACCTCCTGGCCGGCGCCTGCCGCGTCGAGGTGCTGGCCGCGCAGCAGGGCCTGCGCGGGCCGCGCCCCGACTGGCTGGCCGAAGAGCGCCCGGTGGCCTTGGTGGCCAACGGCGTGAGCCAGGCGGTGATGCTCGCCACCCCGGCGCAGCTGGAGGATTTCGCGCGCGGCTTCGCCTTCACCGAGGGCTGGCTGGAGCGCCCCACCGACCTGCGCAGCGTGGAGGCGGTGGCGGTGGGCGACGGCCTGGAACTGCGCATCGAGGTGTCGGCCGCCTGCGAGTGGCGGCTCAAGGAGCGCCGCCGCCTGATGGCCGGTCGCACCGGCTGCGGCCTGTGCGGCGCCGAGAGCCTGGCGCAGGTGCGCCTGCCCTTGCCGCCGCTGGCGGCGCAGCCGCTGAGCGCGGGCGCGCTGGCGCGGGCACTGGCGCAGCTGCGCGCGGCGCAGCCGCTGCAGCAGCTCACCGGCGCCACGCACGCCGCCGGCTGGGCCTCCTGGGCGGGCGAACTGCTGGCGGTGCGTGAGGACGTCGGCCGCCACAACGCGCTCGACAAGCTGCTCGGCCACCTGCTGTGGCAGCGCGACTTCGACCCCCATGCCGGCTTCGCCTGCGTCACCAGCCGCGCCAGCTTCGAGCTGGTGCAGAAGACCGCCCGCGCCGGCATCGCCACGCTGGCGGCCGTTTCCGCCCCCACCCAGCTGGCGGTGCAGACCGCCGACGCCGCCGGCCTGCTGCTGATCGGCTTCGTGCGCGACGCCGACTGGGTCGCCTACACCCACACCGAGCGGATGCACGCCTGATGGACGCCCAGAACCTCATCCACATGGCCAACCGCATCGCCGAGTTCTTCGAAGCCGGTCCGGACCCGGTCGAGGCGGTCGACGGCGTGGCCACCCACCTGCGCAAGTTCTGGGAGCCGCGCATGCGCGCCGAGCTGCAGCGCCTGGTGGCGCAGGGTCAGGCCGAAGGGCTGCACGCGCTGGTGCGCCAGGCGCTGGCGCGTGGCTCCTGAGGCGCCGCAAGCCTGCTGGAATTGAGGCGGCGCAAGCCCGCGCCCTGGCACGGCGGGCAGACTGTCTGCCAGGCTCCGGATGGGAGCGATTCTGGAGACAGGGCGATGCCGAGCTTGCAGATCTACGACCCCGCGATGTGCTGCAGCAGCGGCGTGTGCGGCCCCGACATCGACCCGCTGGTGCTGCGCATTGCCGCCGATCTCGACTGGGCGCGTGCCCAAGGTGCGCCGGTGCAGCGCTTCAACCTGGCGCAGCAACCCGGCGCCTTCGCCGAACAGGCGACGGTGCGCCGGCTGCTGGAGCAGTCGGGCGCCGAGGTGCTGCCCGTCACCCTGCTCGACGGCGAACTGGTGCTGGCCGGCCGCTACCCGAGCCGCGAGCAATTGGCACGCTGGCTGGGCCTGGCGGCGCCGGCCGCCGCAAGCACCGGCGGCTGCGGCTGCGGTGCCGGCCGTTGCGCCTGAGCGGGTCGACCCGATGACGCCGGACTTCCTGCAGCAGCCGCCGCGTTTCCTGTTCTTCACCGGCAAGGGTGGCGTGGGCAAGACCTCGCTGGCCTGCGCCAGCGCCGTGCAGCTGGCCGATGCCGGCCGCCGCGTGCTGCTGGTCAGCACCGATCCGGCGTCCAACGTCGGCCAGGTGTTCGGTCTGGCGATCGGCAACAGCATCACGCCGATCGACGCGGTACCGCGGCTCAGCGCGCTCGAGATCGATCCGCAGGCCGCCGCGCAGGGCTACCGCGACCGCATCGTCGGTCCGGTGCGCGGCACCCTGCCCGAGGCCGTGCTCAAGGGCATCGAGGAGCAGCTTTCGGGCGCCTGCACCACCGAGATCGCCGCCTTCGACGAGTTCACCGAACTGCTGACCGACACCGCGCTCGAGGCGCGCTTCGACCATGTGCTGTTCGACACCGCGCCGACCGGCCACACCATCCGCCTGTTGCAGCTGCCCGGCGCCTGGAACCAGTTTTTGCAGGACGGGCGCGGCGACGCCTCCTGCCTGGGCCCGCTGGCCGGGCTGAGCAAGCAGCGCGAGCGCTACCGGGCGGCGGTGGACGCGCTGGCCGACGCCGCACGCACCCGGCTGGTGCTGGTGGCGCGGGCCCAGGCCTCGACGCTGCGCGAGGTGGCCCGTACCCACCAGGAGTTGGCGCGCGTCGGACTGGCGCAACCCTGGCTGGTCGTCAACGGCGTGCTGCCGCAGGCCGAGGCCGCCGAGGACCCGCTGGCCGAGGCGCTGCTGCGGCGTGAGCAACGCGCCCTGGCCGAGCTGCCCGCCACGCTGGCCGGCCTGCCGCTGCAGCGCATCGCGCTGCAGGCCTTCGATCTGGTCGGCCTGCCGGCGCTGCGGCGCTTCTTCAGCGAGCCGTTGCCGACACCGCAGGCCGCTCCGGCGCAAGCCGCCGCGCTGCTGCAGGCGCCCGGGCTGTCCGAGCTGCTGGACGAGCTGGAACCCGCCGGCCACGGCCTGCTGATGGTGATGGGCAAGGGCGGCGTGGGCAAGACCACGCTGGCCGCCGCGCTGGCGGTGGCGCTGGCGCAACGCGGTCATGCCGTTCATCTCAGCACCTCCGACCCGGCGGCCCATCTGGCCGAAACCCTGAGCGCTTCCCTGCCCGGGCTGACGCTCAGCCGCATCGATCCGCAGGCCGAGACCGAGCGCTACCGCGCGCAGGTGCTGGCCAGCAAGGGGCGCACGCTCGACGAACGCGCTCGCGCGCTGCTCGAGGAGGACCTGCGCTCGCCCTGCACCGAGGAGATTGCGGTGTTCCAGGCCTTCTCGCGCATCATCCGCGAGGCCGGGCGGCAGTTCGTGGTGATGGACACCGCGCCGACCGGCCACACGCTGCTGCTGCTCGACGCCACCGGCGCCTACCACCGTGAGGTGGCGCGCCAGATGAGCGACTCGGGCGTGCACTTCACCACGCCGATGATGCAGCTGCAGGACCCCGAGCGCACCAAGGTCATCATCGTGACGCTGGCCGAGCACACCCCGGTGCAGGAGGCCGCGCTGCTGCAGGCCGATCTGCGCCGCGCCGGCATCGAGCCCTGGGCCTGGATCGTCAACAACAGCCTGGCGGTGGCGGCGCCGCGCTCGGCGCTGTTGTGTGCGCGCGCGCAGCGCGAGCGGCCCTACATCGCGCAGGTGGCGCAGCAGCTTGCGCGTCGCATGGCGGTGGTGGCCCTGCAGGCCGAGGAGCCGGTGGGCATCGAGCGCCTGTCGGCCCTGGCCCGCCATGATGCGCATTGCCCGGAGTGACCCACGGTGAGGCGGTCATCGCGCCCGTTGTCGACAATGCCGCATGACGCGGCTCCTGACGATTCCCCAGCACGCCGCCGAGGCCCTCAGCCCGGCGCAGCGCAAGTTCAACCAGCTGCAGCAGCAGATCGACAAGGCCAAGTCCGGGCTGCGCGCCTGGGATGAGGCGGTTCCGCCGTTCGCCAGCGCCTACGCGCAGTCCGTGCAACCGCTGCTGGAGCAGGCCGAGGAGGCGACGCGCCATCTGGCGCTGCGCATCGAGGCCTGGCTGGCCGAGAAGGGCTGGAGCGCCGGCGAGCGCGAGGTGCTGGAGGCGGTGCTGGTCGACCTGGCCCGCGAGGTGATCGAGGGCCATGGCCTGCCGCCCGCGCAAGCCGCCGAGTGGAAGGCGCGGCACGACCGTCACGCCGACCTCGGCTTCGACGCCGGCAACGCGCACGAGCTGGAGGTGCTCAAGCGCATGTTCGAGCACCAGACCGGTGTGGACCTTGAGGACGAGGCCTTCGACGACGAGGACGAGCTGCTGGCGCGCGTGCGCCAGAAGCTGCAGCAGCGCGCCGATGAACAGGCGGCCGAGGCCGAGCAAGGCACACAGCCCGCCGCCAAGCCGCCCCGCAAGCCCAGCGCCGCGCAGGCGCGCCGCCAGGCCGAGCGCGAGGCCGCCGCGCAGGCCGCCCAGCAGAGCCTGCGCCTGGTGTTCCGCAAGCTCGCCAGCCATCTGCACCCCGACCGCGCCAGCGACCCCGAGGACGCCGCGCGCCGCACGCTGCTCATGCAGCGCGCCAATGCCGCCTACGCCGCCGAGGACCTGCTGGCCCTGCTCGCGCTGCAACTGGAGCTGGAGCAGATTGACGCCGCACACCTCAAGAGCGCCAGCGACGCGCAGATCCGCCACTTCAACGCCGTGCTGCAGGAGCAGCTCGACGAGCTGAAGGCCGAGCTGGCGCTGCGCGAGCGCCGTTTCTGCGCCGAGTTCTCGCTGCGCCCGCGCTCCGCCAGCGCCATCAACCCGGCCAAGCTCGGCACCCTGCTGGCGCACGCCCAGGCCGACGCGCGCGCCGAGGTCTTCGAGGTGGAACGCGACTTCAGCGCGGTGCTGACCCGCGAGGGCGCACGGCGCTGGGTCAAGCGCGTGAAGGCGGCGGCGCGCGAGCAGGCGGGGTATTCCTAGACGCCGCCTCAAGTCTTGGGCCGAACCGCTTCCTGTAGGCGCCCGTGTATTACCATCATGCGAGTTGGTAATACCAGCGAGGCAAGCCATGAACACGACGCTCACCCGCAAGGGACAAGTCACCATCCCCAAGCGCATCCGCGACGAGATGCAGCTGCTGCCCGGATCGACCGTGACGTTCACGGTGAACGAGGCCGGCGAGGTGGTGATTCAGCGGGCGAGCCCCGGGCAGCGGGGGCGCAAACCGCTGGGCGACCGCTTCGACGCCGTGCGCGGCAAAGCCGATCTGCGCTGGCGCACCGATGAGCTGATGCGGCTGCTGCGCAGCCAGGACTGAAGCGGTCCATGCTGCTGGTGGATACCAATGTGCTGGTGGACGTGCTGCAGGACGATCCGCAATGGGCGCCGTGGTCGATGGACCAGTTGCGCGCCCAGGCCAAGCTGCACGCCCTGGTCATCAACCCGGTGATCTACGCCGAGATGTCGCTGTGCTTCTCAAGCCTTGAAAGCCTGGAGCTTGTGGTGAGCAGGATGAAGCTGGCGCTGCAGGAAATACCCAGGCCGGCCCTGTTCCTGGCCGCCCAGGCCTTCGTCCAGTACCGCCGCCGTGGCGGCAGCAAATCCCAGGTGCTGCCGGACTTTTTCATCGGCGCCCACGCCGCGGTCGAAGACTGGCCGCTGCTGACGCGGGATGCCAGCCGCTTCAGGACTTACTTCCCGACACTCAAGGTGCTGTCGCCTTAGGCAGGCCAAGGTCGGCGGCGACTCTCAGGTCCCGCAAAAGGTCCTGAACCCGGCGCTGAACGCGCGCGGCGCGGGCTCGGCGTAGGGCGCCCGATCGGCGGCCTCGTCGAAAGGCCGGCGCAGCGCCGCCAGCAGTGCTTCGGTGGGGCGCAGATCGTCGTCCTCGCTGGCGGCGGCCAGGGCCTGCTCGACGCGGTGGTTGCGCGGGATCACGAGCGGGTTGACGGCGCGCAGCTGCGCCGGGCTGGCCGTGCAGGCGGCGCGCCAGCGTGCCAGCCAGGCGGCCAGGCCGCTGCTGTCCATGAAGAGCGCGTGCAGGCGCGCCTCCTCGCCCTCCAAGGCATCGGCGAGGCGGCGCCAGGCCAGCGTGAAGTCGGCCCCGCCCTGCTGCAGCAAGGCCAGCCAGTCGTCGGCCAGCGCCGCGGCCAGTGGGGCATCGAGTGGGTCCAGCCCGAGCTTGACGCGCTGCCCCTCGCGCCACTGTGCGTCGTAGGCGGCGGGAAAGGCGTCGATCACCGCGCTGACCTGCTCCACCGCGGCGTCCATGGCGGCCTGCGGCCCTTCGGGGTCGGCCAGCAGCGGCAGCAGGCTCTCGGCCAGTCGCGCCAGGTTCCAGCGTGCGATCAGCGGCTGGTTGCGGAAGGCGTAGCGGCCCTGCCGGTCGATGGAGCTGAAGACGGTGGCCGGCTCGTAGGCCTCCATGAAGGCGCAGGGACCGAAGTCGATGCTCTCGCCGCTGATCGTCATGTTGTCGGTGTTCATCACGCCGTGGATGAAGCCGAGGTTCATCCACTGCGCAATGAGCCGCGCCTGGCGCTGCGCCACGCCCTGCAGCAGCTGCAGCGGGTCGGCGCCGCCGTGGCGCGCCAT
>JAYRUQ010000055.1:0-16256 GCA_041919015.1 Inhella sp.
CCACCGCGTTGTACTTCTCGGCCAGCTGCTCCTTTTGCGTGGCGCGGCTGACGATGGGCAGGAAGCGCTCGCCCAGGCTCGCGCGCGTCTTGCCCTCGAAGAAGCGCGTCACCGCGTCGTCTGCGCCACCCCGCACCAGCTGCAGCGCATCCTCGACGCTGAGGCGGCGCACGGCCTGAACGAAGACGTCGCGGGCCGCCGGCATCGCCGCCTCGGCGGCGTGGTTCATGGCGGCGACCAATGCGTCCACCTTGCGGCCCTGGCCGGTGGCCTTGAGCAGCTTGGCGGCCTTCTCCAGCGCACCGGGCAGCGGGATGCGCAGTTGTGGATGGTCGAGGAAGCCGCCCGGCTGCCCGAGCGCCGCCACGGCGGCCAGGGCGCCGCGCTCCAGTGCCGCGCGCACGCCCAGCGCGGCGTCGCTTTCGCCCAGGGCCTGCGCTGGGGGCGCCAGCACAATGGTCGACAGGCTTCCCAGAGCGGCGATCAGCGCGCGGCGTTCCATGCTCAGTCCTTCAGCGAAATGGGGCGGCGATTTTGCGCCGGGCTGGCGCGCGCTCGGGCCCTGGCTGCTGCTGTCGCTGCTGGCGCACGCGGCGTGGCTGATGCCGCGCGCCACGCCGCGAGCGCCGGCGGTTTCACCGCCCGCCCTGCGCGTGCAGCTGCCGCGACCGGCCAGCGCGCCCGCTGAGCCTGACGCGCTTGCCGGGCTTGCCGAGCCGGACTCGGCGAATGGGCGGCAGCTGGCTTCCACGTTTCGCGCTCCGCAAGGGGCGCAGAGCACTTCCCGACCGGCCAGGGCAAGGCGCTCCGATGCGACCCTCCCTGCAGCGGCCGCGGCCGCCCGCCCGGCTGCTGCGGCTTCCGCGCCATCGGTCGCGCCGGAATGGCCGGCCTCGGGTCGCTGGGGCTACCGCCTGCAGTGGCGCGGGGCGGCCGGCCAGGCGTGGCTGGAGTGGCGTCAGGATGGCGCGCGCTACCGGCTGGCGCTGCAGCGGCGGGTCGGGGAGCGCTCACTGCCGGACTGGCACTCCGAGGGTCGGCTCGGCGCGGGCGGTCTGCAGCCCGAACGATTCAGCGCCGGCCGGGTGGGGCGGGCCTTGCACGAACAGGTCCCGCCGCCCGGGGTGCAGGACCGCCTGAGCTGGATCTGGCAGGCGGCGCTGCTGGCGCGCAGCGCCCAGCCGCCGCTGCGGCCCGGCGACCGCCTGAGCCTGCAGGTGACGGGCTGGCGCGGCGAGGCGCAGGACTGGCTCTTGCAGATCGAGCGCGACGCCGAGCGCCCGCAATGGCTGCTGCTGCGCCGCCTGCTGCCCGCAGCGGCCCTGCTCGACCAGCGCCTGTGGCTGGACCCGGCGCGCGGCTTCCTTCCCGTGCGCCTGTGGCTGCGCTTCGACGATGCCGAGCGCTGGGGCCTGGAGCTCGACGAGGGGGCACCGCCCGTCGCCACCTCGTCGCCGTCCGGCCCTCGGGAGCCCGGGCGGCGTGACGAAACCCGCGCCGAAAACCCCTGAGCCTGCGCTGGCAGACGCCGGGCGTGTCACTATGGGCCCCAGTTGCGGGGCTTGAAGCGCCGTGCAACAGCCCCAGTTCGCTGCCAGGAGGAAGACCATGCACCTGCTCTACCAGTCCGACAGCTACATCGTGGTGCGCTTCGAGGTGCCCACACCCCAGGAGGCGCCGGCGGGCAGCCTGTCGCGCGGCGGCTTCGAAATCGTCGACAAATTCGCCCGCAAGGAAATCTTCATCGAGGGCGCACTGGCGCAGCAGTTCCAGGAGGGCGTCGATGCGCTCAGCGCCGGTGAGTCGAGCGAAGAGGATTACGACGACTTCATCGAGACCTACGCCAACCTCGGCAACACCCCGGTGCTGATGCACTGAAGCGGGCCTGATCGGCGCGGCGCCCGCCTGCGAAACTGCGGGCGTGCACCGCCCCCCGCAGCTTCTCAGCGGCAGCGCGTTCGCGCTGGCCGCCGGGCTGATGTGGGGTCTGGTGTTCGTCGCGCCGCTGCTGCTGCCCCAGTACCCACCGGCGCTGCTGGCGGTGGGGCGCTACCTGGCCTTCGGGCTGATCTGCCTGCCGCTGGCGCTGCTCGACCGCGACGCGCTGCGCACGCTCACGCCTGCCGACTGGTGGCAGGCCGCGCGCCTCAGCCTGGTGGGCAACTTCCTCTATTACCTGGCGCTGGCGGCGGCCATCCAGCGTGCCGGCAACCCCTTGGTCAGCGCCATCATCGGCACGCTGCCGGTGGTCATCGCGCTGGCCAGCAACCGGCGCAATGCGCGGCGCGACGGCGCCCTGCCGGCGTCGCGTCTGGCGCCCTCGCTGCTCGCCATGCTGCTGGGCATTGCCTGCGTCAACCACACCGAACTGGCGCAGCTGCAGGGCGATGCCCTGGGACGCTACGTCGAGGGCGGATTGATCGCGCTGCTGGCGTTGGCATGCTGGACCTGGTATCCGATCCGCAATGCCGACTGGCTGCGCGCCCATGCCGACCGGCCCCCCAGGGCCTGGGCGACGGCGCAGGGCCTGGTCAGCCTGCCGATGTCGCTGGCCGGCCTGCTCTTGCTCGGACTGGTTCAGCGCCTGGGCCTGCCCGGCATCCCGGCCGACTTCGTGCTGCCCCTGGGCCCGCAGCCGCTGGACTTCGTGGCGCTGATGCTCGCCATCGGTCTGTTCGCCAGCTGGGGCGGCACGCTGTGCTGGAACGAAGCCAGCCAGCGCCTGCCCACCACCCTGGTCGGCCAGCTGATCGTTTTCGAGACCCTGGCGGCGCTGGCCTACGGCTACGCGCTGCGCGGGCAATGGCCGCCGCCGCTGGCCTTGACAGGGGTGGCGCTGCTGGTGGGCGGCGTGCTGTGGGCGCTGCGCGGAAAAGCAGGTACGGGCAAAGGCGCCTGACCCCCCGTCACCGTCCCGTGGTGCCCAGCTCAGACAGGGTGTCCCGCGAGGCCTCGTGCACGGCGCGCCAGAAGGCCTGAACGAAGGCCGGGTTGCGCGCGCGAAAGGCCGGCCGTGCGGCGTGGAAGTAGGCGGTCCGCAGCACCGCGGGCTGCAGCGCGACGAGCTTGCCGTCCTGCAGCTTCAGCTCCTCGGGCAGCGAGGCCAGGGCCACCAGCCAGTAGTCGATGCGGCCCAGGCGCAGCATGTCCGGCCCCCTGTGCATGCGCGACAGGGCCTGCGTGCGCCAGCCCTGCGCTCGCGCCAGATCGGCCGCCATGCCCTGCGTGGGGATGCCCACCACGCCGTTCGGGCGCTGCCGGGTCCGCCAGGGCTCGCCGAGCTCGGCTTCGCGGCCGCGCTGAACCACCAGGCTGATGTCGCTGTGCGCCACCGCCAGGCTCTCGTCGGGACGGCCGTCGCGCAGCGGCAGGTCCAGGCCCTGGGCCTGCGCCACGGCGGCGGGCATGGCGGTGGCGATGTCGATCTCGCCCCGCTTCAGCCCGATCAGCTGACGCGGGTTGGGCAGGCGCAGCAGCACGAGGCGGCAGCCCAGGCGCCGCTCGACGGCGCGCAGTTCCAGCACCAGGCGGCCCGGGTCGGGGTCGGCGATGGCG
The DNA here is from genome assembly GCA_041919015.1 of Inhella sp. Classification (GTDB taxonomy): domain Bacteria; phylum Pseudomonadota; class Gammaproteobacteria; order Burkholderiales; family Burkholderiaceae_C; genus Inhella. The sequence goes on from JAYRUQ010000055.1 coordinate 3,556, forward strand.
TCGCCCTGGCCCTTCAGGTAGTCGCCGGTCGGGTAGTCGGACAACGAGACGCGCACCGGCTGCGGCGGGCAGACCGTCCCCGCGCCGAGGGCGGCGCCGCACAAGACCCCCAAGGTCACCAGCAGCAGGGCCTTGCGGTGGGCTGAGCTGGACATCGGCACGCTCTCAGGCCTTCAGCAGCTCGGCCCGGCTGCCCAGCCAGCGCTGCACCTGCGCGTGGGCGGCGGCCGGGTGCTCGTGCAGCAGGCGCGGGGCCAGCGCGCGCGCGGCGACCAGCAGCGGCGCGTCCTCCTGCAGGTCGGCGAAGCGCAGCAGGTCGGCGCCGCTCTGGCGATGGCCCATGAACTCACCCGGACCGCGGATGGCGAGGTCGCGGCGCGCGATCTCGAAGCCGTCGCCGGTCTCCAGCATGGCCTTGAGCCGCTCGCGCCCGCTCTCGCTCAAGGGGCCGGCGTAGAGCAGCACGCAGACACTCGCCGCCGCCCCTCTTCCGACCCGGCCGCGCAGCTGGTGCAGCTGCGCCAGCCCGAAGCGCTCGGCGCGCTCGATGACCATCAGGCTGGCGTTGGGCACGTCCACGCCGACCTCGATGACCGTGGTGGCCACCAGCAGGGGCAGCGCGCCCGAGGCAAAGCGCTGCATCACCGCCGCCTTCTCGGCAGGCTTGAGCCGGCCGTGCAGCAGCCCGACGCGCTCGGCTCCGAGCTGCGCGGCGAGCTCGGCGTGGGTCGCGGTGGCGGCCTTCAGATCGCTCTCCTCGCTCTCCTCGATGAGCGGGCAGACCCAGTAGGCCTGGCGTCCGGCAGCGATCTCGTGCGCGACGCGCTCGACCACCGCCTCGCGCTTGGCGAGCTCGAAGAGCTTGGTGACGACGGGCGTGCGGCCGGGCGGCAGCTCGTCCAGGGTGCTGACGTCGAGGTCGGCGTAGTAGCTCATGGCCAGCGTGCGCGGGATCGGCGTTGCGCTCATCATCAAGAGGTGTGGCTCGAGGCCGCGCTCGGCCAGCTTCTTGCGCAGCGCCAGGCGCTGCGCCACGCCGAAGCGGTGCTGTTCGTCGACCACCGCCAGGCCGAGCTGGCGGAACTGCACCTGGCTCTCGATCAGCGCGTGCGTGCCCACCACCAGTTGCGCCTCGCCCGCCGCGGCCTGCGCCAGCAGGCGTTCGCGCGCCTTGCCCTTCACGCTGCCGGTGATCCAGGCCACGCCCACCCCCAGCGGCTCCAGCCAGCTGACGAGCTTGCGCAGGTGCTGCTCGGCGAGCAACTCGGTGGGCGCCATCAGCGCGCACTGCCAGCCGGCGTCGATGCAGACCGCTGCGGCCAGCGCCGCCACCACGGTCTTGCCCGAGCCCACATCGCCCTGCAGCAGGCGGTGCGCCGGCTGCGTCTGCGCCAGGTCGGCGGCGATCTCGTCCACCACGCGCCGTTGCGCGCCGGTGAGCTGGAAGGGCAAGGTGGCCAGCACCTGCTCCACCAGCGCGCCGCCGCGCAGTGCCGGAGCGTTGTGCCGGGCGCGCAGCTGCTTGGCCTCCAGCTGGCTGAGCTGCTGCGCCAGCAGCTCCTCGAACTTGAGGCGCTGCCAGGCCGGGTGCTGGTGCTCGAGCAGGGCCTTCAGGCTGGCGGCGGGCGGCGGGTGGTGCAGGTAGTTGAGGGCATCGCGCAGGCCCGGCAGCCCGGGCGGCAGGCAGTCGGGCGGCAGCAGCTCGTGCAGCGGCGCGCGCGGCAGCGCGGCGGCGATGGCCTTGCGCAGATAGGGCTGGGGCAGGCCAGCGCCTGCCGGGTAGACCGGCGTGAGCGACTGCGCCAGCGGCGCCTCGGCGTCCTTCACGGCCGGGTGCACCATCTCGAAACCGAAGAATCCGCCGCGCAGTTCGCCGCGCACGCGCAGCCGGCGCCCCTCGGCCATGGCCCTCTGTTGCGTGGGGTAGAAGTGCAGGAAGCGCAGCAGCAGGCTCTGGCCCTCATCGTCGCGCAGCGTCACCAGCAGCTGGCGGCGGCGCGCCGTCTCGACCCGGCACTGGCTGACCACCCCCTCGACCTGGACCACCTCGCCCGGTCGCGCCTCGCTCAGACGCACGACGCGCGTCTCGTCCTCGTAGCGCAGCGGCAGGTGCAAGGCCAGGTCGATCGGACGGCGCAGGCCCAGGCGCTCCATGGCGCGCTGCGGGCCGGAGGCGGCGGGCTTCTTGGCCGGGGGATCAGGCGCCTGCGCAGCGCTCGGGGGCGGCATGGGCGCGCATTGTGGGCGTCAGGCGCGCTGCCGGTAGGCCCAGAGCAGGTAGGCGCCCAGGGCCGTGCCGACCGGGAACACCCACAGCAGGGGCAGCGCCGCCAGCCGCAGGGGCCGGCGGGCGGTGGCACGGCCCTGCCAGGCGCGCCAGCCACCGGTCAGGGCCAGGGCACACCAAACCAAGCCCAACAGAAACCACGCCAGGAAGAGCATCGACCAGATCGAGTTCGTGAGGTCGCGCAGCGTGCGCAGCGGCTCCAGAATGGCGTACGGCAGCACCGTGCTGCCGATGCCGATCAAGGCCAGCAAGCCAGTCAAGCCAATGAGGAGGCCGCTGATGCGTTGGTGTTGATCCATGAGGCTGCGACCGAGGGGGAAGCTGCGAATTGTGCAAAACCCCGCAGCGAACCAGCACGGGCAGGAGGCACAGTGCGCGCCTACACAGGAGCTGCAGGGAGAAGAGGCATGCGAAATCGGATGCGATCAGGCCGTCTGGCGGAGCGCCGCTGAGATGACGGGCCTGCACCGCGCCGCCGCGCAGGGTTTCGCCAGTGCAAGCGCCGCCTACGCGCGCGGCCGGCCCGACTACCCGCAGGCCCTGCACGACTGGCTGTCTACCCCATTGAGCACACGAGGCGGCGCGCGCTGGCTGGACCTGGGCGCGGGCACGGGCAAGTTCACCCGGCAGCTGATGGGCCGTGGCGCGGAGGTGCTGGCCGTGGAGCCCGTGGCGGCCATGCGCGAGCGTCTGCAGCTGGCCTTTCCCGAACTCGAGGTGCTGGACGGCCGGGCCGAGTCCATGCCCCTGCCGGACGCGAGCGTCGATGCCATCGTCTGCGCCCAGGCCTTCCATTGGTTTGCCAACACGGCGGCGCTGCGCGAAATGCACCGCGTGCTGCGACCCGGCGGCCGCCTGCTGCTGGTCTGGAATGTGCGCGATGCCTCGGTGGACTGGGTGGCCGCCATCACCGAACTCATCAGCCCCTACGAGGGCGACGCACCGCGCCACCACAGCGGGCGCTGGCGTGAGCCCTTCGAGAAACAACCGTGGTTCGGCGCCCTGCAGCACACCGAGTTCGCACATGCGCACGAGGGCGGTTTCAACGAAGTGGTCGTGGACCGCTTTTTGTCGGTGAGCTTCATCGCCGCCCTGCCCGAGGCGCAGCAGCGCGCCATCGAAGCCGAGCTGCGCGCGCTACCGCAGCGCTTTGCGGCGCTGAGCGCGTCGCGCATCCGCTTTCCCTACCGAACGGAGGCTTGGGTGGCGGAACGTTTGGACGAGCCTAAAAACGGCAGTTGGACAGGGCAGAGTGCGCCGTGGTGCGGCGCGCTGGCAAGGCGCGACGACGCAGCGGGCTCGTGCCCGCAAGAAGGAGCAACGCCGCGAGCGTGCCGCAGTGCGGTGCAATCTGCCGTGTAGCGCTCTCACCAAAGCGGTGAACGTGGCCGTTAGCAAAATTCGCTGCGGTGCTGGGGACTTGCATGCGGAGGCAAGCGGTCAACTGCCGTTCTTAGGCTGAGCCAGCGTGCGCAGCGTGGGTCGGCGCGTGCCGGGGTAGGGGGCGAGCCGCGCCACGTCGGGGTGGAACAGCTCCATGATGCGCAGCCGCGCGCCCCTGCGCTCGAACACCGAGTGGCGGCTCCACTGCATGGCGCGCGGCGCGGCGCCGCCGGTGGCCCGCAGCCATTGGCGCTGCAGCTGCCGGCGCGTCGCGCCCGGCACCGCCAGCCGGCGCGGGGTGAGCAGGCTGCGCCGCACGCGCGGGTCGGCGTAGAGCAGTTCGGCCAGCGGGCGCCGGCCCAGGCCCCTGAGCGCCTTCCACGGCCCGGCCAGTGCGCTTTTGTGCAGGCTGGAGCGCGCCCACACCAGCGGCACGCCGTCGACGCGCAACAGCACCTCGCGCACCAGGGTGCAGCCGCGCCGAGGCAGGCCGAGCTGGCGCCGCTCCGGCGCACGCAGCCGCGCTGTGCCCTGGCGCAGCAGCTCGACCTCGAAGCCGCCATGGCGCCTCAGGCGCTCGGTCAGGCTGCCCGGGGCACGCAGCCAGGCGCGCAGGCTCAGGCGCTGGGCGATGCCGGTCGTCGACGTCAATGCGATGGGCCGAGGGCTCAGGCGCGACCCAGCTCGGCAGCCCGCGCCGCGGCCGCGCGCACGGCGCGCTGCAGGGCGTCGGCCACGCCGTCAGCGCGCAGCGATTCGAGCGCGGCGTGCGTGGTGCCGCCCTTGCTGGTGACGCGTTCGCGCAGGGTGGCGAGCGGCTCGGGGGACTGCAGGGCCAGCGCCGCCGCGCCGCCGCAGGTGGCCAGCGCCAGCTCGCGCGCCTGCGCAGCGCTCAGGCCGAGGTCGCTGGCGGCCTCGACCAGGGCCTCGCAGATGTAGAAGAAGTAGGCCGGCCCCGAGCCCGACAGCGCGGTCACGGCGTCGAGCTGCTCCTCGCGCTCCAGCCACAGCAGGCGGCCGGTGGGGGCCAGCACCGCCTCGACCTCGGCGCGCTCCAAGGCGCTGACCTCCGGCGTGGCGACCAGGCCGGCGATGCCCTGGCCGATCAGTGCCGGCGTGTTGGGCATGGCGCGCACCACGCGTGCGCTGCCGCTGGCGGCGGCGATGCGTGCGCTGGTCACGCCGGCCATGACGGACAGCTGCAGCGCGTGGCCGATGAAGGGCGCGGCGGCGCGTGCCGCCTCGTCGAACAGCTGCGGCTTGACGGCCCAGACCACCAGTTGCGCCTCGCGCAGGCGCTTGGCCGGCACCGGCAGGGCCTCGATGCCGAAGGCGGCGGCCAGGCGCTCGCGCTGCTCCTGCCAGGGTTCGACGACGACGCAGGCGTCGGCCGGGCGGCCGGCGCGGCGCAGCCCGCCGAGGATGGCGCTGGCCATGTTGCCGCCGCCGATGAAGGCCAGCGTGGCGTGCTTCATCAGGCCTCCCGTGCCGGGCCGCTCCCAAGCGGGAGGCGGCCCCCTCGGGGGGGTGAGGCCGGACTGCCGCGCGCAGCGCGCCAGCCTGCCGAACGGCTGGGCCTCTGGCCCAGCGCGGCCTGCCAGGTGGCGGAGGCGCGAAGCGCCGAAGACTGGGGGCCCATGCCCATCAGGCCGCCTTGGCGCGGAACAGGGCCGTGCAGCCGGGGCGCGACTTGGCGTCGAGCTTGGCGCAGACCGGCGCCAGCTGGCCCTGCAGGCGCGGCAGCACGGCGGCGTTCGGCCCCACCGCCCAGGGCAGCAGCAGCTCGCTGACCTTCTGCATCGAGCGCGCGCTGCGCTCGTAGAAGGCGCCGGGGTCCTGTGCGGCCTCCTGGATCAATTGGCCGGCCAGCTTCTCGATCTTGGCGGCCTCCTGCGGCGCCAGCTTGACCAGGTTCTCGAAGTAGCCGGCGCCCCATTGCAGGCGGGTGGCCGGGCCCTTGCTCTCGTTGAAGGCCTGCTCGTACCACTGCAGGGCCTCGGCGCTGCGGCCGGTCTTGCGCGCGTTGCCGCCCAGCACGCTCATGAAGTAGTAGGGCGAGTGGCTCTTGGCCAGATTGGCCTTGAGCAGGCTGTCGCTGTCGCTCCACAGGCCGGCGGCGCCGAGCAGGTGGCCGGCGGCGTAGATCACGGCCTGACGTTCGTAGCCGTCCTTGATCTCGGCGTCGAGATGGCGGGTGAAGCCGCGCACATCGGTCAGCAGCGCCGCGTCGAGCTTGGGGTTGACCTCGGCCGCCGGGATGTCCAGGCGCGCCAGCTCCACGCGCGCGATCAGGCACTGCACGCGGTCGGCGCGCGACAGCTTCACGTCGGCCTGCTGCTGCGCCAGCAGCTGGTCGAAGCGCTTGCGCAGCGCCTCGCGCTCGGGCGAGGCCTGCTTGTGCAGGGCCTTGACCAGCTCGGCGGCGAAGTTGCCCAGCACGTCGAGGTGGGTGCGCGCCAGCCGCGCGTCGGTCAGCACGCGCTCGAGCAGCGCGGCGTCGCCGGCACCGGCCGTGGCACCGTGAGCCAGGGCCTTGAGCGCCAGCCGGGTGCGCGCCGGCTCGGGCACGCCCTTGGCCTGCGCCAGCTGCTGGAGCAGCGCGGCGCGCCCGCTGGCCTTGACGAGCTGGTCCTGGTCGGTCTCCCAGGAGTAGTAGCTGAGCAGCTGCCACTCGGCGGGCTTGAGCGCCTTGCCGGCCTGGGCGTCGCGCAGCACGGCCTGGATGGGCCGGCCGCCCGACAGGCCAAGCTGCAGCAGCTGGATGACGCGCGGCGCGTCGGCCTCGCCGGGCAGGCGGGTGACTTCCTTGCCGTCCGGGTTGAAGAGGATCAGGGTCGGGTAGCCGCGCACCGAGAAGCGCGTTCCGAGCTTCTGCGCGCCCGGCAGGTCGCCGTCGATCAGCACCGGCAGCAGGGCCTGGCTTTGCTGGATGAAGTCGGCGCGGTTGAACAGCGTGGCCTTCAGCTGGTTGCAGGGCGGGCACCACTTGGCGCCCCAGTACAGCAGCACCGGTTTCTTCTCGGCGCGCGCCAGCGCGAACACGGCGTCAACGTCGGCATCGGCCGCCGCGGGCTTCCAGGCCACGCCGGGCGGCATGTCGATGGAGGCCGAGGCGCCGGTGGGGCCGGCCGCCAGCACGGTGAGGGTCAGAGCGGCGGTCAGGGCGCCGAGCAGGGTTCGCGAGGGGCGCATGGGTGTCTCCTTCATGACAGTTCGGCATTCTCCGGCAGCGCGTGTGGGCTGCGGCTTCAGGCATCATCGCGGCACCTGTCCGCCGGTACCCCGGGCCCATGAGTCCCATCGATATCTTTGTCTGGAACGAAAGCTTCAACACCGGCTTGCGCGAGGTGGACGAGCAGCATTTGCGCCTGGTGCAGCTGATCAACCGCGTGGCCGGCAAGCTGGCGCTCGACCCGGGCCTGAACGGCGAGAACGGGCTGGGTGCGCTGCTCGAGGAGTTCCGCGCCTACGCCCAGGGGCATTTCCGCTTCGAGGAGGCGCTGTGGGGCCGCTACATGGGCGGACAGCTCAGCGAGGCGCGCCACCGCCAGGAGCATCGTGTTTTCGAGGACCGGCTCGCCGAGCTGATGCAGGAGGCGCGCGAGCAACCCTCGCAGGAGGTGCTCGAGCACATGCTCGACTACCTGGTGCGCTGGCTGGCCGGGCACATCCTGGGCTCCGACCAGCGCATGGCGCGCTCGGTGCGCGCGCTCAGCGAGGGCAAGGCGCCCGAGCTGGTGGAGGCCGACGCCGAGGCGCCGGCCCACGAGATGACGCGCGCCATGATCGACATCATCCTGTCGGTCTACGGCGCGCTGTCGCGCAACACCCTGATGCTGATGCGCGAGCTGGCCGCCGGCACGCAGCGCGAGCGCCAGCTGCAGCTGGCCGCCAGCGTCTTCGAGCAGGCCAGCGAGGCCATCATGATCACCGACCCGCAGGCGGTGATCCTGGAGGTCAACGACGCGTTCACGCGCATCACCGGCTTCGCGCGCGAGGAGGCGGTGGGGCGCAACGCGCGGCTGCTGCGCTCCGACCGCCACAGCCCCGACTTCTTCCGCGGCATGTGGCAGTCGCTGCTGCAGCGCGGGCGCTGGAGCGGCGAGGTCTGGGGGCGGCGGCGCGACGGCCAGCTGTTCGCCAAGCAGCAGACCATCAGCGCCGTGCGCGGCGAGGACGGCGCGGTGCTGCGCTACGTCTCGCTGTTCACCGACATCACGGCGGCCAAGCACCACCAGCAGGAGCTCGAGCATGTGGTGCACCACGACCCGCTGACGCATCTGCCCAACCGCCTGCTGCTGGGCGACCGGCTGCAGCAGTCGCTGGCGCGCGGCAGCCGCCTGCAGGAGGTGCTGGCGGTGGCGGTGCTGGACCTGGATGGGTTCAAGACCGTCAACGAGGTGCACGGGCATGCGCTGGGCGACCGCCTGCTGGTGCTGCAGGCGACACGCATGCGCCACTGGCTGCGCGAGGGCGACACGCTGGCACGCCTGGGCGGCGATGAATTCGTGGTGGTGCTGCAGGACCTGCAGGATGCGCAGTCCTCCCGCCCCATCCTCGAGCGCCTGCTGCAGAGCATCGCCCAGCCCCTGGAGGTGGAGGGGCGCCAGCTGCGCGTGACCGCCAGCCTGGGCGTGAGCTTCTTCGACGGCCACGAGCAGGGCGGCGACGTGGATGCCGACCAGCTGCTGCGCCAGGCCGAGCAGGCCATGGTGCTGGCCAAGCAGGCCGGGCGCAACCGCATCGAGGTCTTCGACGCCGCGCAGGAGCGCCTGCAGCGCGGGCGCCAGGAGGAGTTGCAGCGCATTGCCGACGGGCTGCGCGCCGACGAGTTCACGCTGCACTACCAGCCCAAGGTCAACATGCGCAGCGGCGCGGTGGCCGGCGTGGAGGCGCTGATCCGCTGGCAGCACCCGCAGCGCGGGCTGCTGGCACCGATCAAGTTCCTGCCGCTCATCGAGGGTGACGCGCTGGCCGTCGAGCTCGACCGCTGGGTGCTGCGCTCAGCGCTGGCGCAGCTGCAGCGCTGGCGCGAGGCCGGGTTGAACCTGCCGGTGGCCATCAATGCCTCGGCGCGCTGGCTCAACGAGCCCGACTTCCTGCTGCAGCTGCACGAGGCGCTGGCCGCCTGCCCGGACTTCCAGCCGGGCGATCTGGAGATCGAGGTGCTGGAGACGCGCGCGCTCGACGATCTGCTGCACGTGGCCGCCCTGGTGCAGGGCTGCCGGGCGCTGGGCGTGCGGGTGGCGCTCGACGACTTCGGCACCGGCTATTCGTCGCTGGCCTATCTGAAGCGGCTCGGTGTCGACACGCTCAAGGTCGACCAGGGCTTCGTGCGCGACTGCCTGGAGGACCCGGACGACCTGGCCATCCTGGACGCCGTGCGCGGCCTGGCCGGGGCCTTCGGCTGTGCGCTGGTGGCCGAGGGGGTGGAGACCGTGGCGCATGGTCAGCGCCTGCTGCAGCTGGGCTACGAGACGGTGCAGGGCTACGCGGTGGCGCGCCCGCTGCAGCCGGACGAGCTGCTCGATTGGCTGCAGCGCTGGCGCACGCCGGACGACTGGGCCGGCTGAGCCTCAAGCCGCGGGTTTTCAGGCGCCGAACAGGCGTTGGCTGTGCAGTGAACGCTCGCTGCTGTGGCGCGCCACGGCGCCGCAGACCAGGTCGCAGAGCTGGTAGATCGCCGGGTCGGCGATGGCGTAGTACACGCAGTTGCCGCGGCCCTCGCGCGTCACCAGCCCGCGGCTTTGCAGCAAGGCCATGTGGCGCGACACATTGGCCGGCGTGCTGCCGGCCAGCTCGGCGAGTTCGCCGACCTTGCGCTCGCCCTCGCGCAGCAGGTTGAGCAGGCGCAGGCGCGAGGGCTCGGACAGGGCCTGGAAGAACTCGGCCACCTGATCCAGTGCCTCGGGCGCCAGCGCGTGCATCGGCGCGGGCGGCGGATCTTTTTTTCGACTTGGCATGGCGTTGATTGTGACAGGTACTTGCGTATTTGCGCGATTGCGTAAATACTAGAAAAAAGAACGACGCCTGTCCAGACCCATGAAGCTCAAAGCCCTGCTCCTCCTGTCCCTGGTCCTCGCCGGATCGGGCGCCTTGCGGGTGTCGCACGCCGCCACGCTGCCCTACCGCACCCAACTGATTGGCGCGCAGGCCGGCGCGCAGGCCGGCGCGCAGGTCGGCGAGCTGCGGCAAAGCGTGGAAGGCAGCGTCGAGGCCGAGCGCCACGCGCAGCTGGCGCTGCCGGTGCAGGGCGCCGTGGTGCTGCTGCCGCTGCGCGCCGGCGAGCGCGTCAAGGCCGGCCAGCTGCTGGTGCGCGTCGATGCGCGCGCCGCCAGCCAGAGCGCCGCCGCCGCCGCCGCGCAGCAAGAGGCGCTGCGCGCCCAGACCCGCCTGGCCGAGCAGGAACTGGGCCGCCAGCGCCAGCTCAAGAGCCAGGGCTTCATCAGCCAGGCGGCGCTCGAACAGGCCGAGACGCAGTTCCGCGCCACCGAAGCGCAGCTGCGCGCGCAGTCGGCTGCGGCCGGCGCCGCCGCCACCCAGGCCGGTCTGCACGAGCTGCGCGCCCCCTTCGACGGCGTGCTGGCCGAGCTGCCGGTCAGCCTCGGGGACCTGGCCGTGCCGGGCCGTGCGCTGGCCACGGTGTTCGATCCGCGCCAGCTGCGCGTCAGCGTCAACCTGCCCTTGGCGCAGCTGCCGCCGGCCGGCACAACGATGCGCGTCGAGATCGGCGGACGCTTCGTTGAACCGACGCGCATCGAGCGCCTGCCGCTGGTCGACGCGCAGGCTCACACCGTGCAGCTGCGCCTGCAGCTGCCCGCCGGCATCGAGGCCGCACCCGGGCAGTTCGCCCGCGTCAGCTGGTCATCCGGCGGCGGTGCGGAGCGCCTGATGGTGCCGCGCAGCGCGCTGCTGCAGCGCGGCGAGCTGGATCTGGTCTATGTGCACACGGCCGAAGGGCGCGCGCTGCTGCGCCAGGTGCGCCTGGGTTCCGGTGTCGGCGAGCAGGTGGAGGTGCTGGCGGGCCTGAAGGCCGGCGAGACCCTGGTGCTGGAGCCGGCCAAGGCCGCCGTGCAGCCGAGGGCCGCGCGATGAGCGATTCCGGCAGGCTCGGCATCGCCGGTCGCATGGCCGGCACCTTTCAGCAGGCGCGCCTGACGCCGCTGCTGGCCCTGGTGGCCTTGCTGCTGGGCGTGTTCGCGGTGCTCGTCACGCCGCGCGAGGAGGAGCCGCAGATCAACGTCACCATGGCCAATGTGCTGGTGCGCTGGCCGGGCGCCGGCGTGGCCGACGTGGAGGCGCGCGTCGCCATTCCGGTGGAGCGCTGGCTGCAGGGCATGGACGGCGTCGAGCACGTGATGGCCTTGAGCCGTCCCGAGCAGGCCGTGCTGACCGTGCAGTTCAAGGTCGGCGTGCCGCGTGAGAGCGCGCTGGTGCGCCTGCAGGAGGCGATGAACCGCCACGCCGGCCAGCTGCCGCCCGGTGCCAGCGCGCCGTTGGTGCTGCCCAAGGGCATCGCCGATGTGCCCATCGTGGCCTTCACCCTGAGCGGCGACGCACCCTCGCGCCTGGCCGCCAGTGCGCGCTCGCTGGAGGCCGAGTTGCAGCGCGTGGCCGGGGTGCGTTCGGTCGACCGCATCGGCGCGCCGCAGCGCGTCGTGGCCGTGCAGCTGAACCCGGAGCGCCTGGCCGCGCTGGGGATCGACGTGCTGCAGCTGCAGCAGGCGCTGTCGCAGGCCCAGGGCGGGTCGCTGCTGGCCGACCGCGTGCAGGGCGACCGTGCGGTGCAACTGCAGGCCGGGCCCTGGTTCAGCTCCGCCGAAGAGCTGGCCGACCTGGTGGTTGGCGTGCGCGCCGGCAAGCCGGTCTACCTGCGCGAGGTGGCCGCGTTGCACGACGCTGCCGCACCGCTGACGCAGACGGTCTGGCATGTGGCCAAGGACGGCCAGGCGCAGCCGGCCATCACGCTGGCGGTGACCAAGAAAGACGGCGAGAACGCCATCGACGTGGCGCGCCGCCTGCAGGCGCGCGTCGAGCAGCTCAAGGGCAGCCTGATCCCCGACGAGGTGCAACTGCTCGTCACGCGCGACTACGGCGAGACCGCCAACGCCAAGGCGCAGCAGCTGATGACCAAGCTGCTCTTTGCCACCGCCTCGGTGGTGGCGCTGGTGTTCGCGCTGCTGGGGCGGCGCGAGGCGCTGATCGTCGGTATCGCGGTCGGCCTCACGCTGACCGTCACGCTGTTCGCCTCCTGGGCCTGGGGCTTCACGCTCAACCGCGTGTCGCTCTTTGCGCTGATTTTCTCGATCGGCATCCTGGTCGACGACGCCATCGTGGTGGTGGAGAACATCCACCGCCACCAGCAACTGCACCCCGGGCAGACCCTGGCGCAGCTGATCCCCGGCGCGGTCGCCGAGGTCGGCGGGCCGACCATCCTGGCGACCTTCACCGTCATCGCCGCGCTGCTGCCGATGGCCTTCGTCAGCGGCCTGATGGGGCCCTACATGGGACCGATCCCCATCAACGCCAGCATGGGCATGCTGCTGTCGCTGCTGATCGCCTTCGCCATCACGCCCTGGCTGGCGCTCAAGCTGCTGCCGGCCCAGGCGCACACGCATGAGGGCGGCTTCGCGCGCCGCATCGAGCCGGCCTTCACGCGCCTGTTCGCTCCCCTGCTCGACGCGCGCCGCGGCCCGCGTGCCCGCAAGCTGCTGGCGGCCGGCGTGGCGGGATTGATCGCGGTTTCGCTGGCGCTGCCGGCGTTCGGCCTGGTGGTGCTGAAGATGCTGCCCTTCGACAACAAGTCGGAGTTCCAGGTGCTGCTCGACATGCCGGCCGGCACGCCGCTGGAGCGCAGCGCGGCGGCGCTGACCGAGATCGCCGACGCACTGGTGCGCGAACCCGAGGTGCTGCACGTGCAGGCCTACGCCGGCACGGCCGCGCCGATCAATTTCAACGGCCTGGTGCGCCAGTACTTCCTGCGCGCCGACCCGCACCAGGGCGATCTGCAGGTCAACCTGGTGCCCAAGGG
>JAYRUQ010000056.1:0-15613 GCA_041919015.1 Inhella sp.
CGGAAGGCGCGCACCGGGGAATTCACGCCGCCGGGGATGACGGCCTGGGCGCGGGCAAACAGGATCTCGTTGCGGTCCATGGGGTTCAGTGCATGCGGCGCGGGTTGGTGGGCGGCAGCTCGTCGCCGGTGCCGGCCTCGCCGGGGTTGGCCTCGTCATCGGCCGGCAGCGCCCAGAAGAAGCGGTCGGGCACCACATGGCCCATGCCGGGTTGGAAGCCGGCGTCGAGCGCCTGATCGAGGAAGGTCAGGGCCTCGCCCACCGCCTCGTGCAGCTCCACGCCGACCCCCAGCAGCGCGGCCAGCGCCGCGCTCAGGGTGTCGCCTGCGCCCACGAAGCTGGCCTCGAAGCGCTCGAACTTCTCGCCGGTGATCGGGCCCTGCGGCCCCGCCAGCACGTTGTCGATGAAGCCGTTGGGCAGTTGGATGCCGGTGACCAGCACATGGGCGGCGCCGAGCTTGTTGGCCTCGACGGCCAGCTCGCGCGCCGAGGCCGGGCGGCTGCCGTCCCAGTCGGGCAGCAGGAACTCGGTCAGCACCTGGTGGTTGCCGACCAGCACCGTGGTCTGCGGCAGCACCAGCTCGCGCAAGGCGTCCAGGTAGCTGGACTGCTGCTCGTCGTCGAGCCAGGTCAGATGACCCAGATGCGTCACGACCGGCAGGTCCGGGTAGTCGGACAGCACCTCGGCCACCGCGCTCACGCCCTCGGCGCTGCCGAGGAAGCCGACCTTGAAGGCGGCCGTGGGCATGTCCTCGAGCACCGAGCGGGCCTGCTCGGAGACCACCTCGGAGTCGATCACATGCTGGTCGAAGACCTCGGCGGTGTCGCGCACCAGCAGGGCGGTGGTGACGGGCAGCGCGTGCGCGCCCATGGCCACGATGGATGCCACGTCGGCCGCCGTGCCTGCCGCGCCGGTGGGCTCGGCGGCATTGAAGCTCAGCACGCAGGGCGGCGCTGCATCCTCATCGGCAACGACTTCGTTGTCGGGGTTTTCAGGGGTGGGAGTCATCGGCTCGGGCGCAGCGTGAAGAAGGCCGCAGCAGGTTGCGGAGCGCAGGGTGCGCCCCAATCAGGCGCCCAAAAGGGCGTGCATAGAATGGCCCGATTGTAGTGAGCACCCCCTATTCGAGAGGGGCGCCGATCGATTCCGCGACAAGAGGCCGTATTGACCGATCCCCAAACCTGGATGTGCCTGATCTGCGGCTTCATCTACGACGAGTCCGTCGGCGATCCCGAGCATGGTCTCGCCCCCGGTACCCGATGGGCCGATGTGGACATGAACTGGGCCTGTCCGGAATGCGGGGCCCGCAAGGAAGACTTCGAGATGGTTCGCATCTGAGCGACAGAGGACGTAGCGAATGACTGCAACTCCGGGACTCAAAGTGATGGTGATCGACGACAGCAACACCATCCGTCGCAGCGCCGAGATCTTCCTCAAGCAGGGCGGCCACCAAGTGCTGCTGGCCGAGGACGGTTTCGACGCCTTGGCCAAACTCAGCGATTTCAAGCCCGACCTGGTGTTCTGCGACATCCTGATGCCGCGCCTGGACGGGTACCAGACCTGCGCGATCATCAAGCGCAATGCCGAATACGCCGGCGTGCCGGTCATCATGCTGAGTTCCAAGGACGGCCTGTTCGACAAGGCGCGTGGCCGCATGGTGGGCTCGCAGGACTACCTCACCAAGCCCTTCACCAAGGACCAACTGCTGCAGGCGGTGCTCCAGCACCAGCCGGCGAACTGAGAGACGACATGACGATCAAGAACATCCTGTTGGTCGACGACTCCAAGACCGAACTGCACCACCTCAACGAGTTGCTGACCAAGCGCGGCTTCGCGGTGCGCACGGCCGAGAACGGTGAGGAAGCCTGGAAGCGCCTCGAGGAGGCGGTGCCCGACCTGATCCTGATGGACGTGGTGATGCCGGGTCAGAACGGCTTTCAGCTCACGCGCGCCATCACCCGCGACGAGCGCTACGCCAAGGTGCCGGTCATCATGTGCACCAGCAAGAATCAGGAGACCGACCGGGTCTGGGGGATGCGCCAGGGCGCGCGGGACTATGTCGTCAAGCCGGTCAACGCCGACGAGCTGCTGAACAAGATCAAGGCGCTCGGATGACCAGGGCCGCTCTGCAGCCGGTGCGCACCCTCTCGGGGGGGCAACGCGCGTTTGCGCCTGCCGGGGGGTTGGCATGAGCAACAAGCTGGCGCTGCGTGAATTCCAGACCCGCCTGGCCCAGCGCCTGCAGGCCGCGCGTGCGCAGGTCCAGACCGCGCGCTGGCTGGCGGTGGAGTGCGCGGGCTTGGGCGTGCTGCTGCCGCTGCGCCATGCCAGCGAGATCTTCTCCCCCATCGAACTGACGAGCGTGCCCTACACCCAGCCCTGGCTGCTGGGGGTGGCCAATTTGCGCGGCGGCCTGCATGCGGTGGTCGACCTCGGTCAGTTCATGGGGCTGCGCGACCAGGCCCCGGCGCCCGGTCAGGGGCATCTGGTCTCGCTGCACCCCGACCTGAACATCAACTGCTCGCTGTGGGTGGACCGGCTGCTCGGCCTGCGCAGCGACGAGCAATTGAAGACCCTGCCGACTCCCCCGGGCGAGCGGCCGCATTTCGCCGTCGGCGAACGCGAAGACGAACAGGGCCGTCGCTGGCAGCAGATCGACCTGGACCTGCTGTCGCGCTTCGAACCCTTCCTGAACATCGTGGCGCGCGTCGTGTGAACGGCCACGCCTGCAACCCCACCTGCCTGCCGTGCTCTGCGGCGCAAGAGTTCACCCACGAGGGACGTCATGAGCTTTCTTGACAAGATCAAGCCCGCCAGCGAAGGCACCCAACCGCAGGACGCGCGCGACAGCGTGTACGAGGCGGTGCACCTCGACACCCAGGGCCAGGAAGGTCAGAGCAGCGTGCTGCCGACCGAGGCACCGGTCACCACCGGCTTTGCCGAGGTCGGGGGCAACACCACCGCCTACAGCACCATGGAGCCGCTGCCGAGCGCCGCGGCGGCGCCGCGCCTGCGTCGACAGTCGCTCTACACCTGGCTGATCGTCGGTGGCTTTGCCGGCGCGGTGCTCACGGTGGCGGCCAACGCCTGGCTGGCCAACCGCAACGCCACGCAGGTCGGCCGTACCGGTCAGGCCCTGATGGAATCCCAGCGTCTGGCCAAGGCCACGTCAACGGCCATGGTGGGCAACTCGGCTTCCTTCAAGGAACTCACCGAGTCGCTCGGCGTGCTGACGGGCGTGACGCGCGGCCTGCGCGACGGCAGCGACGACCTGGCCAGGGCGGCCAGCTCCGAGGTGCAGGAGGCCCTGACCAAGGCCACGCCGATGGTCGACCGCGCCGAGAAGGCCGTGAAGGTGGTGCTCGGGCAGGAAAAGGTGCTGACCGAGGTGGGCCAGTCCCTGCGCACCATCAACCGCCAGTCCTCCGATCTGCTCGAGGCGGCCGAGACGGTCAGCTCGCACGCGCTGAAGACCGGCGCCGGCATCGCCGAGGTGGCGGCCACCGGCCAGCTGGTGATGCTGACCCAGCGCATCGGCAAGAGCGCCGGCGAATTCCTGACGCAGGAAGGTGTGAGTCCGGAGGCGGTGTTCCTGCTCGGCAAGGACCTCAACGCCTTCCAGGAAATCGCCCAGGCCCTGCTCAACGGCAGCGCCGAACTGGGCTTGTCGCCGGCGCGCGACGCCACCCAGCGCAACAACCTGAAGACCCTGCTGACGCAGTTCGAGGAGACGCGCACGCAAGCCAACGCGGTGCTCTCCAACCTCAGCGGTCTGGTGGCGGCGCGCGAGGCCAGCAACACCATCCTGAAGGACTCGGAGCCGCTGCGGCTTGAAATGCAGAACGTTGCGGCCGGCCTGGACAAGGCCGGCGGCCTGAACTTCCTGCAGATCCTCGCGCTGCTGGTCTCGCTGGGTGCGCTGGGCTATGGCGCCTACGGCTTCCTGCAGCTCTACATCGGCCAGCAGCAGCGTCGTGCGCAACTCGCCGAAGAGCAGCGCCGTCAGGCGCAGGCTCAGGAACTGGAGGCCAAGCGCGTCAACGACGCCAACCAGGCGGCCATTCTTCGGCTCATGAACGAGCTGCAGGCGGTGGCCGAGGGCGATCTGACGCAGCAGGCCACGGTGACCGAGGACATCACCGGCGCCATCGCCGACTCGGTGAACTACACGGTGGAAGAGCTGCGCAACCTGGTCGGCCAGGTGCAGACCACGGCCTCGCGGGTGACCGAGACGACCGGCCAGGTCGACCAGACCTCCACCGAGCTGCTGGCCGCATCGACCGAACAGCTGCACGAGATTCGCGCCACCGGCGACGCGGTGCTGCAGATGGCGACGCGAATCAACGAGGTGGCCGGGCAGGCGCAGGACGTTTCCGGTGTGGCGCGCCAGTCGCGCGACGCCGCCGCCCAGGGTCTGCAGGCGATGGACAACAACCGCCAGGGCATGAACTCGATCCGCGACCAGATCCAGGAAACGTCCAAGCGCATCAAGCGACTGGGCGAGTCCTCGCAGGAGATCGGCGAGATCACCGAGCTGATTTCGGACATTACCGAACAGACCAACGTGCTGGCCCTGAACGCCGCCATCCAGGCCGCCAGCGCAGGCGACGCCGGCCGCGGCTTCTCGGTGGTGGCCGAGGAAGTGCAGCGACTGGCCGAACGCTCCGGCGACGCCACGCGACGCATTGCCGCGCTGGTGAAGGCGATTCAGACCGACACCCAGGACGCGGTGGCCGCCATGGAGCGCAGCACCTCCGGGGTGGTGGAGGGGACCAAGCTCTCCGATGCCGCCGGTCAGGCGCTCGAACGCATCGACGGCGTGGCGCGCCAGCTCGACGAGATGGTGGCCGGCATCACGGCCCGTGCGCAGCAGGAAGCGCAGGGGGCCAACACGGTGGCGTCGAACATCCAGCACATCTTCGCGGTGACCGAACAGACCTCGGAGGGCACGCGCTCGACGGCCAAGATGGTGCACGAGCTGTCGCGTTCCGCCGAGGCGCTGAAGACCTCGGTGGCCCGATTCAAGGTCGGCAACGCCTAACCCCAACCCGCGACGCGCATGAACATCGGCCAACCGTCCGCGAGCTCCGACCTCACGCCGCTGGCCTGGGTGCAGGAGGAGGTCCGCCGTCAGCTCGAGGCGGTCAACAAGGTGCTGCGCCGCCAGCTGCGCGAGTTCGACCTGCGCCAGGCCGGCGGGCAACTCGACGCGGCAGCGCTCGCCAGCGTGCTGCAAACCCAGGCCTTGCAACTGCACCAGGTGTCGGGCGTGCTGCGCCTGGTCAACCTGGATGAGGGCCACCGGCTGATGCAGGCCGCCGAGTCGCTGCTGGTGCGTTGCGCCG
This sequence comes from Inhella sp., assembly GCA_041919015.1. Lineage (GTDB taxonomy): Bacteria > Pseudomonadota > Gammaproteobacteria > Burkholderiales > Burkholderiaceae_C > Inhella. The sequence goes on from JAYRUQ010000056.1 coordinate 5,347, forward strand.
GCGACGCGACGCTGCGCACCGAGCAGGTCGAGGCCGTCGAACGCGCCGGTTTCGCGCTGCTGACCTACATGACGCGCAGCGTCTCGGGCGCACGGCCGTCGCCGCTGGCCCTGTTCCCGGCCTACCGGCGCCTGCAGGAGCTGAATCAAGCGGAGCGCATCCACCCGGCCGATTTCTGGCCGCAGCATTTCGAATGGCGCACGCTGCCGCCGCCGCAACTGATGGACGCCGGCCTGCCTTCGCTCGACGCCCTGCGCACCTCGTTCGAAGGTGCGCTGCTGCGCCAGATGCGCGAGACCAGCGCCACGCATGCCGCCAGTCTGGCCGAGCTGTGCGCCGGCATCGGCCTGGCGCTGCGGCGCGAGCCGCAGCAGAGCTTCTGGCAACTGGCCGCCGCCCATTTCGAAGCCCAGGCCCAAGGCATGCTCGCCAGTGACCAGCTCGTCAAGCGCATGGCCTCGCGCCTGCTGACGCAGCTGCGCAACGATCTGCGCGGCAGCACCGAGGTGTCGGACCGCCTGGTGCAGGATTTGCTGTTCTTCTGCGCGCAGTCCGGGGAGCCCAAGCCCGGCCAGGCGCCGCGCCTGCGCGCCGTGCGCGCGGCCTACGGCATCGACGAGGCCGAGATCGGCGACTACCGCGACGACAGCCTGGGTCGCATCGACCCCGCCTGGGTGCAGCAGGCCATGCGCCGCGTCTCGGCGGCCAAGGAGGCCTGGAGCGCCTGCGCCGAGGGTGACATGGTGCGCGCCGCCGCGCTCGACGACGCCAGCGGCCATCTGGCGGAGTCGCTGGTCCAGCTGTTCGCCGGCGGCGAGCACCTCGGCCAGACCCTGCAGCGCGCCGCCGTGGTGACCCTGCGCTCGGGCGGTCGACCGCCCGCCGCGCTGGCCATGGAGGTGGCGTCGGCCTTGCTCTATCTGGAGGCCGCGCTGGAGGACGGTGAGTACGACCAGCCCAGTCAGCGCACGCGCATCGAGCGCCTGGCGCAACGCGTGCAGGCGGCCGCCACCGGCAAGCCCGAGGAGCAGCTCGAAAGCTGGATGGAGGATCTGTTCCGCCGCGTCGGCGACCGCCAGACCCTGGGTTCGGTGATGCAGGAGCTGCGCGCCAACCTCGGCGAGGTGGAGCGCGCCACCGACGAGTACTTCCGCGATCCGACCCGCCGCGCCGCGTTGATTCCCGTGCCCGGTCAGCTGCAGGCCATGCGCGGCGTGTTCACCGTGCTCGGACTGGACGACGCCGCCACCACCTGCGTGCGCATGCGCGACGAGATCGACCGTCTGTCCAACACCGAGGTCGATGCCTCGCTGGCGGGGCCGCGTGCCGTGTTCGAACGCCTGGCGACCAATCTGGGTCAGCTGGGCTTCCTGATCGACATGCTGAGCGTGCAGGCGCCGCTGGCCAAGTCGATGTTCCGCTTCGACGAGGAGAAGGGCGAGTTGGTCGCCGCCGTGGGTCGCGAAAAGCGCTCCTTCGACGCGCCGGCGCGTGTCGCCCCGGCGCCGACCTTCGAGGACACCCGACCGCTGGAAATCGCCAGCGTCGCAACGCCGGCCCCCGCCGCGGCGCCGCTGCGCCCGCTGGGTCTGGACGAGTTGGAGCTGCCGGACCTGGAACTGCCGGACCTGGAGCTGCCCGACCTGGAACTGCCCCTGACGCGCTGGTCCGACTCGCTGCAGAACGCCGCCACCGAGCCCATGCCGCTCGATTCGGTGCTGCCGGTCCGCGAGCCGGCCGAGTCCCTGCCGAGTTTCTCGCTCGATCTGTCGTCGACGCCGAGCGAGGCGCCGCCGGAGGCGCCGTCCATGGCAGCGGTCGTGGCAGCGATTCCTGCCCCTGTTGCTCCGGAAGCCCCCGACGCCGAGGAAGTCGATGCCGAGATGCTCGAGATCTTCCTCGAGGAGGCGCTGGAGGTGGTGGGCAACGCGCGCCGCGCGCTCGATGGCTTGCGCGAGCAGCCGGCCGACCGCGCCGAGTTCACCAACCTGCGCCGCGCCTTCCACACCTTGAAGGGCAGCGGCCGCATGGTCGGACTGAACGCCTTCGGTGAAGGGGCCTGGGCCTGCGAGCAACTGTTCAATGCGCGGCTGGGCAGCGAGGCGCCGGCCGATGCGGCGCTGCTGAACTTCGCGGCGCAGGCGCTGGACGAGTTGGATGCCTGGCGCGGCGAACTGGCCGAGGGCGGCGGCGCCGCGCGCAGCCCGCAGGGACTGCGCGAGCGGGCCGACCGTTTGCGCCTGGGCGACGCGGTCGTGCCAGCGGTGGCGGCGCCGGCGCTGCCGGCTGCGCAGGCCGTGGTGTCGGTCGAAGCAGCGGTCGAACCGGCGGTTGAAGCAGCGGTTGAACAAGCGGTTGAGCAAGCGGTTGAACAGACGGTCGCACCGAGCCTCGATCTGGACGCCGACGCAACCGTCGTTGAGCCCGTCGAACCCGATCTGGCGCTCGACTTGGCGCTTTCGTCCGGCACCGAGGAAGGTGCCGAGGAGAGTGCCGACACCCTGCCCATGGACCTTGCGGAGGAACAGCCCGAGGCCGTGCCCGACCTGGACCTGGACCTGGACTTGGACCTGGATCTGGAGGGTGAGGCCCCGCCCGCCTTCGACGCCACCCAGGAGTTGGAGGTGCAGGTTGCAGAGCCCGCCGAACTGTCGGTGGACATCCCCTTGATCAGTCTCGACGAGTCGGTGGAATTCCCCGCCGAGCCGATCGAGGAGGCCGTGACGCTCGATCTGGACCTGCCCGAACCGGCACCGATCGTGCAGGCCGAATCGCTGCCGGATCTGGTGCTCGACCTCGGCGACGAGCCGGCCTGGGAAGGCGAGCCGGACGAGGCTGCGTCCGAAGCGGCGGCGTTGGACCAGACCCATGCGCCCGATGCCTTGGTGCTGGACTTGCTGGGCGAGGAGGCGCTGCCGCCGGACGAACCCGCGCAGGCGCCTGCCGAAGAGCGGTCCGAAGTGGAAGTCGAGGCAGAGGCCGAGGTTCCGGTCGAGGCGCAGACCGAGCCCGCCGAGGCCATGGTGCAGATCGGCGACATCAGCGTCAGCGAGGCGCTGTTGCGCATCTTCACGGCCGAAGCCGACGAGCAGTCGCAGCGCCTTTGCGACGCCCTCGCGGCCTGGTCGCAGGGCCCGGGCGGCGCACCGCCTTCGAACGCCGAGGTCTACGCCCACGCACTGGCCGGCAACGCGGCCACCGTCGGCCATCAGGCCCTGTCGCAATTGGCGCGGGCGCTCGAGCATGCGCTCGGCCGTGCTCAGCAGGCGGTGCGCGTGGCCGACGAACCGGCGGCGCGCTTCGGGCAGGCCGCGCAGGCCATCCGCTCGCTGCTGGCGCGTTTCGGCGAGGGGGAATTGGCGCGGCCCGATGCCGCGCTGCTCGAGGCATTGCACGCCTACCAACCCGAGCTCGCCGACGAGGCCGAGGACAGCGACCTGGCGCCCCTGGCGGCGCCGGCCGTGGAGCTCGAGGCGGACTTCCCCTTGGGCGAGGCCGACCACATCGACCTCGAGCTCTGGGACATCTTCGAGGAGGAGGCGGGCGACCTGCTGCAGCAATTGCATGGCCGCCTGCGTGACTGGACGCAGCAACCGCAGGACGACAGGCGTGGCGACGCCTGCATGCGCACGCTGCACACCTTCAAGGGCGGCGCACGCCTGGCCGGCGCCATGCAGCTCGGCGAGCTGGCGCACCTGCTGGAATCCGATGTGCTCGCCTTGCTGGCGCGCCCGGGCCGTGCATTGGCCGACTTGCTGCCGCTGCAGGAACGCGGGGACGAGCTGGAGCAGCGCTTCGAGGCACTGCGCCGCGAGCAGCATGCGGCCCCTGCGGCCCCTGCGGCCCCGACGGCCCCGACGGCCCCGACGGCCCCGACGGCCCCGACGGCCGCCGAACTGCCGGGCGCTGCGGCGGTCGAGCCAGCGGCCGGCCCCGCACCGGTCGACGCCGCGCCGATCGCCGCCGAAATACCGGCCGCCGAGGCCGTCGAGGCCGTCGAAGCATTCGCCGAGCCGGAGCTGCGCCTGGCCGCGGCGCCGCTGGTGTTGCGTGACCCCTCCGAGGTCGACTGGACGCGTTTTGCCGGCCAGGAGGCCCGCGAGCTCACGGTGGCTGACGCCGCGCCGCTGGTCAGCGGCCAATCGGTGGTGCGCGTGCGCGCCGCGCTGCTCGATCGCCTGGCTTCGCAGGCCGGTGAGGTCTCGATCCGCCGCGCGCGGATGGAGAACGAGCTGGCGCAGATGAAGAACGCGCTGTCCGAGCTCGACGACAACCTGGAGCGCCTGCGCACCCAGCTGCGCGAGCTGGAACTGCAGGCCGAGGCGCAGATCAGTTCGCGCCAGGAAGCGGCTCGCTCGCTGGGTTCCGACTTCGACCCGCTCGAGTTCGACCGCTACACGCGTTTCCAGGAAGTGACGCGCATGCTGGCCGAGTCGGTCAACGACGTGGCCACCGTGCAGCGCTCCTTGCAGCGCAACGTGGCGGCCGGCGAAGACGAGCTGGCCGCACAAAGCCGCCTGACGCGCGAGTTGCAGGACGATCTGCTGAGCTCGCGGATGGTGGAGTTCGAGTCGATCGCCGAGCGTCTGCACCGCGTGGTGCGGCAGGCCGGGCGCGAGAGCGGCAAGCAGGTCCAGCTCGACATCGCCGGTCATGGCATCGAACTGGATCGCGGGGTGCTGGAGCGCCTGATCGGCGCCTTCGAGCACCTGCTGCGCAATGCGGTGGTGCACGGCATCGAGACGCCCGAGGCGCGCAAGGCCGCCGGCAAGCCCGAGCAGGGCACGATCCGCATCGCGCTCAGCCAGGAAGGCAACCAGGTCCTGATCGGCTTCAAGGACGACGGCGCCGGCCTGAACCTGGCGCGCATCCGCGAGAAGGCGCTGGCGCAGGGCCTGCTGCAGGCCGGGCAGACGCCCGGCGACAACGAGCTGATGCAGCTGATCTTCCAGCCCGGCTTCTCCACCGCCTCGCAGGTCACCGAGATGGCCGGGCGCGGCGTCGGCATGGACGTGGTGCGGGCCGAGGTCACGACGCTGGGCGGCTATGTGCTGACGCGCTCGACGGCCGGGCTGGGCACCGAATTCGACCTGCGCGTGCCGCTGACCACCGCGTTGACGCAGGTGGTGCTGCTGCGCGTCGGCGAGCTGCAGGTGGCGGTGCCGGCCAGCCTGGTCGACAGCGTGCTGCGTCTGCCCAACGCCGACCTGGTGGCCGCCTACGACAGCGGCCGCCTCAAGGCCGGCCTGGGGGCCAAGGCGGTCGAGGTGCCGATCTACTGGCTGGGCGGCCTGCTGGCGCACAACGACCACCCGCAGCTGCACGGCAAGCATGCCGCCGTGGTGCTGGTGCACTCGGGCCCGGACCGCATCGCCATCCACGTCGACGAGGTGGTGGGCAACCAGGAAGTGGTGGTCAAGAACCTCGGTCCGCAGCTCATCCACGTGCCGGGCCTGGCGGGCATCAGCCTGTTGGCCAGTGGCTCGGTGGCGCTGATCTACAACCCGGTGGCCCTGGCCGAGCGCTATGGCGCGGCAGCGGTCTCGCGCGCCCGACTGGGCGGGGTGCCGATCGTCGCCGCGCCGGTCGACCAGCGTCCGCTGGCTCCGCTCATCATGGTGGTGGACGACTCGCTGACGGTGCGTCGTGTCTCGCAGCGCTTCCTCGAGCGCGAGGGACTGCGCGTGCAACTGGCCAAGGACGGGCTGGATGCGATGGAGCAGCTGGCGCGCGAAGAACTGCCGGACCTGATCCTGTCCGACATCGAGATGCCGCGCATGGACGGTTTCGACCTGGTGCGCAACATTCGCGCCGACGCGCGTCTGAAGAAGCTGCCGGTGGTGATGATCACCTCGCGCATCGCCGAAAAGCACCGCGACTACGCGGCGCAGCTCGGCGTGCAGGGCTACCTCGGCAAGCCCTACGACGAAGAGACGCTGCTGCGCCTGATCCGCCAGCACACCGCCACGGCCCCGGCCGCGGCCTTGACCTGAGCTCGCGATGGCCAAGGTTGTCGATCAACTCGCCGAGCTGACCGGCTACAAGGACCGTGACGTCATGGACGTCACGCTGGTGGTGGCGCTGCGCGAGATGCTCAACCCCTTGACCGTGGCGATCTACCGTGCCGTCGGCCCTGACGAGGACCGGCGCTGGATGTCGCGGGCCTACCTGGCCTATGGCGAGCGCGTGCCGACCGCCGATTCGCTCAACGCCGCCCTGTCGGCGCTGCCTCCGGTCGGCCAGTTCCCGGCGCGCTGGGCCTGCCTGCAGCGGCGTGAGCTGCGCGAGTCGGCCAGCCGTTCGGAGTTCACCTGCCATTTCCCGCTCGTCAGCGAGCACGAGGGCGACGGCGTGCTGGAGGTGGTCACGCGCACGCGACTCAGCCCGAGCGAGCAGCGCACCGTCAGCGGCATGCTGCGCGTGTATCACAACTTCCAGTCGCTGCTCGACTACTCGGAGCGCGACACCCTGACCGGGCTGCTCAACCGCAAGACCTTCGACGACCATTTCCTGAAACTGGTCTCGGGGCGGCCGCTGGCCAGCGTGGCCACGGTGGGCGACCGCCGCCACGACGGCGACGTGCCGCACTACTGGATGGGCGTGGTCGACGTCGACCACTTCAAGCGCGTCAACGACAACTACGGCCACCTGATCGGCGACGAGGTGCTGCTGCTGCTGTCGCGCCTGATGCGCACCTGCTTCCGCTTCCACGACCGGCTCTACCGCTTCGGCGGTGAGGAGTTCGTGGCGCTGATCCGCTGCGAGGGTGAGATCGACGCCGGCCAGGCTTTTGAGCGCCTGCGTCGCGCCTGCGAGCAGTACGCCTTCCCCCAGGTCGGGCAGGTGACGCTGTCGATCGGCTTCACCGCCTTGCGCCCGATGGACGCGCCGGCGGCCGCCTTCGAACGCGCCGACAAGGCGGTCTATTACGCCAAGCACCACGGCCGCAACCAGGTGTTCGCCTTCGAATCCCTGGTGGCCCGCGGCGAGCTTGTCGACGAGGCGGCCAGCAGCGGCGACGTCGACCTGTTCTGAGCGGCACGGCACCCCCTTGAGCGGCCCGGTAAACCCCGGGCAATTTTTTTGCTCATTCATCAAGCAAGCGCTTGATTGATGCCAGAATCGCGCCCCATGTCGCCGCGCAAAGCCCTTCCTCCCGAGCAGTCCGAGCCGCGGCTGCGCCTGCTGGCGGTCGCCACCCGCCTGTTCTCCGAGCGCGGTTTCGACGCGGTGAGCACGCGCGAGATCTGCACCGGCGCCGCTCTCAACCCCGGCGCCATCCACTACCACTTCGGCGACAAAGACGGCCTCTACCGCGAGGTGCTGCGGGCGCCGGTGGAGGCGCTCAATGCCGAGCTGCGCGGCTTCGACGATCCGGCGCTGAACCTGCACGAGGCGATCCGGCACTTCATCGCCCCCTTCCTGGTGGCCGACGCTGCCTGCGGCACCCAGCTCTTCATGCGCGAGATGCAGCAGCCCAGCGAGCATTTCATGGCGGTGGTGGCGCGCGACGTGGCGCCCCATTTCGAGACCTTCAAGGCCGTGCTGGCCCGCCATGCCGGCGTGGCCGCCGACGACCCCGCCATCGCGCAGCTGGCCATGGGTCTGCAGGCCATGGCGCACGACTACGCGCTGTCGCGCCCGCTGATCGACGCGCTCTACCCGGACCTGTTGGCCGACGACCCGCAGCTGCTGCACACCTGCCAGGGTGCGGCATGGGGTCAGGTCTTGCCTTTTGCCTTCTCGGCGGTCCGAAGCGGTCGGGCATGTCCAGCGGGCGTGGGCTGCAGGGTGGGCGGCGCGGGCTTGCGTTGCTGCTCATGCGCGCGCAGCAGGCGACTGATGCGGCTCACCGACAGACCCAGTTCGGCGGCCATCGCCGTCATGGTCAGACCGGATTCCCGGTAAGCCCCCCACAACGCTGCGTTGCGCGAGGGGCTCGTGTCCAGCCAATCCTGCAGGGTGCGCGTTGCGGCCCGCTGGGCACGGGGGATGTCGCGCGCCGCCAAGGCGCGGTCGTCGGCGAGGGCCTGCATGCGCATCACGAAATCCGCGTCCCCCAGGAAGACCTGCTGTCGCAGCCCGTCTTCCCACAAGCGATCGTGCGCGCCGGACTGCACAGCCTGGACATACCGCTGCGCCGCGTGGGCGTGGTCCTGCGCCGAGCGGCAGGGGCGTTCCATCATGAAGTCGTGCAGGCGCTGGACGTCGAGCCCGTCCAGCGGTTGCGCCAGACCGGCATGCGCGCGGTAGCTGGACCACGCCCAGTCGCCTGCCTGCGCGACGAGCCCTGCGCGCACCGGATTGCATTCCACGTAGCGGCAGAGCGTCATCAGGTAGGCGTCGGAATCGACCAGCACCGCCTTGAAGCGCCCCTGGAACAGATGGCCCACCAGGCCATGGCGGCGGTTGAAGTCCTGCGTGTAAACGCCATTCACATGGCGCATCAAGCGCGACAGGTTGGCCTGCGCCGTCAGCAGCACGAGGTGGTAGTGGTTGCCCATCAGGCAGTAAGCCAGCAGCGAGGCGTCGAAGCGCTGCATGCCGCCCTGCAACACCTTCAGGAACGCCGTGCGATCCTGCTCATCGCCATAAATGGCCTCCCGCCGATCCCCCCGCGAGGTGACGTGGTAGCAAGCGCCGGGAAACTCGATGCGCAGAGGGCGGGACATGGGGCTGGTTTAGGTCACTGGGGAGCAAAAGGCAAGACCTGACCCCGATGACGCCGCCGGCTTTGGCGCCGGTGAGGGGGTCATCCTTGAGCGCCTTGAAAACCGTGGCGCTGAAACCCGTGGTCGTGTTGGGCTTTTGTTCGACGACTTCCCAATACTCGAGGAAGCGAGCGGCTTGCGTGGGAGTGAATTTGCTGGAGTGCCCATTGCCAAGCACCAGTGCATCTTTCAGATTGCCTTCAAGAAACGCCTCCGCTGCCATCTGTAGGTCGGCGTACTTCAGCAGGTCGGCATAGGCAATGGGGGTCTTGGTGTCGATGGTCATGGTTCAGGGCTCCTTGCGAGTAGGCTTCAGGACAAGTTCTACGAAGTCGAGTGTTTGACCACGTTGCGCAACGAAGGCTGGCTGCCTGCGAGGGGGGACGACGTGATCACGGAATTCCGGGCAGGCGTTGTCGGCAGCGAACGCCCAGGGGTTTCGCCCGCCACTCCGGCTGCCTTGTGCCCAATCAAACATGTAGCCGACGCGCTCGGCCAGGACTTCCTGGGTCTCCAGGTCGATGACCTTGAGTGAGCTGCCGGCGATCCAGAGTTCACGCTCTTCGCGCGTGGAGATGTCCTCGAACTTCACGCCGTAGCGGGCGGTGCGCTGGTCGATGGGGGCGCGGTCGAGCACGAATTGGCGTACCCACTCGCCGTAGCTTTTGTCCCGAAGCCAAGGCTGATCGATGCGCCCCGTGTACCGCGTGAGCTTGCCGTCCTTGTAATCAACGGCCTCCACGAACCCGTAGCCGATGCGTGGCGGATAGCCGGGTGGGAGTTGAACGGCTTTGCCATACGCATCTTTCGAGGGAAGCCGTTGGTAGTAGCCCTGAACAAAGTTCTTGATGTATTCCTCGTCAGTGCTGTCGTGGCCATACGGATCAGAAAGCTTGAACTGATCCTTCGGCGTCTCACCGAGGTTGAAGTTCTCGGGGTGCTTCCGGACGTTGATCAGGTAAATCCCCTCGACGTTCTCCACGGTCTTGTGAATGAACACCCCCGCCTTCTTGCACCGCTCCTGCCACATCGCGTAGGCCCGCTGCTGCTGTTCGGTGGGCTCCCGGCGAGCGCTGCTGGCACACCCGCTGAGCACTGCTGTGATTGACAGGATGGCCGCCCACCAAGTGCCTCGAACCCATGCAACGGGCAGCCTGAAGCGGCAGAAAAACGAGCTCATGCGAATGCTCCTAGGGGACAAGGTTGATCGTCTAAAGATGCGGCTACGGCGGCATCGCCGCTGACCGAGCCTTCAGGGTCAGGTCTTGCCTTTTGCGGCAAAAGGCAAGACCTGACCCCACTGACGTTCGTAGGTGTTGGTCGCCTGGTTGTCGCGCGCGGCGTCGTCCAGGAACTCGGTGGAGCGGAAGCTCATCACCGTTTCGCCAAACTTGGCACCCGTCAGAGGGTCGTCCAAGATGCACTTGAATACCGTGCCACTGAAGCCCGTCCTGGTGTTCTCCTGCTGGGCAACGACTTCCCAGTGCTTCATGAAGTGCTTGGCTTGGGCTTCGGTGAATGCACTGGCGTGGCCATTGCCGTCCTTCAGCGCCTGG
>JAYRUQ010000057.1:0-15574 GCA_041919015.1 Inhella sp.
CGCAGGAGCGCGGGGAAGCCCAATTTCTTCGGCTATAGTAGCGGGCTCTGTTCCCCGATAGCTCAGTCGGTAGAGCGCCGGACTGTTAATCCGTAGGTCCCTGGTTCGAGCCCAGGTCGGGGAGCCACCCAATAAGTGGCGCAAGTTGTTCAAAGCAAAGGCCTTCCCTCGGAAGGCCTTTGTCTTTTCTGGCTTCGGTAGGGCGCTTGGTAGTGCTCCGGATCGCTAGCAACTCAAGGCAGCCGAAGCGTGAAGTTGCCCGCCTTCGTGGACACCTGTTCTGGCTGGGGAAAAGTTTCGCGATCCCTCTGACGGAAGGCTCGTGGCCATCGCAAGACTACGCCAGCACCCGGCCCACCATCTCCGGCAACACGATGTGTCGCAATACGCGAGCAAGCCTCCGATGCTGGGCTCGCTCCTGCGCGGAGACGTCCGCTGCCGCGTCGCCTGGCCCTGGCTTGACCGGCTCATCCAGGGCTTCGAGCGCGGGCACCTTGATGTGCTTGGCCTTCAGCTGAGGCCCCAAGCCCTCTTCTTGCGGGAAGTGCTCGGCGTACAGCGCATCGAAGGCCTCCAACACCCGTGTCACCACTTCTCGAGTGGTTCTGCGCGCGAGAGCTTCCGGCACGCCCAGCATGGCCGCTGCCGCCAGGACCGCTGCTGGCGTGACCTGGTCGAAGCGCCCGACTTCCGGCGCCAACCGCACGGCCAAAGGCACCGCCGGCCAGCGCCCCTGCTCGTCCGCAAAGGCCCGGGTGTGATAGACCCCGGTGGCCAGCAGGTCGTAGTGCGGCGCGAGGTCCACACGGCCCGGCGTGACCAGGAACGAGAGGTTCTTCAGGTGGCAGTCGTCGTTGGCCACCAGCAGGTTGAACACCAGCCAGCGGAACAGCAGCACCGGGGTGGTGAGCTGGTCCGCGCAGGCCTGCGACAACTCGCGCAGCACCTCGACTCCGGCGCCGTACTTGAACACCCGCGATTTGTTGAGCAACTGGCACGCGTCAATCACGTGGACCCGCTGAACGGCAGGCGCTGTGGCGCCTGTCTCGGGTGCGAAGTCCACACGATCGAACTGGCGGTCGAAGCGCTCAATGGCGTAGACCGGCTGCGGCACGTGCAACAGGTCCACCGGGGGCGTCGCCAACTTCGCGGCCGAGGCCAGCCGCATCGTGAGCCACTCCAAATAGGTCGACGCCGGGTAGGTGGCGCTGTCCGGGTGGTCAGGCTTGAGGATGTGGGTCGAAGGCGTGGCGCCGACTGGCTCGTACACGTCTCGGCCCTTGAGCACCGCGAGCATCTTGTGCTGGGCGCCCGCCAGAGACATCCGCTTCGGGGCCTCCCGCGTGAGCGTCGTGCGGGGCAGGCCCAGGATGCGCCGACTCAGCGCCGCGTAGGGCAAGGGGCGCAGGTCGGAGCGGTCAGGCGGCAACTCACCGGGCGGCAGCAAGGTGAGCGAACCCGCCGACTCCGCGCCCAGGTACTCCAGCAGCGCAAACGCGTCCTCATGGCTGCGCAGGCGGGCGTCCGCCGCGATGAGCTCGCGCAGCTTCTCCTCGGGCAGCAGGTTGTCGAAGTACCACTGCACGGGGCGCAGCGTGGCGCCGTCGCGATGCAAGAGCTGGCTTCGAGGCAGCGCTGGCGACAAGTCGAAGCTGCCCGGCAGGTCCCGCCACTGCGGCAGGTAGACCAGCGTCCACAGGTCGTTGTCCTCGTGCAAGGTGCCCAGCTGCACCTCGTTGATGAAGAGGTTCAGCCGCCGACCGGCCTCGGGCAGCACCGGCGGTTCTTCAGGCACCTCGGCTGCTCGTTCAGACATCGCTGTCGGCCTTGAAAGACGCCGTGCGGCGTGCCTGGGCCTTGCTCATTTCCACCTGAAACGCCGAGGCGTCCGCTGGCGTCAGCTCCAAGCCAACCTTGATGCCCAGACGCTGGAGCATCTGCAGCACCTTGCCCATCTGCACCGTCGCCTTGCCGTTTTCCAAGTCGGTCATGAACTGCTTGCTCACGCCGGCGGTCTGGGCGAAATCATCGATGCGAATGCCCGCGCGCTTACGCAGCGTTCGAATCGCAATGCCAGCGACCAACACGGAGGTCAAAGGGATGTTCATGGGCGTTCCTACCTTCACAGGAATTATCACGCACTCCAGTCCGTCGGCAAACAAAATTCCTATGCTCGGAGGAATTTGCTGCTATGCAATGGTTCGAGTGACTGATGTTCCTACCAAACCAGGAATTAATGGCGGTGCAGATGCAGGAGTGCCGTCAGTTCCTGTGGACATAGGAACAGCCAAAGTGACCGGCCCACCCCGCTCACCATGCCACTCATTCGGAGACCGACCGGGGTGATGCCGCTCCCGTGCGCCACACTGCCGCCATGAGCACCCTGCCTCCCTGCCCCCAGTGCCAATCGGCCTACACCTACGAAGACGGCGCGCAGCTCGTCTGCCCGGAATGCGGCCATGAGTGGTCGGCGCAGGCCGACGCGAGCGCCGCGGCCTCCCCCCCACCCGAAGACGGCGCGCGCATGGTGCGCGACGCGGTGGGCAATGTGCTGCAGGACGGCGACACGGTCACCGTGGTCAAAGACCTGAAGGTCAAGGGCTCGTCCCTGGTGGTGAAGGTCGGCACCAAGGTCAAGAACATCCGCCTGAGCGAGGGCGACCACGACATCGACTGCCGCATCGACGGCGTGGGGGCCATGGGCCTGAAGTCGGAGTTCGTCAAGAAGGTCTGAGAGGACCGAGCCAGCACCGCCATGCACCGCGCCCCGCCCCCGCCCCCGCCGCTGCTGCTGCGCGAGATGTTCGACGCCGCCGTGGCCGCAGCCCAGCCGGCGCTTTGCCTGCCGCCCCAGTTGCCGCGCCCGCAGGAGCTCGGCGGCGGTCGCTTGATCGTCGTCGGTGCCGGCAAGGCCGCGGCGGCCATGGCACAGGCGGTCGAGGCGCATTGGCAGGAAGCGGACGGGCCGCTGTCGGGTCTGGTGGTGACGCGCTACGGCCACGGCGCGCCCTGCCAGCGCATCGAGGTCGTCGAAGCCGCCCACCCGCTGCCGGACGCCGCCGGCCTGGCCGCCGCGCAGCGCCTGCTCGAACAGGTGCAGGGTCTGCGCCACGAGGACCTGGTGCTGTGCCTGCTCTCGGGCGGCGGCTCGGCGCTGCTGCCGGCGCCGCTGGGCGCGCTCAGCCTGCTTGAGAAGCAGCGCATCCATGCCGCGCTGCTGCGCAGCGGCGCCAGCATCGGCGAGATGAACTGCGTGCGCCGCCATCTCTCGGCCCTCAAGGGCGGGCGGCTGGCCGCCGCCTGCCACCCGGCCCGCGTGCTCACGCTGGCCATCTCCGATGTACCGGGCGACCGGCTGCTGGACATCGCCTCGGGCCCGACGGTGGCCGACCCCAGCACGTGTGCCGACGCGCTGGCCATCGCGCAGCGCTACCGGATCGAGCTGCCGAGCGCCGCGCGGCAGTTGCTGGAGAGCGGCGAGGGCGAATCGATCAAACCCGGCGACGCGCGCCTGGCGCGCAGCGAGTTCCGCCTGATCGCCACGCCGCAGCTGGCGCTCGAGGCGGCTGCGCGGGTCGGCCGCCAGGCCGGCTGGGCGGTGCACATCCTGGGCGACGCGCTGGAGGGCGAGGCGCGCGAGCTGGGCCGCGTGCTGGGCGGCATGGCCTTGCAGGTGGCGCGGCGCGCGCAACCCTTCGCGCCGCCCTGCGTGCTGCTGTCGGGAGGCGAATCGACGGTGACGGTGCGCGGCCGCGGCAGGGGCGGGCGCAACGTCGAGTTCCTGCTGGCGCTGGCCCTGGCGCTCGAAGGGCAACCCGGCGTCCACGCGCTGGCGGCCGACACCGACGGCGTCGACGGCCTGGAGGAGATCGCCGGCGCGCTGCTGGCCCCCGACACCCTGGCGCGCGCCGCCGCCTTGGGCCTGCGGCCGCGCGCGTTCCTGGACGACAACGACGGCCACGGCTTCTTCGGCGCGCTGGGCGACGCCGTCCTCACCGGGCCGACGCGCACCAACGTCAACGACTTCCGCGCCATCCTCATCGACGCCGCCTGAGGCGGCGCCCGCCGTCACAGCGCTCAGAGCATGCCGAGTGCGCGCGGCAGCGCCAGGCTCAGCGCCGGCCAGTAGGTCACGCCGACCAGGAACACCAGCATGGTCAGCAGCCAGGGCCAGGTGGCGACGGTCAGTTCGGTGATGCCCATCTTGGTGATGCCCGAGGCCACGTAGAGGTTCAACCCGACCGGCGGGTGGCACATGCCCACCTCCATGTTGACCACCATGATGATGCCGAAGTGCACCGGGTCGATGCCCAGCTTGATGGCGATGGGAAACAGGATGGGCGCCAGGATCAGCACGATGGAGCTGGGCTCCATGAAGTTGCCGGCCGCCAGCAGCAGGAAGTTGGCGATCAGCAGGAAGCCGATCACGCCCACGCCGGTGCCGATCATGGCGTCGGCCATCGCCTGCGGGATGTTCTCGTGCGTCATCAGGAAGCTGAACAGCACCGCGTTGGTGATGATGTAGAGCAGCATCGCGCTCATATTGGCGCTGGACAGCAGCACCTTGGGCACGTCCTTGAGGCCCATGTCCTTGTAGATGAAGACCGCGGTGACGAAGGCCCAGACGGCGCTCATGGCCGCCGCTTCGGTGGGCGTGAACAGACCGCTGTAGATGCCGCCCATCACGATGACGATCAGCAGCAGGCCCCAGATCGACTCGCGCAGCGCCTTGCCGCGCTCGCCCCAGCTGGCCTTGGGCTGGCGCGGGTAGTCAAACTTGCGCGCGCGGTACCAGGTGGTGAAGCCGAGCATGAAGGCCAGCAGCAGGCCCGGCACCACGCCGGCCATGAAGAGCGCACCGACCGAGGTGTTGGTGGACACCGAATACATCACCATCACGATGGAGGGCGGAATCAGGATGCCCAACGCCCCCGAGGTGGTGATGACGCCGGCGCCGAAGCGCTTCGGGAAGCCCGCCTTGACCATCGCCGGCAGCAGGATGGAGCCGATCGCCACCACCGTGGCCGGGCTGGAGCCCGACACCGCGGCGAACAGCGCGCAGGCCAGCACGCCGCCCAGGCCGAGGCCGCCGTACCAGTGGCCGACCATCGAGGTGGCGAAGCGGATCATCCGTTTGGCCACCCCGCCGTGGGTCAGGAAGTTGCCGGCCAGGATGAAGAAGGGGATCGCCATGATCTCGAACTTCTCGATGCCGGTGAACAGTTTCAGGGCCACCGATTCGATGGGCACCTGCGTCATGGTGAACAGGAAGGTCAGGACCGTCAGGCCCAGCGAGATGCTGATCGGCATGCCGGTCAGCATCAGGACCAGCAGCAGGCCGAAGATGATGGCGGTGCTCATGCTCAGCGCCCCTTGGGATGGAGGTTGTCGTCCATGCGGTAGATGGCGTCGGATTCCTCCTCCAGCCCCTCCACATGGCCATGGTCGTGGTGCGGCAGCTCACCGGTGCGGAAGTAGCTCCAGGCCACCTGCAGGAAGCGCAAGCACATCAGCGAGGACCCGAGCGGGATGGCCGAGTAGACGATCCAGGTCGGCCACTCCAGGTCGGGCGTGGTCGGCCCCTCGAAGAGCCCCTCGGTGCCCACCCCGAAGGCCGTGAAGAAGGCGTAGTGCGCGCCGTTCTCCCAGACGAAGCGCGCGCCCAGCGTGCCGACGATGCCGGTGAACAGCGCGCCCGACAGCAGCCCGAACAGGATGAAGTGCCGGCGCACGCCCTCGCTCAGGCGGTTGATCAGCACGTCCACGCCGACGTGGATGCCGGTGCGCACACCGTAGGCGGCGCCGAACTTGGCCATCCAGACGAACAGGATGATGCAGAGCTCCTGCGCCCAGCCGAAGTTGAGCTGCAGCAGCCAGTCCTGCAGGCCCGGGATGGCCACGCCCGACAGGTAGCGGTGCACCACCGCGGCGAAGATGATGAGGGTGGCCGCGCCGATGAGCAGCGTGATCAGCCACTCCTCCAGGCGGTCGAGCAGTTTGCCGAGCATGCTGCCTCCAGCGACGGGGAAGGAAAGCGGCCCGCCACTGCGGGGAGCGACGGGCCGCGGGTCAAGGGCTGCGAATCAGAGCTTCGACGGGTCGAAGCCGGTTTCTTTGTAGACCGTGTCGATGATGTCCTTGCCGATGCGCGAGGCCATCTCCTCGTGCACCTTGACCATCGCCTTCTTGAGGGCCAGGCGCTCGGCCGGCGTGGGCTGGTAGACGGCGGTCTTGCCGCTGGCCTTGACCTTCTCCAGCGCCGCGTCGTTCTCTTCCTTGGCGATCTTGTTGGCGTAGACGGTCGACTCCTGCATGGCCTTCTCGAGCTGGCTGCGCACGTCGGCCGGCAGGCCGTCCCAGAACTTCTTGTTGGTGATGACCGCGTAGCCCAGGTAGCCGTGCTCGGTCAGGCTCATGTGCTTCTGCACCTCGTGCATCTTCTGCGTGAAGAGGTTGCTGTGCGGGTTCTCGGTGCCGTCCACCACGCCGGTCTGCAGCGCCTGGTAGACCTCGGAGAAGGCCATCACCTGCGGCAGCGCGCCCACCGCGCGCATCTGCGCTTCCAGCACCTTGCTGGACTGGATGCGCATCTTCAGGCCCTTGAAGTCCTCGGGGTTCTTCAGCGCCTTGTTGGCGCTCATGCTCTTGAAGCCGTTGTCCCAGAAGGCCAGACCCTTGATGCCGCGGCCCTCCAGCTTGCCCAGCAGCTGCTGGCCGACCTTGCCCTGCGTCACGCGGTGCAGCTCGTCGTAGTTGTCGAAGATGAAGGGCAGGTCGAAGACCTCGAACTCCTTTGCGCCCAGCGGCCCGAACTTGGCCAGCGAGGGCGCCAGCATCTGCACCGCCCCCAACTGCAGGGCCTCCATCTCTTCCTTGTCCTTGTAGAGCGTGCTGTTGGCGTAGACCTCCACCTTGACCTTGCCGCCGGTCAGTTCGGCGGCGCGCTTGGCGAAGAACTCGGCCGCCTTGCCCTTGGGCGTGTCGCCCGCCACCACATGGCTGAACTTGACGACGAGCGGCGCCTGCGCGAGCGCCAGCAGCGGGGTGGCGGCGAGCGCCGAGGTGGCCAGGGCGACGAGGGAGCGGCGAAGCAGGGACATGGCGTTCTCCGGACAGGGCAGTGAAAGGATGGAGCGCATTCTTGGCACGCGGGGCGCGCCCGACCAGTTGTGGTTTTCCACATTTCGCGCCGCGCGCGCCCGGCCCCTCTTTAGAGTCCGCCCCATGCCCGACCTGCGCCGCTGGAGCTGGACCCTGCCGCTGTGGCTGACGCTGCTGTTCGTCGCCGCGGTGCTGCTGTGGGCGCGCGCCGACGAGGCCGCCGAGCGCGAGGCCGAGCGCCACACCCTGGCGGCCGACGCACTGTCGGCGGCCTCGCAGCTGCGCGCCCAGCTCGCCGAGGAGCAGCGCCAGCTGCGCGCGCTGGCCGAGCGCCTGCAGGGCGGCGAACCCGCGCAGCTGGCCGGCGAGCCGCTGCTGCAGCAGGGCCTGGCCGGGCTGTGGGTCGGCGTCACCTGGCTCGACGACAGCCTGCGCGAGCTGGCCTCCGAGCCACGCCCGCCGCGGCCACGCCGCGAGGGCCTGCTGTCGCTGCACCTCAGCGAGGTCGTGCCGCAGGGCGGCGGCCGGCTGGTGCTGCGCTTCGACGCCGCGCGGCTGCTGCAGCGCGGCGTGCCCTGGTGGCTGTCGCGGCGCTACGACGTGCAGCTGGTCGACGCCGCCGACCAGGTCATTGCCAGCCTGGTCAACGCGCCGGTGCGCGTCGCCTCGCAGCAGCGCCCCAGCCACCGCGTGCCGCTCGACGACGGCAGCGACGCGCTGCTCGAACTCACGCTGCGCGAACCGGCCCCGCCCGGGCTGCGCCCGCTGGCCTGGGTGCTGATCGGCGGTTTCCTGCCGCTGTCGGTGGCGGCCAGCCTGCTGCTGCGCCGGCAGATGCGTCGCGTGATGGACGCCCAGACGCGCTGGCGCAACGAGGCCGCCTGGCGCGCCGCCATCGAGGACTCGGCGCTGGTGGGACTGCGCGCCCGCGACGCCGAAGGGCGGCTGCTGAGCGTCAACCGCACCTTCTGCGAGATCGTCGGCTTCGAGGCCGAGCAGCTCGTCGGCCGCGCCCCGCCCATGCCCTACTGGCCGCCCGACGCGCTGGCCGAGGTGATGCAGCGCAGCCAGCGCAACCTCGAGGGCGGGGCGCCGCGCGAGGGCTACGAGGCGCGCTGGCGCACCGGCAGCGGCCGCGACATCGACGTGCTGGTGTTCGAGTCGCCGCTGATCGACGCGCGCGGGCTGCAGATCGGCTGGCTCGGCACCGTGCTCGACATCACCGAGCGCAAGCGCCTGGCCGAGCGCGAGGCGCACCAGGTCGAGGCGCAGGCGCAGGCCGCGCGCCTGACCATGCTGGGCGAGATCGCCTCCACGCTGGCCCATGAGCTGAACCAGCCGCTCAGCGCCATCGCCAGCTACAACGCCGGCGTCATCAACTCGCTGCAGCGCCTGGGCGTGCAGGACGAGCGCGTGCTCGCCGCGCTGCAACGCCTCGGCGAGCAGGCCGCGCAGGCCGGCCGCGTGGTGCAGCGCATCCGCCAGTTCCTGACGCGCCGCGAGCCGCAGCGCGAGGTCATCGCGCTCAACCCGATCGCCCAGGACGCCGTGCGCCTGCTGCACAAGGAGCTGACGCAGCGCGAGATCGAACTGCAGCTGCAGCTCGATGCGGCGCTGCCGGCGGTCGAGGCCGACGCGGTGCTGATCGAGCAGGTGCTGGTGAACCTGCTGCGCAACGCCGCCGACGCGCTGCGCGAGCGCGCCGCGCCACGCCGCATCGTGCTGCACACCCAGCGGGTCGGCGGCTTCGTGCGTGTGGACGTCGACGACAACGGCCCCGGCCTGGCCGGCCGCACGCCCGAGCAGCTCTTTGCGCCCTTCTACAGCACCAAGGCCGAGGGCATGGGCATGGGCCTGGCCATCTGCCGCAGCATCGTCGAGGCGCACCACGGCGCCTTCGACGCCGGCGCCTCGCCGCTGGGCGGGGCGCGCTTCTCCTTTTCGCTGCCATGTCCGAACTGAGCGTCTACCTGGTCGACGACGAGGAGGCGGTGCGCGACGCGCTGGCCTTCCTGCTGCAATCGCGCGGCCTGCGCGTGCAGGCCCACGCCAGCGGGGCGGACCTGCTCGCCGCGCTGCCGTCGCAACCCCAGGGCGTGTTCCTGCTCGACGTGCGCATGGAGGGCCTGAGCGGGCTGCAGCTGCACGAGGCGCTGCTGGCGCGCGGCATCCGCAACCCGGTGCTCTTCCTCACCGGCCACGGCGACATCCCGATGGTGGTCAGCAGCCTGAAGAAGGGCGCCTTCGACTTCCTCGAGAAGCCCTATGCCGACAACGCGCTGGTCGACCGCATCGAGCAGGCCCTGGCCGTGGCCGCCGCCATGTCCACCCAGGACGCGCGCAGCGCCGAGCGTGCCGCCCGCCTGGCCAGCCTGACCGAGCGCGAACGCGAGGTCATGCAGCGCGTGGCCGCCGGCAAGCTCAACAAGGTGATCGCCGACGAGCTGCACATCAGCATGCGCACGGTGGAGGTGCACCGCGCACGCGTGTTCGCCAAGCTCGACGTGGGCTCGGCCGCCGAGCTGGCGACGCTGCTGGCGGGCGCGGGCTGATCTCGCCCGGCATCGGCCGGATCCCGGGCAGCAGCGCCTCAGCGCCTCAGCACCTCAGTCCCGCCCCTCGCAGCGTGCAGCGCCAGCCTCCTCGCCCACGACCCGCGGGCAGTGGCGCGCCACCATCGCATCGATGGCCGCGGCGACCCGCTTGGGCTGGCTGCGCTGCAGGTAGTGGTCGTCGCCGGGCAGGTGCTCGATGCCTTCGAGCGCGACCAGGCGCCCCCAGTCCTGCCAGAGGCGCGCCACCATCTCGGCAAAGGCTCCCTGCTCGGCGAGCGCAAAGCGGCTGCGGCGCAGCAGCACGGCCGGTGGCGCGTCCGGGCCACGCGGCGGCAGGCGGTCCAGGCGGTCCAGGCGGTCCAGGCAATCGGTCTGGGCGTCGAACTCGTCGCGCATGACGCCACTGAATGCACTGCTGCGCAGCGCGCGCACCAGCACCGCGGTGCCCGGCGCCTCCTGTTGCAGGCGCGCCCAATGCTCGGGGTGCGTGGGCTCCAGCAGCACCAGGCCGGCCACCTCCTGCGGATACAGGCGCGCGAAGGCGTGCTGGTAGAGCCCACCGATGGAATGGCCCACCAGCAGATAGGGCGGCCGCACGCCGGCGGCCTGCAGGGTGCCGTGCAGCTCGCGGGCCACCGTGCAGGCATCGCGCGGCGCGCTGGCACGCGGGCTGTCGCCGTAGCCGGGGCGGTCGTAGGTCCAGACCCGGTGGCGCTCGCTGAGCAGCGGAATCAGTTCAGCCCAGGTCATGTGCGAGTCGCCGAGCCCTGACTGCAGCACCAGGGTCGGGCCCGGTCCCTGCCCGACGCGCAACTGGGCGAGGCGCTGCCCGCCCAGCTGCACCGTCTGGGTCGGCGGCAGGCTGGCGCAGGCTCCAAGCAGCAGCGCCAAGCCGGCGGCGAGGACTCGAATGCGAGCGGGACGGGCAGGGTGTTTCATGCGGGCAGCGGACAGGGCGGGCGTCGCGCATCTTGACGCCGGGCCATGAAGCGGCCGTGAAGCGTGGCCCCCGCCCTGGGGGGCGCGCGCGCCCGAACGCCGGCCGGCTCAGCCGCGAAGCGCAAGGGCGCGCACGGGCGCCGCCAGCGCCACGGCGTCGGCCAGCGCCGCCACCGCGCCGATCACCAGCAGCGCGGGGCTGCCGAGCCGAAGGGCCAGCTCGGGCAGCTCGGCCAGGGTGCCCACGGCGTGGCGCTGGCGCTCGGTGTGCGCGGCGTGCACCACCGCCGCCGGCGTCTGCGCCGGCAGGCCGGCCGCCTGCAGCTGCTGCACGATGTGGGCGCAGCGCGCCACGCCCATATAGACCACCAGGGTCAGGCCGCAGCGCGCCAGCAGCGCCCAGTCGGGCTCCGCGCAGCCCTCGCCGGGGTGGCCGGTGACGAGCACCACGCCGGGGCTGGCGCGGCGGTCGGTGACCGGGATGCCGGCCGCCGCCACGCCGGCGATGCCACTGGTCAGTCCGCTCACCACCTCGACCTCCAGACCGGCCGCGCGCAGCGCCGTCACCTCCTCGCCGCCGCGCCCGAACACGAAGGGGTCGCCGCCCTTGAGCCGCACCACCCGATGGCCGGCGCGTGCCTCGCGCAGCATCAGCGCGTGGATGAAGCCCTGGTCCGTCGAGATGCAGCCGCCGCGCTTGCCCACGCGCAGCAGCCGACCCTGAACGAGCGCGAGCACGCGCGCGTCGATCAGGTCGTCGGCCAGCACCACGTCGGCGGCCTCGATGCGCTTGAGCGCACGGACCGTGAGCAGCTCGGGGTCGCCGGGGCCGGCGCCGACCAGGCTGACCGGATGCAGTTCCTTGTTCATGCTCCCTCCTGCGCCACTTCCTTGGCGATGCGCCGCAAGGTCGGCAGGCAGCTGCCGCACTGCGTACCGCACTTGAGTTCGGCCTGCAGACCCTCCAGGCCGGCAGGTTCGGACGGGTCGGAAGGGCCGGAGCGGCGACGCCGCAGGCAGCCCCGGATGGCGTCCTCGCGCACGCCGAAGCACAGGCAGACCTGCGGCGCGGGCGGTGGCGCCAACGCGTCGGCCGGCGGGTTGCCCGGACCGAGCAGCCAGCGACCGAGCAGGCGCGCCGGCTGCTGCCCGAGCCAGAGCGCCTGCAGCCAGGCCGCCTCGTCGTGCGCGCCGACGCGCAGCAGCGCCTGCAGCGCCTCGCCGTCGTCCTGCAGGCGCAGCAGGCGCAGGCGGCCGCGACCGCGGTCCTGGTAGCGGTGCACCGCGCCGGTCTGCAGGGCCAGCGCGGCGCTCAGCTCGGCGATCCAGGCGGCCGGCGGCGGCTCGGCAAAGGCGGCCTCGAGCGCCCAGCCGAGCTGCCCGGCGGGCGGCTCGGGCGCGGCCAGACACTGCGCGTAGCCGGCCTGCGGCATCAGGGCCTGAAGGGTCTGACGCAGCGCGGCGCCCTGCGCCGCCGGCACATAGGCACAGCCGCTGACGCGCCAGGGCAGGTCGGCGCTCTCGATCTGGGCGGCGCTGAACTTCAGCTCGGGCTGCTGGCTGTCAGGGCAGCGCGCGCCACTGCTCAGCAGGTTCACGCCCTCGCGCACGAACTCCGGGCCCCAGTGCATGGGCAGGTCGGCCCCGCCCGGCGCCAGCCGGGCATCGAGGCGCAACGGCAGCACCAGCGCACCGCGCGCCGTGCTGACCCGCACCAGCTCGCCCTCGGCCAGCCGACGGCGCGCGGCGTCTCCCGGGTGCAGACGCAGCGCGGGCTGGTTGTCGTGTGCGAACAGCGCCGGCACCGTGCCGCTGCGGCTCATGCCATGCCATTGGTCGCGCAGCCGGCTGCTGCCGAGCTGGAAGGGGAAGGCCGCGCTGGCGCGTTCGGCGGTCGGCCGGTAGGGGCTGGCGACGAAGCGCGCACGGCCGCTCGCCGTGGCGAATTGCCGGTCCTGGTAGAGCCGCGGCGTCGGGCCGTCGAGGTAAGGCCATGGCTGCGGCCCGTCGCGCTCCAGCGTGGCCCAGCT
This sequence comes from Inhella sp., assembly GCA_041919015.1. Taxonomy (GTDB): domain Bacteria; phylum Pseudomonadota; class Gammaproteobacteria; order Burkholderiales; family Burkholderiaceae_C; genus Inhella. Next base: position 12,626 of record JAYRUQ010000057.1, read on the forward strand.
CAACCCGCCGATGTCGAGGTCGCGGCCGCGCGTGGTCTCTCGGTGCTCCTTCCACAGCGACTCGGCGTCGTCGTCCGCGCTGAACAGCGCGCGGCGGCCGGGGCGCAGCAGCGGCTCGAGGTGCAAGGCCAGGTCGCGCACGATGCGCCAGTCGGCGCGCGCCGCACCGGGCGGCGGCACGGCGGCGCGCACGCGGCTGATGCGCCGCTCGCTGTTGCTCACCGTGCCCTCCTTCTCGCCCCAGCTGGCCGCCGGCAGCAGCAGGTGCGCATAGGGCGCAGTGGCGGTGCGCTCGAAAGCCTCCTGAAGCACGACGAACTCGCAGCGCTCCAGCGCGCGGCGCACCAGGGCCTGGTCGGGCAGGCTCTGCAGCGGGTTGGTGCTGGCGATCCACAGCGCCTTGATCTCGCCGCGCGCGGCGGCCTCGAACAGCTCGACGGCGCTGTGGCCGGGGCCGGGCAGCGCCTCGTCAGCCTCCATCCCCCAAAGCGAGGCCACTTCGGCGCGGTGCGCGGCGTCGGCCGGGTCGCGGTGCCCCGGCAGCAGGCTGGCCATGCCCCCGGCTTCGCGCCCGCCCATGGCGTTGGGCTGGCCGGTCAGCGAGAAGGGGCCGGCGCCCGGACGGCCGATCTGCCCGGTGGCCAGGTGCAGGTTGATGAGGCTGGTGTTCTTGGCCGTGCCGCTGCTGCTCTGATTCAGGCCCTGGCACCACAGGCTCAAGGAAGCCGGGGCCGTGGCGAACCATTCGGCGGCGGTCCACAGATCGGCCTCGGCCAGCCCGCAGACCTGGGCGGCACGTGCCGGCGTCCAGTCGCGCAGCAGCGCCTTCAGGGCCTCGAAGCCCTCGGTGTGCGCGGCGATGAAGCCGGCGTCGACCCAGCCGTTCCAGATGCAGGCGTGCAGCAGACCGTGCAGCAGCGCCACGTCGGTGCCCGGCTGCAGTTGCAGGTGCAGGTCGGCCAGTTCGGCGGTCTCGGTGCGGCGCGGGTCGACGACGATGAGCCGGTGGCCCGACCCGTCGGCCAACCTGGCGGCACGCGCCGCCTCGAGGCGGCGGAACAGCACCGGGTGCGCCCAGGCCGGGTTGGCGCCGGCAATGAGGATGCAGTCGGCGCGCTCCACGTCCTCGTAGCTGCAGGGCGGCGCGTCGGCGCCCAGGCTCTGCTTGTAGCCGACCGCCGCCGAGCTCATGCACAGGCGCGAGTTGGAGTCGATGTGCGGCGTCTTGATCACGCCGCGCGCCAGCTTGTTGAAGGCGCAGTAGTCCTCGGTGAGCAACTGGCCCGAGACGTAGAAGCCGATGGCCTGCGGCCCGTGCTGGGCGTGGATGCGCGCCAGCTCCTGCGCGATGCGTTCGTTGGCCGCGTCCCAGCTCAAGACGCCGGCGCGTTCGCGCGGCTGCAGCAGGCGCTGGGTCTGCAGCACGATGGGCGTGGCGGTCTGCGCCAGCGTGCTGCCCTTGGTGCAGAGCCGCCCGAAGTTGGCCGGGTGATCGGGGTCGCCGCGAACGCCGGTGATCTGCGTGCCATCGTGTTCGATGACCACTCCACACCCGACGCCGCAGTAGGGGCAGGTGGACGCTGTTTCGCGCATCGCTCAGTGACCGGGTCGGCTGCGGAGCCCCCCGCCCGGCGGGGGGACGAGTGGGGGGTGCCCCCATGCGCCGCGAAGCGGACCGCGCGGCAGCGCGTGTCCGCAGTTGGGGCAGGTGCTCCTGGTTTCCATGCTCAGCTCGGCTGGATGCGCAGGCTGCGGTGGCTGCAGGGTCCGGCCTGCGGCGGCAGCAGGTCGAGCGCGTGGGTGGCCAGTTCGGTGGCGTTCAGGTAGACCGCCTGCCCCTCGACGCGCACGCTGAAGCGCGGCGTGCTGCCCTCGTCGGGCGCGGCGGCCTCGCCGGTGGCCAGGCCGATGGTCCAGTTGTGCAGCGGGCAGGCCACCGCGTGGCCGAACACGATGCCCTGGCTGAGCGGGCCGCCCTTGTGCGGGCAGCGGTCGAGCAGCGCGAAGACGCGCTCGTCCTCGGTGCGGAACAGCGCGACGTCCATGCCCTTGGCACGGGAGACGCGGCGCGCGCCGAGAGTCGGGATGTCGGTGAGCTGGCAGACCAGCGTCCAGTCGGTGGTGGGGGTCATGGGCTTGGTTTGCTGGTTGGTTTGTGTCTTGTGTTCGGGAGAGCCGGCAGGGGCTGTCCACCCCTGCACCCTCACCCCCCCAGCGGCTCGAACTGCCGCAGATCCACCTTCGCCTCGGCGAAGTCGAACCAGGGGTCGGGCTCGCCGTCGAGGGCGAATTGCAGCTGCGCCCACAGCGCCTTGCGGCCCGCCGCGTCCTCGAGGATGCGCTGCTTCACGTACTCCAGGCCGACCCGCGCCACGTAATGCACGGTGCGCTCCAGGTACCAGCCCTCCAGGCGGTAGAGCTGCAGGAAGGCGCCGCTGTACTCCAGCACCTCCTCGGGCGTCTTGACCTTGCAGAGGAACTGCGCCACCTCGGTCTTGATGCCGCCGTTGCCGGCGATGCAGATCTCCCAACCGGACTCGACGCCGATCACGCCGACGTCCTTGATGCCGGCCTCGGCGCAGTTGCGCGGGCAGCCCGACACGGCGATCTTGACCTTGTGCGGCGCGTACATGCGCCAGAGCTGGCGCTCCAGGTCCTTGCCCATCTGCGTGCTGTCCTGCGTGCCCATGCGGCACCACTCCGAACCCACGCAGGTTTTGACGGTGCGCAGCGCCTTGGCGTAGGCGTGCCCGCTGGGCATGCCGATGTCCTTCCAAACGTTGACCAGGTCCTCCTTCTTCACGCCCAGCAGGTCGATGCGTTGGCCGCCGGTGACCTTGACGGTCGGGATCTGGTACTTGTCGACCACGTCGGCGATGCGGCGCAGTTCGGAGGCCGTGGTCTCGCCGCCCCACATGCGCGGGATGACGCTGTAGCTGCCGTCCTTCT
>JAYRUQ010000058.1:0-15315 GCA_041919015.1 Inhella sp.
CCTGCGCCCTGGCGTCCGGTACCAGCAGATTGGTCAGCGTGCTCTTGCCCGTGCCACTGGGCCCCAGCACCAGGGTCGTGGCGCCCTGCAGCCAGGGCTTGAGGCGCTCCAGCGAAGCCTCCGGCTCACGTTTTAGCGCCAGTTCCATCACTTCAACGCCCATTGCGGTGTAAACCGCCAGACGCAGCCGCGCCGCGTCGACGCCCGGCAGATCGGTCTTGTTGAGCGCGATGCGGGCCTCGATGCCGGCCTCGGCGGCGGCAATCAGGGCCCGGCTCAGCAGGCTCTCGCTGAACACCGGCTCGACCGCCACCAGCACCAGCAACTGGTCGACGTTGGCCGCAAAGCTCTTGCTGCGCCACTCGTCCTGCCGGTAGAGCAGGTTGCGGCGCGCCTCGATGGCCTCGATGACGCCCTCGCCCGGGCTGGTCGGCAGCCAGCGCACCCGGTCGCCCACCACGGCGTCGCTCTTCTTGCCGCGCGGCACGCACTGCACACGCTGACCGCCGTCCACCTGCACCAGGTAGTGCCGCCCGTGGCCGCGCACGACCAGCCCGCTGTCCAGCCCCTGCAGGTGCTCGCGCGACGGCGGCCTGCGCCCCTTCAAGGACGGGCTTCCGGCAGATGGCTGACCTGCGCGGCACAGATCAGGTCGTTCAGCGTCACCGCAGGGCCGGCGCTGTGCGTGGACCAGCGCACCGTGGCCACGCTGTAGCTGAGGATCAGGTCGGGGTGGTGGTCCTGCGCCTCGGCAACCTCCGCGACCGCGTTGGCGAAATCCATCACCTCGCGGAAGTTGTCGAAGCGGAAGCTGGCCTGCAGCGCGCCGTCGGCCAGCTGCCAGTCCGGCAGTCCGGCGAGTTGTTGCGCGAGCTCGGCCTCGCTCAGCGCCGGGCTGCCCGGCGTGCAGGCGGCAGTCAGGAGATTCATCAGCATTGCGCCCGGATGGCCGCCAGACGCTCCAGCGCCGGCGGGTGCGAATAGGTCCAGCGCGCGTACACCGGGTCCGGCGTCAGCGTGCTGGCGTTGTCCTCGTGAAGCTTGAGCAGCGCGGAGGCCAGGGCCAGCCCGTCGGACTGCCGGCAGGCGAAGGCATCGGCCTCGAACTCGTGGCGCCGGCTGCTGGCCGACAGCAGCGGCGCCAGCGGGTAGGCCAGCAGCGGCACGACCATCAGGAACAGCAGCAGGGCCAGCCCATCGTTGGGGCCCAGCAGGTCCGGGCGCACGCCCAGTCCGAGGTAGAAGGCCGGCTGCTGCGCCAGCCAACCCAGCAGCGCGAAGCCGGCCAGCGAGATCAGCGCGAAGGCCAGCAGGCGCTTGGGCACATGGCGCAGCTTGAAGTGCCCGAGTTCGTGCGCCAACACCGCTTCCACTTCGGGCGGCTCGAGCCGCTGCAGCAGGGTGTCGAAGAACACCACGCGCTTGGCCGCACCCAGGCCGGTGAAGTAGGCGTTGCCATGCGCCGAGCGGCGGCTGCCGTCCATCACGAAGAGCCCGCGGGCCGAAAAACCGGCGCGCTGGAAGAGCTGCTGCACGCGCTGCACCAGCGCCTCGTCCTGCAGCGGCACGAAGCGGTTGAACAGGGGCGCGATGAGCAGCGGGTAGGCCCACATCATCAGCAGCTGGAAGCCCAACCACAGCCCCCAGGCCCAGAGCCACCAGACGGGGCCGGCGCTGCGCATCAGCACCAGCACGGCGGCCAGCAGCGGCCCGCCCAGCGCAATGCCGACCAGCAGCCCCTTGGCCCAGTCGGCGGCGAACAGGCCGGCCGTGGTGCGGTTGAATCCGAAGCGCTGCTCGACCCCAAAGGTGGCGTACAGCTCGAGCGGCAGGTCGAGCAGCGCACCGATCAGGCCGAAGGCGCCGACCAGCAGCAGCGCGCGCGCGGTGCCGCCCCAGACCTCGGCGCCGACTGCGGCGTTGACGCCCTGCTGCAGCCACTCCAGCCCGCCCAGCAGCGTCCAGCCCAGCAGCAGCGCGGCGTTGATCAGCAGCGAGGCCATGCCCAGCCGCCCCTTGGCCAGCGTGTAGTCGGCCGCCTTGCGGTGGGCCTGCGGCGTCACCGTGCTGGCAAAGGGCTCGGGCACCGCGTGGCGATGCAGGGCCACATGGCGCAGCTGGCGACCCAGCAGCCAGAGCTTGAGCCCAGTGCTGAGCAGCAGAGCGGCCGCGAAGACCAGCGAGACGACGAGCGGAGACAAGGGCAATCGAGCGGGAAGGGAGAGACGCCGATCAGGCGCCAGAGGGGCGTCCGTCAAGGGCACCCAGGCGGGCTTCAGTGTAGGTGGCGGGTCGGTGGCGGGTTGGTGGTGGGGCGGTGGTGGGGCGGTGGCGGGCAGAATGTCGGGCCTCCCCCCTGACCCGGACGTCCCCCATGAGCACCACGCTGGCGCGCAGCGAAAACAACCTGATCTGGATCGACTGCGAGATGACCGGGCTGGACCCGGACCGCGACCGCCTGATCGAGCTGGCCGTGGTGGTCACCAGCCCCGATCTGAGCCTTCGCATCGAGGGGCCGGTGTTCGCCATCCACCAAAGCGATGCCGTGCTCGACGCCATGGACAACTGGAACAAGGGCACGCACGGCAAGAGCGGGCTGACCGAGCGCGTCAAGGCTTCGACGGTCGACGAGGCGGCCGCCGCCGCACAGACCATCGCCTGGCTGGAGGCCTACGTGCCCAAGGGCAAGAGTCCGATGTGCGGCAATTCGATCTGCCAGGACCGCCGCTTCCTGGCCCGCGGCATGCCCACGCTGGAGGCCTTCTTCCACTACCGCAATCTCGACGTCAGCACGCTCAAGGAGTTGGCGCGGCGCTGGAAGCCGGCGGCGCTGGAGGGCTTCAAGAAGGCCCAGAAACACACCGCGCTGGCCGATATCCACGAGTCCATCGAGGAACTCGCGCATTACCGGACGCACTTCTTGAACCTCGGTTGAAGGCCGCCTTCGACTTCCCCCTTCACCCGCTGGCGCGCGAGGACGGCGAGCGCCTGCGCGGCGCCTGGTTCGACGAGCCCGACGAGTGGCTGGTGGCCGATGCGCCGGCCGATGTGGCGGCGCTGATCGACCGCGCCCATCGCGCCGCCCTGCAAGGCGCCTGGGTACTGGGCGGCCTGCGCTACGAGGCCGCCGCCGCGCTGGACCCGGTGTTGCCGGTGCTGCCCAACGAGGGCGGTCCGCTGGCCCAGTTCGCCGTCTACCACCGGCCGCCCCAGCCCTGGCCGACCTCGGTCGCCGGCGCCACCGAGCGCTGCGCACCCTGGCAGCAATGCCTGCACGACGAGGCCGCCGACCACGCCGCCATCGAACGCGTGCGCGAGCACATCCGCGCCGGCGACTGCTACCAGGTCAACCTCACCACCCGTCTGGCCAGTCGGCTGCAGGTGCCGCTGCACGCGCTTTTTCTCGCTTTGCACGCCGCGCAACCCGGTGGCTTCTCGCTCTATCTGGAAGCGGCCGGTGTGGCCAGTTGCAGCCCGGAACTGTTCTTCGACTGGCGTGCGCTGCCCGAGCATGCCGGAACCTGGCTGGCGTCCGCGCAACCGATGAAGGGCACCGCGCCGCGCGGCAGCGAACGCGCCAGCGACGAGGCCGCGCAGCAGCAGCTGCGCACCAGCGAGAAGGAGCGCGCCGAGAATCTGATGATCGTCGACCTGCTGCGCAACGATCTCGGGCGCGTGGCGCAGACCGGCAGCGTGCGCGTGCCACGGCTCTTCGAGCTGCACGAACTGCCCAGCGTCTGGCAGATGACGAGCACCGTCACGGCCGTGACCCGCCCCGGCCTGCGCCTTTCGGAGTTGTTCGCCGCCCTCTTCCCCTGCGGCTCGGTGACCGGTGCGCCCAAGCGCCGCGCCATGCAGATCATTGCCGAGCTGGAAGGGGCGCCACGCGGCTGGTACTGCGGCGCACTGGGCCTGATCCAGCCCGGCGGCGCCGCCACCTTCAACGTGCCCATCCGCACCGTCGAGGCGCAAGACAGCGCGCTGCGCTACGGCGTGGGCAGCGGCATCACGCTGGACGCCGAACCGCAACCCGAGTTGGCCGAGTGGCGTGCCAAGACGCGCTTTCTGGAGCGCGCGCGCGCGCCGGTCGAGGCGCTCGAAACCCTGCGCCTGGCCGACGGGGTGTTTCCCGATCTCGAAGCCCATCTGGCGCGCCTGGGCAGCTGCCTGCGGCACTTCGGCCTGCCCGCCACGCGGGGCCAGGCGCGTGCCGCACTCGGGCAACTCGCCGCCGAGCACCCCAGGGGGAGCTGGCGCGTGCGCCTGACGGCCGGCTCAGCCATCCAGACGCAGATCGAGGCCTTGCAAGCACCCGCCCTGCCGGTCAGGCTGCAATTGGCGCAGCAGCCCATCGCCACGCGCGGCGCCTTGGCGGAGTTCATCACCCACAAGACCAGCCGGCGCGAGATCTACCAGGCCTTCGCCACGAAGCCCGCCGGCGTGTGGGACTGGATGCTGTGGAACGAGGATGGCGAACTGACCGAGGGCAGCTTCGGCAACCTGGCGCTGGAGATCGATGGCCGGTGGTGGACGCCGCGCCACGAGGCCGGCCTGCTGGCCGGCGTGGGCCGCGCGCGCTGGCTGCACGAGGGGCGCATCCGCGAGACCCGGTTGACGGTCGACGACCTGGCGCGCGCCACGCGCCTGGCCTGGTTCAACGCGCTGCGCGGCTGGCTCTCGGCGAGCAGCGCCCCGGCAAGCTGAAGGCAGGGCCGCGGACCACGCTACGGCCCTGCCGGGCGACGGTCAGCGAGCCAGCGGGCGCCGCCGCACTGCGCAAGCACCCAACAAGGCCAGACCCGCCAGGGCCAGCGCACCGGGCTCCGGAACCCGGTTGGCCCGCGGATCGGTGCTCAGGTTGTCCCAGTGGATGTCGTAGCTGACGCCCGCCATGGTGTTGTGGCCCTGCAGGATGACATCCTTCAGGCCCACCGCGCCGAGCGCATCCACGCTGCCGACCACGGCGCCGTTGACCTCGTAGACCCAGGCGCTGCCCACCAACTCGAAGCCGATGTTGATCCACTGACCGAGCGCGAAACTCTGCGCCACGTTGGTCCAGGCGCCCGGCGCCTCGCTGTCCCAGAAGCGCAGCCCGCCCAACCCGAACTCGATGATTGGCCAGCCGGTCGTCGCATTCGATGCGTCGGCGCCGGTGGCCCACAGACCGGCGTAGCGGCGGCTGGCATCGGTCCAGTCGTCGTCCAGCCACAGATCGATGCTGAGCCGGGTGCCGCTCAGGTCGTACTTGCGCCCCTGGGTGTTGTAGAAGCCGCCCGAGTAGGCGCTGTCGCGGCAGGTCTGGCAATCCGAACGGGAAATGCTCTGCCGCAGACGCTGGTCGCCATCGAAGGCGACGGTCTCGAAGCCTGCGGGCTGGTATCGATCGATGTACCAAGCACCGGGCGCCTGCCCCGCACTGATCGCCACCGGGCTGCTGAAATCGAAACTGGCCGCCGTGACGTTGGCGGCAAAACCGAGGCCGACGGCCAGGGCGAGGAAATAGCGGGACAGTTGCTTCGACATCTCTTTGACTCCCCGAGAGTGGATGGATGAACAGGTCGCCTTCGGCGACCTGTGACAGATAGCAACATCCATACCCTCAAACGGCAGGTCAAGGCGTCGCGCTGCGTTGACGAAGCCCTGTCGCGCCTCCTGTCGAGCGTTTGTCAAACCAAGCGACAGCGGAAAAACCCGCAATCAAAGCCCGTTGGGTTGCCGCACCGGGTAGTCGGTGTAGCCCTCGGCGCCACCGCCGTAGAGCTTGGCGGGCTCGAAATCGGCCAACTCGGCGCCGTCACGCAGGCGCTCGACCAGATCCGGGTTGCCGATGAAGGGGCGGCCGAACACGATGGCGTCGGCGCCCTGGGCCAGCGCGGCCTCGGCCGTGTTGCGGTCGACAAACCCGCCGTTGCGCATCAGCGCGCCGCGGAAATGCGCGCGGGCGACCTCGAAGATGCGCTGCTCGGCCGCCAGGTCGTGCTGCGCGTGGCGCAGCTCCAGAAAACCGATGCCACGTGCCGAGAGTTGCTCGGCCAGATAGGCCACCAGGGCCTCGGGTGCGCTGTCCTGCAGGTCGTTGAAGGCCACCAAGGGCGAGATGCGCACGCTGACGCGCTGCGCGCCGGCCTCGGCGATGGCCGCGTCCACCGCCTCGAGCAGCAGCCGGGCGCGGTTCTCGATCGAGCCGCCATAGGGCCCGCTGCGGTCATTGACGCCGTCACGCAGGAACTGATCGAGCAGGTAGCCATGGGCGCCGTGCAACTGCACGCCGTCGAATCCGGCCGCGATGGCGCGCCGCGTGGCCAGGCGGAATTGCTCGACGATGCCGGGCAATTCCTCGTCGCGCAGCCGGCGCGGGGTCTCGTAGGGCTGCTTGCCGTCCGGCGTGTTGATGAGCCCCTGAATCGCCCGCTCGCCGCTGCTGACGGGTTGCACACCGCCGTTCAGGCTGGAATGCGCCGCACGACCGGGGTGCCAGATCTGCAGCACGATGCGCCCGCCGGCGGCGTGCACCGCGTCGGTCACCTGCCGCCAGCCGGCCACGCAGGCCTCGTCGTAGATGCCGGGCTCGCCGGTGAAGGCACAGCCGTCGCTCGCCACCATCGTGGCCTCGGCGATCAGCAGGCCGGCACTGGCGCGCTGCGCGTAGTGCTCGGCCATCAGCGCGTTGGCGACATGGCTGCGCCCGGCGCGCGCGCGCGTCAGCGGCGCCATGACGATGCGGTTGGGCAGGGGCTGGCTGCCGATCTGCAGCGGCGTGAAGAGAGGACTCAAGGCAAAGGCTCGCAAGGACAGGGAACGCCGGCAGATGGCGCCGCGTGACGCGCTTTCAAGGGGCCGAGGCGGCACCCAGATCGCCGGCGCTCAACACCTGCTGCCACTTCGGCTCTCCATCGGCATTGATCACCTGCAGCTGCAGGCGCCGATCGGCCCGACCGCCTTCGAAGCGCAGCTTGCAGAAGTTGCGCTCGCCCATCACCAGGGTGCCGCTGACGAGTTGGGGACGATCGCGCAGGCTCTCGTTGACGTAGACGCCCGAGCTCAGCGCCGAGCAGGTCAGCTCGTGCAGCGGGTAGCGTCCCGGCCGCTCCAGTTTCTGCAGCTCGGCGCGGTGCACGTCGCCGCTGATGAAGAGCACGCCGGGAACGCGCGTGACCTCCAGAAAGTCGAGGAAATCCTTTTGCTCGGCCGGAAAGTCGGCCCAGCTGTCGCCGTGGCCGCTCTTGAACAGCATCTGGCTGCCGCCCGCCACCAGCTTGAAGCGCGCGGTGCTGGCCAGCAAGGCGTTCTTCAGCCAGCGCATCTGCGCGGCGCCGAACATGCGCCGTCCTGCGGGGTCGGGCAGGCGCTCGCTGTCGCGGTACCAGCGGTTGTCGAGCAGGAAGACGTCGACGTCGTTGAAGCTGAACTGCGTGAAGGCACCGGGCACGTCGGGCAGGCCGTAGCCCGGGTTGGCCCAGTAGCGCTGCTGCAGCTTCAGGGCCTCGCCCTTGAGCACGAAGCTGGCGTTGGCGTCATTGGGCCCGTAGTCGTGATCGTCCCAGATGGCGGCGTGGGCACCGCTGCGCAGCAGGCGCTGCAAATAGGGCTGGCGCCGCTCGTAGGCCCAGCGGTGCGCCATGCCCTCAGCGCTGCCGTAGTCGACCTCGCGGTAGTAGATGTTGTCGCCCAGCCAAAGCGTCAGGTCGGGCCGCTCGCGGGCCATGCGGTCGAAGATGTCGTGCCGACCGCCGTAGGGCGGCCCGGGGCGGTCGTAGGCCGCTTCGTTGCCATAGGCACAGGAGCCGGCCAGCAGCGTGAAGTCGGGCGCATCGCGGCGCCACTGCCACAGGGGCTGGGTGCTGAACTGCAGGCTGTCACCGGCCGGCCGGCCATCGAGCAGCACGCGGTAGGCGTAGCGCGTTCCGGGCTCCAGATTCGCCAGTCGCAGCACCGCGCTGAACTGGGTGTCGGCCTGCAGCCTGGCCTCGACCTGCTGCTTCTTCAGCGGCCGGTCGAACGGCCAGGCCTCGATGCGCGCCCGGGTGGCGCCATCGGCCTGCAGCCACAAACCCACCGACCGAAGATCGGGTGGGCCCGCCATCGGACCGGCCACCAAGCGCGCCGCCGCAGCCGCTTGGGCGAGCAGAAACAGACCCACCATCCCCAACAGCTTCATCGCGCCTCTCCCCATGACAGGGGCGCATCGTCGTCGATTGCTTCACGAATTCTGATGACGCCGAGGGTCCCCGTGTTTTCCCTAGTGGTACAGTCCGCGCCGCGCTGGGGGATCCCGGCGCTTCGTTCATCTGCCCTGACTCCTCCGACGCCGCGCCTTGGTTTGCGGCGATGTTCTGGTCGGCGGCGATGCCTGTAGCGGCCAAACCCTTTTCTGGGCCGCTCCCGACCCGGACGCCCCCTCGATTGATTGGGGCCTCCAGCCCACGCACCGACCAGGAGGCCGGTGCTGGGGAACGCGTGTTTGAGTCCATACCATGAGTTTTCAATCCCTGGCCCTGCATGAGGCCCTGATGTCCGCCATCGAGGCCGCCGGCTACACCGAGGCCACCGAGGTGCAGCAGCAGGCCATCCCGCTGGGCCTGCAAGGCGCCGACCTGATGGTCAGCAGCCGCACCGGCAGTGGCAAGACCGCCGCTTTCCTGCTGCCCATCCTGGCGCAGGTTCAAGCGCGCCGTGAGGCCGAGCCCGAGCGCCTGCCGGCCTTCGTGCCGCGCTTCACGCCCGGCGGGCCGCGTGGCCAGTCCGGCCGTCGTGGCCCGGCCCGTGGCGCGCAGGAACCCTTCCATGCCCGCGCCCTGGTGCTGGCCCCCACCCGCGAGCTGGCGCAGCAAGTGGCCCAGGCCGCCATGCTGCTGGGCAAGGGCATCAAGTTCTTCACGGTCGCCACCGTGGTGGGCGGCATGCCCTACCCGCAGCAGCTGCAACGCCTGCGTGCCGGCGCCGACCTCATCATCGCCACCCCGGGCCGCCTGATGGATCTGGCCGGCACCAACCCGGCCATGCTCAGCGAGATCCAGACCCTGGTGCTCGACGAAGCCGACCGCATGCTCGACCTCGGTTTCATCGAGGACATCGAGGCCATCGCCGCCATGCTGCCCAAGCCGCGCCAGACCCTGATGTTCAGCGCCACCTTTGACGGCGCCGTCGGCGGCCTGGCCCGCAAGCTGATGAACGAGCCGCAGCGCATCGAAGTCAGCAGCAGCGTCGAGGAGAAGCTGCAGATCGAGCAGCGCCTGCACTGGGCCGACCACCCGATGCACCGCCAGGCCCTGCTCGAGCACCTGCTGGCCGACGCCAGCGTCGACCAGGCCGTGGTGTTCGCCGGCACGCAGATCGAAGCCGAGCAGATGGCCGGTCAACTCGCCGAGCTCGGCCATGCCGTGGCCGCACTGCACGGCGGCATGCCGCAGGGCAAGCGCAACCGCACGCTGCAGGGTCTGCGCCGCCGCGAGCTGCGCGTACTCGTCGCCACCGATGTGGCGGCGCGCGGCATCGACGTGCCGACCATCAGCCACGTCATCAACATCGGCCTGCCGATGAAGGCCGAGGATTACGTGCACCGCATCGGCCGCACCGGCCGCGCCGGCCGCTCCGGTCTGGCGGTGACGCTGGCGCTGCGCGAGGACCTGCCGCGCCTGCGTCGCCTGCAGGCCTACACCAAGGAGGCGCTGGCGCCCAGCCGTGTGGACGGCCTGGAGCCGAAGAAGCCCGACCCGGTGGTCTTCAGCGACCGTCCGCGCCGCGAGTTCGACGGTGCCGACACGCGCCCGCGCCAGCCCTGGGGTCAGCGCGACGGCCACCAGGCCAAGCCCTGGGGTCAACGCGAGGGCCACCAGCCCAAGCCCTGGGGCCAGCGCGACGGCCATCAGGCCAAGCCCTGGGGCCAGCGCGACGAGCGACCGGCCCCGGCCTGGGGCCAGCGCGATGAGCGACCCGCTCCGGCCTGGGGTCAGCGCGACGAACAGCGCAAGCCCTGGGGTCAGCGCGACGACGCGCGCCCGGCCAAGCCCTGGGGCCAGCCCACCGGCGAGCGCAAGCCCTTCGGTCACGGCCAAGCCCACGCCCATGCCGGCAAGCCGTCCTTCGGCTCGGGTCAGCGTGACGAGCGTCGCGGGCCGGCGGCCGGCGGCGTGCGCCGCGAAGGCCATCCGGCAGCGCGCAGCGGCTTCGGCAGCCGCCGCGAAGGCTGAAGCAGCCCGACGCCATGGCACGCCAGAGCGGCGTGGCGGATGAATGGGGCCAGGGTCGCGTCCTGCAATGGGACGCGGCCAAGGGCCTGGGTTTCGTGCAGGCCGAAGCAGGCGGCGAGCGCCTGCTGCTGCGCCGCGCCGACCTGTGCGGTCGGCTGCGCACGCGCCCGCCGCAGGCCGGCGAGCCGGTGCGCTTCCTGGCCCAGGGTCAGGGTCATGCACGGCGTGCGGCACGCGTCAGCACCTTGCTGGCGCCGCCGGGTGCAGCCGCTGCGAGCGCGCCGGCGCCCCGCTCCAAGGGTCCCGACAGCGCGCGGCTGCTGGTCATTCCGGCCTTCGCCATCGTGCTGGGGGCCATCCACATGGCCTGGCCGCTGCCGCGCTTCGTCACCCTGATGTACGGCGCCTTGTCGATGGCCTTGTTCATCGTCTACGGCATGGACAAATGGGCGGCGCGGCGTGGCGCGGCGCGGGTGCGCGAGAGCGCGCTGCACCTGCTGGCGCTGCTGGGCGGTTGGCCCGGCGCCCTGCTGGGACAGCAGATCTTTCGCCACAAGACCGCGCAGCCGCGCTTCCTGCGCATCAGCTGGGCCATGGTGGTGCTCAACCTGCTGCTGCTGATCGCCATCTGCACCCCCGTGCTCACGCCATGGCTGAGCTGAAACGGAGCGAACCCTGCCCCTGCGGCAGCGGCCGGCCCGAACCGCAATGCTGCGGCGCGCTGCACCGCGCCTTTGCCGAGGGCGGCGCCCTGCCCGCCGCCAGCGCGGAAGCGCTGATGCGCAGCCGCTACACGGCCTTCGTGCGCGACCGCCGCGATTACCTGCTCGCCACCTGGCACCCCCGCACGCGCCCGGCCACCCTCGAGCCCCCGCCGCCCGGCCTGCGCTGGCTCGGCCTGCAGATCCTCCAGGTCAGCCCAACGACGGTGCGCTTCGTGGCGCGCAGCAAGCTGGGCGGGCGCGCCCACCGGATGGAGGAAACCAGCCGCTTCGAATGCCTGGACGGCGTCTGGCACTACGTGGACGGCGAACTTGCTTGAGCTGCTGCTCGACGCCGACGGCCTGCTGGCCGTGCACAAGCCGGCCGGCCTGCTGGTGCATCCCAGCCGCCTCGACGCCCACGAGCACGACACCCTGCTGACGCGCGCCGAGGCGCAGTTCGGTCAGCGGCTTCATCCCTTGCACCGCCTGGACAAGGGCACCAGCGGCCTGCTGCTGCTGGCGCGCGACAGCGCCACGGCAGCGCGCGCCGGCGCCTGGTTCCGCGACGGCTTGGTGAGCAAGCACTACCTCGCCCTGGTGCGCGGCTGGCCGGCGGCCGAGACGGGATGGATCGACCACCCGCTGGCCCGCGACCCCGAACGACCCAGCCAGGGGCAGCCGCAGCTGGAGGCGCAGACCCGCTGGTGCTGCCTGCGCCGGCTGGCCTGGCCGCTGGTGACGCGGCCGGGCTTCGCCGACACCCGCGCCGCACTGCTGCGCATCGAACCGCTGCAGGGCCGACGCCACCAGATCCGCCGCCACTGCAAGCACGCCGGGCACCCGCTGATCGGCGACGCCACCCATGGCAAGGGCGCGTTGAACCGCGCGCTGGCCGCGCACTTCGGCGTGAGCCGGCTGTGGCTGCACGCCTGGCGCCTGCAACTGCCCGACGGGCGCCGGCTGCAGGCGGACCCCGGTCCCGAGTGGGATCAGTTCATCGCGTAGCGATCGGCCAGCAGACGCCGCGCGGCGGCAAAGTCACGTACTTGGAGCGCCGCATCGAGCGGCGCCAGCGCCTCGCCCAGCCAGGGCAGCAGTGCCTCCTGCCGCTCGACCAGCCAGGCCGCGGCGCTGCCGTCCTCGGAGCGCACGCGCTCGAGCAGACCCGTCAGCGGATCGCTGCTGAACCCCGGCGCGTCGATCGGTGGCGCCTGCGCTCCCGGCATGCCGGGCTTCTCCAGGGCTGGCAAGGCCTGCATCGCCTGCTGCATCGCCTGCTGCAGCGCGCGCAGCCCATCCAGTTCGTCGCGCAACTGCGCCTCGAAGCGCGGCAGCCAGTCCTCGCGCAGCCCCCCCGGGCGGTCCAGCGCGCCCAGGCCGCTGCGCGCCAGCAGCACCATGCGCTCGAAGGCCAGGGTGCCGGCCAGGGCCTGCAGGTCCTGCAGCTCGCGCCTCGCGATGGGCAGGCCCGAAGGCCGCTGCGACAGCGCGCCCCGCAAGCGCGCCGGCAGGCTGCCGGACAGGGCCAGGAATGCCTCGACCAGGCGCTCCAGTTGCGCCCGATCGCCGTCGAAGCGGCGCAGCGCCTGCGGCAGGTCCAGGCCGAGCGCACGGGCGCGCTGCAGCAATTCGGCAGGCAGCGCAGGGTCGGATGGCGAGGCTCGGTTGGAGCGGGCTGCGGACCGCCTCCCGCCCTGCGTTGCACCCTGCGTTGCGCCCTGCGTTGCGACCTGTGTGGCGCCGTGCGCCGAATCCTGGGCCACGCCCTGTGCGATCAGCCAGCTCTCGCCACCGCCCGCCGGCCACAAGCACAGCGCCAGCCGCCCGGGCACCGCGCCGCCGGCCCGGCTGGCCGACTCGCCCTGCCAGACCTGGCGCTCCAGCAGTGCGCGGCGCAGCGCCAACAGCCGGTCGGCGTCCTGCAGGCACAAGACGTCCAGCGGTGAGCGCGCCCCCAGCGCGTCCGCCGCCGCCTGGCTGGCGTCCCGCACCTCGCCTTCGGCGTCGAGGCGCCACATCAGCAGGCCGGCATCGCGCCACAGCGCGGCGCGCTCGGCGTCGCGTGCGTCATGGCGGCGGCGGCGCAGCCCTTGCAGCGCGGCGGCCAGCACCGCCGCACCGGCCACCAAGGCCACGCCGACCTCGATCAGCGCCAGCACGGCCTCGCTCTGGTGCGGTGCCCGCCAGCGCAGCCAGGCCAGCAGCAGCGCCAATGCGGCCACACCCAGCGCCAGGGCCAGCGCGCCGGCCGTCAGCGGATGCCAACGCGAAGTGCCGGCCATCACTCAGCCATTCAGCCCGCCGACGGCGATGAATTTGCAGTCCAGGTACTCGGCAATGCCCTGGCTGCCGCCCTCGCGGCCGAAGCCGCTCTGCTTCACGCCGCCGAACGGGAACTCGGCGCTCGACACCAGACCGGTGTTGAGTCCCACCATGCCGTACTCCAAAGCTTCGGCCACGCGCAGCGCGCGGCCCAGGTCGCGGGTGAAGAAGTAGCTGGCCAGGCCGTAGTCGCTCTGGTTGGCCAGCGCGATGGCCTGTGCCTCGGTCTCGAACACCAGCACCGGCGCCACCGGGCCGAAGGTCTCCTCGCTGGCGACCTTCATGCGCGCCGTCACGCCGGTCAGCACGGTGGGCTCGAAGTAGAGCGCGCCCAGATCGGGGCGCGCCTGCCCGCCCGCGGCCAGACGGGCGCCCTGGGCCACGGCGTCTTCCACGTGCGCGCGCACCTTGGCCAGCGCGGCGGCGTCGATCAGCGGACCGACCTGCACGCCCTCGGCATCACCCGCCCCCACGCGCAGCGCCGCCACACGCTCGGCCAGGCGCTCGACGAAGGCATCGTGCACGCCGGCCTGGACGTAGAAGCGGTTGGCGCACACGCAGGTCTGGCCGGCGTTGCGGTACTTGCTGGCGAGGGCGCCCTCCACCGCGGCATCGAGGTCGGCATCGTCGAAGACGATGAAGGGGGCGTGGCCGCCGAGTTCCAGCGACAGGCGCTTGAGCGTGCCGGCCGACTGCGCCATCAGGATGCGTCCGACCTCGGTGCTGCCGGTGAAGCTGAGGTGGCGCACCTGGGGGTGGGCGCACCAGGCCTGACCGATGGCGATGCTGTCTTCGGCATCGGCACTCAGCACGGCCAGCACGCCGGCCGGCAGCCCGGCGCGCTGCGCCAGTTCGGCCACCGCCAGCGCGGTGAGCGGGGTCTGTTCGGCCGGCTTCACCATCACCGTGCAGCCGGCGGCCAGCGCCGGGGCCACCTTGCGGGTGATCATGGCCAAGGGAAAGTTCCAGGGCGTGATGGCCGCGCACACGCCGACCGGCTGCTGCCAGACCCAGGCGCGCTTGGCGGCGTCGGGGCTGGGAATGGTCTGCCCGCAGACGCGCCGGCCCTCTTCGGCGTACCACTCGAGGAAGGAAGCCCCGTAGGCGACCTCGCCGCGCGCCTCGGCCAGCGGCTTGCCCTGCTCGGCGGTCATCAGCTGCGCCAGGTCCTCGGCGTGCTGGCGCATCAGCTGCGCCCAGCGCGTCAGCAATCGGCCGCGTTCGAGCGCGGAGCGCGAGCGCCAGCCCGGCAACGCGCGCTGCGCCGCCTCCACGGCCAGGCGCGCGGCGTCGGCGTCCAGGCTCGCCACCTCGGCCAGCAACACGGCGTTGGCGGGGTTGTGCACGCCAAAACGCTTAGGGGCTGCGACCCACTCGCCGTCGAGCAACGCGTCGCTGCGCAACAGGCTGGCATCATTCAGGGCTGGCGGCGTGGCGTCGGACATCGGGTTTCTCCTGGTTCGGCGCGCACTCTAGCCGCGCCCTCCCCCTTACCTGTATCAGAGCCCGTCAAGGGCCGCCCCGCCGCATGAAAGCCGCCGAGATCCGCAGCACCTTCCTCCAGTACTTCGCGAGCAAGGGCCACGCCGTGGTGGCCAGTTCGCCCGTGGTACCCGGCGACGACCCGACGCTGTTGTTCACCAACGCCGGCATGAACCAGTTCAAGGATGTGTTCCTGGGCTTCGACAAGCGGCCCTACAGCCGTGCCGCGACGAGCCAGAAATGCATTCGCGCCGGCGGCAAGCACAACGACCTGGACAACGTCGGCTACACCGCGCGCCACCACACCTTCTTCGAGATGCTGGGCAACTTCAGCTTCGGCGACTACTTCAAGAAGGACGCGCTGCAGTACGCCTGGGAACTGCTGACCGTGCACTTCAAGCTGCCGGCCGACAAGCTCTGGGCCACCGTGTACGCCGAGGACGACGAGGCCTACGCGATCTGGAAGGACGTGATCGGGCTGCCGGCCGAACGCATCGTGCGCATCGGCGACAACAAGGGCGCGCGCTACGCCTCCGACAACTTCTGGATGATGGGCGACACCGGCCCCTGCGGCCCCTGCTCGGAGATCTTCTACGACCACGGTCCCGACGTGGCCG
>JAYRUQ010000059.1:0-15160 GCA_041919015.1 Inhella sp.
CCAGCCCCAACGGCTGGCTCTACCGCGCCAGCAAGGCGGCCGCCAACTCGGTGCTGAAGGACGCCAGCATCGCCTTCGGCGGCCGCGCCACCTGCGTGGCCTTCCACCCCGGCTGGGTCAAGACCGATATGGGCGGTGGCCAGGCCGAGCTGAGTCCGCTGGAGGCCGTGCAGGGCATGCGTGCGGTGCTGGCGCGGTTGCGCCTGACCGACAACGGCGCCTTCCTCAACCACAACGGCGAAACGCTGGCCTGGTGAGACCGAACGCGTGAGCCCCTGTTCCCGGAGCCTTGGATGAAGACTTGGATGCGCCGCACGCTGTGGGGGGCGGGGCTGTTGCTGGGCCTGCCCTTTCTGCTGTTCTTGCTGTGGTTCCTTGTCAATTTGCGCGACGTACCGGCCCAGCCCTGGCCCGAGGCCCTGGCGCTGCCGCGCAACACGCTGGCGCCCGAGCACAACCTGCTGGTGGCGCTGGAGGCGGCGCCGGCGCCTGACAAGGACTTCGGGCTGAGCCTGAATCCCTGCGCGTCGCCTGACTGCCTGGCGGACTGGCGGGCCGGCCTGGACAAGCAGGCCGAGCCTCGGGCCAGGAGTGCGGCCTTTGGTGCAGCCTGCGAGACCCTGACGGCGCAAGCGGACCTTCGCTTCCAGGACGCAATGCCCGAGACCATGCGGGTGGGCTGGCTGTTCCCTGCGCTGACGCACGTCAGCCGCTGCCATCAATGGCTGCTCGGGCGCGCACTCACCGCGGCGATGGGCGGGGAGGCGGCCGAGCCCATGCGCTGGCTCGCCCAGGCCGACCGCCTGGACCGCGCGGTGCTCGAGGGCTCGCGCAGCCTCATCGCGCAGATGATCGGCGCGTCGATGTGGGGCCGCAAGTTGAGCCTGCTGCAGGGGGTGGCCTTGCTGCAGCCCAGCCTGTCGGCCGATCTGCCTGCACTGGCGCAGCTGGATGCGCGCCACATGCTGGTGCGTCAGCACGAATGGATCCGCGTCGAGGCGAGCGTCAACCGAAGCGCGATCGACGAACTGACACAGGCGGGTTGCGACGCCAGGCTGCTGTCGGGTGAGGTGCAACGCGCTTGGGCATGCTTCACGGCCCAGGGCATGCAGCCCGAGTACTCCAAGCAACTCTTCGCCCGACGCTGGCAGGACGCGCAGGTCGTTCTGGCCCAGGCCGACACCCTGCCCGCGGCGCTGCCGGCGCTGCGCCAGGCCCTGATGCAGGTGCCCGAGGGCTGGTGGCCGCGGTTGCGTCACACCGTGCCGCTGATCCTCGACGAGGTGGCGGGACCGGTTTACCCCGGCTACTTCGAACGCTTCGGCGACTTGCAACTGGCCGCCGAGGCCACGCGCCTGTGGCTGCTGGACGCGCGCGCGCCCTTGCCCGAACGCGCCTCGGCCGCCTTGCGCGAGCGCCTGAAGCCCGACCCGCAGGGCGGCTGGCGCCTCACGCCCTGGACCAGCGATAGCAGCGGCCGCATGCCGCTGCACTGGGCGGCGCCCGCCTGAATGACCCCGCCCAAGAGAAGGACCCCAGCACCATGCTGCTCTCCGAAGACCATCTGGCCGTACAGGACGCCGTGCGCGCCTACGTGCAGGCTGAAATCGCCCCGCACGCTGCGGCCTGGGACAAGGCCCACCACTTCCCCGCCGAGCAGCTCAAGGGCCTGGCCCAGCTCGGCTGCTACGGCGTGGCGGTGCCGCCCGAGTACGACGGCGCCGGGCTCGACTACCTGGCGCTGGCGCTGATCCTGGAGGAGATCGCCGCCGGCGACGGCGGCACGTCCACCGTGGTCAGCGTCAACAACTGCCCGGTCTGCTCGATCCTGATGGCCTTCGGCAACGAGGACCAAAAACAGCGTTTCCTCAAGCCGCTGGCGCGCGGCGAAATGCTGGGCGCCTTCTGCCTGACCGAGCCGCATGTGGGTTCGGAGGCCGGTGGCCTGAGGACCACCGCCGCATTGGTGAAGGGCAGCGACGGCGACGAGTACGTGCTCAACGGCGTCAAGCAGTTCATCACCAGCGGCAAGAACGGCGACGTCGCCATCGTCATGGCGGTGACCGACAAGGCCGCTGGCAAGAAAGGCATCTCCGCCTTCTTGGTGCCGACCGTCACGCCGGGCTACACGGTGGCACGCATCGAGGACAAGATGGGCCAGCACAGCAGCGACACGGCGCAGATCCTGTTCGAGGACTGCCGCGTGCCGGCCGCCAACCGCCTGGGCGAGGAGGGGCAGGGGCTGAAGATCGCGCTCAGCGGGCTGGAGGGCGGGCGCATCGGCATCGCCAGCCAGAGCGTCGGCATGGCGCGCGCCGCCTTCGAGGCCGCGCTGGCCTACGCCAAGGAGCGGCGCAGCTTCGGCCAGCCGATCTTTGAGCACCAGGCGGTGCAGCACAAGCTGGCCGACTGCGCCACGCAGATCGAGGCGGCGCGCCAGCTCATCTGGCATGCCGCCAGCCTGAAGGACGCCGGCCGCCCCTGCCTCAAGGAAGCGGCGATGGCCAAGCTGTTCGCCAGCGAGATGGCCGAACGCGTCTGCTCGGCGGCCATCCAGGTGCTGGGTGGCTACGGCTACGTGAGCGATTTCCCCGTCGAGCGCATCTACCGCGACGTGCGCGTCTGCCAGATCTACGAGGGCACCAGCGAGGTGCAGAAGATCCTCATCGGTCGGGCACTGGGCTGAGCGACGCCACTTCCAGTCGGTCTCGACCCAGGGCCTTGGCGCGGTAGAGGGCGGCGTCGGCGCGCCGCAGCGCGGCCTCCTCGTCGCGGTCCTCGGCGTCGGCCAGGGTCAGACCCAGGCTCAAGGTCACGCCCAGCCGGGCCGCCTGCGTCGCCTCGCGCAGGCGTTCGGCCAGTCGGGTGGCCGCCTCGGCGTCGGTGTCGGGCAGCACCAGCAGGAACTCCTCGCCACCCATGCGCGCCACCAGGTCCTCACCGCGCAATTGCTCGCGCAGCAGCTGCGCCAGACGCTGCAGCACGGCATCGCCGGCGGCGTGGCCCTGCTCGTCGTTGACGCGCTTGAAGTGGTCGATGTCGAGCATCACAAAGGCCAGCGGCGTGCCGCGCCGGCGCTGCGAGCGCCAGGCCGCACGCACGCGCTCGGCCATGGCGCGGCGGTTCAGCAACTGCGTCAAGGCGTCGCGCTCGGAGGATTCGCGCAACTGGTGCGTCAGACGCAGCGCCACCAGGTGCATGAAACCGAAGCCGAACACCGCGCTGCCGCTCAGGTAGACGTAGAGCACGCCCTGGTTGAAGCGGTTGCTGTGATGCAGCTCGACCTCCTGCGGCACGCCCAGCAGCTGGCGCGCTGCGAGCGCCAGCTGCACGGCCCCGATCAACACCATGGGCGGCAGCAGGGCACGCACCGCCTGCTTGCCGAATTCGCGGTGCAGCGGCCCACAGACGCTGTGCGCCATGGCCAACACCACCAGCGCCTGGACGCCATAGGCCAGCGCAGCGCGCTGCGGCGCCCAATCGAGGCTGGGGGGCATCCACAGCAGGGCCAGCAAGGCCGGCAGCACCAGGCCGGCCTGGGCGGCATCGCTGCGTCCGGTGTGCAGAAAACGCTCGGTGCCGCGGCGCATCAGCCAGAAGCCGGTCAGGGTGGCCACGTTCACGCCATTGAACAGCCACCAGCTGCGCTCCGGCGTGCCGACACGCAGGCCGGCCAGCACCAGACCGAGGGCCAGGCAGGCCATGAAGCCAGCCCAATGCGCCATGGCCACGCGTTCCTCAGGCAGCAGCCGCACCGCCAGCCACCAGCCCAGCGCGTTGAGCACCAGTTGGAAGGCTGCCAGCCAGAGTTGGGGAGGAATGGATTGGAGTTCCATCGCGAGGCTCGATGCTGCCACGCTCATCGGAGTGGACAGCGCGCCCGCTCTGGCGTAGCTTCGCGCCTTTTTCAGCGGCGCCTCGCCATGCAACTGAACCTCTACTTCGCCACCAACCGTGCTCACGAAGGGGAGCAGCGCTTCGCGCCGACCCGCTACGGCGCGCGCTTTTCCAGCGACGGCATGGAGAACCTGCGTTTCGGACGCGTGGCCTTCGAGGCCGATGCCGCACGCGTGCAGGCGCTGCTGGCGCAGACCCGCGAGCACACCGGCGCGGGGGACGGCGAGGCGCTGCAGGACTACTTCGCCGCTTGCGTGAAGGCCACGCAGCGCATCGCCTGCTACGAGGAGGCGATCCCCGACCGCGGCGTCAATGAGGCCGCGCAGGGCGCGGCCGTCAAGCTCGGCTCCCAGGCCCTGTTCGCCGACCTGCAGGCCGACATGCAGCAGGGCCGCGACCTCTTGATCCTGGTGCACGGCTTCAACGTCAGCTGGGAGGAGGCGGTGGCCACCGCTGCGGCCTTCGAGGCCGTCGTCAACCGCGTCGACCCCCGGCTCGACGCCGACCAGCGCGTGCAGCCGGTGCGCGTGCTGCTTTTCACCTGGCCGAGCGACGGCTCGGCCCTGCCCTGGGCCAGCTACAAGAGCGACCGTGCCGATGCGCGCGGCACCGCCGGAGCGCTGGGCCGCGCGTTGCTGAAGCTGCGCGACCAGCTCCACCAGCTGGGCCGTGAGGTGCGCCAGAGCAGCGCCGAGGTGCGCCTGCTGCGCCAGCAGATGGCCGGCCGGCCGGCCGCCGAGGTGGAGCGCGCCGTGGCGCAGCTCGAGGCCACGCAGCTGTGCGCGCAGAAGCTGCATCTGCTGGCGCATTCCATGGGCAATTACGTGCTGCAGAACGCGCTGCAGCGCATCTTCGACTTCAGCCCCGGCAACCAGCTGCCGCGCCTCTTTGACCATGTCTTCCTGTGTGCCCCCGACATCGACGACGACGCGCTGGAGGCCGACAAACCCATGGCCCGCGTGCACCAGGTGGCGCAGGCCGTGGCGGTCTATCACAACGCCAACGACACCGCGCTGAAGATCAGCGACTACACCAAGGGCAACCCGGACCGCCTGGGCCAGCGCGGCGCGGCGCGGCCCCAGGCCCTGCACCAGAAGATCCACCAGGTGGACTGCGCGCCGCTCGTCACCGGGCTCACGCAGCACAGCTACTACACCAACGGGTTGGTCGCGCGCGACATCCGCCTGGCGCTGCAAGGCGTCTTGCCCACCCAGCGCGGCCTGCGGGCCACCGGCACCGCGCCCAACTGCTGGAGCTTCAGCCGATGAAAGCCGCCACGCTCGACTTCTGGTTCGATTTCTCCAGCCCCTATTCCTACATCGCCAGCGAGTGGGTCGAGGCCCTGGCGGCGCGCCATGGCCGGCGTGTGCAGTGGCGGGCCATCCTGCTGGGCGCCACCTTCCAGGTCAGCGGCCTGCAGCCGCCAGCCAACTTCCCGATGAAGCGCGAGTACCTGTTCCGCGACGTGCGCCGCTCGGCTGCCTTCGCCGGCGTGCCCATCGCCATCCCCGATCCCTTCCCGATCGCCACGCAGAACGCCGCGCGGGTGTACTGGTGGCTGCAGGCCCAGGACCCGCTGCGTGCCGTGGCCTGGGCGCGCGCCGGGTTGCGCGCCTACTTCACGCGTGGCGTGAACCTGATGGACATCGCCCAGCTCAAGGCCCTGTGCAGCGAGGTGGGGCTGGACGCCGACGCCGCCGAAGCCGCCTGGAACGACCCGCAGTGGAAGGCCGCACTGAAGAGCGCCAACGACGCCGCCATCGCCGCCGGCGTGTTCGGCGCGCCCTTCTTCATGATCGACGGCGAGCCTTTCTGGGGCAACGACCGGCAGGGGCAGATGGAGGCCTGGCTGAGCAGCGGGCCGCCGCGCGGGCTGGAATAGCGCCCGGCGGCCTTTAGGCGGTGGCCAGACGCTCGGCGGCGCCCTGCGGCGCACGGTAGCGCGCCAGCAGCTCTCTCCACTGCGCGTTCACGGCCAGCACATTGGCGTGCTTGACCGGGCCATAGCCGCGCACCCGCTCGGGCAGGCGCGCCAACTGCAGCGCCAGCTCGAGCTTGTCGGCACTCAAGCCGGCCAGCAGTTCCTCGATCAAGGCCTCGTACTCGCGCACCAGCTGGCGCTCCATGCGCCGCTCGTCCGTGAAGCCGAACGGGTCCAGCGGGCTGCCGCGCAGGAAGCGCAGGCGCGCCAGCAGGGCCATGGCGCGCCACATCCAGCCGCCGAACTTCAGCTTGCGCGTGCGTCCGTCCGCCCCCGGCTTGGCCAGCAGCGGCGGCGCCAGGTGAAAGCGCAGACCGTCCCAGCGCTCGAACTGCTCGCGCAGTGAGCGTTCGAACGCGCCGTCGGTGTAGAGCCGCGCCACCTCGTACTCGTCCTTGATGGCCAGCAGCTTGGCGTAGTAGCGCGCCACTGCCTGCGTCAGGCGCTCCGAGCCGAGCGGGCTTTCCGCCTGACGCACCCGCTCGACGAGGTGGCGGTAACGCGTGGCCAGCGCCTCGTCCTGGTAGGCGGCCAGGAAGCGCGCGCGGCGCGCGATCAGGCCGTTGTCGCCGTCGAGCCGGTCGCGCTGCAGGAAGAGCTGCACCGGCCGGCCCGCCGCGCCGCCCAGGCGCTCGATGGCCTCGGGCGCCGCGTAGGCCAGCCGGCCCAGCGCGAAGGCGGTCTTGTTGGTCTCGGCCGCCACGCCGTTGAGTTCGATGGCGCGCATCAGCGCCGCATGGCCGACCGGCACCAGCCCGGCCTGCCAGCAGGCGCCCAGCATCAGGATGTTGCTCGGCAGCGTGTCGCCGAGCAGGCGCTGCGCGATGTCCTGCGCGTCCAGGGTCTTGAGCGTGCCCTGCGGCCCCACCGCGAAGCGCATCTTCTCCAGCAGCTCGGCGGCGTGCAGGCTGGCGTCGGGGTTGCGCACGAAGGCGGCCGTGGGCAGCTCGTGCGTGTTGGCCAGGATCACCGTGCGGCCCGGCTTGACGGTGTGCAACGCGTCCACGCTGGCGCCCACCACCAGGTCGCAGGCCAGCAGCACGTCGGCCTGCTGGGTGTCGATGCGCACCTGGTTGAGCAGGTCGGGCGTCGGCGCGATGCGTACGAAGGACAGCACCGCGCCGCCCTTCTGCGCGAAGCCCATGAAGTCGAGCACCGAGGCGCTCTTGCTCTCCAGGTGCGCGGCCATGCTGATGAGGGCGCCGACCGTCACCACGCCGGTGCCGCCCACGCCGGTCACCAGCAGGTCGAAGGGCCCCGTCCAGGTCCAGGGCGCGGGCTCGCCGATGGCGCCCAACTCGCGCGCCACGTCGGCGGCACTGAACTGGGCGCCCTGCTGCTTCTTCAGCACGGCACCCTCCACGGTGACGAAGCTCGGGCAGAAGCCGTTCACGCAGGAGAAGTCCTTGTTGCAGCTGCTCTGCTCGATGGCGCGCTTGCGTCCCCAGTCGGTCTCGACCGGGATCACCGACAGGCAGTTGCTGGCCTGCCCGCAGTCGCCGCAGCCCTCGCAGACCTGCTCGTTGATGAAGACGCGCTGCGGCGGGTCGGGGAACTCACCCTTCTTGCGGCGGCGGCGTTTCTCGGCGGCGCAGGTCTGGTCGTAGATCAGTGCCGTCACGCCCTGCACCGCGCGCAGCTCGCGCTGCACGGCGTCGAGCTCGCTGCGGTCATGAAAGCTCGTGCCGGACGGGAACAGGGCCCGGTGGGCGTCGTACTTATCGATCTCGTCCGACACGACGGCCAGACGCTTCACGCCCTCCGCCTCGACCTGGCGCGCAATCTGCGGCACCGAGGTCTGGCCGTCGACCGGCTGGCCGCCGGTCATCGCCACCGCGTCGTTGTAGAGGATCTTGTAGGTGATGTTGGCGCGCGCCGCGATGGCCTGGCGGATCGCCAGATAGCCGGAGTGGTAGTAGGTGCCGTCGCCGAGGTTCTGGAAGACATGCGGGGCGTCGCTGAAGCGGCTGCCGGCCGCCCAGTCCACGCCCTCGGCGCCCATCTGCACCAGGCCCGAGGTGCCGCGCTCCATCCAGTTGGCCATGAAATGGCAGCCGATGCCGGCCAGCGCCCGCGAGCCCTCGGGCAACTTCGTGCTGGTGTTGTGCGGGCAGCCCGAGCAGAAGTAGGGCTGGCGACGCGTGGCGTCGGCTGCGTTGCCCAGCAGCGCCGGGGCGGTGAAGTCCACCACCAGATGGCGGCGGTCGAGCGCCGGGTTGAGGCGCGCCAGCCACTCGGCCACCACGGCCATGATGCGGCTCGGGCGCAGCTCGCCCAACTCGCTCAGCAGCGGCGCGCCTGCCTCGTCGGTCTTGCCGACCACCCGTGGGCGCTGGAAGGCCGGCTGGTGAAACAGCAGCTCCTTGATCTGGCGCTCGACGACCGGCGCCTTTTCCTCGATGACCAGCAGGTCGGTCAGGCCCTGGGCGAAGGCCAGGATGCGCGTCGCTTCGAGCGGATAGACCAGGCCCACCTTGTAGACCCGCACCCCGGCCGCGGCCAGCGCATTGGGGTCGAGGTCGAGGCGGCGCAGCACCTCCATGAAGTCGAAATGCGCCTTGCCCACGGTGACGATGCCCAGGCTTGCCGCCGGGCTGCTGACGATGTGCTTGTCCACCGAGTTGAGCTGGGCGAAGGCACGCACCGCGGCCAGCTTGTGCTGCAGGCGCTCCTCGAGCTGCAGGCTGGGCAGGTCCACCAGACGGATGTGCAGCGGGCTGGCCGGCGTGAAGTCCACCGGGTGCTCGAAGTCCAGCGGCACCGCGTCCAGGTCCACCGTCATGCCGCTCTCGACCACCTCGGAGATGGCCTTGAAGCCGACCCAGTTGCCGGAAAAACGGCTCAGCGCCCAGCCGTAGAGGCCGAACTCCAGGTACTCGGCCACATTGCCCGGGTGCAGCACCGGGCAATGCCAGGCCTGCAGCGCCAGGTCGCTCTGGTGCGGCATGGAGCTGGAGACGCAGCCGTGGTCGTCGCCGCAGACCACCAGCACGCCGCCCTGCGGGCTCGAACCGTAGACGTTGCCGTGCTTGAGCGCGTCGCCGCTGCGGTCCACGCCCGGCCCCTTGCCGTACCACATGGCAAACACGCCCTCGACGCGGCGCTCGGGGTCCAGCGCCACGCGCTGCGTGCCCAGCACCGCGGTGGCGGCCAGGTCCTCGTTGATGGCCGGCAGGAATTCCACCTGCGCTGCCTGGAGGAACTTGCCGGCCTTCCACAGCTGCTGGTCCACCATGCCCAGCGGCGAGCCGCGGTAGCCCGACACGAAGCCGGCGGTGCGCAGCCCGGCCGCCTCGTCGCGGCGCTTTTGCAGCAGCAGCAGGCGCACCAGGGCCTGGGTGCCGGTGAGGAAGACGGCGCCCTCCTGGGCGCCGAGGTTGTCGGCGAGCTGGTAGCTGCGCAGCGGCAGCGCGGGGTCGGGCATCGGGGTCTCCGGGGCGGGCGGGGCGCCGCGAACGGCGACGGGAGCGGTCTTGTGGACCGGGCGCCGGCGGCAGGCGGCGGCATTGTGCGATCTCGCCATAGGCCCGCCGCACGAGGCGGACAAGCGACGCTAGCATCGCGCCTCGCGCCAACCCTGTGGCGCCGCAGGGAGACACCGACGATGGCAGCCGAACCCGTCCCGCTGAGCCCCGATGCGCTCGCTGCCGTTGAGCATGCGGTGCACGAGTTGCCCGATGCTTGCGAGCGCCTGCGCTATGTCAAGGAGATGACGGAGAAGGCGGCCAACAAGGTGTTCGCACTGGTCGATGGCATCCAGGTCCAGGCCGCCGAACTGGGGCGCCAGGCCGTAGAGCTGGCCGAGGCGGGCTTGCAGCCCGAGGCCGTGGCGCTGCTGCAGGCGCAGGCGCAGCGCCAGCAGGCCTGGGCCACCGAGCTGCTGATGTCGCAGGATTTCCAGGATCTTTCGGGTCAGGTGATCAACAAGGTGCTGGCGCTGCTGCAAAGCGTGGAGCAGCCCCTGGAGCATCTGCTGGCCAGCGTCGGCACCCAGGCACAGGACCACACGCAAGTGGGCGATCTGGCCGGTGTGCAGACGCCGGACAAGGCGCTCAAGCAGGACGACGTCGACGATCTGATGGCCTCCCTGGGGTTCTGAAGCGCCAGGCGCCGGGCCACCCGCCCGGGACTGTTGCAAAAAAGCCCCGTTCCGGGCCGGCTGGAGCATGGCCTCGGGGAATCGTCACCCGACGGTCACGAAGCGGGACAGAGAATCGGCCATCTCAGACCCGCAGCGCCCGTGGCCCAACCGGCCGCCGGCGGTCGGCCCGGCCCAAGCCGCCGGGCCGCTTCTTTTTTATCGTTCCAGCCTGGAGTCGCTTCTGATGAAGACGTTCGGATCCCTTTTCCCCCGCACGGCCCTGGCCGTTGCCGTGGCCCTCGTGGCGGCCGCCCCCGCCCTGGCGCAGAACACCACCGCAGCCATCGGTGGCCGTGTGACCTCGCCGGATGGCCAACCGGTGGCTGGCGCCACCGTGGTGGTGCTGCACCGCGAGTCGGGTTCCGTCAGCACGCTGACGACCGACGCCGACGGCCGCTACAACGCCCGCGGCCTGCGCGCCGGTGGACCTTACACGATCACGGTGAGCAAGGGCGGCGAGCGTTCGGTGAACGATGAGGTCTATCTGGTGCTCGCCGAGACCACGGTCATCGACCTGCGCCTGGGTACGGCACAGGCGCTCGAGCAGGTGGTGGTCACCAGCGCCGGTGGCGGCAAGATCAACGGCACCAGCAAGGGCGCCGGCACGAATTTGAGCGGTCAGGAACTGTCCGCGCATTTCTCCATCCAGCGCAATTTGCAGGATTACGCGCGACTGGACCCGCGCATCGCCCAGACCAACAAGGAAAACGGCGAGATCTCGGCGGCCGGCCAGAACATCCGTTTCAACTCCATCACCGTGGACGGCGTGTCGATCAATGACACCTTCGGCCTGGAGTCGAACAACCTGCCGATGGCTCGCCAGCCGGTGTCGATGGACGCCATCGCCTCGGTGCAGGTGAACCTGTCGAACTACGACGTGACACAGAAGGGTTACACCGGCGCCAACATCAACGCCGTCACCAAGTCCGGCACCAATCTGTTCAAGGGCAGCGCGTACGGGGTCTACCGTGACGCCGAAATGACCGGCCGCCGCTGGAACCGCCCGCCGACCGATACCTACACCCGGCTCTCGTCCTTCACCGAAAAGCTGTTCGGTGCCACCTTCAGCGGCCCGATCATCAAGGACAACCTGTTCTTCTTCCTGACCTACGAGAAGTCGGAGAACTCGATCAGTTCGCCTGCGTTCGGCGTGGCCGGCAGCACCAATGCCACCGCGGTGAACATCACCCAGGCACAGATCGACTCGGTGATAGCCGCCGCCAAGAACAAATGGGGCTTCGACGCCGGCACGCTGGCCATCCCCCAGGGCCTCAATCTGTCCTACGAGGAGATCTCGGCCAAGCTGAACTGGAACGTCAGCGAGAACCATCGCGCCGAGTTCAGCTTCCGCAACAGCGAGCAAAGCGAGCCACAACTGCCCGGCTTCGGCAACACCAACCTGTCGCTGAATTCGCACTGGTACCCGCAGGACAAGACCAACAAAACCTACGTCGGACAGTGGTTTGCCGACTGGACGGATGACTTCTCGACGGAACTGAAGGTTTCCAAGCGCGACTACCTGAGCCTGCCCGTCCCGGTGGCCAACCTGCCGCTGGTAACTCTCTCCTGGACGAACGGTGCCACGCGCTCGCTGATCCTCGGGACCGAGCGTTCACGTCACTTCAACCGCCTGCAGACCAAGACGGTCGACGCCTATTTCGCCGGCAACCTGTTCCTTGGCGACCACGAGCTGAAGTTCGGCGCCGACCTTGCCAAGAACGACATTTACAACGCCTTCCTGCAGGACACGCGCGGCAACTACACCTTCTCCGGCAACGGGGCCCCGGGCACCGCGACGGATCCGGTGACGCTGTTCTTGAACGGCACGCCGACGCGATATCAGGTGCAGTTGCCGCTGGCGGGCCGTGCCCTGACCGATGCGGTGGCCAACTGGACGCTCAACAGCCAGGGCCTGTTCCTGCAGGACACTTGGAAGGTCAGCAAGAAGCTGAGCGTGAACGGCGGCATCCGCATCGATCGTCTCAGCACTTCCGACCGGCCGACCTACAACGCAGCGTTTGCTGCGCCGCTCGTCGAGGGGGTGGTGGCCACCAACACCCGTCAGTCGGGTGGCTTCGGCTTGACCAACACCACCACGATCGACGGTGAGAAGCTGGTGCAACCGCGCGTCGGCTTCAACTACCAGTTCGACGCCATCGACAAGCGCAAGAGCCAGCTGCGCGGTGGTCTCGGCTTGTTCCAAGGCTCGGCTGCCAACGTGTGGCTGACCAACCCGTTCCAGAACAACGGCGCGGCGGTGGGTACCTACACCTGCGGCACCGGCACCTCGGTGAGCTGCGCCAGTGTGACCTTCTCGCCCGATGGATCGAACCAGCCCAGCGTGGCCGGCACGCCCCCGGCTCCCAACGTCGATCTGATCCAGCCCGGCGTGACCCAGCCCTCGGTCTGGAAAATGAACCTGGCTTGGGATGGCGAGTTGCCCTTCTTTGGCCTGGAAGGTGGCGTGGAGTGGTTGCACACCCGCGTCAACGATGGTCTGTACTACCAGGCGCTGAACCTCGGCACCGTGACGGGCAAGGCCCCGGACGGTCGCGACGTTTACTACAACGCGAAGGGCGTCAGCGAGTCCTGCTGGACGGGTGGCGGTACCGCCGTCACCAGCGGCTGCGGCCTGGTGTCGCGCTCGCTGTCCAACAGTGCCTTCGGCAACGTCTACATGGTCGCGCCGACCGACAAGGGCTCGGGCAATGCGCTGACGCTGCAGATTTCGCAGCGCCTGGGTTCGGCCTTGCGTTGGAACGCCGCCTACACCCGCACCTCAATGACCGAAGTCAGCCCGCTGGCCTCGTCCACTTCGGGTTCGAACTGGAACAACCGCGCCAACTTCAATCCGAACGAGAACGTGGCGGCCAACTCGCAATACCTGATCCGCGACCGCATCAGCGCCAGCGTGAACTGGAGCAAGGCGCTGTTCGACGGCAAGCACAAGACCACCGTCGGCCTGTTCTATGAGGGTCGCTCGGGCAAGCCCTACAGCTGGGTGTTCCGCAACGACATGAACGGCGACGGTCGGAACATCAACGATCTGATGTACATCCCGAAGGGGCCGGGTTCGGGTGAAGTGCTGTTCCGTTTGCCGGGCTCTGCCAACACGGTTGAGAACTCGGGCGCCGCAGCCGAAGCCAAGTTCTGGCAGATCGTCGACTCGTTCCAGCACCTGCGTAACAGCAAGGGCAAGGTGGTGTCGCGCAATGGCGAATTCGCGCCTTGGGTGAACAGCATCGACATGCGCCTGCAGCAGGAGATGCCCGGCATCTTCAAGGGCAACAAGGGCGTGCTGTCGCTTGATTTCATGAACGTCGGCAATTTGTTGAATCGCCGCTGGGGCCAGGTGTCCGAGGTGGGTTTCCCATCGATGCGCAGCTTCGTCAACTACGCCGGCACGCGGGACGGGAAGATGGTCTACAGCGTGACCGATCCGGATGCGCTGGTGACCCCGACCGACGCGACCAACCGGTCGAAGTACGCGCAGTGGTCCATCCAGGTCACCGCCCGCTACGAGTTCTAAGCCCTCCGGCCCTGAACCCCAGGCCCGCCTCGGCGGGCTTTTTCATGCCCGCCTCAGCGGGCCACTCCTGCAACGGGCGCCGCTGGCGCCCGTGTTCATGGCGAAAGCAGGCGCTCCCGCTGCCGCTGCCGCGTGTTCGTGCTGGCGCGTTGGCGCAGGCTCTCGGTGTCGGCGCTCATCACCGCACGGCCGGCGTGTGCGGCGCTGAGAACCGTGGCCGGCAGGGTGCTCAGCGCGAACACCTCGGTGCGGTTGTTCGGATCGTTCTGCGACAGCGCGGCCACGGCGTAGAAGGACTCGCCGCGGCTCGCCAGCCCCATGTAGTCACCCAGGAAAAGCCCACGCGCATTGGGCGCCGGTGCCAGGTCGAAGGGACCCCAGACCTTGGCCTCGCGCCAGGTCGAGCCGCCATCATGGCTGGTCAGCAGCCAGTGGCTGGCCAGCAAGGTGGCCGGGTCGCTGGTGTCGTCGCGCAGGTCGAAATGCGTGAGACCGACCACGCCGTCGGCGCGCACCCACAGCGAGGGCGTGAAGGCGGCCACCTCGGCGCGCTTGTTGACGGCCTGCGGGGCGCTCCAACTCAGGCCGCCGTCGCTGCTGCGGGACAGCAGGATGGCGTCGCGTGCGCCGCCGCTGGCGCGGCCGTCCTGCCAGGCCACCCAGACGCGTCCGCCGCCCACCGCGATGCTGGGCAGGATGGCGCCGTCGCGGATCGCCGTGCCGTTTTGCGGGTCGCGCGCGCCCACCGGGCGGGCATCGGCCACCTTGATCGCTGCGCTCCAGGTGGCGCCCTTGTCGGTGGAGCGGATCACGCCGATCCAGTTCTGCGCCAGGCTGCCCACGGTGTCGATCTGCGTGAAGACGTTGAGCAGGCTGCCGTCGTCCAGCACCACGATGCGGTTGCCGATGGTCTGCGACACCCCGCCGCTGACGGCGGGCGCGTAGATGACCCGCGCCGGCTCCCAGCTGGCGCCGCCGTCGACCGAGCGCGCCAGCAGCGTGGGACCGCTGTCGCTGCGGTCCAGGCGGTCCCAGACCGCATAGACGTAGCGCGCGTCGAGGCGGTCGGCCGTCAGGGCGTTCTTGTCGTGGAACAGGCTGTCGACGTCGCGTGCCAGCGTGCGCACCGGCTCCCAGCTGCGTCCGCCGTCACGGCTGCGCTGCGCCAGCATGGCGCTCACCGAGCCCGCTCCCAGCGCCGAGCCGCTGAGCGCCAGGCCCATGGCGTGCAGGGTGCCGTCGGGGCCGATGTCGACCCAGGGGTCGCTGGCGCGCTCGTAGTCGCCGCCGTTGCCGGCGTTGCCGCCGCCGCAGCGCGAGAAGGGGTGCAGGGTGCGCTGCCAGCTCGCGCCGCCATCCTGGCTGGCCACGCTGAGCACCGCGCGCGCGGCGCCATTGCTCCAGCGGTCCTGCTGCCAGGCGGCGGTGATCGCGTTGGGGTTGCCCGGCTGCAGCGCCACCCAGGGTTCGACCTCGGCGTTGGCATACAGGGTGCCGCCCGCCGCGCTGTCGCTGCCGCAGCCGGCGGCGACCGGTGTGTCGGCGCTCAAGCGGCCTTGGGCCGGCAGGCTGGGGGCGGGCGAAGGTGCGGGGGCAGGGGCGGGTGGCGGTG
>JAYRUQ010000060.1:0-13585 GCA_041919015.1 Inhella sp.
TCCTTGATCATCATGAGCAGGCCCTCCTCCACCCGTGCCGCCAGCGCGCTGTTGCGCTTGTTGAAGAAGAAGTAGTAGGGCATCGGGTAGTGCAGCGCCAGGCTGTCCTCCAGCGCCAGATCCGGCCACTCACCCTGGCGCGCGGCAAGCTCGGTGAACACCTCGTTGATGCCGCGTGGATAGCAGTCAAAGCGGCCGGCCGCCAACATCCGGAACAGCCCCTCGTAGCTGCCGGTTTCCACCCGCAGTCCCTGGCTGCGCAGGATTTCCGCGTCGCTCCAGGCGAAGCCCTGACCGATGCTGAAGCGTCGAAGCTCGTCAAGCGAACGAATGTTCCGGAATTCCGACTGCCGCTGACGGCGGATCAGCAGCAAGCGAAACCCGAGCAGGCCGCGCCGCGTCGGCACCCGCACCGGCAACAGCCGCCGCTCCCTGTCGACCGTGGTGGCCGACCACAGCACGCTCAGTCCCTGGCCCCGCTCGAGCTCCAGCACCTGGCGCGCCTGGCTCATGAACTCGGCGTGCGGCCGCAGGTGGAAGGGGCCATGACGGGCCTCGGTCCGCGTCAGCGCCATGCGCAGCAGATCCACCATGTCGTCAAAGCGCCGATCCAGCCCCGATTCCGGGGCCGGGTAGACCACCTGCAAGGGCTGCTGTGCGCCCACCCGGACCCAGGGCGCGCCACAAGCCGCCAGCACCAGGGGGCGACGCGCGAGCTGCACGGATTTCAGTCTCATTGATTGCCCGGCCCTGGCTGCGATCGCGCGCCTGCCGCGCGGACATCGATACGAAGGTGGCCATTGTGGTGGTGGTTCAGACCCCTCGAGCGGCCAGCCGAGCCTCCATGCCGTCGAACAACGCGTCCAGCTCGTAGTCGCCGCTGTGCGCTCGTCCCAAGGGCAGGTCCAGGTCGGGGTGCAAAAGCAGGCCAAGGAGCGTATCGGTTCGAGTGACCAAGCATCCGGGCGGCGGACGGGCGACAGTTGGCGACCGGGCGCCCAAGCTGGTTCGCAGCCAGGGAAGGCACTTGGCCACCGAGGCAAAGCGGTTCATCATCCGTTGCGCGCACCAGCCGCGACTTGGGCATCGGTTGTGCGGCAACAGCGCCCGTGCGTTTTCTGGGTCACATCCACCCAAAAGAAGTGAGCAACGGTCATGAATTCCACGTCATCGACCTTCGTAGCCGCGAGTGGTGACGGTTACGAAATCCAGATGGGGCGCTGGAGCCGTCGACTGTGCGAACCCTTCCTGGACTTCGCGGGGGCCGCGCCGGCTGACGAGGTGCTGGATGTCGGCTGCGGCACCGGCTGTCTTGCCGTCGCCCTGCTCGCCAGGTCATCGGTCCGCCACCTGCTCGGTGTCGACCTTTCTGCGGCCTACATCGAGCATGCGGCGCGGCGCGTCGTTGATTCCCGGGTTCGCTTCGAGGTCGGTGACGCCTGCGCCTTGAACCTGCCGGATGACCGCTTCGACCGCGTCTATTCCTTGCTGGCGCTGCACTTCGTGCCGAGAACCGATCGGGCCATCGTGGAAATGAAACGCGTGGCTCGACCCGGTGCGGTGGTGGCTGCCGCTGTTTGGGACGCACGCGGCGGGTTCGTCGCCAATCGCATCTTCTTCGACACCGCCGCCGCACTCGATCCCAAGGCTGGCGAACGGCGTGCGCGCAACTACACACGCCCAATGACCCGACCAGGGGAATTGGCGGCGGCCTGGCGCGCCGCAGGCCTGGAGCAGGTGATGGACACGACGCTCGCAATCCGGATGGACTTCGCATCGTTTGAGGACTACTGGGCTCCCTATGTGGGCCGGGATGGCCCCGGTGCCGAGTACGTTGCCCTGCTGTCTGAAAGCGAACGCGAGGCGCTGTGCGACGCCGTCAGGCTCGCCTACCTGGATGGCGAGGCCGACGGTCCGCGATCCTTTGCGGCTCTGGCCTGGGCCGTCAAGGGGGTCGTGCCCGCCTGATGCCGCCCCGCAAGCCCCTTGTCCCCCTCACACCGGCAGGAAGCCCTCCACCGACCAGTAGCGATCGCCGCCGTCGTAATTGAAGCCCAGCACGCGCGCCGTGCTGCCCAGCTCGGGCAGCTTGCTGGCAATCGCCGCCAGCGTCGCGCCGCTCGACAGGCCCACCAGCAGGCCCTCCTCGCGGGCGCAGCGGCGCGCCATCTCGCGCGACTCCTCGGCCTCGACCTGGATCACGCCGTCCAGCCAGCGCGTGTGCAGATTGGCCGGGATGAAACCCGCGCCGATGCCCTGGATAGGGTGGGGCGCCGGGGCGCCGCCGCTGATGACGGGGCTGGCGGCGGGCTCCACCGCGAACACCTGGAGCTGCGGCCATTGCTGCTTGAGCACCTGCGCGCAGCCGCTGATGTGGCCGCCGGTGCCCACACCGGTGATCAGCGCGTCCAGGCCCTCGGGGAAGTCGGCGAGGATTTCCTGCGCCGTGGTGCGCGCGTGCACCTCGACGTTGGCCGGGTTGTCGAACTGCTGCGGCATCCAGGCGCCGGGGGTGGCGTCCACCAGCTCCTGGGCACGCGCGATGGCGCCCTTCATGCCCTTCTCGCGCGGCGTCAGCTCGAAGCGGGCGCCGTAGGCCAGCATCAGGCGGCGGCGCTCCACGCTCATGCTGTCGGGCATCACCAGCACCAGGGTGTAGCCCTTGACCGCCGCCACCATGGCCAGGCCGACGCCGGTGTTGCCCGAGGTCGGCTCGACGATGGTGCCGCCGGGCTGGAGCAGGCCGCGGCGCTCGGCGTCCTCGACCATGGCCAGCGCGATGCGGTCCTTGATCGAGCCGCCGGGGTTGCTGCGTTCGGACTTGATCCACACCTCGCGCGCGCCGGCGCTCGCCGCGAACAGGCGTTGGATGCGGATGTGCGGCGTGTTGCCGATGGTGGCCAGGACGGTGTCGGCGCGCATGCGGGGCTCCAGGGTGGACGGGAGCCGCGATGGTAGTGAGCCGGCCTTCGCCCCGCTCAGCGTGTCACTTCGCCCATATCCAGACGCACGGCGCGCTCGGTCTCGGTGGGCGAATAGACGACCACCAGCTGCTGGCGCTCGATGCTCTGGCCGATACCGTTGTTGACGAACATCACCTTGGCCTCCTCGCCGGCCTGGAAGGGGCCCATGATCTTCTGGTAGGTGCGCGAACCGAACAGCGAGGAGTCGATGCGCACCCACACCTCCCAGCGCAGATTGGGCGCCTCGTCGGAGCTGACCTTGACCACGCGGTAGGCGTTCTCGCCCGAGCTGCGCGAGCTGTCGTAGACGAAGGCCACGGCGCCCGACTTGCCGATCTTGGCGCGGGCGTCGAAGGCGCCGCCGCTGAGTCCGGCGGCAAAGCCGGGCTTGGCCTCCACGGCCTTGGCATCCTCCAGCAGCGCGGGGTCGTGGAAGTCCTTCAGCTCGTGCTTGAAGGCCTGACTGGCCAACGGCAGGGCGAGCAGGGCGGCGGCCAGCAGGGTGCGGCGGTTCAACATCGGTGGGTCTCCAGTGGGGTGGGGGTCAGAAACGGTGGCCGCTGAGGGCCGAGAACGCGCCCATGGCCGCGCGCAGCGCGCGGTGCTGGGCTTCGAGGCGCGGCCAGGCCTGGCCGCTGATGCGGTCGGATTCCTCGAAGAGCTGGCGCTCGACGGCCTCGATGCGGCCGTCGCGCGTGGCGCCGATCACCCAGGCCAGGCGCTCGGCCTGCTCACCCTCGGCGGCGGCGCGCTCGGCCTGCTCGCGCGCCGCCGCATGGGCAAAGGGCAGCAGCAGGCGGGCGCGCTGCTTCTCGTCGTGCGCCAGGGTGTATTTCGAGTCGACCACGCGACCCGAGCTGTTGACGTAGTCGATGCGCTCGACCTTGCCGCTGTCGCGGATGGCGCGCTGGCGCTCCACCTCCAGGGCCTGGCTGGCGGCCGCGCCGCCGGCGCGCTGGGCAGCGCGCAGCGCGTCGGCGCGCCGGTTGAACAGCTCGGCGCGCTGCGCCACGTAGGCGGCGAAGCCGGTCTGCTGGCGCACCTGCTCCATGGCCTGCAGACGCACGCCGAGCTGGCGTACGCTGGTGCCCAGCGCGGCCGCCTGGGTGAAGAGCGCCCCCAGGCTCGCCTGCAGAGCCTCGGCCTGCGGCGCCAGCTCGGGCCGACGCGCCGCCAGCGCGGCACGAAAGGCCTCGGTGGTCTGCGACAGCGCGTCGCCCCACAGCGGCTGCGCCAGCACGGCGCGCACCGCAGCCTCGTCGCGTGCCGCGCGCGCCAGATCGGCCTGCAGCTCGGGCGGCGTGCGCAGCACCACGTCGGGGCGGGTGGGCGGTGGCGGGTTGGCCAGCAGCGGATCGACGCCGTGGCAGGCCGTCAGCAAGCTCAGCAGGGTCGCCCCGCAGAACAGGGCGAGGGTCGCCCGCCGGGTGGGCGCGAGGGTCGAGGTCATGGTCAATGGGCTCCTTGCTGGCTTACGCAAGGAATCCAGCCGAATCGGCTCACGGGGGGTCTCGGCGACCCCGCGACCGCCGCCCGGGCCGCCCCCGGACCGCCCGCTCAGGCCAGCGCCGCGCGGCCCAGTTGCACGGCCAGGCCGGCAAGCCCCGAACCCAGCACCACGGCGATGACGCCGAGCTTGAAGCGGAACAGCGCCAGCGCGGCCAGCAGGCCGATCAGCGCCGCCGGCGCCTCGAACGCGCCGCCCCAGCCCTGCGGCCACAGCACATGGCCGGCGAAGAACAGCGCCAGATTGACGATGACGCCGACCACCGCGGCGGTGATGCCGGTCAGCGGCGCGGTGAAGCGCAGCTGACCGTGGGTGGACTCGATCAGCGGCCCCCCCAGCAGGATGAAGGCGAACGAGGGCAGGAAGGTGAATGCCGTGACCACGCAGGCGGCGGCCGCGCCGGCCAGTAACAGTGCGTCAGCGCCGAACAGCGCCTGGTTCCAGCCGCCCACGAAGCCGACGAAGGCCACCACCATGATGAGCGGCCCCGGCGTCGTCTCGCCCAGCGCCAGGCCGTCGATCATCTGCGCCGCGCTCAGCCACTGCTGCTGCTCGACCGCGCCCTGGAACACATAGGGCAGCACCGCGTAGGCGCCGCCGAAGGTCAGCAGCGCGGCCTTGGTGAAGAACCAGCCCATCTGGGTCAGCGCACCCTGCCAGCCGAAGGCCAGCGTGAGGCCGCCCAGCAGCAGCGCCCACAGGCCGAGGAAGAAGGCCAGCACGGCGCCGAAGCGCGGCCAGGCGAAGCGTGCGTGCGGCGGCGCGGGCGTGTGGTCGTCGATCAGCGCCGCTTGCGCCGAGGGTGTACCGGCGCCCGCCGATCCCGGTGCCGCCGCAGCGCCGGGCGCGAAGGCCTGCGGCGCCCAGCGTCCGCCGGCCCAGCCGGCCAGCGCAGCGGCCAGCACGATGAGCGGGAAGGGCAGCTTGAGCGCAAAGAGCGCGACGAAGGCCGCCACGGCAATCGCCAGCAGCCAGCCGTTCTTCAGGGTGCGGCTGCCGACGCGCCAGGCGGCGTGCGCCACCAGCGCCGTCACCGCCGGCTTGATGCCGTAGAAGA
The DNA here is from genome assembly GCA_041919015.1 of Inhella sp. GTDB lineage: Bacteria > Pseudomonadota > Gammaproteobacteria > Burkholderiales > Burkholderiaceae_C > Inhella. The sequence continues at coordinate 5,528 of JAYRUQ010000060.1, forward strand.
AACCCGCCAGCGCCGGCACCTGCCCGTAGGCCATGTAGAGCCAGGACAGCGCAACCAGCAGCCCCAGCGAGGGCAGCACGAAGAGCCCGCCGGCCACCACCCCGCCCCAGGCACGGTGCAAGAGCCAGCCGATGTAGGTGGCGAGCTGCTGCGCCTCGGGGCCGGGCAGCACCATGCAGTAGTTGAGCGCGTGCAGGAAGCGCCGCTCGGAGATCCAGCGGCGCCGCTCCACCAGCTCCTCGTGCATCAGCGCGATCTGCCCGGCCGGGCCGCCGAAGCTGATGCAGCCGAGCTTGAACCAGAAGCGCAGCGCCTCGGCGCGGGTCGGGGCAGGGGGTGGAGACGACGTGGGTGGCGGGTTGGCGCTCATCGGCGCAGGTCGGGGGGGTGAGGGCTGCGCATCATGCGACGCGCCTGTGACAGCGCGATCAAGCGGCCGGCGCGGCGCTGCGCAGCCCGGCCAGCAGGTCGCGGCGCTCCGGCCGGTAGAAGTTGCGGAAGCGCGCGTCGCGCAGCAGCGCCGGCGTGAAGCGGCTGGCGCCCTTCAAGAGCCGGTGGGCGCCGTCGAACCAGGGGGCCGAGTAGTCGCGGTAGGGGTGGGGCCTGAAGCCGGGGAAGGGCGCGAAGGCCTCGGCCGTCCACTCCCAGACCTCCCCCCAGACGAAACCCGGCGTGGCCGCCGCCGCCATCCACTCGGCCTCGCCGAGCAGGCGTCGGCCGGCCCAGCGGCACCAGGCCTCGGCCTCGTGGCAGCTCAGGCCCTCGGCCGGGGCGTCGGGGTCGAGCGCCGCGTCGTCTTCATGCGCGCCGGCCTGCGCCAGGCGCCAGGCGTTGCCGGCCGCGCTCCACAGCCGCACGTCGTGCCAGTCGCGGCTGCGCCGCCAGGGCAGCAGGTCGCGCCAGCGGCGCACCGTGGCGTCGACCGTGAAATCGCCGATCTCGATCTCGACACCCTGCAGCTCGTTGTCGAAGGCGAAGCCCGCGCCCTCGGTCGATCCCAGGCGCACGCGCCGCGCTGCAACCTGCAGCTGCGGCCCCTCCGGGGTCCAAGGCGCGGCCGTCGGCGTCGGCAAGCCCAGGCCGCGCGCCAGCAGGCGCGCCGCCTCGACGTGCATGGCCTCGTGCATCAGGCTGAGGCGAAAGGGGTAGAGCGCGGCGTCCTCGTGCGGCGCCTCGCGCAAGCCGGCCAGCGAGTCGTGCAGCTGGGCTTCCAGCAGCGCCAGGGTGGCGGCACGGTCGGGCAGCGCCAGGCTCCAGCGCGCGGCATGCGGCACGGCACTGCTGTCGTAGAAGTCGTCGCGACAGCGGCCGGGCGGCAAGGCCAGGCTCGGGTCGGCGCGTTCGCCGCGATGGCGGTCGCCCTGGCGCAGCGTCCAGCGCTCGGCGAACCAGGCCACATGGCCGAGTTCCCAGAGCGGGAGGTTCCATTCGGTTCGCTGCGCGACACGCTCGTGCTCGGACCAGAAGGCTTCGTAAGCGGCCAGCAGCTCGGCGCGCAGGGCCCGCCATTGCGCGGCAAGCGCCACCGCGCCGCCCTGGCGCGCGTCCTCGTGGGCCGGGCGGGTGACACTGTGCATTCCCGCATCATGGCCCAGCTCACCCTCGTCACCCCCGCGCTGACTGCCGCCGGAGCGCGCCTGAACTACGGCAACGAGCAGACCGCCGGCCGCTGGGCGCGCCTGCTCGCCCCCGCCCACCGCGTCGACCTGCGCGCCAGCTGGCAGCCGGGCGACCCGGCCGGTGCGCTGCTGATTGCGCTGCACGCGCGCAAGTCGGCGCCCAGCGTGGCGGCCTGGCCGGCCGAGCGCCCAGTGCTGCTGGTGCTGACCGGCACCGACCTTTACGCCGACCTGCCGCGCGGCGACGCCGCCGCCTGGGCCAGCCTGCAGCGCGCCGACGCGCTGGTGGTGCTGAACCGCCTGGGCGCCGCACAGCTGCCGCCCGCCTTGCGCGCCAAGACCCGGGTGCTGCTGCAAAGCGTGCCGGCGCGCGCCGGTGGCGCACGGCCCGCGCGCTGGCTGCGCGCGCTGATGGTCGGCCACCTGCGCGAGGAGAAGGACCCGCGCACCCTGTTCGCCGCCGCCCGTCTGCTGCGCGAACGCGCCGACATCCGCATCGACCACATCGGCGCTGCGCTCGACCCGGCGCTCGGGCGCGAAGCCCAGGCCTGCATGCGCGACTGCCCGCACTACCGCTGGCTGGGTGCCCGCCCGCACGCCGAGGTGCGCCGGCGCATTGCCGGCGCCAACCTGCTGGTGCACGCCAGCCGGCTGGAGGGCGGTGCGCATGTGGTCATCGAGGCGCTGTGCTCGGGCACCCCGGTGCTGGCCTCGCGCATGGACGGCAACCTCGGCCTGCTGGGCGAGGACTGGCCGGGCCTGTTCGAGGTCGGCGACGCGGCGGGTCTGGCCGCCGCGCTCGTGCGCCTGCGCGATCGGCCCGACACCCTGGCCACGCTCTCACGCCTGGCCGGGGCGCGGGCCGCCGACTTCGCGCCGGAGCGCGAGCAAGCCCGGCTGCTGGCGCTGGTGAACGACTTGCTGAGCTGAGAGCGTCGGGCTTCAGCTTCCCTTCAGGACCGACCGACACCATGCGCCCGAGCCACCCGCCGGGTTGGCACAAGGAGTGTCCGTGTTGGCCCTTTCCCCTGCACCCGCCGCCGCGCGCCTGTTGCTGGTGCCGCCCGACGATGCGCGCCGCGCCGAGGTCGAGGCCTTCATCCGCGCGGTGTATGCCGAGCGCTTCGGCGCGCAGCTGAAGCAGTTCGCGCCCACGCTGGTGGCTCTGGAGGACGAGCAGGGCCTGTGCGCCGCGGCAGGCTGGCGCGATGCGACCGACGCACCGCTGTTTCTTGAGCGCTACCTCGACGCGCCCGTCGAGCAACTGCTGCGTCTGCCGTCGCGCGACGGCATCGCCGAGGTCGGCCACCTCGCCGCCCGCCGCGCCGGAGAGGGGCGGCGCCTGATCCTGCAACTCGGTCCGCTGCTGGCCCAGCACGGCGTGCGCTGGGTGGTCAGTACCTTGACCGAGGAATTGCGCCATCTCTTCGTTCGCCTCGGGGTGGTCCCGTTGGCGCTGGGAAGGGCCGATCCGCAGCGCCTGGGTGCATCCGCCGGCGACTGGGGTGACTACTACGCCCACCAACCCGTGGTGCTGGCCGGCTCGCTGGAGACGGCGCTGCAGGCGCTGGCCCGGCGGCGCATCGTCAGCGCGGTCCCCGCATGAGGGCGGTGCTGGAAACGCTGCAGCGCTCATGGACCGCTGCGCAATGGCAGGCCGAGGTGGAGCAGGCGGCCGAGACCCTGCAGGGCCATCGCGTGGTGGCCAGCCTGCTGGACAACGGCGCGGCCTTCGCGCTGCTCGACGAGGCGCTGCGCAGCGCCGGCGTGGTTCATCTGCCCTTGCCGCTGTTCTTCAGTGCGGCGCAGCGCCAGCATGCCTTGCGCGCGGCCGGCGCCGACGCCCTGATCCTGCCCCAGGCGGCGGCCGTGGGCCTGCCCTGCGGCGCCTGGCACCTGGGCGATGAGGCGCTGGCGCGCGTGAAGCTGGACGCCGCGCCGGTCGAGCTGCCGCCGGGCACGCAGACGCTCAGCTTCACCTCGGGCAGCACCGGCGAACCCAAGGGCGTCGGCCTGAGCGCCGCCGCACTCGATGCGGTGCGGGACGGCGTGGTGGCGGCGCTGGCTTCGCTGGACATCGAGCGGCACCTGTCGGCCCTGCCCTATGCGGTGCTGCTGGAAAGCGTGGCCGGACTGGCCGCAGCGCGCCGCCAGGGTGCCACGGTGCAGGCCCAGGCGCTGTCCAGCCTCGGGCTGACGGGGGCCTCGCAATTCGATGCCGCCTGCTTCGACGCGGTGGTGCGCCGGCGCGCCCCGCACAGCCTGATCCTGCTGCCGCAGATGCTGCGGGCCTGGGTGGGCCACCTGCAGGGCCAGGGCCTGCGCGCACCGCCGTCGTTGAAGATCGTCGCGGTCGGCGGGGCGGCCGTCGGTGCGCCGCTGGTGGAGGCGGCGTTGCGCCTGGGCCTGCCGGTGGCCGAAGGCTACGGACTGACGGAGGGCGCCTCGGTCCAGACCCTCAACCGCCCTGGCGCACAGCGTCCGGGCAGTGCCGGCCAGGCCCTGCCGCACGCCCGGCTGCGCATCGCCGCGGACGGCGAGGTGTGGATCCACGGTGCCCTCTTCAGCGGCTACCTGGGCGAAGCCGCGAACCCCGCAGGCGAGGGCTGGTGGCCCACCGGCGACCTCGGCCAACTCGATGCCGATGGCCACCTGCACCTGCAGGGGCGCAAGAAGAATCTGCTGATCACCGCCTTCGGGCGCAATGTCTCGCCCGAATGGGTCGAAGGCGCGCTGCGCGGCCAGGCGCCGATCGGCCAGGCGGTGGTGTTCGGAGAGGGCCGGCCGGCGCTGGCGGCGGTGCTCTGGCCGAGCCAGGCGGACCCGGACCCGCAGTCCCTTCAAGCCGCCGTGAACGCCGCCAACCGCGATCTGCCGGACTACGCCCGCATTGCGCGCTGGGCGTTGGCGCGCGCCCCATTCGACGCCCGCAGCGGCATGGCCACCGCCAACGGTCGACCCCGCCGCGAGGCCATCCTGGCCCTGCACGGCGACACCCTGTTCCAAGCCGAGGAAAGCTGAATGAACCCCATGGCCCCCCTGCCCCCCTTCCACGAACGCCTCGTCGCCGAGACCCGCGCGGCCCGCGAGGACTTCCTGCGCACGCCCATCATCCAGGGTGTGCTGCAACGCGGCGAGGTCTCGCTGCCGAGCTACATCGCCTTCCTGACCGAGGCCTACCACCATGTGCGGCACACCGTGCCCCTGCTCGCCGCCTGCCGTGCGGCGCTGCCGGCAGGCCAGGCGTGGCTGCAGCCGGCGCTCGACGAGTACATCGAGGAAGAGGCCGGGCACGACGAGTGGATCCTCGACGACATCGCGGCCTGCGGCGCCGACGCCGAGGCCGTGCGTCATGGCCGACCCGCGCCGGCCACGGAGCTCATGGTGGCCTATGCCTACGACACCATCGCGCGCGGCAACCCGCTGGGCTTCTTCGGCATGGTGCATGTGCTCGAGGGCAGCAGCGTGGCGCTGGCATTGCACGCCGCCGATGCGATCCAGAAGCCGCTCGGCCTGCCGGACCGCGCGTTCAGCTACCTGCGTTCGCACGGCACCCTGGACCTGCAGCACACGGCCCACTTCGCGCTGCTGATGGACGACATCCACGAGCTCGCCGACCAGCAGGCCATCGTGCACGCGGCGCGCATGTTCTACCGCCTGTACGGCGCCGTGTTTCGCGAGCTGCCGCTGCCTGCGGCCTGGGGAGCGGCGGCATGAGGATCGCCGCGGCCCGGGTGCTGCTGACCGGCGCAGGGGGCGGCATCGGCCAGGCCATGGCCGAGCGCCTGCGGGCAGGCGGCGCTGCCGTGCTGAGCGTGGGTCGGCGCGCGCCAAACCCAGCCGACGAGGCCTGGGTTCAGGCCGACCTGCTGCGTGCCGACGGGCGCGCTGCCGTGCTGGCGGCGGCGCAGCGCTGGCGCCCCAATGTGGTGGTGCAGGCGGCCGGGCTGCCCGGCTTCGGTCGCATCGGCCAGCTGGATCCGCTGGCGATGCAGCAGATGCTCGAACTGAACCTGCTGGTGCCGATGCTGCTGAGCCAGGCCCTGTTGCCGCTGTTGCGCGCCCAAGGCGCGGCCCAGCTGGTGTTCGTCGGTTCGGCGCTCGGCCGCATCGGCCTGCCGGGCTTCAGCGCCTACGGGGCCAGCAAGGCCGGTCTGCACGCCTTCGCCGAGGCCTTGCGGCGTGAGTTGGCGGGCAGCTCCGTACTCGTGCAGCTGCTGGCACCCCGCGCCACGCGCACCGCCTTCAACGACGCGGCCGTCGAGGCCTACAACGAGCGGACCGGCACCACCAGCGACCCGCCGGCGCGCGTGGCCGACGCGCTCGTTCGGCTGATCCAAAGCGAGGCCGCCGAACGCACCATCGGCTTTCCTGAACGCCTCGGCGTGCGTCTCAATCCCCTGCTCGGCCCGCTGCTGGACGGCAGCTTCGCCAAGCAGCGCGAGGCACTGGACGCGCTGCCCCTCAATCCCCCACCGACACCGCGAGGTTCCGCATGAGCTTCAAACCCCTGATCCTGGCCGCGCTCCTGAGCCTGACGCCGGCCGCCCCCCTGCTCGCCGCCCCGCTGGACGAGGCGGTCACTGCGCTGCAGCTCGAGTGGGAGCAGATCCGCTATCAATTGCCGACCAAGCAGCGCGAAGGGCGCTTCGAACAGCTGGCCGCCAAGGCACATCGCGCCAGCGAGCAGCACCCGGGTCGCGCCGAGGCGCTGATCTGGGAGGGCATCGTGCTGTCCAGCTGGGCCGGCGAGAAGGGCGGACTGGGCGCCCTCGGGCTGGTCAAACAGGCCAAGGCGCTGTACGAGAAGGCCATCGCCATCGATGCCAGGGCCATGGACGGTTCGGCACTGAACAGCCTGGGCGTCCTCTATTACAAGGTGCCAGGCTGGCCGCTGGGCTTCGGCGACAAGGACAAGGCCCGCGAGCTGCTGCTGCGCGCGCTGGCCGTGAACCCGCAGGGCATCGATGCCAATTACTTCTATGCCGAATTCCTGGTGGAGAGCCGGCAACCCGACCTGGCCCTGCCCTACCTGGAGCGTGTGCTGCAGGCCCCGGCGCGGCCGGGCCGGCCGCTGGCCGACGAAGGCCGACGCGACGAGGCCCGGGCGTTGATGGCCCAGCTGAAGAAAACCTGAGCGGCAACCCGAGCGGCGGCTTGCGCCCATACTGGCGGGCATGAACACCCCCGAACCCCGCCTCACCTCGCTCAGCCACGGCGGTGGCTGCGGCTGCAAGATCGCCCCAGGCGTGCTGTCCGAGATCCTCAAGGGCAGCACCGGCTTCCCCATACCGCCGCAGCTGCTGGTCGGCATCGAGACCGCCGACGACGCCGCGGTCTACCAGCTCAACGACGAGCAGGCGCTGATCGCCACCACCGACTTCTTCATGCCCATCGTCGACGACCCGTTCGACTTCGGGCGCATCGCCGCCACCAATGCCATCAGCGACGTCTACGCGATGGGCGGGCAACCGATCCTGGCGCTGGCCCTGGTGGGCATGCCGATCGCGCAGCTCTCGACGCAGACCATTGCCCGCATCCTGGAGGGCGGCGCCAGCGTCTGCCGCGCGGCCGGCATCCCGATCGCCGGCGGCCACACCATCGACTCGGTGGAGCCCATCTACGGCCTGGTGGCGCTCGGTCTGGTGCACCCCAGCCGCGTCAAGCGCAACGCCGACGCGCGCGTCGGCGACCTGCTGGTGCTGGGCAAGCCGCTGGGCGTCGGCATCTACTCGGCGGCGCTCAAGAAGGAGCAGCTGTCGGCTGAAGGCTACGCGGCCATGATCGACGCGACCACCCGGCTCAACACGCCGGGGCCCGAGCTGGCGCGCCTGGACGGCGTGCACGCGCTGACCGATGTGACGGGCTTCGGCCTGGCCGGGCACGCGCTGGAGCTGGCGCGCGGCGCCGGCGCCTGCGTGCAGATCGACTGGCCGGACGTGCCGCTGCTGCCCGGGGTGCGCGAGCTCGCCGCGCAGGGCCTGGTGACCGGCGCCAGCGGCCGCAACTGGCTGGGCTATGGCGACGAGGTCGAGCTGCCGCCCGGCTTCAGCGAGCGCGAGCGCGCGCTGCTGACCGACCCGCAGACCGCCGGCGGCCTGCTGGTGAGCTGCAACAGCGAGGCCTTGCCCGAGGTGCTGGCCTGCTTCCGCCGCCACGGCTTCGCGCAGGCGGCGCCGGTGGGCCGGGTGATCGAGGGCCGCGGCCTCAACGTCAAGGCATGAGGGAGCAGCCACCGGGCGTGCGCCCGCTGCAGGACTACGCGCTCATCATCGACGCGCGCACGCCCAAGGAGTTCGCCGAGGACCACCTGCCGGGCGCCGTCAACCTGCCCATCGTCAACCAGCAGGAGTTCGCCGAGGTCGGCACCCTGCACCAGCGCGACCCGCACGCCGCCTACCTGCTGGGTGCGCAGTACGCGCTGCGCAACGCCGCCAAC
>JAYRUQ010000061.1:0-12848 GCA_041919015.1 Inhella sp.
GGCTGTGCCCCAGCCGGCGCATGGCGGACAGGGCGATGCGCTCTTCAGGCTGCAACTGCTGGAATCTTCGGGTCATCTCGACACCTTACAGGGTGGCGAGGTGTTGCATTTCAAACTTGAGCCGGCCCGGTGAATTGTGAGCTGGATGAAAGCACAGTCAATGATCGAACTTCTATTTGCGGAACAATGGTTTCCAGGACGCCGCACAGCTCCGGTTAGGGCGCGGGGCGCCGTGATAAACCGCGCCGAGGCGCGCCCTACAACGCGTTAGGCCTCTAAGATATGCGCACCGACGATTGGTCTCCCTGCATAGTTACAGCCTTCGATCTTGCCGGAACTAGAACGCTAGCCGCATCCGGAAAAGGTTCGTCGGCCATGATCGAGATGCACAACCGCGCGACAGCAAAGATTAACCATGACCTTCCGCTTCATAGTCATGGTTACGTTTGGAATGATTCAGTTCTTTTACTGTCCTACATGACAGAACCGAATTGGACGAAGACGGCATTTATTGCTGAACTGGAGGGCTTCAAGTCTTTCATTGAACAGCAGTGCGGTACCTCGATGTACGCCATATCGGTCAAGGGGCTGGCGTTTCCGCACGACATAATGGCGCCGGCAGTGTTCGACGGCCAAGTTGCAAATCAACCGCGCGCCGTCGTGCTCAAAACGTCAAGCTGGGCCATGGCCAATTGCTTTCTTATCGAAAAGGCACTAAAGAGCCACCGAGCCGACTGGTACATCGACTGCAGAATTACTAAAGGAGCTAGTCTTCCAGCACCGTTCGCAACTGAGGAAGTCGAACTTCTGCCAACGAACGAAGCCAGGAGTATCCATATGTTTAAGGGCCGCCTCAGTGCTGGGGGCTAACAGCGACGCAATAATTCAGTTCATCAAGTTCGGCCACAATTCGGCGGAGAGAAATAAATATGTTTCATCTAATTACCCTCATTAAGGTGCTGCTTCATGTAATCGCCATTCCCTTGTACTTTGCTTGGTTCTATTTCCTCTACTACATGTTCTTCAAAGACCTAAAAGTCGGGGCAATGCTATTCGTTGGCAATATCGTCATAGGGTACATCATGCTGTTTGCTCCTCGGGCGCTGAACTCATACCAGATGAAGTTGTTTGTCGATGCGGAAAACAAGCGGCATGGTGAACAACAAGAATAGCTTGGCCACTTGGCCAGCGAGGGCTAACCCTCTACAGGGACTTCCCCCTCCGTCAAGCGCTGATTGGGTTTTGAATTGGTTTTTTCCTGCTGGCGGTATTCGGCTGTTGGGTATTCGGGTTGGCGGAAGAGCTTCAGCGTTGAACGCAGCGCGGGCACTCATCAGACTGCAAATCTACAGACGGCCTTGTTGCGCAGGGGTTGGCTTTCGAGCGCCTGCGCGGACCCAGTTACGAACCGCTCGGCGGGGCTGAGCCCGGACTTTCAGCGGCCTGTGGCCGCTGGAAGCCTGGCGAAGGGCCAAGCCTCCGGCTTGGCGCGGCCTGCAAGGCCCATTCGCTCGTCGCGGTCGCACCTGGCGCCGCTTGAGGGTTATCGAGCTGTCCCGCCGCCGGTCTGACCTGTGTTTGCAACTGCGCGAGCACGACTGAAGCGAGGAATTCGGTTGAGGGTTTGTCGATCAGGACGCGGCAGCCGGCATCGCGCTCACATGGTTCGGATCGAATGCGCGCCCCTTGGTCAGCACCGCCCACAGGATGCGCGCGTGCTTGTTGGCCAGGGCCACCACCGCCTTCTGCCAGCCCACCCGCGCCTTGAGTTGCTGCACCCAGCAGGAGAGCCGGTCGCTGCGCTTGTGCGCGGTCATGACGGCGCTCTTGGCGGCCTGGATGAGCAGCGTGCGCAGGTAGTCGTCGCCGCGTTTGGTGATGCGTCCGAGCCGCGTCTTGCCGCCGCTGCTGTGCTGGCTGGGCACCAGCCCGAGCCAGGCGCCGAACTGGCCTGCGCTCTTGAATTGCTTGAGGTCGCCGGCTTGGGCCAGCAGCGCCGAGGCGGTGAGCGCGCCCACCCCGCACAGCTGCGTGGCGGCCTGCGCCTGGGGCTCGCTGGCCACGTGCCGGGCGATCTGCTCGTCGCACCAGGCCAGTTGCACATCCAGGTCGATCCAATGCAATTGCGCCCGCTGCAGGCCCAGGCGCAGCACGCCGGGCAGCTCGTTGCTGGCGTCCTCGATGAGGCCGGCCAGTTCGCGGCGCAGCGCCTCGATGCCGCTGGGGGCGAGCACGCCGAACTCGAACAACAGGCCCCGGATGCGGTTGACCAGCGCGGTGCGCTCTTCCTTGTAGCCTTCTCGCAAGCGGTGGATGGCCTGCCAGCCCTGGGCGGCCACGGTCTTCACGCAGACGAAGCGCATGCTGGGGCGCGAGCCGGCCTCGCAGATGGCGGCCGCGTCGTTGGCGTCGTTCTTGCCACTGGCGCCTTGCTTGCGATAAGGCGTGACGAAGGGCGGTGCCACGAGCTTGACGCTCAGGCCCATCAGCGCGAGTCGGCGTGCGGTGTGGTGCGCGCCGCCGCAGGCTTCCAGGGTGACGGCGGTGCCTGGGGGCAAGGTGGCGCACCACTCGAAGAAGCGCGCGGGCTTGAAGGACCGAGCGACGACGACGCGGCCACAGGCGTCGATGGCGTGAACCTGGATGACCCGACTGGCGAGGTCAACTCCGACTTCGGTAATCTGCGACATGGGCTTCCCCTTTCCTGGGCAAAGTGGATTTCGACAACCCAATCTTTGCGCCGCCCCTCGGGGCAGGGATCGCGGGAAGTCCCTTCCTATTCGGTCCACCGGACGCTGCGCGATAAAGCCGCGCAGCGCCGGTCACCTCCACGTTGACACATTTGGCCAAAGCACCGTCATACCAATTTCAGTTCCTTTTGGAGACCCTTATGAGACTTTCATTTATTACATTTCTTTCGACGCTGGTCTTCGCTCCTTCTGTGTTTGCAGGAGTCCCCACATCGTGTCCGTATTCGCCAAGTGAAGTTGGCTCCGCGCTGGGCGGTACGTTCAAAGAAGGTAAGGTCGGCTTTGAATCAGATTTTGGTACTGGAAAAACATTGAGTTGCCGTTACGAGGGAAAAGACATGACTCTCGTTGTCAATCAAACCATCATGAACAACCCCGCACAAACCAAAGGCTGGGACGCTCGACTGGCAGGAAAAAAGGAGAATATCCCCAATGATGCGGATGGTGCGATTCAGCAAACCGATCAGGGCGACAATACGAATCCCAATCTCCATTATGTTCGCAATGGCGATATCGTAGAAATTCGCGTCATGGGTGTCGGGAAGCGAAACCCACAATTTGGCGCCCTCCAGAAGAAACTACCTGCCCTTCGCAGGCTGCCGTAAAAAAAACCAGCCGGGACTTCCTTCTCTGTCAAGCGCTGATTGGGGTTTGAGCACGATCGGTCGGACCGAACACGCGGCCCTTGGTCAGCACCGCCCACGGGATGCGTGCGTGTTGGCCAGTGCTGCCGCCGCTTGCCGTCAGCCCACGCTCCTTGCGTTGCAGCACCCAGCGCGCGAGCCGATTGCGGCGTTTGTGCGCGGTTCTCATGAAGGCGCTTTTTTTGGCCGCTTGGGTGAGCAGCGCCTCGATGGCGCTGGGGGCGGGCACGCCGAACTTGACGAACTTGACGAGCTTGACGCACCGGCCCATCGGCGCGAGCCGGCGCCAGCCGGCGCGCCTTGTGGTGCGCGCCAGCGCAATGCGCCCACAAGCAGCGATGGCATGAACCTGGATGACCCGACTGGCCAGGCCGACACCGACTTCGGTAATCTGCGGCATGGGCTTCTGCTTTCCTGGGCAAGGTGGATCTCGACAATCCCATCCTTGCGCCGCCCCTCGGTACAGGGGTCGCGGGAAGCCGCTGCTTATTCGCTCGCGAGCGGACTGTCCACGCCCAGTCGCTCGGCTCGAAGGTTCGACGGCTTATCGAAACTGAGTGACTGAATCGTATGGAACACCAAACGGATCTGAGCCTGTCTTGGATTCGCGTAGGAGGAGTCTGCGGCCTCCTCGGCATCGGCGCTTACCTTGCCGCGGCATTCGTCCCGCTGCCCGACACCCTTGGCTACGCCGCGGCCTTTGCCTTCGGCCCCTTGCTCGCTGTCGGGGCCGTGGGGCTCTACCACTGTCTTGCGCTCGTCCAGCGCGGCCCGCTCGTCCAAGTGGCCGCGGTCGCCGCAATCGCGGGCAGCGTCACGGTTCTCATCATGCTGACGACCCAGCAAGCCATCTTTGGCGTAATGAAGAGGGCCATCGCGGAGGCAAGCGATCCGGCCAGTGCCGACGTCTATCGGAAGGTGGCGAATGGGCTCGACGCGGTGCACCTGGGCATTGACGTGGCGTGGGACGTCTTGATTTCGGTCGCGGTGATCCTGTTCGCGATCGCGATGATGCGCCACCCAAGGTTCGGGCGGGTGATGGGCGTGTCGGGTGTTGGATTTGGCGGGCTGCTGCTGGTGTTCAACCTGCGGTACTTCCCGGTGCCGCCGGCGGCGGCAAACTCGATCGACTGGGGGCCATTCGTTGCCCTCTGGCTGCTTGCGGCGTTCCTGCTGTTGCTTCGGGCCGTGCCATGGGCGCGCGAGAAGTTGGCGAGTGCGACGCCGGACTCGTTCGGACGCGATGCCCCCCATTCGTTGCATCGGTGATTCTGTGGGCTGGCGCCGCACCGGTGAACCCTGGCCTTGGGCCGCTCAACGATGAAGCGATTTGTCATCGCCGTGTTCGGGGCCATTGTTGGATTCATCGCTTTTGGCCTGTGTGCTTACGCGGCCATTGAGCTGCTCTCCTCCAACACACATGACCGCGCCTTGGAGGCGGCAATGACCGCGATCTTTGTTGCCGGGCCACTCGGTGGCATCGTCGGCGGCATCCTGGGCGCCAGGCTCTCAAAGCGTGCGCAGGCGGGGACCGAAGCTTAGTCTGCAACACCCCGTGCAGCCCGCGTTTGCGGGAGTAGCGGACTGCAGGGGTTTCTCAGGTCTTCGCGGCGAGCTGCTTGAGGCGGTAGAGCGCGTCGAGCGCCTCGCGCGGCGAGCAGGCGTCGACGTCGAGCTCGCGCAGCGCGAGCAGCGCGGGCGGCTCCTCCTGCTCGATGGCGCTGGGTGGCGCCGGCGCGGCGAACAGGTCGACCTGCGCGGCGCCGCTGGCGGCGCGTGCTTCGAGTTGCTCCAGGCTGGCGCGCGCCTGGCGCAGCACGGCCGCGGGCATGCCGGCCAGGCGCGCCACCTGCACGCCGTAGCTGCGGCTGGCCGGGCCCGCTTGCAGCTCGTGCAGGAAGGCGATGTCGTGCGTGCCGCTCTCGACCGCGCTGACGTGCACGTTGTGCGCGGCGGCGTGCTTCTCGGGCAGATGGGTGAGCTCGAAGTAATGGGTGGCGAAGAGCGTCAGCGCGCGGTTCTTCTCGTGCAGATGGCTGGCGATGCTGGAAGCCAGCGCCAGGCCGTCGAAGGTGCTGGTGCCGCGGCCGATCTCGTCCATCAGCACCAGCGACTGCTCGCCCGCGGCGTGCAGGATGGCCGCCGCCTCGGTCATCTCGAGCATGAAGGTGGACTGCGCGTTGGCCAGGTCGTCGGCGGCGCCGATGCGGGTGTGGATGGCGTCCAGCGGCCCGAGCCGGCAGCGTCTGGCGGGCACGCAGGAACCGATGGAGGCCAGCAGCGCGATCAGCGCCACCTGGCGCATGAAGGTGCTCTTGCCGCCCATATTGGGCCCGGTGATGACGAGCAGGCGGCGCTTGGCGTCGAGCCGGCAGTCGTTGGGCGTGAAGCGGGCGCCGACCGTTTCGGCCAGGCGCTGCTCCACCACCGGGTGGCGCCCGGCCTCGATCTCGATGCCGGGCTGCGGCAGGAACTCGGGCTCGCACCAGTCCAGGGTGTCGGCGCGCTCGGCCAGGCAGGCCAGCACGTCGACGCTGGCCAGCGCGCGGGCGATGCGCTGCAGCGCGGCGATGTCGGCACCCAGCTCGTCGAGCAGTCGCTCGAAGAGGAATTTCTCGCGTGCCAGCGCGCGCTCGCTGGCGGACAGCGCCTTGTCCTCGAAGGCCTTGAGCTCGGGCGTGATGAAGCGCTCGGCGTTCTTCAGGGTCTGGCGGCGCTGGTAGTCGGAGGGCACCTTGTCCTTCTGGCCCTGGGTGACCTCGATGTAGAAGCCGTGCACCTTGTTGAACTGCACGCGCAAATTGGGGATGCCGGTGCGCGCCTTCTCGCGCTCCTCGAGCTGCAGCAGGAAGTCGTCGCAGTGGGCGTTGATGGCGCGCAGCTCGTCGAGCTCGGGGTCGAAGCCGTCGGCGATGACGCCGCCGTCGCGCAGCCAGACCGCCGGCTGCTCGAGCAGCGCGGCGTCGAGCAGCTCTTGCAGATGGGTGGGCGGGTCGAGATCGCGGCGCTGCGTGTCGAGCAGCGGCGCGCCGCCGGGCACGCAGGCCTGCAGCGCGGGCAGGCGCTGCAGGGTGTCGCGCAGGCCGGCCAGCTCGCGCGGCCGGGCCTGGCGCAGCGCCACGCGGCTGGCGATGCGCTCGACGTCCGAGACTCCGCGGAGCTGCTCGCGCAGCGCCGCGCCGCCGGCCTGGCGCAGCCGGCGCACGGCGGCCAGGCGCTCGCGGGCCTGGCCGCGATCGCGCCGTGGCGCCAGCAGCCAGTGGCGCAGCGCGCGGCTGCCCATGGCGCTGGCGCAGCGGTCGAGCAGCGACAGCAGGGTCGGCTCGCTCTCGCCGCGCAGGGTCTGCGTCAGCTCCAGATTGCGCTGGGTGGCCGGCGGCAGCTCGATCAGCTCGCTGGCGCGCAGCACGGTGAGCTGCTTGAGGTGCGCCAGCGCGCGGCCCTGGGTGTGCTCCAGGTAGGCCAGCAGCGCCCCGGCGGCCGCGTGGGCGGCGCTCAGGCCATCGGCGTTGACGCCCTGCAGGCCGGCCAGGCCGAGCTGCTCGCAGAGCTTGCGCGCGCCCAGGGCCGGTTCGAACTGCCAGGCCGGCCGGGCGGTGATCGCGCCGCGCAGCGTCGCAAGCGCCTCGGCCTGCCCCGTGGCGCTGTGGTCGCGGGCCACCAGCAGTTCGGCCGGTGCCAGCCGTGCCAACCAGCCCGGCAGCTCGGCGGCGGCGCATTCGCTGAGCCCGATCTCGCCCTGGCTGAGCGACACCCAGGCCAGGCCGAAACGCGCCGGCGCACCGGTTGGGCCCGTCAGGCCGTGCAGCGCCAGCAGCGGTGCGTCCTGCTTGTCGGCCAGCAGCTCGCTGTCGGTGAGCGTGCCGGGGGTGACGATGCGCACCACCTTGCGTTCCACCGGCCCCTTGCCGGCGCCGACCTCGCCGACCTGCTCGGCCACCGCCACCGACTCGCCCTGCCGCACCAGCTTGGCCAGGTAGCCCTCCATCGACACCACCGGCACGCCGGCCATCACCACCGGCTCGCCGCCGCTGGATCCGCGCACCGTCAGCGTGATGTCGAGCAGGGCATTGGCGCGCCGTGCGTCGTCGTAGAACAGCTCGTAGAAGTCGCCCATGCGGAAGAACACCAGCAGGTCCGGGTGGTCGGCCTTGATGCGCAGGTACTGCTGCATCAGCGGCGTATGGGCTTCGAGCGGGGCGGCGGTCACGGTGGGGTGCAAAGGGGGTGGGGCGGCAGGGGCGCGGATTATCCGGACGCCGCGTGCAGCCCTTGACCCTGTGCCCGGCCTTGGCTACAAGCCTCGCCGGGGAGGCCCACCATGAACGATGTCGACGACACGCGGGCGGTGCCGCACACGGCCTTTGCCGGCGCGTGGCGGCTGGAACGGCTGAAGGATCTCACGCTGGGCCAGGACCTGGCCGAGGCGCTCGGACTGCCGCGCCGGACCGGGCTGGAGGCGTTTCTGGCGCGCATCGAGCCTGCGGCCCGCGAGGGCGTGGCCACCGCGCTGCGCGCCGCACAGTCCGACGGCGGCCGCTGCGGTCGGCGCTTCCGCCTGGTGGATGCGCCGGCCGGTGGCTGCTGGGCGCGCCTCGAGGTGCGCGCTTGCGAGGACGCGCTCGAGGGCGTGCTCACCGACCTGCCCGGCGAGGCCCTGCGCATGAACCGCTGGCGCGAGGCCGAGCAGCGCTTCCAACTGGCCTTCGACCAGACCCCGGGCACCGCCGTGCAGGGCTACGACCGCCAGCGCCGCGTCATCTACTGGAACCCGGCCAGTGAATCGCTCTATGGCTGGAGCCGCGAGCAGGCGCTGGGCCGGCAGCTCGAGGACCTGATCATCCCGCCGGCCATGCGCGAGGACTTGATCCGCCTGCACGAGGCCTGGGTCAGCCAGGGCGTCGCCATTGCGGCTGGCGAGCTGGAATTGCGCCACCGCGACGGCCGGCCGGTGCCGGTGTTCTCCAGCCATGTGCTGCTGCGCAACGGCTGGGGGGAGCCGGAGATGTACTGCATCGACGTCGACCTGCACCAGCAGCGCGACGCGCTGCGCGAGGCGCACGAGCGCGAGCGCCAGTTGCAGATTCTGAGCCGGACCAGCCACGCCGGCTGGTGGGAGTGGGAGCTGGGCTCGGACTGCCTGCATTGGTCGGCCGAGATCGGCCGCTGGTTCGGCGTGGCGGCCGGCTCGGCCTGCTGCACCGAGCTGGCGCAGCGCCTCGACGCCGAGGTGCTGGAGCGCCTGCGCGGCGCCGCCGCGCGCGCCCGTGGCAGCGCGGGGTCCGCCGCGCTGGCCCAGGATCTCGAGCTGTGCCTGCCGGTGCGCGGCCGCGAGTGCCATTTCCTGCTGCACATCGAGCCCCAGTCGGTGCCGTCGGCGCCCTCGGGCGAGCAGCCGGCGCGCGTGGTCGGCACCTTGCTGGACATCACCGAGAGCAAGGAGGCGGCCTCGCGCATCGACCGTCTGGCGCGCTTCGACGCAGTGACCGGTCTGCCCAACCGCCTGCTGATGCGCGAGCGCCTCGACGAGGCGCTGGCGCGCCTGGACGGGCGCGGCGGTCTGGTGGTGGGCTGCATCGGCCTGGACCGCTTCCGGCTCGTCAACGAGTCCTACGGCAGCGCGGCCGGCGACCAGTTGCTGCAGGCCTGCGCGAGGCGCCTGCAGCAACGCCTGCGCGGCCACGACCTGGTGGTGCGCCTGGGCGCCGACCAGTTCGGCGTGCTGCTCGACGCCGTGCAGACCGAGGCCGACGCGGTGGCGCTGGCCGACAAGCTGCTGGCGGTGTTTGCGGCGCCCTTCACGGTGGCCGGCCAGGAGCTGTTCCTGAGCGCCAGCCTGGGGCTGGCGCAGTACCCGCAGGACGGCAGCCAGTCCGAGACCCTGCTGCAGAGCGCCGAGACGGCGCTGCACCGCGCCAAGGATCAGGGGCGCGGTCACCACCAGTTCTTCCGCGCCGAGATGAACCAGCGCTCGCTGGAGAAGATGCGCCTGCTCGGCGGTCTGCGCAAGGCGCTGGCGGCGGCCGAGTTCAGCCTGCACCTGCAGCCGCAGCGCTGGCTGGCCGACCGCAGCCTGCGCGGCGCCGAGGCCTTGCTGCGCTGGCAGTCGGCGAGCGTCGGTTCGGTGCCGCCCGACCGCTTCATCCCGCTGGCCGAGGAGAGCGGCCTGATCGAGCCGATCGGCGACTGGGTGCTGGCGCGCTGCTGCGAGACGCTGCGCGCCTGGCAGGACGCAGGGCGGGGCGGCCTGGTGCTGTCGGCCAATCTGTCGGCGCGCCAGTTCCGCGCCCGCGACCTGGTGGCGCGGGTGCGCGCGCACATCGAAGGCTGCGGCATCGACCCGCGGCGGCTTGAGCTGGAGGTCACCGAGTCGGTGCTGCTCGACCCCGACGGGCACAACCGCGAGCTGCTGTTCGGGCTGAAGGACCTCGGCCTGACGCTGGCCATCGACGACTTCGGCACCGGCTACTCGTCGCTGTCCTATCTGCGGCGCTTTCCGGTCGACGTGCTGAAGATCGACCGCAGCTTCGTGGGCGATCTGGGCCGCGATGCCGACGCCAACGCGCTGGTGCGCGCCATCGCCAGCATGGCGCGGGCGCTCAAGCTCACGGTGGTGGCCGAAGGCATCGAGACGCCCGAGCAGGCCGCCCACCTGGGGGCCCTGGAGCTGGAGCTCGGTCAGGGCTGGCTGTTCGGGCGCCCGCAGCCGATCGAGCGCTTTGCCGAGCAGCAATTCGGCGACGGCGCACAGGCCGCCGCCTGAGCCTCAGTCCTTCACGCCGGGCTCGGGTGTTTCGTCGTTGCCGATCACACGGCTGTAGGGCTGCAGCATCGGCACCAGCTGCGCGTAGATCTTCGGCGTGCCGGCCAGCACTTCGCGCTGGTGCAGGTAGTCCGATTCGCCGGTGAAGTTGCCGACCAGGCCGCCGGCCTCGGTGACGATCAACGATCCTGCGGCGACGTCCCAGGGCGACAGGCCGGTCTCGAAGAAGGCGTCGTAGTGGCCGGCCGCCACATAGCAGAGGTCGAGGCTGGCCGCACCCGGGCGGCGCACGCCGGCGGTGCTCTGCATGATGGCCTCGAAGAGCTTGAGGTAGCGCTTGAAGTTGTCGCCCTTGCGGAACGGGAAGCCCGTGCCCACCAGCGCGTCCGACAGGCGCGTGCGCTTGCTGACGCGCAACCGGCGGTCGTTGAGGAAGGCGCCGCGGCCCTTGCTGGCGTGGTAAAGATCGTTGCGCGTCGGGTCGTAGACGACGGCCTGCTGCACCACGCCGCGGTGGGCCAGCGCGATCGACACCGCGTAGATGGGCAGACCGTGGATGAAGTTCGTCGTGCCGTCCAGCGGGTCGATGATCCACTGGTAGTCGCTGCGCTGGTTGCCGTGCTCCTTGCCCGACTCCTCGGCCAGGATGGCGTGCTGCGGGTAGGCGTCGAGCAGGATCTTGATGATGGCGGCCTCGGCCGCGTGGTCGACCTCGGTGACGAAGTCGTTCACCCCCTTGGAGCCCACCTTCAGATCATCCAGGTCCATGGACGCGCGGTTGATGATGGAACCGGCGGCGCGGGCGGCCTTCACGGCCACATTGAGCATGGGGTGCATCGCTGCAGAGGACATGGGTTTCCTTGCGGTTGGGATCTGACAAAGCCTTCGCAGGCTCGGGGGTGGGCTGGCGGTGGAAAAGAGCGCGCCGGTCGGGACCGGCAGAATGCGCGGGATTCTACTGAGATGCGATGACCTCCTCCTGCCATCCCGACGTGCATTCGACACGCTTCATCCTGGTGGAAACCAGCCAGCGCGGCAATGTCGGCGCGGCGGCTCGGGCGATGAAGGTGATGGGTTTCACCGACCTCGTGCTGGTGCGCCCGCGCTTCGCCGACGTGCTGACCCATGAGGAAACGCTGGCCTTCGCCAGCGGCGCGGTCGACGTGCTGCAGCGTGCGCGTGTGGTGGATCGCCTGGAGGACGCGCTCGATGGCGTGGAGTTGCTGCTGGGCACGGCCATGACGCCGCGCGATTTCGGCCCGCCCTGCCAGGCGCCGCGCGATGGCCTGCCGGGGGTGGCCGAACGCTCGATCGGACTGTTGTTCGGCTGCGAGCGCTTCGGCCTGGCCAACGAGGACGTCTACCGCTGCCACGCCCTGCTGTCGATTCCCACCGCGCCCGAGTACGGCTCGCTGAACCTCGGTCAGGCGGTGCAGTTGCTGGCCTACGAGCGCCGCCAGTCGCTGGGCGGTTTCGCGGTCGAGGCGCGCACCGCGCCGCCGCGCATCGCCGACGCGCAGGCCGTGCAGGGCCTGCTGGCGCATTGGCAGGGCGCGCTGGTGAAGCTCGGTTTTCTCGACCCCGCGGCGCCCAAGAAGCTGATGCCGCGCCTCAACCAATTGCTGAACCGCGCGCAGTTGCAGGACGAGGAGATCCACATCCTGCGGGGGGTCGCCAGGGCCATCGAGCAGCGCTGTTGTTGAAGGTCCCGCTCCGGTCCTTCTTCCTACACTGCCCGCCCCCTGGAGACCCCATGTTCAGCCGACTTCGTGAAGACATTGCCACCATCCTGGAACGCGACCCCGCCGCGCGCAGCGGCTGGGAGGTGTTCTGGTGCTATCCGGGCCTGCATGCGCTGATCCTGCACCGCCGTGCGCATGGCCTGTGGCACGCCGGCTTCACCACGCTGGCGCGCTGGATCTCGCAGCTCAACCGCTGGCTGACCGGCATCGAGATCCACCCCGGCGCGCAGTTCGGCCGCCGCGTCTTCATCGACCACGGCATGGGCGTGGTGATCGGCGAGATGGCCGAGATCCACGACGACGTGACGATCTACCAGGGCGTGACCCTGGGCGGCACCACGCTGGTCAAGGGCGCCAAGCGCCACCCGACGCTGGCGCGCGGCGTGGTGGTGGGCGCCAACGCCTGCGTGCTGGGAGGCTTCACGGTGGGCGAGGGCGCGCGCATCGGTTCGGGCGCCGTGGTCACCAAGCCGGTGCCGCCGGGCGCCACCGCGGTGGGCAACCCGGCGCGCATCATCGAAGCCAGCGCAGAGCAGGCGCGCGAGGCCGCTGCCAGCAAGATGGGCTTCAGTGCCTACGCCGTGACGCAGGGCGACGACCCGGTGGCGCTGGCGATGAAGGGCCTGATCGACTCGGCCTCCGGTCACGAGCACCAGATCGCGCTGCTGTGGGCGGCGATCCGCAAGCTGCAGAGCGGTCCGCAACCGGACTGCGTGCCGGCCGACGCGGCCTGCGACGAGCACTTCGACGCCGAGCAGTTGGCCAAGCTGCTGAAGTCGTCCTGAGCATGCGCGCGCCCACCCGCCACCTGCTGCGCGTCTTCGTCACCGGGCTGCTGGCGGCCCTGCCGTTGGCGGCCACCGTGGCGGTCTTCGCTTGGTTGTTCGCGCTGCTGCGCCAGTGGATCGGACCGTCGAGTGCGCTCGGTAGCTTGTTGGGCCGGATCGGA
>JAYRUQ010000062.1:0-12799 GCA_041919015.1 Inhella sp.
GACCTTCTACCGGCGCGGCACGGCGCCGGCCTGAGCCGCAGCAGCGGAAGCAGCAGCAGCAGCAGCAGCAGCAGCAGCAGCCGCCGCCACCACGACCTCGACCGCGGCCACCCTCAGGGTTTCGCGCCACCCCACACCGCGCGCAGCGCCGAAGCCGGCAGCAGCTTGAAGTTCTGCGGCGCGCGCGGCAGGTTCTTGCGGCCGTCCTGCACCACCAGCAGGCCCTCGCCGTAGCGCCCGCCCAGCTGGGCCGCCGTGATGTCCAGGCCGTCGGTCTCGGAGGCGCCGTCGATGCCCGCCTGGGCGTTGATGCCGATGCGAAAGCTGCCGCGCCAGCGGTGCGGCGGCGCCAGCTCGAAGAACGCGTAGCTGTCGTTGCCCTGCGAGGACAGCAGCAGCAGCGCCTCGCCCTGGCCGCGGTAGACCGCCAGGCCCTCGACGTCGGCGCGCAGCGCCTCGCCCAGGCCGATGGCCAGCTGCGGCTCGGCCGGCGCACGCGCGTCGGCGCGCAGCCGCCACACGCCGCGGTCTTCCTCGCCGATGAAGAGCTGGTCGCTGGCCTCGTCCACCACGCAGCCCTCGGGCTGGCTGGCGAGCCGGAACTCGCGGCGCAGCGCGGCCTGCCAGCGGCCACGCGACTCGCGCAGCAGCTCGAACTGGCGCACCCGGCCGTCCTTGTCGTTGACGATGGCCTCGAGCCGCCCGGCGGCGTTGCGCAGCGTGCAGACGCCGTACACATCGTCCAGCCCGGTGGGCAGGCGCGCCAGCTCGCGCACCCGGCCGTCGGCGCGGTCGACGCCGAACAGCACCAATGCCGCCTCGTCGCGCTGCGTGGCCACAGCGAGGTCGAGCAGGCCGCCGCCGTAGCGCAGGCCCTGGCGCAGGTCGACGTTGTTGATGCGCCCGACCGCCAGGAACTGCCGCTGCCGTCCCTGCAGGTCGTAGACCAGCAGGCCCTGCTTCTTGTTGGTGGCGAGGATGCGCGAGCGCTCGCCGTGGCGCGGGTGCACCCAGATCGCCGGGTCGTCGGCGGCGTCGCCATGGCCGCGCATGGTCTCGGTCTGCGCGCTGGGCGGGATCAGCGGCAGGGCGTCGCCGGGCGTCTCGGGGTGGGCGGCCAACCAGTCCTGCAGGGCCGCCGGGCCGGTCTTGGCGTCGCCCACAGCGCCGGCCTGCAGCAGCTCGCGTCCCTCGCGCTCGGCGTCGGCCGCCAGGCGCCACAGGCCCACGCCCTCCTCGCTGAGGTAGAGGCGGGCCTCGGCGTCGCGCACCGCGCAGGCCTGGGGCTGGGGCGGCGTGGCCAAGGGGCGCAGCAGGCGCGGCGCGGGTCCGTCGAGCAGCCAATGCTGGCTCAGACCGTCGTCGCCGAGCAGGAAGAGCTGCAGCAGGCCTTGGGCGTCGCGGTACAGGGCCAGGCAGCCGAGGTCGAGCTCGGGCGCGCGCCAGCGGTGCAGCGTGCGCAGGCGCGCATCGGCGCCGGCCTCCAGCCACAGCAGCTCGCCGGAGTTGGCGTCGGCCACCACCGCGGTCCAGCGCCCGTCGGGCAGCGCCCGGCGGTCGCCGTGCTTGATGCGCAGGGCCAGGCGGTCGGTCTCGCGACCGGCGGCGTCGAGCCGGCGCACGCCCTGCGCGTCGATGCGCAAATCCTGCGCCGCCGCGCCCGCGCCCAGGCCCAGCGCCAGCAGCGCGGCGCCGATTCTCAGCAGGCTTCGCATCAGAGTCCGGTCCACTTCAGGTTCAGCTTGTAGGCGCGGCCGTAGCGCTCGTACTGCACGTTGCGCGCCGTGGTCTGCTCGTACACGTAGTAAGCGGCGTTGCCGAGGTTGAGCGCCTCGACGCTGAGCTGCCAGTCCTTGGCCGGCTGCCAGCGCAGCGACAGGTCGACCTGATTCTGGCGCTCGACGTACTGGTCGCGGGCCGCGTCGAACAGGTCGCCCACCTCGAGCAGGTAGTCGGACTTGTGGTTGAGCGCCACGCGCACGCTCCAGGCCGGCTGCTCCCAGCCCAGCACCAGGTTGAGCGTGCGGTCGCTCTGGCTGGGCAGCGGGATGGCGCGCGTAACGCGTTGCCCGTCCTCGAAGCCGCCGATCTGCGCCTTCGAGCGCACCAGGCTGGCGTTGGCGCCCAGCACCCAGCCGTCGCCCAGCACCTGCTGCCAGTTCAGCTCGAGGCCGCGCACGCGCGCCCGCTCGCCGTTGGCGTAACTCTGCACCGAGTCGAAGCCGGGCCAGTCGCCGCTGCCGGCCAGCTCGGTCTGGAAGCTGAAGTCGCGGATCTGCTTGGTGAAGAGGTAGGCCGAGAGCGTGCCGTTGCGGCCCAGGCGGCGCTCGACGCCGAGGTCCAGGTTGCGCGAGCGCAGCGGCTTGAGCCGCGGATTGCCGGTCTCGGCCTCGTCGCCGTCGACCACGAAGCCCGGCGCCAGCTGCGCGAAGGCGGGGCGCACCAGGCTGCTGGTGAGCGCGGCGCGCCAGCGCGTGTCGGCGTCGAGGTCCTGGCGCCACAGCAGCGCCGGCAGCCAGTGGCTGCTGCGGGTGCGCTCGTCCACCGCTTCCAGCTCCTCGTCGCGCAGGCCGAAGCCCTGGGCCTGGAAGCGCAGGCGCTCGTGGCGCAGGCCGGCCACCCATTGCGCCGGCATGGCACCCGCCAGATCGCCCTTGAACTGCAGATAGAACGCGTCGCTGTTCTCGCGCAGGCGGAAGTCGTTGACCGTCGAGTCCTCGTCGCTGCGCTCGGCCGCCGCGGCGCCCGGGCCGCGCGCAAAGGCGCGCAGCAGGCTGTCGCTGAGCCTCGGGCCGAAGGCGCCGAAGGGGTAGCGGGTGCTGCCCGGCAGCGCATAGCTGCCAAAGGCCAGGGCCGAGTCGGCCAGGCCGTCGATGTCGCCGGCGTCGATCTCCTGCACCTCCTCCTCGTTGGTCTTGGTGCGGCGCTGCAGGCGCGCGCCGAACTTCACTTCGAGCGCGTCGCCCAGCGAGCGGCCGAGGTCGAACTTGAACTGGTTCACGCGGTCGCGCGCCAGGCTCTGCTCGAGCTCGATCTTGTCCAGCTCATGGCCGTCGCCGCCGAACAGCGCGGCCGGGCCGCTGAGCTGCGGACGGCGCGTGTCGCTGTAGCCGACGGCGTCGAAGTCGGCCTTGAACTTGGCGGAGGCCAGTCCATCGGGCTTGCTCTCGCTGGCGCGGCTGGCGCCCAGTTCGGCCAGCAAATTCCAGTCGGCCAGGCGCAGCTGGGTGCCGAGGTTCAGCGCGTCGACGCGGCTGCGCTCGCGGCGGCTCTTGAGGCTGCGCACGCTCTCGGCCTCGGCGCTCTCGCCGGGCGCCAGCGCGTCCTCGAACTCGATGGCGTGCGACTGGCGCTGCTCGTCGTCGGTGAAGCGGCTGCTGAAGCCGCGCAGCCAGGCCTGGCTGCCCTGGCCGGGCTTCCAGTCGAGGTTGAAGGCCACGCCGACCCGCTCGCGCGTGATCTCGTAGCGGCGGCGCTCGAACTCCTCGAGCTTGCCCTCGTCCCAGGCGCCACCGGTCTCGACGTTGTCGCTGGCGAAGCGCCGCTCGTCGAAGCTCAAGGCCAGCGCCAGCCCGAGCGTGTTGCCGGCGAAGCGGTCGGCGAACACCAGGGCGCCGGTCGGGCGCGTCTTGCCGGCGTTGGCGTCGTGGTTGGCCCCCAGGCTGAGGCTGAACAGGCGGCCCGGCAGGTCGAAGGCCGAGAGGGTCTGCACCGAAACCTGGCCGCCCAGCGCGTTGGCGTCCTGTTCGGGCAGCAGGGTCTTGTGCACTTCGAGGGCGCGGATCAGGCCGGCCGGCAGCAGGTCCAGGCCGGGCGCGCGGCGGTCGGCCTCGGCGGCCGGCACCACGCTGCCGTTGATGCTCACCCCATTCAGATCGGGGCCCAGGCCGCGCACGCGGATGAAGCGGCCCTCGCCCTGGTCGCGCTCGACCGACACGCCGGGCAGGCGCGCCAGCGCCTCGGCGGCATTGGCGTCGGGCAACTGGCCGATGGCGTCGGCGTGCACGATGGAGACCACGCCCTGGGCGTTGCGCTGCTTGTCCAGCGCGCTGCGCAGCGCGGCCGCCTGGCCGTTGACGAGCACCGGTGCGAGTTGCTGGGGTGCGGGGCTCTGGGCCTGCGCCGCCAGGGCGGTCAGGGCGAGGCTGAGGAGGCTCAAACGATGCTTCATGGCGGTGCCTGGGGCTGTGGGATGCCCGGCACTCTGGCGAGCCGGTATTGGCGCCCTGTGACAGCTGGCCGGCCGGGCGCGAGCGGCTTGCGCGGGCCGTTGCGGCTGAGCCGTTTGCACCGCCCGCCGTGGGATTCATGCCACTGTCATCGGCGCGCCGCGCGGCCTGAGCAGACTGCGCCGCCCATGGACCTCCCCCTGCCGCCGCAGCGCGGCCTGCACTATGCGCCGGTGCTGCGCCTGGCCCCCTTCGGCAGCCTGCTGGCGCTGCTGTTGGCCGGCCTGGCCCTGCTGTTCTCCACGCAGGGCCTGCCCAAGCCCATGGCCGATTGGTCCCCGATCGACCTGCTCAGCGAGGGCGGGCTGACGCTGGCGCTGGCGGTCTGGCTGGGCCAGCTGCGCGCCAGCCGCCCCGCCGGCCCGGTCACCGACGCGCTGGCTCTCGGTCTGTCGGCCTGGATGCTGGGCGGCTTCGTCGACCTGTGCGACGAGCTCTGGCTGCTGCCCAAGACCCTGTGGTGGGACAACCTGCTGGAGTCGGGGCTGATCGGGCTGGGCATGCTGTCGCTGACCTGGGGCCTGCACGGCTGGCGGCGCGAGCAGCTCCAGCTCAGCGAGCAACTGCGCCGCCGCGAGCGCGGCCTGCGCGACCCGCGCCGCCAGGACCGCGTCACCCGGCTGGCCGACGACGCCTACATGGCGCAGCAGATCGAGGCCGAGCGCGGTCGAGCGGCCACCCTGGTGATGCTGGGCTTCGAGGGTTTCGACGCCGTGCTGCGCGAGTCGGGCCTGGCCGAGGCCGACCGCCTGCTGGCCAACGCCGCCGAGCTGCTCTGCCTGAACCTCGGCGACGACGATCTGGTGTGCCGCTACGGCGGCGACCGCTTCGTGCTGCTGCTGCCCGCTGTGACGGGCGCGCAGGGTGCGCAGCTCGCCGCCACGCTGCGCAGCGCGCTGGCCGCGCTGTCGCATGTGGCCGGCGCGCGGCGCTGGCAGCTGCCGGTGCGCGCCGTGCACGCCGAGCTGCAGGCCGCCGAGGCCGCACGCCCGCAGATGCTGCGCCTGGCGCGCCGGCTCGGATGAGCCACGCCAGCTGGCACGCGCTGCACACCCTGCCGCCGGCTGCAGGTCACTACGGCCGCGACCAGGCCGTGCTGAACTGGGCCGACCAGGGCCTGCTGCTGGCCGGCTTCGCGCGCAGCCGCGGCCTGGCCCAGGCCGACTGGCTGGCCGCCAGCCGCCTGCCGCTGCAGCCGGGCATGGCACTGAGCTGCGCCGACCTGCTGGCGCTGCTGGTGCCGCTGCTGCAACTGGGGCGTGACGCGCCCTTCGTGCTCGGTCAGCTCTGGCTGCCCGGCCACTACGGCCTGGCCAGCCAGGCGCTGCAGGCCTGTGCCAGCGTGCAGCAGGCCGCCGACTGCCTGGGCCGCCACGCCGGGCGCCTGCTGCCGCTGCTGACGCCGCGCCCGCTCATGCTGGACGGTCGGCTGTGGCTGCTCTTCACCGAGGCCTGCGGCCTGCCGGCCGCGCTGCGCCCGGCACTGGTGGACCTGCACCTGAGCGCCTTTTCCAGCTACTGCAACTGGCGCGCCGGGCGCCGCCTGCCCTGGCAGGCGCACTTCAACCGCACCGCGCCGCGCGAGCTCGGCATGCACGCGGCCAGCCTGACGCCGGACCTGCATTTCGACTGCGTGGTGGACGCGCTGAGCCTGCCGCTGGAGCTGGCGCTACAGCCCTGGCGCGCCGACGAGCGCTGCAACACCCTGGCCGCCCCCTTGCTGGCCGAGGGCGCCGACCCGCAGGCCCTGCGCCGCGGCTGGCTGGCCGGTGTGCACGAGGCCATGCTGGCGCAGCTCGAGGCGGGCAGCGCCAGCCAGGAGGACCTGGCGCGCCAGATGGGCGTCAGCCTGGCGACGCTGAAGCGCCAGTTCGCCCAGCACGGCAGCCATTGGCAGGCCGAGCTCGACACCCTGCGCTGGCGCCTGGCCACCGCGCTGCTGCGCGAGCCGGGCTGGAACGCGGCGCGCGTCTCGGGCGTGCTGGGCTTCGTCGATCCGTCGAACTTCCGCCGCTCGCTGCGGCGCTGGGCCGGGCAGCTTTAGGGCCCTAATCGAACAAGCGGCGCTGCGCCGGCTTGCGCTGGGCCGGCGGCAGCGCACGGATCTCGCCGAGCAGCGCCAGCGCGGGTGCGCACTCGAGCGGGCTGACGCGCGGGTTCACGGTCCACAGGCGGTCGAGCTGCGTCAGGCCGGCGCGGCCCAGGGTGCGCTGCAGCACCTCGCGGTCGAGCGCCACCACATGGCGCGGCGAGCGCTGCGGCGGTGGCTCCACCGTGGCGTCCTCGAGCCAGACGCGCTCCTCGCGCTGCAGCTCGGCGGGCAGGCGGCGGCGCACGTCGAGGTCACCGGCCAGCAGGGCGCGGCAGTCGGCGGGGTCGCGCAGCGCGCGCAGCTGTGCGGCCAGCAGGTCGAGGAAGCGGTCGCGCATCTCGACGCTGGCGCCCGCCAGCAGCTCGCGCTGACGCTGCAAGGCCAAGCCATGCAGCGCGCGCTGCGCGTCGGGTTCGTGGGCCAGCAGCGCTTGAATGCGCTGCACGGCCTCCTGCAGGGTGCCGGGGTGCTTGGCCTCCAGCAGCATCCAGGTGGGATGGCTGCGCAGCGCCTGCAGCAGCTCGTCGGGCTCGGCCTCGGGCTGCAGCGGCACGTCCAGCACGAAGGCCGGCGCCACCAGCGCACCCTGCGCCTCCAGATCGATGCGCTGCGCGCTCCACAGGCGCGGCGCACGCGTCAGCAGCGCGCGGCGCACGAAGTCCTCGCTCAGGCCGGTGGCGCGCCACAGACGCTGCTGCTCGCGCGCCGACCAGCGCCAGATCAGCGGGTTGAGGCTGGGCGCCTGCAGCTGCTGGAAGGCGATCTCGCCCTCGGGCTGCAGCTGGCGCCGCGCGCCGGCCAGGAAGAGTTGCACGCAGGGTCCGGCACAGCGGCCGCTGACGCGCGAGTCGAGCCGCTGCGCGCGCATCACGGCCGCCATGGCCTGGGCCTCGCCGAGGCTGCCGCCCTCGCCGCGCAGGTCGATGCGGCGCAGCTGCGGCTGCTGCGCCAGCAGGGCGCGCAGGCGCTCGGCGTCGCCGCGTTGCAGGTTGCCGTGCCAGGCCAGCGTGCGACCGGCGTCGGCCGGCTTGAGCGGCGTGACGGCACCGCGTTCCTGCAACCAGCGTTCCTTGGCCCAGGGCCAGGCGGCCAGGCCCAGGCTGGCCAGGCTCCACAGCAGCAGGGCGGCCCACAGCAGACTGGCGAGCTGGCTGCGCGCCACGCCCTGCAGCCCGAGCCAGGCGAGGCCGACCAGCAGCAGCAGCCAGCCGGCCAGCCACAGCGCGTCGATCGGCCAGGGTGCCGCGTGCAGTTGCAGCCAGGCGGCCAGGCCGTCGAGCAGCAGACCGAGCAGCGCCAGCAGGGCCAGCGCCAGCAGGGCGCCGCGCGCGGTCTCGACCCGCACCGAGGCGCGCCGCATCATGGCTGCACCGCCCGCTCGATGCGCCGGCGCTGCAGCTCGGCCGTGCCCTCGGGGTCGGCGAGGCGGCGCAGCGCGGGCGGCGCCGAGGCCGCCGAAGCGACCGAGGCCGGTGGACGCTGCGCCGGCAGCACGTTGAGCGTGCCGCCGCCCATGGCCTCGGCGCGCTGGCCGCTCGGGCAGTCGCCCTGCACATACAGCAAACCGCCGTCGGCGGCGCGACAGCGCTGCAGCGGCGGCGCGGTCGCCCGCGCGGCGTCCTCGACGGCCTGCGACAGCGGAGCGACGCGGGCCTGCCATTCGGTTTGCAGCTGCGGCCAGGCCCACCAGCCCAGCAGGGCAAGCAGGGCCAGCAGTGGCAGCAGCAGCGAGCGGTGGGGCATGGCGGGATGCGGGCCGGTGTGGAGGTCGTTGGCGACGTTGGCGACGTTGGATTTGGCGCGGCGCGCATGATGCCGCGTCCGGGCCGCGCCGCCGTGGCACAAGACGGGCATCTGCAATGCCCTTGATGCATTACAAGGGCAAGGGCAGGGTGATCCGACACACTGGCGCCGCCATGCCCACCCAGCCCTTGCTCGAAGCCCAGGACCTGCGCGTCGAGCGGGGCGGGCGGCCGCTCGTCGAGGGCCTGGACCTGCGCCTGGCCGCCGGCGATGCGCTCTGGCTGCGCGGCCGCAACGGCTGCGGCAAGAGCACCCTGCTGCGCACCCTGGCCGGCCTGCGCGCGCCGGCCGCCGGCCGGCTGACGCGCCACGCAGCGCTGCGCTACCTGGGCCACGCGCGCGGCCTGCGCGACGAACTGACGGTGCAGGAGCAGTTCGAATTCAGCGCGCAGCTGGCCGGCCTGCGCCCGGACGCCGCGGCGCTGCGGCACTTCGGCCTGCAGCGCCTGGCCCGGCGGCCGCTGCGCTGCTTGAGCGCCGGCCAGCGCCAGCGTGCGGCGCTGGCGCCGCTGGCGCTGCCGCAGCAGCAGGCCACGCTGTGGCTGCTCGACGAGCCCTTCGACGCCCTCGATCCTGAGGGCGTACAGCAACTCGCCGCGCTGCTGCAGGCGCACGCCGCCGCCGGGGGCGCCTGGCTGGCGGTCAGCCACCAGGCCGTGCCCGGGCTCTGCGCCGCCGAACGGAGGCTGGACGCTTGAACGGGTCTGCGCTGCTGATGCGGGAAGCCCGCCTGGCCGGGCGCAGCCCCCAGGAGGCGCTGCTGCCGCTGGCCTTCTTCGTGCTGGCCGCCGCGCTGTTTCCGCTGGGCATCGGACCGGAGCCCGAACGCCTGCGCGAGATCGCGCCCGGCGTGCTGTGGGTCGGCGCGCTGCTGGCTGCCTTGCTGAGCCTGCACACGCTGTTCGACGCCGACCACCGCAGCGGTGCGCTCGACCAGTTGCTGCTGCCGCCGCGCAGCGGCCTGCCCCTGGTGTGGGCCAAGCTGGCGCTGCACTGGCTGAGCCATGGCCTGCCGCTGCTGCTGACGGCGCCGCTGCTGGCGCTGATGTTCGGCCTGAACGCCGCCGACCTTGGTCTGCTGCTGCTGACCCTGCTGCTGGGCACGCCCCTGCTGAGCCTGCTGGGCGCGCTGGCCGCCGCGCTCACCCTGGGCCTGCGCCACGCCGCCCTGCTCAACCTGCTGCTGGTGCTGCCGCTGGCCGTGCCGGCGCTGATCTTCGGCAGCGGCGCGGTGGCAGCGCAGCAGGCCGGCCTGCCGGTGCAGGGCCATGTCTCGCTGCTGGCGGCGCTGTTGCTGCTGGGCCTGCTGGGCCTGCCGCCGGCCATTGCGGCGGCGCTGCGCATCGCGGTGGCCTCATGAACCCGAGCGGCCTGCGCCTCACCACCTTCGCCGCGCCGGTGCGCTTCTACGCGCTGACGGGCGCACTGCTGCCCTGGCTGTGGGGTGGCGCGGCGCTGCTGGGCCTGGTGGGCCTGTACCTGGCCTTCGCCGTGGCGCCCACCGATGCGGTGCAGGGCGAGGCCTATCGCATCCTCTACCTGCACGTGCCGGCGGCCTGGCTGTCGATGCTGCTCTACCTGGCGATGGCTTTCTGGGCCGCGCTGGGCTGGGTGCTGCGGGTGCGCATGGCGGCCGTGCTGGCGCGCGCCATCGCGCCCACCGGCGCGCTGTTCACCGCGCTGTCGCTGGTCAGCGGCTCGCTATGGGGTCAGCCCACCTGGGGCACCTGGTGGGTGTGGGACGCGCGGCTGACCTCCTCGCTGATCCTGCTCTTCCTCTACCTGGGCTATCTGCTGCTGATCGCCGCCATCGAGGACACGCAACGCGCCGACGCCGCCGGTGCCCTGCTGGCGCTGGTGGGGGCGGTCAACGTGCCCATCATCTATTTCTCGGTGCGCTGGTGGAACACCCTGCACCAGGGCGCCAGCCTGAGCCCGAGCGGCGGCTCCAGGCTGGCGCCGAGCATGCTGGCCGCGCTCTTGGTGTGCACGCTGGCCTGCTGGATCTACGCCTTTGCGGTGATCTTCCTGCGCGCCCGCGCGCTGGTGCTGGAGCGCGAGGCGCACACGGACTGGGTGAAGGAGCTCAAGCGGTGAGGCATCTCGCTTACGTGCTGGCCTGCTACGCGCTGGCCCTGGGGGTGTTTGCCATCGAGCCCTGGCTGGCGGCGCGCCGCCACCGCACCGCCCTGGCCGCCTTGGAATCGCTGGACGGCGACGACGACGAAGGAGACCGCGCATGACGCCGCGCCGCCGCCGCCTGCTGATCGTGCTGGCCGCGCTGACCGTGCTGGGCGCGGTGGCCGCGCTGGTGGTCAACGCCATGCGCAGCAATCTGGTGTTCTTTTACACGCCGACCCAGGTCGCCGCGCACGAAGCCCCGCAGGGCCGCAGCTTCCGCATCGGCGGCCTGGTGCTGCCCGGCAGCGTGCAGCGCGAGGGCGTGGCGGTGCGCTTCGTCGTCAGCGACGGCGCGCAGCAGGTCCCGGTGCGCTACCAGGGCGCGCTGCCCGATCTCTTCAAGGAGGGCAAGGGCGTGGTGGCGCAGGGCAAGCTGCAAGGCAGCGAGTTCCAGGCCCGCGAGGTGCTGGCCAAGCACGACGAGAACTACATGCCGCCCGAGGCCGCCGCCGCGCTGGAGGCCGCGCACGACGGCAGGAAGGCGGCTCGCCCGTGATCGTCGAGATCGGTCACTTGCTGCTGTGGCTGGCGCTCGCAAGCGCGCTGGTGCTCGGGCGCATGGCCTGGCGGCCCGAGGACCTGCGCGCCGCGCGGCGCTGGAGCGTGGCCAGCGCCCTGCTGGTGCTGGCCGGCTACGCGGCGCTGAGCTGGGCCTTCGTGGCCAAGGATTTTTCGGTGGCCTACGTGGCGCAGCACGCGCACTCGGAACTGCCGCTGGCCTACCGGCTGGCCGGGGTATGGGGCGGGCACGAGGGCTCGCTGCTGCTGTGGGCCAGCCTGCTGGCGCTGTGGCTGCTGGCGCTGGGCCGCTCGCACCTGCCCGAGGCGCTGCTGGCGCGCGTGCTGGCCATCATGGGCCTGCTGCTGGCCGGCTTCCTGCTGTTCCTGCTGGCCACCTCCAACCCCTTCGAGCGCGTGCTGCCGGCGCTACCCGAGGGGCGCGACCTCAACCCCCTGCTGCAGGACCCCGGCATGGTGCTGCACCCGCCCCTGCTCTACATGGGCTATGTGGGTTTCGCGGTGGCCTTTGCGCTGGCCGTGGCGGCGCTGCTGGGCGACGAGCTCAACGCACAGTGGGCGCGCGCCGCCCGCCCCTGGACGCTGGCGGCCTGGTCCTTCCTGACCCTGGGCATCGCGCTGGGCAGCTTCTGGGCCTACTACGAGCTGGGCTGGGGCGGCTGGTGGTTCTGGGACCCGGTGGAGAACGCCAGCTTCATGCCCTGGCTGGCCGGCTGCGCGCTGCTGCACTCGCTGGCCGTGACCGAGAAACGCGGCGCCTTCAAGGCCTGGACCGTGCTGCTGGCGCTGCTGGCCTTCGCGCTCTCGCTGCTGGGCACCTTCCTGGTCCGCTCGGGCGTGCTGAGCTCGGTGCACGCCTTCGCCACCGACCCGCGGCGCGGGCTCTTCATCCTGGCCTTCCTGGTGACGGTGGTGGGGGGCTCGCTGATGCTCTACGCGGCGCGCGCCGGTCGCCTGGGCCTGGGGGCGCGCTTCGGCTGGCTGAGCCGCGAGACCACCCTGCTGGCCAACAACGCGCTGCTGCTGTCGGCCTGCGGCGCGGTGCTGCTGGGCACGCTCTACCCGCTGCTGCTGGACGCGCTGACGGGGCAGAAGATCTCCGTCGGGCCGCCCTACTTCGAGGCGGTGTTCGTGCCCCTGATGGCGCCGGTGGCGCTGCTGCTGGGCGTCGGGCCCTTCGTGCGCTGGCAACGCGCCGAAGGCCGCGACATCCTGCGCAGCCTGCGCGCGCCGCTGCTGCTGACGCTGCTGGGCGTGGCGGCGATCGCCTGGGCCAGCGGCGCGCGCAGCCCGCTGGCGCTGACCGGCCTGCTGCTGGGCGTCTGGGTGCTGGCCACCACGCTGAGCGACCTGGCGGCGCGCCTGCCGCGCTGGCGCCAGCTGCCGCGTTCGGTGGCCGCCATGCTGATGGCGCACGCCGGGGTCGGCTGCTTCATCCTCGGCGTCACGCTGGTGGGCAGCCTGCAGCAGGAGCGCGACCTGCCGCTGGCGCCGGGCCAGAGCGCCACGCTGGCCGGCCTGCGCTTCGAGCTGACGGCGCTGGAATCGATCCGCGGACCGAACTACGAGGGCGTGCGCGGCACGGTGAAGGTCTGGCAGGACGAGAACCCGGCGCGGCTGCGCGCCACCCTGCAGCCCGAGAAGCGCCAGTACGCCAGCAGCGCCATGCCGATGACCGAGGCCGGCATTGCCGCCGGCTGGCGCGGCCACCTGTTCGTGGCGCTGGCCGAACCCGTTGAGGGCCAGGGCTGGATCGTGCACCTGGCGGTCAAGCCCTTCATCGACTGGATCTGGATCGGCTGCCTCTTGATGGCCGGCGGCGGCCTGCTGGCGGCGAGCGACCGGCGCTATAGAAATATCGGCCCCCAGGTCTCCCTGCGGTCGCCACCCCCCGAGGGGGCCGTCGCGCCCTTGGGGCGGCCCGGCGGGCGCGCGCTTGGCCCCCAGGTCTCCCTGCGGTCGCCACCCCCCGAGG
>JAYRUQ010000063.1:0-12699 GCA_041919015.1 Inhella sp.
TGCACGGCGGCCGGGCTGCTGAAGAACGCGGCGTCGGCCTGCGCCCACAGCGACCAGGCTTGCGCGCAGACCGCCGCATCGGCCGTCGTGCTCAGCAGCGGAAAGCACTGCACGGTCAGACCGGCCGCTCGCAGCGCGACCGCCCATTCGTCGGCCTGCGCGGCCGGGCGGGTCAGAACGAGCGGCGCCGGGCTCAAACCAGCGCGCCGGCGCGACGCAGATCCTCGGCCACCGCCTCGCCCAGGCGCTCGGCGGCGCCGAGTTCGGGCAGCGCGGCCTCGGCTTGGGCGCGCAACAAGCGGCCGTCGGGCATGCCGAAGGCGGCGCGCAGTTGCCAGCACCCGTCGCCCAGGGGTGTGGCGTGCGCGGCCAGCGGCACGCTGCAACTGCCCCCCAGCCGGCGCGAGACGGCGCGCTCGGCCGCACAGGCCAGCCAGGTCGGCAGGTGGGCCAGTTGACGCACGGCCGCAGCCACCTCGGGCCGCGCGCTCAGCACCTCGATGCCCAGTGCACCCTGTCCCGCGCAGGGCAGCATTTGCGTCAGGCGTGTGCGGATGCGCTCACCCAGCCCCAGGCGCAGCAGGCCGGCGGCGGCCAGCACGATGGCGTCGTACTGCCCCTCGTCGAGCTTGCGCAGGCGGGTCTGCAGATTGCCGCGCAGCGCCTCGATGCGCAGGTCGGGTCGAAGCGCAAGCAACTGGGCCTGGCGGCGCAGGCTGCTGGTGCCGACGCAGGCCCCCGCCGGCAGCGCCTCCAGGCTGTCGTAGCGCGCGCTGACCAGCGCGTCGGCCGGGTCCTCACGCTGCAACACCGCCGCCAGCTCGAAGCCCTCGGGCAGTTCCATCGGCACGTCCTTGAGCGAGTGCACGGCCAGGTCGGCCTGCCCCTGCTCGAGCGCCACCTCAAGCTCCTTCACGAACAGGCCCTTGCCGCCGATCTTGGACAGGCTGCGGTCCAGCACCTCGTCACCACGGGTCGAGAGCGGCAGCAGGGTCACCCTGGCCCCCAGTTCGCCCTGCAGTCTGGCGGCCACATGCTCGGCCTGCCACAGCGCCAGCGGGCTCTGCCGCGTGGCAATCGTCAATGAAAGCGTCATGCGCGCCACTCTATCGTTGCAGCGAAGGCAGTACCGGTCCGCAGAAGAAACTCAAGGCACAAAACCCTGTAACCCAATTACATTTCGGCATCAACCCATGCCCTGAAGCCCTCGCCATGCCGCGCCGCCCCAAGCCCACCCTGGATCCCCGCAACGACGCCGCCAAGGAGCAGCCGCTGCGCGAAGACATCCGCCTGCTCGGCCGACTGCTGGGCGAGGTGATCCGCGATCAGGAAGGTCGCGAGGCCTACGAACTGGTGGAACGCATCCGCCAGCTCAGCGTGGCCTGGCGGCGCGCGCAGGATGCCGCCGCCGGCAAGCAGATCGACAAGCTGCTCAAGAGCCTGAGCAACGATCAGGCGGTGATGGTGATCCGCGCCTTCAGCTACTTCTCGCACCTGGCCAATCTGGCCGAGGACCGCCACCATGTGCGCCGGCGCGAGCACCACGAACGCGAGGGCCACCGCCAAAGCGGTCAGCTGGCCTGGAGCTTCGACCAGCTGCACGAGGCCGGCGTGCGGCCGGCCGAGGTGGCGGCGCTGCTGGATCGCGCCTACATCGCCCCGGTGCTGACCGCCCACCCCACCGAGGTGCAGAGAAAGAGCATCCTCGACGCCGAGCGCGCGGTGGCCGAACTGATCGGCGAGCGCGACCGCCTGGCCACGCCGCGCGAGCTGGCACGCAACGAGGCGCTGCTGCGCGCCCGCGTCACCCAGCTGTGGCAGACGCGCATGCTGCGCTACTCCAAGCTCACGGTGGCCGACGAGATCGAGAACGCCCTGTCCTACTACCCGGCGACCTTCCTGCGCGAGATCCCCAAGCTCTACGAGGAGCTCGCCGAACACCTTCCGGTGCGCGGCGACGGCACTGAGCTGCCGCCTTTCCTGCGCATGGGGCACTGGATCGGCGGCGACCGCGACGGCAACCCCAACGTCGGCGCCGACACCCTGCGCCTGGCGCTCAGGCGCCAGAGCGAGGTGGCGCTGCGCTTCTACCTGACCGAGCTGCACGCGCTGGGCGCCGAGCTCAGCATGTCGCTGCGCCTGACCGGCGTCACGCCGCAGATGCAGCAGCTGATGGCACGCAGCCCCGACCACAACCCGCACCGCGACGACGAGCCCTACCGCCGCGCCCTCACCGGCCTGTACGCGCGTGCCGCCGCCACCCTGCACGCGCTGACCGGCACCGAGGCGCTGCGCCACGCCGTGGCGCCGCAGGACCCCTACCGCGACGCCGAGGAATTGCTGGCCGAACTGCGCGTCATCGAGGACTCACTGCGCCAACACCACGCCGCCGCGCTGATCCCGCAGCGCCTGGCGCCACTGATGCGCGCGCTGCAGGTGTTCGGCTTCCACCTCGCCACGCTCGATCTGCGCCAGAGCAGCGACCAGCACGAGGCCGTGGTGGCCGAGCTGCTGGCCGTGGCGCGCATCGAACCCGCCTACGCCGAGCTCGACGAGACGCAGCGCCGCACGCTGTTGCTGCGCCTGCTGCAGGAGGCGCGCCCCTTGCGCGTGCGTGCCGCCACCTACAGCGAGCGCACGCAGGGCGAGCTGGCGGTCTTCGAGGCCGCGCTCGAGGCCCAGCAGCGCTACGGCGCCGAGGCGATCCGCCACTACATCATTTCGCACACCGAGTCGGTCTCCGACCTGCTCGAGGTGCTGCTGCTGTGCAAGGAGACCGGCCTGATGCGCGGCAGCCTGGGGCAAAGCGGCGTCGACGCCGCCTGCTGCAGCCTGATCGTCTCGCCGCTCTTCGAAACCATTGCCGACCTGCGCGAGGCACCGGCCATCATGCGCGGCTTCTACGCACTGCCCGGCGTGCGCGAAATGGTGGCGGCCAGCCGCAACGAGCAGGACGTGATGCTCGGCTACAGCGACAGCAACAAGGACGGCGGCGTCTTCACCAGCAACTGGGAGCTGTACCGCGCCGAGATCGCGCTGGTCGAGCTGTTCGACGAACTGCAGGGGCCGCGCCTGCGCCTCTTCCACGGCCGCGGCGGCACCGTCGGGCGCGGCGGCGGCCCGAGCTACCAGGCCATCCTGGCGCAGCCGCCGGGGACGGTGAACGGGCAGATCCGCCTCACCGAGCAGGGCGAGGTGATCGCCAGCAAGTACGCCAACCCGGAGATCGGCCGGCGCAACCTGGAAACCCTGGTGGCCGCCACGCTGGAGGCCAGCTTGCTGCACCCCACGCAGAGCGCGCCCAAGACCTTCCTGGACGCCGCGCAGGCGCTGTCGGACGCCAGCTTCGCCGCCTACCGCGAACTGGTCTACGAGACGCCCGGCTTCGCCGACTACTTCTTCTCCGCCACGCCGATCCGCGAGATCGCCGAACTGAACATCGGCTCGCGCCCGGCCAAGCGTCCTGGCAGCGGCGGCGGCCCCAAAGCCATCGAGGGCCTGCGCGCCATCCCCTGGGGCTTCAGCTGGGGCCAGAGCCGCGTGGCGCTGCCGGGCTGGTGCGGCTTCGGCTCGGCGGTGGCGGCCTACCTGGCCGAGAACCCGACGCGTCGCCTGGCGCTGCTGCGCCGCATGCACAAGCAGTGGCCGTTCTTCCGCACCCTGCTGTCCAACCTCGACATGGTGCTGGCCAAGGCCGACCTGAGCCTGGCGGCGCGCTATGTCGACCTGGTCGAGGACAAGAAACTCGGCCGGCGCATCTTTGCCGCCATCCGCGCCGAGTACGAGGCCACCGAGCGGGCGCTGGCACAGATCACCAGCGAGGGCGAACGCCTGGCCGGCAACGCCTCGCTGGCGCGTTCCATCGCGCACCGCTTCCCCTACATCGAGCCGCTCAACCACCTGCAGGTCGAGCTGATGCGGCGCTACCGGCAGCTCGGCGCGCAACCCGACCAGCGCGAGCTCGAGCGCCTGCAGCGCGGCATTCACCTGAGCATCAACGGCATCGCGGCGGCATTGCGCAACACCGGCTAATCCAGAGGGTGGGCGGGCCGCGGATGCGGCTAGGCTGGCGGTCCCCTGCCCCTGCCCTTCCTGCCATGGCCCGCCTGTCGCTGCTCGACCTCGCGTTCTTCATCGCCGAAACGCCGGCCAGCCCCAAGCATGTGGCCGGCCTGCACATCCACCAGCGACCGAAGTTCTCAAAGCCCGGCGCCGGCAAGGGCTTTGCGCGCGCGCTGTTCGACGAGTGGCTGACCCACGACCAGGTCAAGCCCCCCTTCAACCGCGTCATCCAGTTCTTTGCCGGCGACAGCCTGTGGCCGAGCTGGCGCGCGGTCTCGCACGTCAATCTGCGCCAGCACCTGCACTTCCACACGCTGAAGGCACCGGCCAACGACCGTGCGGCGCTCTACGAAACAGTGGCCGCGTTGCACGAACCGATGCTCGACCGCCGCCGCCCGCTCTGGGACGTGCACGTCATCGACGGGCTGTGGGACGGGCAGTTCGCCGTCTACTACCGCATGCACCACGCCTACGCCGACGGCATCACCATGGCGCGCTGGGGTGCCGAGTCGCTGGCCAGCGAGGCCGCCGACCTGCAGCTGCGGCCGGTGTGGGCCGCCGATCGCGGCCGGCGCGGCGGGGCCACGCGCACGCAGCGCCTCGACCAGCGCCTGATGAGCATGACCTGGAAGCAGCTCACCGCCAACTCCAAGCGCGCGGTGGGCGTCGGGCGGCTCGGCGCCATGCTGCTGCTGGAGGCCATGAAGCTGACCAAGAACGCCATCGCCCTGCCCTTCATGGCGAGCAAGGAGACCCCTTTCACCGGCACCGCCACGCCGGGCCGCCAGCTGGCCACCGCGGCGCTGCCGATGGCGCGCATCGACCGCGTGAGGAAGACCGCGCGCGCCACGCTCAACCATGTGGCGCTGACCTGCCTGGACGGCGCCATGCACCGCTACCTGGACGAGGAAGGCATCACGCTCGACCGCCCCATCACCATCCAGATGCCGGTCAATCTGCGCAAGGAGGGGGCCGGCAAGCCGGCCGGCGCCGGCAACAAGATCGGCATCATCCTGGTCGACCTCTCGCCGCCCACCGACGACAGCTATGTGCGCCTGCGCAACGTCGGCTACAGCCTGCGCGGCGTGCGCAATATGGTCGATTCGGTGGCCCCCGAGGCGATCGAGACCTACACCATCCTGACCGGCGTGCTGGGCCAGCTGGCCTCGATGTTCGGCCTGGCCGACGCCATCACGCCGATGGGCAATTGCACGGTGTCCAACGTGCCGGGGCCGGCGCAGCGCCTCTACCTGAAGGGCGCGCCGCTGATGGAGATGCACCCGGTCAGCACCCTGCCGCCGACGCACCTGCTCAACATCACGCTGTTCAGCTATGCCGGCGAGCTGTATTTCGGGCTCATCGCCACCGACCGCCTGCCCAATCTGGCGCGCCTGGCCGAACTGGTGGTCGAGGAATTCGCGGTGCTGGAAAAGGCCGTTCGCCTCAAGGATTGAAGAAGCCCAGGTCGCGCGCGGCGAAGCGGCCGATGCGCGGCAGCACGAGCGGCAGTTCGGCCTCGCCCACGCCCATCCAGCGCGCCAGCGTGGCCGCGTAGGGGTCGACGGCGGTGCTGGGCAGCAGGCGGCCCTGACCGACGTCATCCGGCCCGTCGTTGGCCAGCACGGGCGCCTGGCCCCAGAACCGGCCACCGCGCACCGCGCCGCCCATCACCAGGTGGTGGCTGCCCCAGCCGTGGTCGCTGCCGTTGCCATTGCTGGTCAGCGTGCGGCCGAAGTCGCTGGCGGTGAACAGGGTCACGCGCTCGGCAACGCCCAGCTCCTGCATCGCCGTCTGAAAGCTGGCCAGCGCATTCGCCACCTGGGTCAGCAGAGCGGGGTGGGCGTCGAGCAGGTTGTCGTGGTTGTCGAAGCCGCCGAGCTGCACCATGAAGACCTGGCGTTGCGCGCCGAGCTGGGTGCGGCCGGCGATCAGCCGCGCCACCATGCGCAGCTGACGGCCCAGCGCACTGGCCTCGTCAAAACCGGTGGCGAGCGTGGCGCCGGCCAGCGCCGCCGTCACCAGCCCCTCGGATTCCATCGAGCGCTGCGTCACGCGGTTGTGCTCGGCCTGCATCCAGTGCGTGCGCGGCTCGGTGATGAGCTGGCGCAGCAGCTCACCCGGCGCGCGGCTGCCGCCGATGCGTGCGTCCAGCGCCTTGATGCGCACCGCGCCGTCGTTGCCCACCTGGTAGGGCAGCGCCTGCTGGCCGGCCAGGAAGACCGCGTTGCCGCCGGCGTTCACGCAGGTGAAGGTGGCGCTGCCTCCCGCGTTGGCGTCGAGCATCAGGTCGCCGAGCGCGCCGCCCCAGCCGCGCGTGCTGCCCTCGGCCTCGCTGCTCTGCCAGACCGACTGCTGGTCGTTGTGCGAGAACAGCTTGGGCGGCAGTGACACGCTGCGCGCGCGGTACTGGGCCTTGCTGGTGGGCTCCATCAGGGTGCCGACGTTGAGCAGCCAGCCCAGCCGCCCGGCGTCGAAATGGGGCTTGAGCGGCGCCAGCTCGGGGGCCATGGCGAAGCGCTGCTCGGTGCCCAGCACGGTGGCGGCGAGTTGTTCGCGCGGCGTGCCCAGCCCGGCGCGCAGCCGCAGGTACTCGGCGTGCCCCGCGGCGTCGTAGGGCACCAGGGTGTTGGCGTGGTCGTTGCCGCCGAGCAGGAAGACGCAGACCAGGGCCCTGTAGCCGCCGCTCAGGTCGGCCGCCGCGGCATCGGCCAGCAGCGAGAGGTTGAGCGCCCAGGGCGCGGCGACGCCTGCGCCCGCCAGCAAGGCCGAGCGGCGCAGCAGCGCGCGGCGCTGCAGATCGGGAAGGCGGTTGGGATTCATTGCTGCACCAGGTATTCGGGGCAGGCCATCAACAGCAGCACGGCGGTGCGCACGCGCTCCAGGCGCGCCGCGTCCGTGCCGCCCCCCATGGTGGACAGCGCGGTGGCGATGCGCGCCTGCGTTTGCACCCCCACCTGGCCGGCCGACAGGCGCAGCGCCAGTCGCTCGACGAGGCGCGCCGGTTCGTCGGCCTGCGCCAGCCAGGGGCCGAAGTCCAGGCGCAGATCGCCCACGCCGTTGAAGATCCAGGTCTGCAGGTAGTTCAGGTAGCCGGCCACCGCACTCTCGTTGCAGAGCTGGAACTCGGGCGCGGTGATGCGCCGTGCACCCAGTTCGCCGACCGGCGGCACGTAGCCGGGGCGGAAGAAGTTGAACACCGAGGGGCTGCGCAGCGGGCTCTGGCCCAGACGGGTCGCGGCGTCCGAGGTGTCGCCGATGGCCCAGCGCTCACTGGCCGAGCCGGCGCCGAAGCTGCGCGCCAGCTGCACCAGACGCAGCACCGGTTCGCGCAGCTTGCCCGCGCCGTTGCCGCCCTGGGCGGGACGCGCCTCGGCGTCGAGCAGCACGGCGCGCAGCAGCGCCTTCAAGTCGCCACGCACGCCCTGGCCGTTGTCGGCAAAGGCCGCCGCCACGCGGCCGACGTAGGCTGGCGAGGGGTTGGACTGGGTGAAGCGCTGGATCAGCTGGCGGCCCAAGAAGGGCCCGGCGTTCGGGTGTTGGAACAAGAGGTCGAGCGCGTCGCCGAGCGCCTGGGGACCGCTGCGCTCGGCGCCGATGCGCCGCCCCAGCACAGTCTTGTCGCCCGGCTCGAAGCGGCCGGCGATGTGCAGCATGGGCCGGCGCACGTGGCCGGGTTCGCTGCGCTGCGGATCGTCGAGTTCCCAGCCGGTCAGCACCCGGGCCAGCGCGCTGATGTCGTCCTGCGCGTAGGTCTCGACCGGCTTGCCATCCACCCAGCGCTGCGTGCCGTCGGCGTTGAGCGCGTACAGGCCGATGGTGAAGAGCTGCATCAGCTCGCGCGCATAGTTCTCGTCGGGCAGGCGGCCATTGGCGTCGGAGCGCCGGTTGCCGCGCATGTTCAGGTAAACGCCCATGGCGGGCGATAGCGTCACGGCTTCCAGCAGCGCGCGGAAGTTGCCGAAGGCCTGCGCCTCGAGCAGGTCGGCGTAATGCGCCACCGCAAAGCCGCGCCAGGTCATGGGCAGGCCGCCCATCGATACCACCAGGATCTCCGACAGCGCCAAGGCCATGCGCTGGCGCAACGGGTCGCTGCCGGCGATCAGCCCGCGCCAGATCGCCGCGTCGGCGCCGCGGAAGCTGTTGAGGTTTTCCTCCACCGCATAGCCCTGCGCGAGCATCCACTCGTAGCGCGTGGGCGCCTGCGGGGCCCGGGCCAGTTCCTGGTCCAACCAACCGGCGTAGCCCAGGCTGCGCACGCGCTCGACCTCGGCAGGCGCGGCGTCCAGCGCGGCCTGCAGCAGGAAGCGCACCGCCTCGGCCTCACTCGGACCGGGCGGAGCTGGGGGTGGCGGCGCAGGGGTCGGCGATGGCGAAGGCGGTGGCGCCGGCAACTCCGAGGCCGCCCCGCCGCCGCCCCCACAGGCGGCGCTCAGCAAGGACGCGCCAAGCGCCAGGGCGGTGCCTTCAGGGATCGAATCATCGCGTTCGGGCATGCGGCGCAGCCTAGCTGCTGCCGCCCCTTCAATG
The DNA here is from genome assembly GCA_041919015.1 of Inhella sp. Lineage (GTDB taxonomy): Bacteria > Pseudomonadota > Gammaproteobacteria > Burkholderiales > Burkholderiaceae_C > Inhella. Next base: position 8,590 of record JAYRUQ010000063.1, read on the forward strand.
TGTTGAGCCGATGTATCTCAGTGCAAAGCCACGCCGGTGCGGCTCTGCACGAACTCGCGCGTCACGCCGGGCGCCAGCTCCACGAGCTTCAGGCCCTCGGGCGTCACGTCCATCACCGCCAGGTCGGTGATGATGCGGTGCACCACCCCCACGCCGGTCAGCGGCAGCGTGCAGCTTGGAATGATCTTCAGGTCCTCGCTGCCGTCCTTCTTCTTGGCCACGTGCTCCATCAGCACCACCACGCGCGGTACGCCGGCCACCAGGTCCATGGCGCCGCCCATGCCCTTGACCATCTTGCCAGGGATCATCCAGTTGGCCAGGTCGCCCTTCTCGGAGACCTGCATGGCACCGAGGATGCTGAGGTTGATCTTGCCGCCGCGGATCATCGCGAAGGAGTCGTGGCTGCCGAAGATGCTCGAGCCGGGCAAGGTGGTGACGGTCTGCTTGCCGGCGTTGATGAGGTCGGCGTCCACCTCGTCCTCGCGCGGGAAGGGGCCGATACCCAGCATGCCGTTCTCGCTCTGCAGCCACACCTCCATGCCGGCCGGCACATGGTTGGCCACCTGGGTCGGAATGCCGATGCCCAGGTTCACGTAGAAGCCGTCCTGCAGCTCTTGGGCGGCGCGCTGCGCCATTTCGTCTTGGGTCCAGGGCATGTCAGTTCTCCGGATTGGGGCGCACCGTGCGCTTCTCGATGCGCTTCTCAGGGTTCGGGTTGACGACGATGCGGTGCACGTAGATGCCCGGCAGGTGGATGTCGTCGGGCGCCAGCTCGCCCACCTCGACGATGCGCTCGACCTCGGCCACGCAGACCTTGCCGGCCATGGCCACGGCCGGGTTGAAGTTGCGCGCCGTGAGGCGAAAACGCAGGTTGCCGGCGCTGTCGGCCACGTCGGCCTTGATGAGGCTGAGCTCGGGGCGCAGGCTGCGCTCCATGACGTAGGTGTGACCGTCGAACTCGCGCAGCTCCTTGCCCTCGGCCACCAAGGTGCCCACGCCCGTGCGGGTGAAGAAGGCCGGGATGCCCGCGCCGCCGGCGCGCAGCTTCTCGGCCAGCGTGCCTTGCGGCGTGAACTCCAGCTCCAGCTCGCCGGCCAGGTACTGGCGCTCGAACTCCTTGTTCTCGCCGACGTAGCTGGAAATCATCTTCTTGATCTGGCGCGTCTCGAGCAGCTTGCCCAGGCCGAAGCCATCGACGCCGGCGTTGTTGCTGATGGCGGTGAGGTTCCTGGCACCGGTGTCGCGCAGCGCGTCGATCAAGGCTTCGGGGATGCCGCACAGGCCGAAGCCGCCGACGGCGATCAGCTGATCGTCGTGGACGAGTCCGGCCAGCGCGGCCGCGCTGCTGGGGTAGAGCTTGGTCTTCATGCGGGCGGCCTGCTGGGAGGGAGGGAGAAGGAGGTTGCGAAACGCGGGGAGCGCTTCGGGAAGGCCGCCAGCTTAAGCGAAACCGGGCGTAATGCTGCAGTGCAGCACTGTCCGTTCTTTGGACGGCCGGGTGGATGGAAAGTGGGCAGCTCAGGCCACACCCCTGCCCGCCCGGTTGCAGCGGCGCCCCGTCGGCAACCTGGCCGCGCAGGCCGGCACGGCGCCGGCCGGATACTCTCGCGCCAAGCTTTCCCCGCCCCCCAGCCCATGCCCACCTCACTGCCGCCGCCCACGCCCCTCGCCGCCACCGCCCGCCGCGTGGCGGGCCGCAGTCTGGCGCTGCTGCTCGTGCCGGCGCTGGCCATGGCGCTGACCGAGGCGGTGCGCTGGGGCCCCGGCGACTTCATCGCCGCCGGCCTGCTGCTGTTCGGCGCCGGCATGCTGCACACGCTGGCGCTCGGCCGGGTGCGCGGGCGCGCCGCGCGGGTGACGGTGACGCTGGCGGTGCTGCTGGGCCTGCTGACCGTCTGGGCCGAGTTGGCGGTGGGCCTGTTCGACTGATTCCCCGGGCCAAGGCCGTGCGCCGCGCGCCAGGCCCCAAACGCCAGACCCCAAACGACAGACCCCATGCCCCATACCGGCACCCTCCGAACTTGGCACGACGACCGCGGCTTCGGCTTCATTGCGCCGACCGGCGGCGGCCGCGAGCTGTTCGTGCACATCAGCGCCTTCCCGCCTGACGGCACCCGGCCCACGGTGGGCGAGCAGCTGTCGTTCGAAATCGGCCGCGGCCAGGACGGCAAGCCGCAGGCACTGAAGGTGGTGCGCCTGGCGCTGGGCAGCCAGCGGCCGCCGCCTGCCGTTTCCCTTGCCGCACCGTCGGCACCCTCAGCACCGCAGCGCAGGCCGGCCACGCGGCGCTCGGCGCAAGGGCAGCGCGGTTTTCCGTTGCTGCGCCGGCTGGTGCTGGGCCTGCTGGCGGTGGGACTGGTGCTGGGGCTGGCACGCGTCTGGCGGCCGGCGTCGCCGGCGCTCCCGAGCGTCGACTCCCCCGCCAGCACGGTCGCCTTGGCGCAGCGGACGGGCGAAGAAGCGCCGCCCGCACCGGCCGCCCCCTACCGCTGCGACGGCCGCACGCACTGCGCGCAAATGGGCTCCTGCGCCGAGGCCAAATGGTTCCTCAAGCACTGCCCCGACACGCAGATGGACGGCAACCATGACGGCGTGCCTTGCGAGCAGCAGTGGTGTACCAGTCCCTGGGCCGACTGACCCGCAGTAGCCGACGGTGACGGTGCTTGCCGCCGGCTGTTGATGTATCTACAGTAACCGAGTGCGCATCAGCTACGATCCGGTCAAGCGCGAAAGGACTTTGGAAGAGCGCGGCCTGGACTTCAAGGACGCGGCCCGGGTCTTCAGAGGCGTGACCGTCGAGATCGAAGATCTTCGCAAGGCGTACGGAGAGCGCCGCATCATCTGCTTCGGCTTGCTGATGGGCCGAATGGTGGTGGTGGGCTACACCCCCCGCGGTGCAGTGCGCCATGTGTTCAGCATGAGAAAGGCCAATGATCGTGAGCAAGCCCGCCTCGCGCCTTACTTCGGGATCTGATCTGCAGCGCGTCGACGCGCACAAAATCAAGCCGCACGAGTACAAGGAATTGCCTGAGTTGACCGACGCCCTGCTCGCGCGCGCCGTGGTGAACAAGGGCGGTCGCCCGAAGTCCGAGAACCCGCGTCAGCTCATCAGCCTGCGCCTGCCCTCCGAGGTGGTCGCGCGCTGGCGGGCCACCGGCCCTGGCTGGCAGACGCGCATGGCGGAGCGTCTTGCCAGGGCGCCCCTGCCTCGGCCCAAGCGCAACGAGCCGCAAGAAACACGCTGATCCGCCGGCTTCGGAGCGCTGCTGGCTTGTGCCTTCGAGGCTATCCGGCGAGCCTTGCCAGCATCCGAATCGCCCCGGAGCGTCGCGCTGGCCGCACTGGCAGATTGGAGCCTCGCACCCACAATGCCGCCATGCCCTCGCCCACCATCCGCCCCGCCACCCCTGCCGACCTGCCCGCCGTGGTGGGCCTGATCACCGAGCTGGCGCGCTACGAGAAGCTCGAGCACCTCGTCGAGGTGACGCCCGAGCAGCTCGGCAGCCAGTTGTTCGGCCAGCGGCCGGCGGCCGAGTGCGTGGTGGTGCCGGACGCCGAGGGTCGGCTGGTGGCCTTCGCGCTGTTCTTCCACAACTTCAGCACCTTCCTCGGCCGGCCGGGCCTCTACCTGGAAGACCTGTACGTGCAGCCGCAGTGCCGCGGCCAGGGCCTGGGTCGCGCGCTGCTGCGCCACCTCGGGGCGTTGGCCGTGGCGCGCGGCTGCGGGCGCTTCGAATGGAGCGTGCTGGACTGGAACGCGCCGGCAATCCGCTTCTACGAGGCGATGGGCGCCACGCTGCTGCCGGACTGGCGCATCTGCCGCGTGAGCGGCGCGGCGCTGGAGGCTTTTTCGGCCGTACCCACCGGAACGCCTCCCACCGGAGCGCCACCCCCCTGAGCGCCACCCCCCTGAGCGCCGCGCCGCCGCGCATCAGCCCGCGAAGCGCGCCACCACGTCCTTGAGCCGCTCGCCGAAGGCGCGGGCGGTGGCGATGTCGCCGGCCACCATCTCGTCGGCCGAGGCGTCGGAGGGGGTGGTGGTCATCAGGCCGGCCGAGCTGGCCACGTAGTTCAGGCTGTCGCGCGTGGCGGCCTTGTTGTTGCTGGGCA
>JAYRUQ010000064.1:0-11965 GCA_041919015.1 Inhella sp.
TGCCGGCACCGCTGGCCAGCATGAGGAGCAGCGCCACCCAGCGGTGGCCGAGCACCCAGCCCAGCGCGCTGCGGTAGCGCGCGTCAACGGCGTGCAGGGCCCGCTCCATGACGCGCTCGAAGCGGTTGGGCGCGTGGGCCTTCAGCAGCAGCGAGCACATCATGGGCGTGAGCGTCAGCGCCACGAAGCCCGAGACGATGACCGCGCCGGCCAGCGTCAGCGCGAACTCGGTGAACAGGCGCCCGGTGCGACCCGGCGTGAAGGCCAGCGGCGCGAACACCGCGGCCAGCGTCAGCGTCATGGCGATGACGGCGAAGCCGATTTCGCGGCTGCCCTTGATGGCGGCCTGGAAGGGCGACATGCCCTTCTCGATGTAGCGGTAGACGTTCTCCAGCACCACGATGGCGTCGTCCACCACCAGGCCGATGGCCAGCACCAGCGCCAGCAGCGTGAGCGTGTTGATGGAGAAGCCGGCCAGTTGGATGAGCGCGAAGCTGCCGATCAGGCTGACCGGGATGGTGACCAGCGGAATGATGGAGGCGCGCAGCGTGCGCAGGAACACAAAGACCACCAGGGCCACCAGCACCACGGCCTCGGCGATGGTGACGAAGACCGACTCGACCGAGCGCGAGATGAACACCGAGGTGTCGACGGCGAGGTCCAGCGACAAACCCGGTGGCAGGTCCTCGCGGATCAGCGGCAGCATGGCATTGACCGCCTTGCTGACCTCCAGCGGGTTGGCGGTGGCCTGCTTGACCACACCCAGCCCCACCGAGGGCTGGCCGTTGAGGCGGATGCGCGAACGCTCGTCGGCCGCGGCCTCCTCGACGCGGGCGACGTCGCGCAGGCGGATCGGCACCTGCGCGGAGGCTGCGCCGCGTTGCGCCACCACGGTGTCCTCGAACTGCGCCACGCTGTTGAGGTCGGTGCGCGCGGTGACGTTGAACTCGCGCTGCTCGCTCTCGATGCGCCCGGCCGGCACCTCGAGGTTCTGGCGCCGCAAGGCGTCCTCGACGTCCTGCACGGTCAGCTTGTAGGCGGCCAGGCGCTCGGGCTCGATCCACACCCGCATCGCGTAGCGCCGGTCGCCGTTGACCTCCACGTCGGCCACGCCCGGCACGGTCTGCAGGCGCGGGCGGATCACGCGGCTGACGTAGTCGGTCACCTCCAGCGGGCTGAGCCGGTCGGACGGAAAGGCGATGCGCATCATCGGTTGCGCGTCGGCCTCCACCTTGCCCACCTGCGGTTCGTCGGCGGACTGCGGCAGGCGGTTGCGCACGCGCGCCACGCGGTCGCGCACGTCGGCCGCCGCGTCGTCCGGGTCCTTGGCCAGGCCGAAACGGATCGTGATCTGGCTGCGCTCGCTGCGCGAGATGCTGGTCAGCACCTGCACGCCGTCGATACCGGCGATCGAGTCCTCGAGCGGCTTGGTCACCTGGCTCTCGATGACCTCGGAGCTGGCGCCGGCCAGGCGCGTCGAGACGGTCACCACCGGCTCGTCGATGCGCGGGTACTCGCGCACCGTCAGTTGCTGGAAGGACACCGCACCGACCAGCACGATGAGCAGCGACATCACCACCGCCAGCACCGGGCGGCGGATCGACAGTTCGGGCAGTTGCATCAGCCGGCCTTCTTCATCGCCGCGCCACCGACCTTGTCGATGTCGACCGCCTTGACCTTGACCACGTCGCCGCGCAGGCGCTGCTGTCCGGCCGTCACCACCTGCTCGCCGGCCGCCACGCCTTCCAGCAGCTCGGCCCAGCCGGGCTTGCGCGCTCCCACCTTGACCGGCGTGCGGCGCGCCTCGCCATCGCGGACCTTGAAGATGAAGAGCTTGCCGCCCTGCGGCACCAGCGCCTCCTCGGGCACCCACAGCGCGCCCTCGCGCCGACCCAGCTCCAGCGCCACGCGCACGAAGAGGCCCGAGCGCAGATGGGGCACGGTCTCCTTCAGCGCCGCGCGCACGCGCAGCGCGCGGCCGTCGGCGTCGGCCTGCGCATCCAGCGCCGCCACCACAGCCTTCAGGCGCGTGCCGGGCAGCGCGTCCACCGACACCACCAGCGGCTGGCCGACCCGCAGGCGGCCGGCGTAGTGCTCGGGCAGGCGGAAGTCGGCCCACAGCTGGCTCGGATCCTCCAGCGTGAAGAGGTCGGCGCCGTCCTTCACGTAGTCGCCCAGGCTGACCTGGCGGATGCCGGCCACGCCGCTGAAGGGGGCACGCACCTGCAGGCGCGCGAGCTGCGCGCGCGCAAGCATCACCTGCGCCTGCGCCACCTGCGCGGCGCTTTGCGCCTGCTCCACGCTGCTGCCGCTGACGAAGCCCTGCGCCTGCAATTCCAGCTGCCGCCGCACGGTGCTGTCGGCGGTGGCGGCCTGCGCCAGCGCCTGCGCCAGCTGGGCCTGCTGCACGCCGTCGTCCAGCTGCACCAGCAACTGCCCCTTGGTGACGCGCGCACCGTCGCTCACGTTCAGGCGCACGATGCGCCCCGCCACCTCGGGCCGCAGCAGGGTGGTCTGGGCGGCGCGCAGTGAGCCCACCGCCTGCGCGGTGTCGAGCGCCGCCTCCTGCCGGACCGGCGCCAGCTCCACCGCCACCGGCGCCGCAGCGCCTCCCGGTGCAGCACCGCCTCCACCCGCCGGACGCTGCTGCGCCCAGGCCGTCAGCACCAAGGCGCCCAGCAGCGCCGCCCCCATCCAATTCCTCATGCCTTGTGACCCTTCAATGCCGACTCCACGCCGCGGTTGGCGAGCTGGTCGGCCTTCTCGTTGCCCTCATGCCCGGCATGGCCCTTGACCCAATGCCAGTCGATCTCGTGCAGCGCCGCCAACGCCGCCAGGCGCTGCCAGAGCTCGGCGTTCTTCACCGGCTGACCGGCGGCGGTGCGCCATCCTCGCTTGATCCAGCCCGGCATCCACTCCGTCATGCCCTTGAGCACGTACTCGCTGTCGGTGTAGAGCTGGATGCGGCAGCTGCGCTTGAGGGTGGCCAGGGCCTCGATGACGGCGGTCATCTCCATCTGGTTGTTGGTGGTCGAGCGCGCACCGCCGCACAGCTCCTTTTCGTGCCCACCGCTGATCAGCCAGGCCCCCCAGCCTCCCGGTCCCGGGTTGCCCTTGCAGGCGCCGTCGGTGTACAGCGTGACCTCGGGCTTCTTGATCGTCAGCGTCATTCTTTGTGAACCTTTGAGGGCAGGGCCACGGCCGGCGCGTTGCGGCGCTGGCCCTTGGCGCGTGCCAGCCCCACCAGGCGCATGCCGTGCACGCGCTTGATGGCATGGAAAAAATAGGCGGCCCCGAACACCGGCCACCAGGTCGGACCCCAACGGTCCATGAAACCCCAGCGCGACAACCAGGCCTGGCGCTGCAGCGGCGGGCGCCAGCACCCAAAGCGCGCCTCGGCCACCTCGAAACCCAGCAGTTGCAGCCAGTCGCGCAGCCGCCAGTAGCCGAGGAATTCTCCCTGCGCCGGCAGAAAGCCGGGGTTCAGGCGCTGGCGCAGACCCCACAGACTGGCCGGGTTCAGCCCCAGCACCAGCAGGCGCCCCTCGGCGCGCAGCACGCGGTGCGCCTCGCGCAGCCGGTGGTGCGGGTCGCGCGTGAACTCCAGCGTGTGCGGCAGCAGCAGCAGGTCCAGGCTGTTGGACTCGAAGGGCAGCGCGTCGAAGTCGGTCACCAGGGCCGCGTCGGCAGCGGCGTGCCGGGGCGTCTCCAGGGCCAGCCAGCGCTGCGGCATGCGGTTGGCGCGCAAGCCCTGCAGCCGCGGCCAGCCCAGTTGCAGCGCATGGAAGCCGAACAGATCGGCCACCGCGGCGTCCATCTGGCGCTGCTCCCAGTCGAGCAGGTAGCGCCCCGATGGGCTGTCCAGCCAGGCCTCCAAACCTAGAATGGAGGCCTTTGCGGCCGACCCCTCGTCCTGTGCTGATGGCATGTCCTCTTTGACGCTGATCCCCGTCCCGGCATTCACCGACAACTACATCTGGGTGCTGCACGACGGACGGACGGCGTTGGCGGTCGATCCCGGCGATGCGGCGCCGCTCGAACAGACCCTGGACAGCCTGGGCCTGACGCTGCAGACGATTCTAGTGACGCACCACCATGCCGATCATGTCGGAGGGTTGGCGCGACTGCGCCAGCGCTGGCCGGCGGCGAAGGTCATCGGCCCGGCCGGTGAGGCCATCGCCGGCCTCGACGAGCGCGTTCAGGACGGCGACCGGCGCCAGCTGCTCGGGCAGTCCGTCCAGGTGCTGGACCTGCCCGGTCACACCGCGGGGCACGTCGCCTATTTCATCGAGGCGCCGAGCGACGGCTGCGCCCTGCTGCTGTTCTGCGGCGACACCCTGTTCGGCGCCGGCTGCGGCCGGCTCTTTGAGGGCACGCCGGCGCAGATGCAGGCCTCGCTGGCGCGTCTGGCCGCGCTGCCGGGCAGCACGCGGGTCTGCTGCACGCACGAATACACGCTGGCCAATCTGCGCTTCGCCCGCCATGTGGAGCCGGGCAACGAACGGCTGGCCGAACGCGAACGACACGACCAGGCGCGCCGCGCCGCCGGACACCCCACCCTGCCCTCCAGCATCCAGCTGGAGCGCGACACCAACCCCTTCCTGCGCTGCGATCAACCCGAGTTGCAGGCCGCCGCCTGCCAGCGCGCGCCGCACCCGGCCCACGACCGCTCGCCCCTGGCGGTGTTCACCGCGCTGCGCGACTGGAAGAACCGCTTCTGAACCCGATGAATCCCCTGCCCTTCTTGCGCCGTCCCCTGCTGTGGGTGCTGCTGGCGCTGCCGCCGCTGCTGACGGCCTGCGCGCAACTCGAAACGCCCACCACCCCGAGCCCCGGCAGCGGTCGCGCCTGGGGCACTCCGGGCAACGCGCCGGCGGTCGAGCCGCCCGGAACGGCCAATCCGGCGTCCGAGACCGTGCGCCTGCTGAACGCACCGCTGGCCGACGACGCTCCGCCCCCGAAGGCCGTGGTGCAGGACGACCTGCAACCCGAGGCGCCCGAGGTCAACTTCCAGTCCCAGGAGGCGCACGCCGACCTGTGGGCGCGCATCCAGAGCCAGTTGCTGCTCGCCGACCTGGACGGCGCCCGTGTGCAGAAGTGGGAGGCCTACTACCAGCAGCGCCCCGAGTACGTGGCGCGCATGCTCGACCGCGGCGGTCGCTACCTGTTCCACATCGTCGAGGAAGTGCAGCGCCGCCAGCTGCCGATGGAGCTGGCCTTGCTGCCCTTCATCGAGTCGGCCTTCAACCCGGAGGCAAAAAGCCGGGTTGCCGCGAGTGGGATGTGGCAGTTCATGAGCGCCACCGGCAAGGACTTCGACCTCAAGCAGAACCTGTTCCGCGACGACCGCCGCGACGTGCTGGCCAGCACCCGCGCCGCGCTCGACTACCTGGCGCAGCTCGGCCGCCGCTACGACGGCGACTGGCAGCTCGCGCTGGCCGCCTACAACTGGGGCATGGGCAACGTCGACCGTGCCGTCAAGCGCGCCCGCGCCGCCGGCAAGCCGGGGCGCTACGAAGACCTGCGCATGCCCGCCGAGACGGCCGACTACGTGCCCAAGCTGCAGGCCATCGAAAACCTGGTGCGCGAGCCCGAGCGTTTCGGCGCGCTGCTGCCGCCGCTGGCCAACCACCCCTATTTCCTGAGCGTGCGCATCGAGCGCGACATCGACGTCGAGCTGGCCGCACAGCTGGCCGGCCTGAGCCCCGAGGTGTTTCGCCAGTTCAACCCGCAACTCAACAAGCCGGTGGTGTTGGCCGCCGCCACGCCCCAGCTGCTGCTGCCCTATGAGGCCGCCGAGCGCTTTGCGCGCCAGTACGCCGCGCACCCTGGCAGCTTCTCCAGCTGGACCGCCTGGCAGCTGCCGCGCACCATGAAGCCGGCCGACGCCGCCCGCCACATCGGCATGGGCGAAGCCGAGCTGCGCGCGGTCAACGCCATCCAGGGCCGCATGCTGATCAAGGCCGGCTCCACGCTGCTGGTGCCGCGCACCGCCAAGCGCGACCACGATGTCTCCGAGCACCTGGCCGACTCCGCACAACTGGCGCTGACCCCCGAGCAACGGCTCGTCAAGCGGGTCGTCAAGGCGCGCAAGGGCGACACCCTGACCGCCATCGCACGCCGCCAGCGCCTGCCCCTTGAGCAACTCGTCGAATGGAACGGCGGCCGCTCCGCCAGCGCCGTCCTGAAGACCGGTCAGCCCGTCACGCTGATGCTGCGCGCGCCGGCAGCCAAGGCGAGCGCCAAGGCCCAGCGCAGCAGCCGGCCTGCCGCCGCCTCGGCGACCAAGGGCAAACGCGGCACGCGCCGAAGCTGACGCAGCCCGTTCAGAAGGTCTCCCAATCGTCAGCAGGCGTCGCAGTGGCGGCCGCCGCCGCAGGGACTGGCGAAGTGGTCGAAGCGACCGCTCGAAGGCCGGATCGCGGCGCCGGCGCGGACCGGCTCGCTGCCGCCTTGGGCGCGGCGCCGCGCATCTCGAGCTCGAAGCCCTTGAGCGCCATCACCGTCCCTTGCGTGGCGCGCGAAAAGGCTGAGCCGGTGCCCAGCAGGCGTTGCACGCCCGCCTCGTCGCCGCGGTTGGCCACCTCGGCCACGCGTCCGGCCTCGCGGTGGAATGCGGCGTGCTCGTCGAGCAGCCGGGTGAGGCCCGGCAGATGCCCCCACTGCGTGCGCCCCTTGCCGTGCAGCCATTGGCCGAGCGGGCAGCAGTCGTCCTTGCGCACCGTCTCGACATCAAATTTCTCGGCCACGCGCACGGCGTCGCGCAGGCGCGCCTTCCAGTTCAGGTGCGCGCTCAGAAAGGTCTGCAGATCGAATTCGGCCGCCGCGCCAACGCCCTGCTTGGCGTCCTTGCGCAGCGCCACGGCATCGCGCTCGGCCAGCACCGCCTTGCCGGCCTCGAGCTGCAGCAGGCCGAGCTGCAGCTCGAACGCATCGATGGGCTCGCGCACGCTCTGCGCCGCGGCCGCCAGCTCTTCCACCATGGCGGCGTTCTGCTGCGTCAGCGAGTCGAGCTGGGTCACCGCCTCGGTGACCTGCGACACGCCGAGCTGCTGCTCGCCGGCCGAGTGGCGGATCTGTTCGAGCACCGCACGCACCTGCTGCACCGCGCCCGACAGCGCCTCCATGCGCTGCTGCGTCTGCTCGGTGATGGCGTTGCCCGCCTCGACGCGCTCGGCCGATTCGGTGATGAGCTGACGCACCTCCTTGGCCGCCTCGGCGGTGCGCTGGGCCAGCGAGCGCACCTCGGCGGCCACCACGGCGAAGCCGCGCCCCTGCTCACCGGCACGGGCCGCCTCCACAGCGGCGTTGAGCGCCAGGATGTTGGTCTGGAAGGCCACGCCCTCGATGACCTGGATGATGTCGCCGATGCGCCGCGAGCTCTCGCTGATGGCCGCCATGGTGCTGACCATCTGCCCGACCGCCTCGGCGCCGGCGTGCGCCGCCGCCTCGACCTGTCCGGCCTGGCCGCTGGCGTCCTGCGCGCCGGCGGCGGTGTTGCGCACCGTGCTGTTGATCTCCTCCATCGAGGCTGCCGTCTGCTCCAGGCTGGCGGCTTGCGACTCGGTGCGCGCCGACAGCTCGAGCGATCCCGAGGCCACCTCGGCCGACACGCCGCGCAGCACCTGCACGTCGTCGCGCGCGTCCGAGATGATGGTGCGCACCGTCACCGACAGCTGCTGCAAGCCCTGGGCAACGTCACCGGCAATGCCGGGCAGGTCCGTGACCACGGGCCGCACCAGATCACCGCTGGCCAGGGTCTGGGTATCCAGGCGCAGCTGGCGCAGGGGCTGCAGCAGTTGCCTGCGCTGCAGCGCCAGCGCGCCGAGCACGGCGGCCGGCAGCAGCGTCCACGCCAGCGCAGCCGGCAGAACATCGACCAGCAGCGGACCGGCGAGCGCCGCCACCAGCACGACCAAGCCCCCCCAACCCAGCCAGCGCGTCGCGCCCACCAGCGCCCGCCATGCCCGCCCGATCGCTCCGGCGCGACGCAGCTTGCCGCCGCGCAGCACGGTGCGCAGGCGGCCGCCGCGCGCCTCGTCGCGCATGCGGGCATAGAGGGCATCAGCGGCGTTGATCTCGGCGCGCTCGGGCGTGGTGCGCACCGACAGATAGCCCACCACGCGGCCATCGCGGCGCACCGGCGTGGCGTGCGCGCGCACCCAGTAGTGGTCGCCGTTCTTGCGCCGGTTCTTCACCAGGCCGGTCCACGGCAGGCCGCGCTCCACGGTGTCCCAGAGGTCGCGGTAGGCCTCGGCCGGCATGTCGGGGTGGCGCACCAGGTTGTGCGGCTGGCCGAGCAGTTCCGCCTCGGCGTAGCCGCTGACGGCCACGAAGGCCTTGTTGCAGTAGACGATGCGGCCCTTCAGGTCGGTGACCGAGACCAGAGTCTTGCCGGGCGGGAGCGGAAATTCGCGTTGGGTGACGGGGCCGTTGTCGCGCATGTTGTTGAAGCCGCGGCCAAGGCCTGGCGCCGCGGTGATCTGCCCTTTCGAAAGGGTCTGGGTGACTCCTCAGGCGCGCGACTTTAGCGAGCGATTCTTTTCCCCCGCTGACACTGTGGCGCCGCCCCAACCCAGATGGCGAAAGCGATATCAGGCGACAGATCAGGCGACAAAAAAGAGCGCCACGCTGAGGCCGAAGCCGCCCGCCCACACCAGGCTGCGCAGCAGCTGCAGGTCGGCCAGGTAGAGCGCGATGTAGGCCACACGGCAGGCGATGAAGCCCAGCGCCAGCGCATCCACCGTGCCCTGGGCGGCGCCGCCGGACTGCGCCAGCAGCACGCCGGCGATGAACAGCGGCAGCGCCTCGAAGCCGTTGGCCTGCGCGTTGTTGGCGCGCGCCGCACGCCCCGTCTGGCGCGCCAGCCAGGCGCGCGGGTCGTGGTTGTCGTAGCCGCCGTCGCGGCGCCGCTTGCCGAAACCCGGCGCCTTGGCGATGCCGGTGCAGACGATGGGCAGCACGCAGGCGGCCAGGATGCAGTAGTTGGCGAGGGTGCTCATGCCGTTGTGGGTGGCGTTGATGAGGGGCGCATTCCAGCACGCAGCGCGCTTCCGCGCGCTTGACGCTGTGTCTACGGCGCGGCGGCGATCAGCGTCGATCTGCCAGCGCGTGCGCCAAGGTACCCAGGTCCACGTACTCCAGCTCGGCGCCGATGGGCACGCCACGCGCCAGGCGGCTGACCCGCAGGCCGCGCGCCTTGAGCGCCTCGCCCAGCAGGTAGGCGGTGGCCTCGCCCTCGGCGGTGAAGCTGGTGGCCAGGATCACCTCGGCGACTCGCCCGTCGCCGGCGCGCGCCAGCAGGGCCTCGGCGCCGACGTCGCGCGGGCCGCGCCCATCGAGCGGGCTGACGCGCCCACCGAGTACGAAGTAGTAGCCACGGTAGCTGCCGCTGCGCTCGATGACGGCCTGATCGGCGGGGCTTTCGACCACGCAGAGCAGCGCCGGGTCGCGCTGCGCGTCCAGGCAGACCGCGCACACGGGCGACTCGGCGAAGCCATGGCAGCGCGTGCAGGTCTGCACCTGGTCGAGCGCCGCCGTCAGACCCGCCGCCAGCTGCGCCGCCGCAGCCCGGTCGTGCTGCACCAGGTGGTAGGCGATACGCTGCGCGCTCTTCGGACCGATGCCCGGCAGCTTGCGCAGCGCGTCAACCAGCTGATCGAGCGCAGCCACTCAGATCCCCTCCCCGCCAAAGCACTCGATTGGAGTCGTCGGGATGCCGTAGCGAGCGGGTCGAGGCTGCGTCGAGCACCGCAGCCGCACTCCCGTGCGGCGAGGAGCGCAGGCGCTGAATCGCCCCGCGCAGTAGGCAGACCGATGACTCAAAAGGGGAGCTTCATGCCGGGGGGCAGCGGCAGGCCGGCGGTCAGCTTGCCCATCTTTTCCTGGCTGGTCTCCTCGGCGCGGCGCACCGCGTCGTTGAAGGCCGCGGCCACCAGGTCCTCGAGCATGTCCTTGTCGTCGGCCAGCAGGCTGGGGTCGATCTGCACCCGGCGCACGTCGTGCTTGCAGGTCATGGTCACCTTCACGAGGCCGGCGCCACTCTGGCCCTCGACCTCGATATGGGCCAACTCCTCCTGCGCCTTCTTCAGGTTGTCCTGCATCGCCTGGGCCTGTTTCATCAGGCCGGCGAGTTGGTTCTTCATCATGGTGGGGACTCCAGGGGTTTGATCGAGCCCGGCAGCACGCGGGCGCCGGGGAAATGTTCTTGGATGAGCGCCAGCTCGGCGGAGCCGGCGATCTCGGCTTCGGCGCCGCGCTGGCGCTGCTGGGCGGCGGCCTGCTCGCGCAGCAGCGGGCTGTCCTGCACCTCGCCGGCCTCCAGCTGCAGGCGCACGCTGACGCCGGCGTGCTTGAGCAGCGCCGCCTCGAGCCGCGCCTGCCCGGCCTGCAGCGCCGGGCTGGGCGAGCGCAGGCGCACGCTCCAGGCACTGCCGCCACGCTCGAGCTGCAGGCATTGCGATTGCAGCGCCAGGGTGCGTGCCAGGCCCACCATCTCGAGCCGCGGCACCAGCTCGGCCCATTCGGCGCCCAGGGGCGTCGACTGCAGCATCGGGCTGGCATCGGCGGCCGCGGCAACGGGGGGCGGCGCGCGCTCGGGTGGCGCCGGCTCGGCCCCGGCATCGGCCTCCTGCGGTGGCAGGTCCAGCCAGGGCAGAGCGCCATCCTCGGCCTCAGTCCCAGGGGCAGGGGCAGTCGACGCACTGGCGCTGGCCTCGGCGGGTGCGGGGGCCGGTTCCGGCGGAGCGACCGGTACGGAGACCGGTGGACGGGTGCGCGGCGCCAGCGGGCGCAGCGGCGGCACCGGCTGCACCGGCTGCACCGGCTGCACCGGCTCGACAGGACGGCGGGCCGCTTCGACCTCCGGCCCCCCCCGCGGCACCGGCACGCTCAGGCGCGGCGTGGCCGGCACGCGCAGGGCGGCGCTGGTGGCCGGGGCGCTGGTGCGACCGGCCGGCCGGAAGGCCAGCGCGCGCAGCAGCAGCATCAGCAGGCCGGCGTGCTCGTCGGGGCTGAGCGGCAGCTCCTCGCGCGCCTGCAGCAGGATGCGGTAGCCCAAGTGCAGCTCATCGGCCGGCCATAGCGCGGCCAGCGGCTGCACGTCCTGGCTGTCGGGGTCCTGCGGGTCGAGCGCCTGCGGTGCGGCCTGCGCCAGCGCAATCAGCTGCAGCCAGCGCGCCAGCTCGTCGGCCACGCCCTGCGCGGCATGGCCGGCGGCGCGCAGCGCGTCCACCTCGGCCACCAGCGCGGCGCCGTCGCCCTCGGCCAGTTGCCGCAGCAGGTTCAGCACATGGGCGCGCGGCGTGGCACCGAGCATCTGCTGCACCTGGTCCTCCTGGAGCCGACCGGCGCCGAAGGCGATCGCCTGGTCGGTCAGCGACAGCGCGTCGCGCATCGAACCGCGCGCGGCGCGGGCGATCAGCCGCAGCGCGCCCTCCTCGCAGTCCATGCCTTCCTGGCGCAGCACGGCCGTCAGGTGCTCGGCGATCAGGGGCGGCGGCAGCGGCCGCAGATTGAACTGCAGGCAGCGGCTCAGCACGGTTACCGGCACCTTTTGCGGGTCGGTGGTGGCCAGCACGAACTTCAGGTAGTCGGGCGGCTCCTCGAGCGTCTTCAACATGGCGTTGAAGGCGTGCGTGGAGAGCATGTGCACCTCGTCGATCAGGTAGACCTTGGTGCGCCCGACCACCGGCTTGTAGACCGCCTGGTCGAGCAGCTGCGAGATCTCCTCCACGCCGCGGTTGCTGGCGGCGTCGAGTTCGACGTAATCGACGAAGCGCCCGCTGTCGATGTCGCGGCAGGCCGGGCAGACACCGCAGGGCTCGGCCGTCACGCCGCCCTGGCCGTCGGGACCGACGCAGTTCAGCGCCTTGGCCAGGATGCGGCTGACGGTCGTCTTGCCCACGCCGCGCGTGCCCGTGAACAGATAGGCATGGTGCAGGCGACCGGTGCGCAGGGCATTGCC
>JAYRUQ010000065.1:0-11913 GCA_041919015.1 Inhella sp.
TGAGCATGCTGCCCGAAGCCGACGCCGAGCCCTTGCTGCCCAAGCAGGGCGTGCCCGACCTGCTCTTCCTGCTGCTGCACGGCGACGGCGCCGATCGCGCGCAGATGCAGCCGCTGGCCGAGGCCCTGCACCGCGAGTACCCGCAGGCGGCGGTGCTGGCGCTCGACGCGCCGCTGCCCCTGCCCAGCGAGGCCGTGCGCGGATTCCGCTGGCACACGGGCGAGCTCGACGCCGCGCTGCCGGGTTTCATCGAGCGCGTGCGCGACTGGGCGCGCCATTACGCACTGCCCTGGCCGCGCGTGGCGCTGGCCGGCTTCTCGCAAGGCGGCGAGCTGGCGCTCGAGGCCGTGCAGCGCGAGCCGGCGCTGGCCGGCCGTGTGCTGGCCTTCGGCGCCGCGCCGCGCGCCCTGCCCGAGCAGGCGCCGCAGGGCGTCTGCCTGCACCTGCTGCACGGCCTGCGCGACACCGAGCTGCCGCAGCACCGCGTGGTGGCCGCCGCCGAGGCCTGGGTGGGCCTGGGTGCCGACCTCACCGCCGACCTGCTGCCGGGCATCGGCCACGAACTGCACCCGAAGCTGATCGAGCGGGCGCTGCAGCAGCTGCGCAGCTTCATTCCTGCACGCCTGTGGCGCGAGGCCGTGCTGCAGGCCGCCGAGATGGATGCCGCCGACCGCGAGGCGCTCAAGCGTCCGCATTGAAGCGGGCGCCGGACCGCGGCGCGGCCCTGACGATCGACTCGCCTGCCATCCCTTGCGCACAATCGCGGCCCATTGCGCCCCATTGCGCCATCCCCCGAGGCCCCATGACCCCGACCCTCCAGACCCTTGGCATCGCCCTGCTGGCCTTCGCGGCACACAGCGTGGCGGCGCAGACCGCGCCCAACCCGCTGCTGGGCCGCAACCTGGCGGCCACCTGCGCCAACTGCCACGGCAGCAACGGCCAGGCGCGCGGCGACATGCGCCCGCTGGCCGGCGTTCCGGCCGATCGGCTGTTGGCGCAACTCGCCGACTTCAGGAGCGGCGCCATGCCCGCGACGATCATGCACCAGATCGCCAAGGGCTACAGCGAGGAGCAGCTGCGCCTGATCGCGGCCTACTTCGCCGCCCAGCCCGCCAGCCCGGCGAACCCTGCGGCCCCAGCCGCCCAGCCCGCTCCCAGCGCCCGATGAGGACCCGCCCATGAACCCGCCCGTCCACTTCTCGCGCCGCCAGCTGCTGGCCGGCCTCGGCGCTGCCAGCCTGGCCGGCGGCTGCGCCAGCCCGGGCGCCGACGCCCCTTCGACTCCTGCTGCAACCAGCCCCTCGACCGGTCCCTCGATCGGCCGCGTGGTCGTCATCGGTGGCGGCTACGGCGGCGCCACGGCGGCGCGCTACCTGCGCCTGTGGGGCGGCAACGTCGATGTCACCCTGGTCGAGCGCAACGCGCAGTTCATCTCCTGCCCGATCTCCAATCTGGTGATCGGCGGCAGCAAGCAACTGGCCGAGGTCACCGTGGGCTACGAGGGCCTGCGCCGGGTCGGCGTCAAGGTGCTGCAGGCCGAGGTGGTGGCGGTGGACGGCGTGGCGCGCCAGGTGCGCCTGGCCGACGGCCGCGTGCTCGCCTACGACCGCCTCGTCATGTCGCCCGGCGTGGATTTCCTGTTCGACGCCGTGGGCGGGCTGCGCGCCGCGGTGGACAGCGGCCGCGTGCTGCACGCCTGGAAGGCCGGGCCGCAGACGCTGGCGCTGCGCCGCCAGCTCGAGGCCCTGCCCGACGGTGGCGTGGTGGCGCTGAGCATCCCCAAGGCGCCCTACCGCTGCCCGCCCGGCCCCTACGAGCGCGCCTGCCTGGTGGCCGACTACCTGAAGCGCGCCAAGCCGCGCGCCAAGTTGCTGGTGCTGGACGCCAACCCCGAGGTGCAGTCGAAGAAGGCGCTCTTCGAGGCCGCCTTTGCCGAGCACTACGCCGGCGTGCTCGAGTACCGCGCCAATGCCGAGCTCAAGGAGCTCAGCGGTCAGACCGCCCGGCTGGAGTTCGAGGACCTGAAGGCCGACGTGCTCAACGTCGTACCGCCGCAGCGCGCCGGCGAGATCGCGGTGCAGGCCGGCCTGGTCAACGTCAACCAGCGCTGGGCCGGCGTGAACTGGCTGACCATGGAATCCACCGCCGTGCCCGGCATCCATGTGCTGGGCGACGCGCTCTTCCCCGGCCCCCTGATGCCCAAGAGCGGCCACATGGCCAACCAGCATGCCAAGGTGGCCGCCGCCGCCATCGTGCAACTGCTCAAGGGCGAGCCGGTCAACCCCACGCCGGTGGTGATGAACACCTGCTACAGCTTCGTCACGCCGGCCGAGGTCATCCACGTGGCCTCGGTGCACCAGTACGACGCCGCCGAGCGGATCATGAAGACGGTGCCCGGCTCGGGCGGCGTGTCGCTGCGCGCCAGCCAGGTGGAGGGCCGTTACGCGCTGAGCTGGGCGCAGAACATCTGGGCCGACATGCTGGCGGTCTGAGCGTCGGCCGGCGCTGCAGGAGGGCGAAAAGCGAACCCGCGATCCGCCTACGACGCCAGCAGCTCGCGCAGCCGCGCCTGCTCGGGGCTGTCGGGTGTCACCGCGAGGTCCTCCAGGCGGTCCTGCGCCAAGCCCCGGCGCAGGTCCACCTCGCGCTGCACCCGGCCTTCGTCGATGAGGAAGGCCAGATCGGCCAGAGCCAGCACGTCGTCGACGTCGTGGGTGACCATCAGCACCGGGATGGCGTAACGCGCGCAGACGCTGCGCAGCTCCTCGCGCAGCTGGCGGCGCAGGCGCGGGTGCAGGGCGGCAAAGGGCTCGTCGAGCAGCAAGGCGCGCGGCCGGCCGGCCAGCGCACGCGCCAGCGCCACGCGCTGCTGCTGGCCGCCCGACAGATGGCGCGGCCGGCTGTGCGCCAGCGCGCCCAGGCCCAGGCTCTCCAGCAGCGCGTCGACCCTTTCGGCGTCGGCGCCGCGCAGCCGGCGGTCCCACCAGCGCGTCAGCGCAAAGCCGACGTTGTCGCGCACGCTGAGGTGCGGGAACAGCGCGTAGTGTTGGAACAGCACGCCCAGCGAGCGTGCGGCGGCCGGGCGGTCGAGCCCCGCGGTACTGTCCAGCAGGGTCTCGCCGGCCACCCGCACGCGGCCCTGGCAGTGCGGCAGCAGCCCGGCGATGCCCTGCAGCGTGAGCGACTTGCCGGCGCCCGAGGCGCCGTACAGCGCCACCACCGGAGCGGCGGCCTGAAAGCGGATGTCGAGCGCGAAGTGGCGCCGGCCGTCGCTCAGGCGGGCCTGCAGTTCGACCTCGAAGCTCGTGGCGACGCTGGCATCCGGCATCGTCATGGCGCCTCGAAGCCGTGCCGCGCCAGGATGGCCTGGGCCTCGGGGCTGAGCAGGAAGTCGATGAAGGCCTGCGCGTCGGCCTGCCCACCCTTCACCCGCAGCGCGGGGTAGACGATGGGGTCCGTGCCCGTCACGCGCTGGACCATGCGCACCCGCGTCGCGGCCGCCCGGACGTCGCTGGCGTAGACCAGACCGGCGTCGACCTCGCCGCGCGCCACGTAATCCAGCACCTGACGCACGTTGTCGGCCGGCACCCGCTTGGCCGCCACGGCCGCCGTCAGCCCGTGCTGCTGCAGGGCCTGCTCGGCGTAGCGGCCGGCCGGCACGCTGGCCGGCTTGCCCAGCGCGATGCGGCGCAGCTCGGGCCGTGCCAGGTCGGCGAGGGTTTGCGGCAGCGCGCTGCCGATGGGTGCCACCAGCACCAGGGCGTTGCGCGCGAAGACGCGCCGCGAGGCGGGCTCCAGCAGGCCCAGCGCCACGCCGCGCTGCGCGGTGGCCTCGTCGGCGCTGGCCAGCACGTCCACCGGCGCGCCCTGGCGCAGCTGCTGCAGCAGCACGCCGGAGGCGGCGAAGTTGAAGTGCACGGCCGGCCCGCCCTGGGCCTGGAAGCGCGCGCCGATCTCGCGCAGGGCCTCGCCCAGGCTGGCGGCGGCCGACACGGTCAGCGCCTGGGCGACCGAGGCGATCGCCATCAGGAGGGCAGCGATCCAGAGCCGGCGCAGCATGGTTCAGGCCCGCGCTGACAGCAGGCGGTTGGCACCCAGCAGGATGGCCACCGACAGCGCCGAGACGATCAGCGACAGCGCCAGCGCCAATTCGTCCTGGCCCGACTGCACGGCGTCGTAGATGGCCATCGAGGCGGTCTGGGTGCGCCCGGGGATCGAGCCGGCGATCAGCAGCGAGGCGCCGAACTCACCCAAGGCGCGCGCAAACGCCAGCAGGGTGCCGGCCAGGATGCCGGGCCAGGCCAGCGGCAGGGTGACGCGCACGAACACCGCCCAGGCCGACTGCCCGAGGGTGCGCGCCGCGGCCTCCAGTTGCGCATCGACGCCGGCCAGCGCCGTGCTCGCTGCCTTGAGCACCAGTGGCAGCGCCACCAGGGCCGAGGCCAGCACCGCGCCGTGCCAATGGAACACCAGGCTGTAGTCGAAGTGCAGGCGCAGCCAGGCGCCCAGCGGTCCGTCACGCCCCATCAGCACCAGCAGCGCGTAGCCCAGCACCGTGGGCGGCAGCACCAGCGGCAGCATGCACAGGGCCTCCAGCACGGTGCGACCGGGCAGGCGCGTGCGCGCCACCACCCAGCCCAGCAGCAGACCGGCCCCCAGCGCCAGCAGGGTGGCCACCGTGGCCACCCTCACGGACAGCCACAGCGGCGCGAGGTCCAGTT
Organism: Inhella sp.; assembly: GCA_041919015.1. Classification (GTDB taxonomy): domain Bacteria; phylum Pseudomonadota; class Gammaproteobacteria; order Burkholderiales; family Burkholderiaceae_C; genus Inhella. The sequence continues at coordinate 4,722 of JAYRUQ010000065.1, forward strand.
CGCTCAACGCAGGCTGACCACCGTGACGCGGCGGTTTTCCGGCGCGTCGATGCGCTCCTTGTTGAGCGGCTCGGCTGCGCCCTTGCCCTCGGGCTGCAGGCGTTCGGCGGCCACGCCATGCTTCTGTGCCAGCCGGGCCGCGACGGCCTCGGCGCGCGCCTTGGACAGCGCCAGATTGGCCTGCGGGTCGCCGCGCGCGTCGGCGTGACCCTCGACGCGGAAGCGCACGCCGCTCAGGCTGTCGGACTGCATGGCCTTGGCCAGCGTGGCGACGATGCCCTCGGCCTCGGCGGTGAGGGTGGTGGAGTTGGTCAGGAAGGTGATCAGCAGGTTGGCGCGTCCGCCGGCGGCGGCCGGGCGGGCGTCGGGCGACACCGGCTTGAGGCCACGCGTGCGCGGCGCGCCGGCCTCGGGCAGGGCCAGCGCGTCGATCAGCGCCTCGGCGGTGACGTCCTTGCCCTTGAGTACCGCCTCCTGGGCCTGCGCGACGGGCACGCAGGTCAGCAGCAGGGCGGCGATGAAGGGCAGCAAGCGAAGCAAGGGGGTCATGTCAGCATCTCCGGCAACAAGGCTCACACCATAAAGGACGGCGGCCCTGGCGGCCATCCCGCAGCGCGGGTTGTGCAGACCTTCCTTATCGCACCACCTCGACGCGCAGGCGCGCCACACCGTAGTCGTCGCAGCCGCTGCCGCCCGGGCATGGGCCCTCGAAGCGGCCGGCCAGCCAGGGGGTCTCGCCGCGCCACTGGCGCAGCAGCGCGCTGGCGGCGTCGCCGGTCGGCAGGGTCTCGAAGCTGCCGGCGCGCTCGCCGGCCAGCTCGCGGTACTGACGCGGCAGGCGGCTCAGCAGCACGAAGACATCCTCGGCGCCGAGCGGCTCGGCGGCCTGCAGACGGTCGCTGCCGGCCGGCGGGAAGGCGAAGCGCTGGCCGGCCTTGAGCTTGAGGGGCGGCTGGTCGGCCAGCAGCCGGGTCAGCGAGCCGTCGGGCCCGCGCACCAGCACCGTCAGGTAGGCGTCCTCGCGCGGCTCGATCTGGAAGCTCAGCATTTGCTGGCCCTGCACCGAGATCTGCGCCGGCGCGTCGGTCAGCGTCGGCACCAGCGAGGCCCGGCCGCCGGCCATCAGGCGCTGCAGCTGTTCGTCGAGATCGAAGCGCAGCGCGGCAGCGGCGGGCGGGGGTGTCGCGCCGTTCGTGGGGGTTGCGGTCGCTGCGGCTGGCGCGGCTGACACGGCTGAACCGGTCTGTTGGGGCGCCGCGGACTCGCTCGGGCCGCGCAGCGCATAGGTGCCCAAGCCCAGTGCCAGCAGCAACAAAAGCCCGCCGCCCAGCCCCAGCAGCTTGCCGGACGAGCCGGCGGCGTTGACGTTCTGCAGCGCCGGCGTGGTCGGTGCATTCGGCGCGGCGCGCGGCGCCCGAGACGCAGGTTGCGCCAGCATCTGCACCACCGGCTCGGCCGGCGCCTGGGTGGCGGTGGCGGGCAGGTCTTCCTCTGGGGCAGGGGTCGGTGTGCCCGGTATTGGCGCTGCGGTGGACGCCGACGTGGGCGCCGCGGTGGGCGTGAGGTCCAGCGTGCCGGGGTTGATCTGCTGGGTGGCCGCCATCTCGGTACGGGCCCAGGCGGCGGGGTCCTGCGCCGGGCGGGTCAGCAACTGCGTCAGTTCGTCGGCCGCCGGGGCCGCCGCGGCGACGGTCTTGGCCACGCTCGTCGTCCGCGAGGGCGCGGCCGCGCCGGGCGCCGCCGCAGGCGCCAGCCCGAGGTCGGCGCGCAGCTCGGCCATGCTCTGGGTGCGCTGGCGGGCATCGACGCGCAAGGCCTTGTCCAGCGCCGCCAGCAGGCGCTCGCCGGCCAGGCCGTGCGCGCTCTCGACCAGCGGCTTCTGGTTGTCGACCAGCACCCGGCTCACCGAGGCGGCCGGCGCGCGCCCCAGCAGCACCCAGTGCAGGGTGGCGGCCAGCGCGTAGACGTCGGTCCACGGGCCCTGCTCCAGGCCCGGCGTCTCGCCGTACTGCTCGATGGGCGCGAAGCCCGGCTTGAGGATGGCGGTCAGCTCCTGCGTCTGGTCGCCGATGACCTGGCGCGCGGCGCCGAAGTCGAGCAGCAGCGGCCGCCCGCTGCCCTTGAGCAGCATGATGTTGTCGGGCGCGATGTCGCGGTGCAGCCAGTGGTGCCCATGCACCACGGCCAGCGCCTCGGTCAGCGGGTCGAGCAGTTGCATCAACCAGTCCTCGCCGGGGCGCTCGGGCAGCGCGCGGATGTGCTCGCGCAGCGTCGCGCCTTCATACAGCGGCATGGCCATGTAGGCGGTGCCATGCGCCTCCCAGCGGCGCAGCACGCGCACCAGCGAGGGGTGGTCGAAGCGCGCCAGGGTCTGGGCTTCCTCGATGAAGCGTTGCAGGCCCTTGTCGAAGGTCTCGCGCAGCTTGCTGGAGCGCGCCAGCACCTGCGGGCTGCCGCCCGGGTCGCGCTGCGCGATGCCGGCCGGCATGTACTCCTTGATGGCGCGCACCTGCCCGAGCGAGTGGTCCCAGGCGCGGTAGACGATGCCGAAGCCGCCTTCGCCAAGCTTGGCCTGGATCTCGAATTCGTCGAGCCGGAAACCGAGCGGCAGCGCCTGGCTGCCGTCATCGGGCGGCTCGCTGCGCTGGGCGACGTAGGGCAGGGTGGGTTCGGTGCTCATGGGCGGCAGCGCGATTCTCAGCCGGCCGCGCGGCGCTGCAGGATCTCGAAGGCCGGCAGGGTCTTGCCCTCCAGCACCTCGAGGAAGGCGCCACCGCCGGTGCTGATGTAGCCGACCTGCTCGCCGATGCCGTACTTGGCGATGGCGGCCAGGGTGTCGCCGCCGCCGGCGATGCTGAAGGCGGGGCTCTCGGCGATGGCACGCGCCAGGGTCTCGGTGCCGTGGGCGAAGGCGTCGAACTCGAACACGCCGACCGGGCCGTTCCAGACGATGGTGCCCGCAAGCCGGAGTTGCTCGGACAGCAGCGCGGCGGTCTGCGGTCCGATGTCGAGGATCAGGTCGTCGTCCTGAACTTCATCGGCCGCCCTGATGGTGGCCGGCGCGTCGGCGGCGAAGGTCTTGGCGCAGACCACGTCGACGGGGATGGGCACCGCGGCGCCGCGCGCCTTCATGGCGTCGATCACGGCGCGCGCCTGCTCAAGCAGATCGGGCTCGGCCAGGCTCTTGCCGATCTTCAGCCCGGCCGCCAGCATGAAGGTGTTGGCGATGCCGCCGCCGACGATCAGCCCGTCCACCTTGTTGGCCAGCGACTGCAGGATGGTCAGCTTGGTGCTGACCTTGGAGCCGGCCACGATGGCCAGCAGCGGGCGCTTCGGGCTGGCCAGGGCCTTGGAGATGGCGTCGATCTCGGCCGCCAGCAGCGGCCCGGCGCAGGCGGTCTTCGCGTGCTCGGCGATGCCGTAGGTGCTGGCCTCGGCGCGGTGCGCGGTGCCGAAGGCGTCGTGCACGAAGACGTCGCACAACTGCGCCATCTTCTGCGCCAGCTCGGGCTTGTTCTTCTTCTCGCCCTTGTTCAGGCGGCAGTTCTCCAACAGCACCAGCTCGCCGGGCTCGATGGCCACGCCGTCGACCCAGTCGGCCTGCAGGCGCACCGGCCGGCCGAGCAGCTCGGCCATGCGCGCCGCCACCGGGGCCAGCGAGTCTTCCGGCTTGAACTCGCCCTCGGTGGGGCGACCCAGGTGCGAGGTCACCATCACCGCCGCACCGGCCTCCAGGCACTGGCGGATGGCCGGCAGCGAGGCGCGGATGCGGGTGTCCTCGGTGATGTGGCCGGCGTCGTCCAGGGGCACGTTGAGGTCGGCGCGGATGAAGACGCGCTGACCCTTGAGCTTGCCAGCGGCGATCAGGTCGGAGAGGCGGAGGATGTTCAGAGCAGCCATTACCAATGCATTCCAAGCTTGAGGAAAAGATAGACGGCCATGCCCACGACGATGGTGCCGAGGATGCCGCGCCGCCAGAAGTAGAACAGGCTGCCGGCCAGCGCGGCCGGCCAGCGTGGGTCGCGCCAGCTGCTGATGAGCTCGCCCTGGCTCATGAAGACCTCGGGGGCGATGACGGCGGCCAGCGCCGCCAACGGCGCCACGCGCAGCGCCTCGCGCGCCCAGCCGGGGATCGGCAACGGCCGGTCGGGCAGCAGGAAGAAGCTGCGCGCGAGCACCGACACGCCGGTCAGCCCGGCGATGGCCAGCCAGATTTCAGCGTCGCTCATCGCCCGCCTCACGACGCCGGTCCAGCCACCAGCCCAGGGCGCCGGCCACCGCGATGGCGCAGACGATGTTCAGGCGCAAGGGCAAGTGGTAGCTGGCAATCGACACCGCACCGGCCACCAGCGCCACCCACAGCAGCACGCGCTCGTTCATCAGCGAGTAGGCCAGGCCGAGCAGGGCCAGCACGCCGGCGAAGCCCAGCCCCCAGTGCGTGGGCACCGCGTCGGCCGCCAGCACGCCCAGCACCGAGGCGCTCTGCCAGCCCAGCCAGTTGACATGCACGGCGCCCCAGTAGTACTCGACCTGCCCGGGCTGCGCGCGCGCCTCGGGGTAGCGGCGCAGGAAGTTCACATAGGTCACGTCGCCCGCCACGTACATCATCAGCAGGCGCTGGCGCAGCGGCAGGTGGCCGAAGTAGGGCTGCCACTGGGCGCTGAAGATGACGAAGCGCAGGTTGACGCAGAACGCCGTCAGCAGCAGCACCCAGAGCGGGGCACCGGCGGCGATCAGCGGCAGGCTGGCCAGCTGGGCGCTGCCGGCGAACACGAACAGGGTCATGGCCAACGCCTGCGCCACCGTGAGCCCCGACTTGACCATGGCCACACCCGTGACCAGACCCCAGGCGGCCATGCCCAGCACAGGCGCCGCCATCTCGCGGGCGCCGCGGCGGTATTCAATATGTTGCACAAACGCGGTCAAGGGGCCGCATTGTGGTCGGGTATGGTGACGGCGATGAGCAAGTCGGTCGTGTGGTGGTGCGGGGTGCTGGCCTTGGGCCTGGCGGGCTGCGGTGGTGGCGGCGGAGGTGGTGGTGGGGCCGAGCTGCCCGACCCCGGCAACCCGAATCTGCTGCTGAACCTGCCCGAGCCGGGGCTGCAGCCGGCGCAGCTGGCCTTGCTGGTGGCCGAGGGGGACACGCTGTCCGAGGCGGTGGCGGCGGCTTATCTGCAGGCGCGCAAGCTGCCGGCTGCCAACCTGATCCGCGTGCGCGGGCTCGACACCAGCCAGCCGGAGATTTCCGCCGCCGCCTTTGCGGCCTTGCGGGCCGACATCGAGGCCCGCCTGCCGGCGGGCATCCAGGCCAGCTTGCTGACCTGGGCGGCACCGACGCGCGTGCGCGGCAACTGCCGCATGGGCATCACCAGCGCCATGGCCTTCGGCTACGACGACGCCTATTGCATGCCGGTGCCGGCCAACTGCCTTTCAACGCGCGCCTCGCCCTACTTCGACAGCGAGTCGCTGCGTCCGCACACCGACCACGGCCTGCGACCGGCCATGTTGCTGGGGGCTGGCAACCTGACGCTGGCACAGGCCCTGATTGCCCGCGGCCTGGCCGCCGAGGCCTCCCATCCGCCGGGAACCGGCTACTTCGTGCGCACCAGCGACGCCTTCCGCAACGGCCGGGCCAACGAGTTCGAGGAGCTGCCGGCGCAATGGGCCGGGGCCCTGACGCTGAACTTCCTCGACAAGCCCAGCGGCGATGTGATCAGCGGACGCTCCGACCTGCTCTTCTACCTGACCGGACTGGCCTCGGTGGGCGGGCTCGACACCTTGAGCTTCCGACCCGGCGCGCTGGCCGACCACCTCACCTCATTCGGCGGCCACTTGCCGAGCGGCAACGGGCAGATGCCCGTGACGCGCTGGCTGGAGGCCGGTGCCACCGCCAGCTACGGCACGGTGGAAGAGCCCTGCGGAATCATCCAGAAGTTCCCGCGCGCACCGCAACTGGTCGACCACTACTGGCGCGGCGCCACGGCGCTGGAGGCCTATTGGAAGTCGGTGCAGCAGCCGGGCCAGGGACTGTTCGTCGGCGACCCGCTGGCCAGGCCCTTCGCGAGCAAGCCCACGCTGAGCATCGAGGCCGGTCAGTACCGCTTGCGCACGCGCGCCCTGCGTCCGTCGGCGCGCTACACGCTCGAGTACCGCAACGGCGCGGGGAGCTGGGTGGAACTCGGCTCGGTCACCGGCCAGCGCGCCACCGCGGTCGACCAGCGCTTCCCGCTGGCGCCGTCCAGCGCCAGCAAGATCCGCTGGCGCGGCCCCTGCCCGGGGCAGCCGGCTGCCGCCTGCACGCTGGCCGAGTCACCCTGATGGCGTTTGCGGGGACTCAGAACTTGCGCACGCTGCCGGAGCCGGCAATGCTCGATTCCACCTGGGCCTCGCCGGCGTAGCGCACGTCGCCGCTGCCGGCGATCGACACCTTGAGGCGCTTGCTGGCCTGCACCTCGGCGTCACCACTGCCCGAGATCGACACCTTGACCTCTTCGGCAAGCAATTCACGGGTCCTGACATCGCCGCTGCCGGCGATCGAGGCCGAGAGCTCGCGGGCGCTGCCGGCGGCACGGATGTCGCCGCTGCCAGCGATCGACACGCTGAGCTTGCCGGACTCCAGGCGGCTGGCGTCCACGCTGCCCGAGCCGGCCACGGCCAGCTTCAGCTCGTCGCTCTTCATGGCCTCGATGGCCAGCTTGCCCGAACCGGCAATGGCCGCGGCGCGCAAGCTGGGCAGATCGATTTCGACGCGCAGGGGCTGGCGCGACTGCAGCTGATAGCCGCGCTTCACGCCGATCTCCAGCGTCTTGCCGTGGCGCCCTTCGACCACCTTGGTCTCGACATAGGGCAGCAGGTTGCCGTCGGCCTCCAGCTCGACGCGCTGGGTGCCGCCCTGGCGCAGCTTGACCTCGATGGGGCCGGACAGGCTGAGGGCGTCAAAGCTGGCGACGCTGCGCGTCTCGCGACGGGCGTTGCCGTCGCCGCTGACCGCTTCGCCGCCCCAGGTGTAGGACCAGCCCAGCGCCGCAGCGCTGAAGCTCAGGGCCAGCGCGGTGGCGCCGGTGAAAAGGGTGCGACGAACGAGCTTGGACATGGCAGGACTCCGGGGTGCGGGGACAGGGAAGGCCGGCATGCTGCCAAGGCGGCCGGCGCTGCGGCAGCGCGCTGCGACCAACTGTCGAATCCTGCGACC
>JAYRUQ010000066.1:0-11452 GCA_041919015.1 Inhella sp.
GCCGGCGGGCCAGAGGGTGGGGTGGGGGGGGTCAGGCTTGGCGGCTGTGTGCTGTCTGGGCCACCCGCGCAGCACGCGGGTCGCCCCGAGGGCCGAGGGCGTCAGTTGGGGAAGTAGCAGGCGTCGAACTGCGTGGCCATGCCGCCCGCCGCTGGTGCAACCTGCGCCGTCACGAAGCTGACCTGCGAGCGCTCGCCGTTGTGCGCCAGCTCGATCTGCACCTGCACGGTGTTGCTGCTGGAGGGCGACTGACCGGTGATCGACCACACCCAGTCGCGCGCGCCGGTCAGTGCCGCGTAGGCCGACAGGCGCGAGGCGTCGCTGGCGTCGCGGTCCCCCTGGCTGCTGCCGCCGCTGACCTGGGCGGAATAGGTCCGTCCGCCGGCGGTGACCAGCAGGCTGCCGTCGCCCGAGACCTGCAGGCTGCAGGCGGACGGTGCGGTCTGTGGGTACAGCATGTTGCCGGTGGTCTGGCCCTTGTGCGTGCCGAGCAGCCAGGCCGGCAGGTCGGTGGCCTGCAGGCCCGGGCTCTTCAGCGGCAGCGGCGGCGTGCCGGCCAGCGCCATGCTCAAGCCCATGTCGGACTTGAAGGCGATCGCGCATTTGTCCAGCACACCGCCCATCTCCACCAAGGCCAGTCGCGGGCCGTAGCCGATCAGGCTCACGCCCAGGCCCGGCTCGACCCCGTTGACGCCCCAACTCATCGAGTTGGCGGGCAGTTGCGACCAGGTGTCGCCCTTGTCGCCGTTCAGACGCACGCTCTGCGTGCTGCCGTTCATGGTGGCCGAGACGCTGCCGTTGGCCTGAATCGTCACCGAGCAGGCGCCGGCCGTGCTGCGGCCGTAGTAGCGGCCCGCCAGCCAGGCCAGCGCACCCTCGGGCGCCACGGCGCGGGCGGTGGGGGCGGCGGCCTGGAATTCGGCGTAGCTGCTCAGCGCGCCGGCGCCGGGAGGCTCAGGCGGTTGGGGCGGCTCGGGAGGCGGGGCGCTGTTGCGTGCCGTGCGGCCCTGCAGGTAGCGGTTGGCGTTGCTGCTGCCGAGCTCGGAGCCGGAGACGTACAGGCCGTTGAAGGCCGGGTTGAAAAAGTCGATGTGGCGCTGCGCGTCGATGACGGCCACCACGCCGATGTGGGCGCCGCTGCTGTCCTTGTTCTGACAGACGGCGCTGACGGTGGCGCTGGCGGCCACCGAGCCGGCCAGGCCGCTTCCCGGAGTGAACTGCAGCGTGCTGCCGCTCAGCACCAGGGTGGCGGGGCCGAGCTCGGCCGGCGTTGCGCTGCTGCTGTCGAACACCTTGACCGCGTAGCTGCCCTCGAAGGGCTGCAGGTCGGCCAGGGTCAGGGCGGTCATCGTGCCGCAGGCTGATGGGGTGGGGGCGGGCGGGGTGGGCGCCGGCGGGGTGGGCGGGGTGGGCGCGGGCGCGGACGCCGGGGGCGCAGGGCTTGGCGCGGGCGCCGGTGCGGGCACGGGTGAATGATCGTCGCTGCCGCCACCGCCGCAGGCCGTCAGGCCGGTCAGGCCGACCAAGCCCAGCGCGGCCAAGGCATGGGTCCAGGCCGGGCGAACGGGGCGAACAGGACGGAAGGGACCGATGAGAGCGTCGCTGGGATCGAGGGCGGACACGGTGGTTTCCAGGGATGAAAGGAGGGGCTGTCGCTGGCTTACGCAGCGCCGCGGCGCCAAACGGCTCATGGCCCCCGGCCGGCTGAGAAAGAATGCGCCGCCATGTCCGCCACCGCACCCGAGTTCAACCCCGCCGAGATCACCCAATGGCTGCAAGGGCAGTCCGAGGACGCGCCGGCCGTGGGCAATGCCCTCTTTGCGGCGCTCTACGACGAGCTGCGGCGCATGGCGCGCGGCCATCTGCGCCGCGAGGCGGCCGGCCACACCCTGTCGGCCACCGGCCTGTCGCACGAAGCCTGGTTCCGGCTCGCCGAACAGACCCGCACCGCCTGGCGCAACCGGGGCCATTTCCTGGCCGTGGCCTCGATGATGATGCGGCGCATCCTGGTCAACCACGAGCTGGCGCGGCGTGCCGCCAAGCGCGAGGCCGAGTTGCTGCCGGTGACCCTGGGGGCGCTGGAGCAACTGGCCCTGCCGGTGGACCGCGACGTGGTGGCCGTGCACGACGCGCTGCTGGCGCTCGAGGCCGTTGACCCGCGCGCCGCCAAGGTCGTCGAGCTGCGCTTCTTCGGCGGCCTGGAGAACGACGAGATCGCCGAGGTGCTGGGCATCTCGCTGGCCACGGTGAAGCGCGACTGGACCCTGGCGCGCGCCTGGCTGCACCGGGCGCTCACGGTGTAGCGAGCGTCGGCGTGGCGCGGGACGGCATGGCGAAGCTCCGGCGCGACACTGCGCGCTTCGTCAACCCAGCCCCCTGCCCCATGAGCCGCAAGCCGCAAGCCTTCGATGCCGATGCCCTGTGGCGCCTGGCGCGCATCGGCGCCCCGTCGCTGAGCCCGAGCGGCGCGGCGGCCGTCGCCGGCGTGACCCGCCACGACATGGCGCGCAACGCCACGCAGTCCAGCCTCTATCTGTTCTCGCTGCTGGGCGAGGCGCCGCGCCGGCTGACCGAATGCGGCGACAAGGACGGCAGCCCGCAATGGAGCCCGGCGGGCGACTGCATCGCCTTCACCGCCCGGCGCGAGCAGGGCGGGGTGAAGGACGAGGAGCCGCAGCTCTACCTGATCGCCCCCGACGGCGGCGAGGCGCGCCGCTGTGGCCAGGTGGCCACCGGGGTCGAGGGCATCCGCTGGTTCCCGGACGGCCGGCGCATCGCCTTCATCTCCTGGGTCTGGGCGCAGCACAGGACGGCGGCCGCGCAGGCCAGGGCGCTGGCGGCCTTCAAGGCGCGCAAGGAGAGCGCCTACGTCACCGACGCGCAGCTCTACCGCCACTGGGACCACGCCATCCCGATGGGTCGCGTGCCGCACCTGCACGTGATGGACACCGCCACCGGCAAGGTGCGCGACCTGATGGCCGGCCAGACGCTGAGCCTGGACTGGAAGGAACCGGGGGCCGACAGCTACAGCGTGTCGGGCGACGGCCGGCGCATCGTCTTCGCCTTCGACCCGGCCGACGAGAAACGCCCGGACGGCCTGTTCGCGCTGGCCGAGCTGGATGTGCGCAGCGGCCGCCACCGCGTGCTGCTGCAGGACGAGGAGTGGGACTTCGACGCCCCCGCCTACAGCCACGGCGGAGGACACATCGCCTTCGTGGCCACGCGGCGCGGCTGCAAGCACAGCGCGCCGGCCCAACTCGGCGTGCTCGACACCGAGGGCCGTTGGGCGGTGCTGGCACCCGACTGGGACCGCGAGGTCACGGCGCCGCTGCGCTGGCGCGAGGACGACCTGGCGCTGCGCTTCGTGGCCGAGGACCGCGGGCGCTCGCACCTCTACGAGCTGGCGCCGCAGGACGCCGCACCGGCGCGCCTGTTCGAGGGCGGCCATGTCGGCGCCTTCGACAGCGGTGCCGGCAGCCTGCTGCTGCTGCACGACAGCCTGCAGTTCCCGCCGCGCCTCTCGACCCTCACGACCGACGCGCCACGCCGCATCGAGACCCTCAACGACGCCTTGCTGGCGCGCCACGCCTTCGGCCGCCATGAAGAGCTCTGGCTGAAGGGCGGGCAGGGCGAGGACGTGCAGATGTGGCTGGTCTATCCGCCGGACTTCGACCCCAAGCGCCGCTGGCCGGCCCTGCAGGTCATCCACGGCGGCCCGCACACCGCCTTCGGCGACAGCTGGCACTGGCGCTGGAACCACCAGGTGTTCGCCCACTCGGGCCGGGTGGTGGCCTGCGTCAACTACCACGGCAGCTCCAGCTTCGGCCATGCCTTCAAGGACAGCATCAGCGGCCGCTGGGGCGAGCTGGAGCTGCAGGACGTCGAGGCCGGCAGCGACTGGCTGCTCCAGCAGCGCTGGTGCGACAAGAAGCGCCTCAGCGCCACCGGCGGCAGCTACGGCGGCTACATGGTGGCGTGGATGAACGGGCATACGGGGCGCGGTGTCCCGCCCGGGCGCTACCGCGCCTACGTCTGCCACGCCGGCTGCTTCGACTGGCAGGCCATGTTCGCCAGCGACGCCTACGCCTGGTTCCCGCTGGAGCTCGGCGCCGCCTACTGGGACGACCCGGCCCGGGTGGCGGCGCAGAGCCCGCACGCCTTCGTCCAAAACCTCGCCACGCCCACCCTGGTGATGCACGGCCAGCTCGACTACCGCGTGCCCGACGCCCAGGGCCTGGCCTACTACAACACCCTGAAGGCGCGCGGCGTGCCGGCGCGGCTGCTGTGGTTCCCGGACGAGAACCACTGGATCCTCAAGCCGCGCAACTCGAAGCTCTGGTACGCGGAGTTCTTCGCCTGGCTCCAGCAGCACGGCGCCTGAACGAAAAAAGGCCGGGCAGTGCCCGGCCTTCTGATCCTGGGGAGAGGAGGGCTTCAGTGCCCGCTGGCCCCGGCGGCGCCCAGGCCGGTCTCGCTGCGCACCTGCTGCGCCGGGAAGTAGTCCCGCTCCTTCTTGGCCTGCGCGCTCTTGTCGAGCAGCGACACCAGCCAGATGGTCAGGAAGGCGGCCGTCATGCTGAACAGCGCGGGCGAGGTGTAGGGGAACCAGGCCGAGCCCTTGGGGTTGCCCAGCGTCGCTTCCCACACCGCCGGGCTGACGATGGTCAGGCCCACCGACAGCGCCAGGCCGACGAAGCCGCCGACCACCGCGCCCTTGGTCGTGCAGTCCTTCCACAGCACGCTCATGAAGAGCACCGGGAAGTTGGCGCTGGCCGCCACCGCGAAGGCCAGGCTGACCATGAAGGCGATGTTCTGCTTCTCGAAGGCGATGCCCAGCAGCACCGCGACCACGCCCAGGCACAGGGTGGTGATGCGCGACACCTTCAGCTCCGAGGCGGAGTCGGCCTTGCCCTTCTTGAACACCGTGGCGTAGAGGTCGTGGCTGACCGCCGAGGCGCCCGACAGCGTGAGGCCGGCCACCACCGCCAGGATGGTGGCGAAGGCCACCGCCGAGATGAAGCCGTAGAACACGTTGCCGCCCACCGTCTTGGCCACCAGCACCGCGGCCATATTGGCCGTGCCGGCGCCGCCCTTGATGACGCCCTTGGCGGTGTCGGCCATCTCGGGGTTGGTCAGCACCAGGGTGATGGCGCCGAAGCCGATGAAGAAGATCAGGATGTAGAAGTAGCCGATCCAGGTGGTGGCCCACAGCACCGACTTGCGCGCTTCCTTGGCGTCGGGCACGGTGAAGAAGCGCATCAGGATGTGCGGCAGACCGGCCGTGCCGAACATCAGCGCGATGCCGAAGCTGATCGCCGAGATCGGGTCCTTGATGAAGCCGCCCGGGCCCATGATGGCCAGGCCGATGGCCGAGGCCTCCTCGGCGCTCTTGCCGCTGCCGCTGGCGATCTCGGTCTTCACCGAAACGGCCTTGGCGAACAGCGCCTCGGGGCTGAAGCCGTACTGCGCCAGCACCATGATGGCCATGAAGGTCACGCCCGACAGCAGCAGCACCGCCTTGATGATCTGCACCCAGGTGGTGGCCGTCATGCCGCCGAACAGCACGTAGACCATCATCAGCGCGCCGACCAGCACCACGGCGATCCAGTAGTCCAGGCCGAACAGCAGCTTGATGAGGCTGCCGGCGCCGACCATCTGCGCGATCAGGTAGAAGGCCACCACCACCAGCGTGCCGCTGGCCGCAAAAGCGCGGATCGGCGTCTGCTTGAAGCGGTAGCCGGCCACGTCGGCGAAGGTGAACTTGCCCAGGTTGCGCAGACGCTCGGCCATCAGGAAGGTGATGACGGGCCAGCCGACCAGGAAGCCGATCGAGTAGATGAGGCCGTCGAAGCCCGAGGCCATCACGGCCGCCGAGATGCCCAGGAAGGAGGCCGCCGACATGTAGTCGCCGGCGATCGCCAGGCCGTTCTGGAAGCCGGTGATGCCGCCGCCGGCGGTGTAGAAGTCGGCCGCCGAGCGGGTGCGTGCCGCCGCCCATTTGGTGATCCATAGCGTGCCCAGCACGAACACCGAGAACATGCTGATGGCCGTCCAGTTGGTGGCCTGCTTGGCGGTCTGGCCGAGGTCTGCGCCGGCCGCCAGGGCCGTGCCGGCGGCCAGCAGCGCAGCGAGCGCGAGGAGCATGCGTTTCATTGCGCGGTCTCCTTGAGGATCTCGCGCGTCAGCTGGTCGAACTCGCTGTTCGCCCTGCGCACGTAGATGGCGGTGATGAGCACCGTGAAGAGGATGACGCCGAAGCCGATCGGCACCCCCAGCGAGGTGACGCCGGCGCCGATGGGCTGGGCCAGGAAGGGCTTGTCGAACGCGATCAGCGAAACGAAGCCGTAATAGACCAGCAGCATCAGGCCGGTCAGCAGGAAACCCAGGGCGTTGCGCTTTCTGCGCAGCTCCTGGTACTTGGGATGGCGCTGGATGCGCTCGACGACGCGGTCTTGCATGTCTCGACTCCTGAAGCGGTGGAAAGGCTCGGTGCCTGGCCGGGGCACCATGGACCGCACTGTCGGAGCAGGGACTGACCGTGGACTTACGCGCGCCGTCGTCGCCGCCCCCGGAGATCTCCCAGGGGGGCGTGCAAGCTTGATGCAAGCCGCATGCGTCATCACGCGCGATGCGGTCGGCATCGGGCTTGCACCGCCATGGGACGAACGGCGCTGCGCCTAGCATTGGCCACTCGTCAATCGCCATCGAACGGAACAGCATGGAATGGTTCTTCGTCTGGGTTCCCTCGCTGCGGGGGCGGCTCTATGCCATCGGCCTGGTGATGGCCGTGCTGATGACCGCGCTGGTGCTGGTTCTGCTGCAACTGATGGCCGACCAGATCGGTGCCCTCAAGACCGTCTACGAGGACCGCGTGGTGCCGCTGCGCCAGCTCAAGCAGATCGCCGACGCCTACGCCGTGCAGGTCGTCGATGCCTCGCACAAGGTGCGCAACCAGAACCTCAGCTGGGAAGAGGGCGCCAGGAGCGTGCAGCAGGCGCAGGTGCTGATCCAGCAGGAATGGCAGGCCTACACCGCCACCTTCTTGGTCGACGAGGAAAAGCGCCTGATTGCCAAGCTCCTGCCGCTGATGCGCGCGGCCGATGCGGCCGGTGCCGAATTGGCCGCCATCCTGGCGCGCAAGGACGAGGCCGCGCTGGTCGAATTCACGACCCGGCGTCTCTACCCGACCTTCGATCCGGTCAGCGACGCGATCGGTGCCCTGGTGAATTTGCAGATCGACGTGGCGCGAGGTGAATACGAGGGCGCCGTGGCGGCCCACGAGCTGGCCCGGCTGACGGCCTGGGGGGACTGGCGCTGTCCTTGTGTGTGGGGCTGGGGCTTGGAGCCCTCATCGCGCGGCGCATCCGCACTTCGCTGGGTGCCGAGCCGCGCGCCATTCGCGAACTGATCATGGGCATCGGCCAGGGTGACCTGACACGCAGCATCGCCGTGGAGGGCCGTGACGAGACCAGCGTGGTGGCCAACGCCGAGCGCATGCAAGGCGCGCTGCGCGAGTTGGTGCGTGGCATGAACGAGAACGCGCAGCAGCTGCGCATGTCGGCCGAGGAGATCAGCTCGGGCAATATGGACCTGAGCCGGCGCACTGAACTGACTGCCAGCGCCATGGGCGAGTCCGCCAGCCGTTTGCGCGAGGTGCTGGAGCGGGTGCGCCAGCGCGGCGGCAATCTGCGCGGCGCGGCGGCGGGGGTCAGCAGCACGCGAGGGGTCGCCGAGCAGGCCGGCGGGCAGATGGCAGAGGCCATCGAGACCATGCGAGGCATCAACGACAGCGCGCGGCGCATCGGCGACATCATCGGCACCATCGACGGCATTGCGTTCCAGACCAACATCCTGGCGCTCAACGCCGCGGTGGAGGCGGCACGGGCCGGCGAGCAGGGGCGCGGCTTTGCGGTGGTGGCCGGCGAGGTGCGGCTGTTGGCGCAGCGCAGCGCCGAGGCGGCCCGCGAAATCAAGACCCTGATCCAAGCCAGCGTCGAGCGCTCGGAGGCCGGAGCGCGCCAGGTGGAACGGACCGGTCAGACGCTCACGGCCATGGTGGGCGACATCCAGAAGCTGGCCGACCTGGTGACGCAGATCGACGCCGAATCGCAACAGGATGATGCCGACATGGGCGGCGTGCTGACCCGCATGGCCGAGGTGGACAGCTCCGTCCAGCAGAACGCCGCCTTGGTGGAGGAGATGGCCGCCAGCAGCCAGAGCCTGAACATCCAGTCGCAGCGACTGGCGCAGGCGGTGGAGGGCTTCAGAACCTGATCAGTGCTTGCTGCCGGCCGCTGGTTGCAGCAGCCGATCGGTGTAGGCGATGGCCATCGCCGAGAACAGGAAGGCCACGTGGATGGCGGTCTGCCAGAGCAGCACCTTCTCGCTGTAGTTGTCGGCGTTGATGAAGGTCTTGAGCAGGTGGATGCTGGAGATGCCGATGATGGCCGTGGCCAGCTTGACCTTCAGCACCGAGGCGTTCACATGGCTGAGCCACTCGGGTTGGTCGGGGTGGCCGTCCAGGTCCATGCGCGAAACGAAGGTCTCGTAGCCGCCGACGATGACCATGATGAGCAGGTTGCTGATCATCACCACGTCGATCAGGCCGAGCACCACCAGCATGATCACCGTCTCGTTGAGCTTGGGCACCTGCGTGTAGCCGATGCTCTTGACCAGCATCTCCAGCGCGTGCTGGTTGCCGAAGGCGGCCTCGATGAGGTGCACCAGCTCGACCCAGAAATGGAAGACGTAGACGGCCTGCGCCAGGATCAGGCCGAGGTAGAGCGGCATCTGCAGCCAGCGGCTGGCGAAGATGAGCTTGGGCAGGGGGCGCAGCGGGCGCTGTTCGTGGCTTTGGGGTGCGGACATGGCGGGATTCTAGGAAGGGACTGGTGTCAACCCTGAGGCACAAGGCGACACAGGTCAGCCTGCCGTCAGCGACGATTTGCACCATGCGCGGTCAACGCCTCGACCGATTCACCCCGCATCCAACGCAAACCGGAGACCGACCATGGAACAGCATGTCTACCCGCCCGCCGCCCAGGCACGCATCCAGGGCATGGAGGCCTACCAGGCGCTGTGTGCGGAGGCCGAGGCCGACCACGCCAGCTACTGGGCCCGACTGGCGCGCGAATTCCTGAGCTGGCAGACGCCCTTCACCAAGAGCCTCAACGACAGCGAGGCGCCGTTCTTCAAATGGTTCGAGGACGGCAAGCTCAACGCCTCCTACAACTGCCTGGACCGGCATGTGGCGGCCGGCAAGGGCGAGCGCACCGCCATCATCTTCGAGACCGACGGCGGCGAGTCGCGCAAGGTCAGCTACGCCGAGCTGTTGGCCCTGGTCAGCCAGATGGCCAATGGGCTCAAGAGCCGTGGCATCAAGAAGGGCGATCGCGTCGTCATCTACATGCCGATGAGCGTCGAGGGCGTGGCCGCCATGCAGGCCTGCGCGCGCATCGGCGCCACGCACTCGGTGGTGTTCGGCGGTTTCTCGGCGCAGTCCTTGCGCGACCGCATCAACGACGCCGGCGCGGTGGCCCTGATCACCGCCGACGAGCAGATGCGCGGCGGCAAGGCGCTGGCGCTCAAGGGCATCGTCGACGAGGCGCTCGACGGCGGCGTCTGCCCGACCCTCAAGGACGTCATCGTCTACCGCCGCACCGGCGGTGCGGTGGGCTGGGTGGAGGGCCGCGACCTCTGGCTGCACGAGCTGCTGCAGGGCGCGTCGAGCATCTGCGAGCCCGAGTGGGTGGAAGCCGAGCACCCGCTGTTCCTGCTCTACACCAGCGGCTCGACCGGCAAACCCAAGGGCGTGCAGCACAGCACCGGCGGCTATCTGCTGCACGCGGCGCTGACCACCAGCTGGACCTTCGACCTGCAGGACAGCGACATCTTCTGGTGCACGGCCGACATCGGCTGGGTCACCGGCCACAGCTACATCACTTACGGCCCGCTGGCCCTGGGCGGGACGGAGATCGTCTTCGAGGGCGTGCCCACCTACCCGGATGCGGCGCGCTTCTGGCAGATGATCGCCAAGCACAAGGTCACCATCTTCTACACCGCGCCCACCGCCATCCGTTCGCTGATCAAGGCCGCCGAGACCCACGACGCGGTGCATCCCAAGCACCACGACCTCAGCAGCCTGCGGCTGCTCGGTTCGGTGGGCGAGCCGATCAACCCGGCCGCCTGGGAGTGGTACTTCCAGAACGTTGGCGGCGGCCGCTGCCCGATCGTCGACACCTTCTGGCAGACCGAGACCGGCGGCCACATGATCACGCCGCTGCCGGGCGTCACGCCGATGGTGCCGGGCTCCTGCACCTTGCCCTTCCCGGGCATCACCGCGGCCATCGTCGACGAGATGGGCAACGACGTGCCCAACGGCACCGGCGGCATCCTGGTCGTCAAGAAGCCCTGGCCGGCCATGATCCGCACCATCTGGGGCGACCCCGAGCGCTTCAAGAAGAGCTACTACCCCGAGGAGCTCAAGGGCTACTACCTGGCCGGCGACGGCGCCATCCGCAGCGCCGACCGCGGCTACTTCACGATCACCGGCCGCATCGACGACGTGCTCAACGTCAGCGGCCATCGCATGGGCACGATGGAGATCGAGTCGGCGCTGGTGGCCCACACCGAGCTGGTGGCCGAGGCCGCGGTGGTGGGACGCCCCGACGACCTGACCGGCGAGGCGATCTGTGCCTTCGTGGTGCTCAAGCGCGCCCGCCCGACCGGCGAGGAGGCCAAGGCCATCGCCAAGGAGTTGCGCGACTGGGTGGCCAAGGAGATCGGGCCGATCGCCAAGCCCAAGGAGATCCGCTTCGGCGACAACCTGCCCAAGACCCGCAGCGGCAAGATCATGCGCCGCCTGCTGCGCTCGCTGGCCAAGAACGAGCCCGTCACCCAAGACATCTCGACCTTGGAAAATCCCGCCATCCTGGAGCAGTTGGCGCAAGCCAACTGATGCAGCTGATGTCGCAGGGTCGGGCGCGAGCCCGGCGCCGCCCCGATTGAGCAAGGGGCGCACCAAGCACAAGGGCCCCGTTCGGGGCCCTTGGCGTTGGTGTGAGCCGAAGCCTTACTTCAGCGACATCACCCAGGTGGCCAGCTTCTTGGCCTCGTCGGCCGTCACGGCGTTGGCCGGCATGGCGGCCATCGGCCCCTTCCAGACGCCCGAGCTGCCCTTCTGGATCTTCTCGGCCAGGTAGGCCACGGCGTTCTTGTCCTTGGCGTATTTGGCCGCCACTTCCTTGTAGGCGGGCCCGAGCTTCTTGGCCGCCACCTCGTGGCAGACCATGCAGGCCTTGGCATTGGCCAGCGCCTGGTCGGCATGCGCCAGCGGGCTGAACAGGGCGGCGCTCAGGGCGAGCGCGGACATCACAGCTTTCATCATGGAAAACCTTTCGCGGGAGGGTGGGGGAATGCCGGCGATGCTACCCAAGCGCCGGCATACTCGAGG
>JAYRUQ010000067.1:0-11014 GCA_041919015.1 Inhella sp.
AGGTCCAGGCCCTCGAGGCGCGCCAGATGCAGCGCGCGGTTGATGTCGGACACCGCGATCCAGACGTCGTCGTCGATCAGGCCGACGTACTCGGGGCAGCGCTCGTTGTCGTGCAGCCAGCGGCACAGGGCCTGAAAGATGTCACCCTTGCACTCGGTGCGCTCGCTCAGCACCTCGACGCTCTGGCCGGCCAGGCCGATGGGGTCGGTCAGCCCGGGAATCTCGCGCCGTCCGGCGGCCTGCTGGCCCGTGTAGTCGAACAGCAGCCAGTCGAAGCGGGCCGGGGCGTCGAGTTCCAAGCAGGGCAGGGCCGGCTGCGCGCCATGCCAGGAGACCAGCAGCAGCGGACGCTGCGAGGGCGAATTCATGGCGTCCGATGCCTGTGGTTGGCCAGCGTGTAACGGGCCTTGAGGACGAACTTGCGCCAGCGCTGCGGCCAGGGCAGGGCCCTCAGCGGGGCGTTGATGCTGCTCTCGGCACTGGTGTCGGCCAGGCGGATGGCGGCCGGGCGCACGCCCAGCAGCCGGAAATCGGCGCCGCATTCCCACCAGTGGCGCAGGTCGACGTCGATCGGGCGGCCAAAGGGCAGGCGCGCCTGCAGCAGGCGGCGCGCGCCCTCGCGGTGCAACAGGTAGCCGGCCGTGAGGCTGGGGACGCGGCGGTAGCGCACCAACTCGTACCTGCCGCCCAGCGCCTGGCTGCCGAGCAGCTTTTCCTCGCGGCCCAGCCCCTCGCGGCCGATCAGCTTGACCATATGCCAGGGCTCGCCCAACTGCGCGATGGCCGTGCACAGCGCGGCGAAGTCCGGCTCCAGCGCCACATCGTCCTCGAGCACCACGGCGCACGCGTGCGGCGAGTCGAGCAGCCAGCGCCACAGTTGCAGATGGCTGGCGTAGCAGCCCTTCTCGCCCCCCACCAGCGGCAGGTGGTGCTGGCGCCGGTTCAGCGCCTCGCTGTAGTAGCGCGCCTGGGCTTCGGGCGCCAGGGCGCTCCACAACACGGCGGGAAAGCGTTCGGCGTGCAGACCCAGTCGGGCGAACTCGGCCTCCATGGCCGCGCGTCGCGCCCCGTCGCGGTCCAGGTTCACGTAGCGGATCGGCGGCAAGGCGCTCACGACGGTCATCGGGCGGGAGGCGCCGCGCTCACTCGGTCCAGTGCTCGGCCACCCAGCGCGCCGGCACCATGCCGCGGCCGAAGCGGTTGCGCCGTCCGGCGATGGCATCGGGTGGGTTCACCTCACCATGGAAGACGGCGATGCGGCAGCCCTCGGGGATGCTGGCCTCCTTCCAGAAGCTGACCGGCCAGCGCGGCAGGCAGTGGTACTTGAAGCTCGCGCACCAGGCCTTGGGCCAGTACTGCAGCTTGCCCTGTGCGTGCAGGTAGTGGCTGAGGAACTCCTGCTCGTTGCGGTGCTTGCGCCGCACCTCGGCCTGGTGGGCGACGAAATGCTCAAGCATGTCGACGTGGGCGCCGAGGCGGAAGCGGTAGACCGAGGAGTTGCCGGTGACGCGCCAGGGCCGCTTCCAGTCCTTGATGATCAGGAACTCGCCGGGCTCTTCGAAGAAGGGCGTGATGTCGTCGACCACCACCACGTCGAGGTCGAGGAACAGCGCCTGGCCCTGCAGACCGTAGAGATCACGCTGGTAGGAGTTGAGCTTGCGCCAACCACCGTCGAACTTGGCGGCCTGCAGTTGCAACTCGGGCAGCGGAAAGCACTCGACCTCCGGGCGTACGCCGCTCACGTCGTCGGTGAAGCAGACGAAGCGGAAGGCGCCCTTGAGGTGTCGGCTCACCATGCCGTAGAGCCGGTTGACGTACTCGGGGCCGTACTTGCTGCCCCATTTCATGCACATCACGAAGCGTGGGTCGGTCATCGTTCAGAGCCCCTCGACGGGAATGGGCGGGAAGCTGTCCCAGCTCAGGCAGCCCGGGCATTGCCAGAAATAGTGGGCCGATTCGAAGCCGCAGGCGGCGCAGCGGTGGCGCAGCAGCGGGCGGGCGGCGCTGTCCAGCGCGCGCAGCAGGTCGGGGGCCGCCTGCGGCAGGTGCTGATGCAGCAGCGGCTCGAGCAATTCGCGCGCCGCGTTCAGCGAGGGTTGCTGCTGCAGGTAGGCGGCCAGTCGAGCGGCATGGCCGGCGGGGTCCAGGCTTCCGAGCGCGCCCAACAAGGCCAGGCTGGGCGACTGCGCGTGGCGCTCCAGCAGGTGCCGCGTGGCACGGGGCACGGCGGCCTGCGCCTGTGCGGCACGCGCGTAGTCGGCGGCGACCAGGTTGAAGGCGCCGGGCGCCAGGGTCTGCAGCGTCTCGAAGACCTGCAAGGCGGCTTCGCCCTGCCCGTCGGCGAGCAGCCACTGGCCTTGCAGCACATGGGCGCGAGGATGCGCCGCGGCCACTTGCTGCGCCTGGCGCAGCAGGGCCATGGCGGCCTCGTTGGCACCGCGCTGGCGGGCGCTCAGGGCCTGCTCGCACAGGTACTGCGCGCGCCGCGTGGCAAACGAGCCGGTGCCGCGCGCCTCGAGTTGCTGCGCCACGGCATCGGCCTGCGCCCAGTCGCGGCTGCGCTCGTACAGGCTGAGCAGGGCCAGATTGGCCTCCAGCTCGTAGGCGCTGCCGCGCAGGGCCTGGTAGGCGGCCTCGGCGCGGTCGAACAGTCCGGCCTTGAAGAAGTCCTGCGCCAACGCATGCTGGGCGCGCAATCGGTCGGCTTGTGCCAGGTCGCCGCGCTGCAGCAGGTGCTCGTGGACGCGCACGGCGCGCTCAGTCTCGCCGCGGCGGCGGAACAGATTGCCCAGCGCGAAGTGCAACTCGACCGTGTCGGGGTCGATCTGCACGGCTTCGATGAAGGCATCGATGGCCTTGTCCTGCTGCTCGTTGAGCAGCAGGTTGAGACCCTTGAAGTAGGGCGCTGCCGCCTCGCGCGGGTCGCCCCGGGCCTGCCGCCTGTCGAGCCTGGAGGCCCACCATCCGAGCGCGAAGACGACCGGAATGAGCAGCAGCAGCCAGCTCAGGTCAAAGCCCATCGCGCACCGGTTCGACGGGTGAAGGCGCGGCGGGCGGCGGGAGCGCGGGAGCGCGGCGGCGCTGGCGCCACCAGGCCGGCACCATGGCCACCACACCGAAGGCCGCGCCGAGCGCGAAGGTGATGAGCACCACGATGACCAGCGGCGTGCGCCATTGGTAGCCGAAGAACCAGTGCACCACCACGTCCTGGCTGTTGTTCAACGCGAACGCGAACAGCGTGAAGAACAGGAACAGGCGCAGCGCCCAGGTGATGAGAGACATCAGCCGGGCAGCTTGGGGCTCTGGCCCTTGGCTTCCACCGCCTCGCGCAGGGCCTTGCCCGGCTTGAAGTGGGGCACCAGCTTTTCGGGGATGGGCACGGCCTCGCCGGTGCGCGGGTTGCGGCCCATGCGCGGCGGACGCCGGCTGACGCTGAAGCTGCCGAAGCCGCGGATCTCGATGCGATGGCCACGCGCCAGCGCATCGCTCATGGCGTCGAGGATGGTCTTGACCGCGAACTCGGTGTCGCGCTGGTTGATCTGCGGGAATCGCTCGGCCAGCAGGGTGACGAGATCGGAGCGGGTCATGGCGTTCGGGATGACAAGAAAGAAGGCCCGCGCAGCTTGTGCGCGGGCCTTCGAAGGATAGCGGGCGAAGCCGGGGGGCTCGCCCTGAGGCAGATCAGGTTTCCCCGATTACTGCTTGTTTTCCATCTTGGCACGCAGCAGCGCGCCCAGGCTGGTGGTGCCGGCGTTCTCGCGCTCGCTGGCGGCCGACAGGGTCTTCATGGCTTCCTGGGAGTCGGCGTCGTCCTTGGCCTTGATGGACAGCTTGATCGAACGCGACTTGCGGTCGACGTTGATGACCAGGGCGGTGACTTCGTCGCCTTCCTTGAGCAGGTTGCGGGCATCCTCGACGCGGTCGCGGCTCAGCTCGCTGGCCGGCAGATAGGCGACGATGTCCTGGCCCAGGTCGATCTCGGCGCCGCGCGGGTCGACCGCCTTGACCTTGCCGGTCACGGTGGCGCCACGGTCGTTCACAGCCGTGAAGCTGGTGAACGGGTCGCTGTCCATCTGCTTGATGCCCAGGCTGATGCGCTCGCGCTCGACGTCCACGGCCAGCACGATGGCTTCGATTTCCTGGCCCTTCTTGAAGTTGCGCACGGCGGCTTCGCCGGTCTCGTTCCAAGACAGGTCGCTCAGGTGCACCAGACCATCGATGCCGGCGGCCAGGCCGATGAAGATGCCGAAGTCGGTGATCGACTTGATCGGGCCCTTGACCTTGTCGCCGCGCTTGTTGTTCTCGGCGAACTCTTCCCAGGGGTTGGCGCGGCACTGCTTCATGCCCAGGCTGATGCGACGCTTGTCCTCGTCGATCTCCAGCACCATGACCTCGACTTCCTGGCCCAGGGTGACGACCTTGGCGGGCGCCACGTTCTTGTTGGTCCAATCCATCTCGGAGACGTGCACCAGGCCTTCGATGCCCGGTTCGATTTCCACGAAGGCACCGTAGTCGGCGATGTTGGTGACCTTGCCGAACAGGCGGGTGGCGTTCGGGTAGCGGCGCGCCACGCCCATCCAGGGGTCGTCGCCCAGTTGCTTCAGGCCCAGCGAGACGCGGTTCTTCTCGGCGTCGAACTTCAGCACCTTGGCGGTCAGTTCCTGACCGACCTGCACCACCTCGGTCGGGTGGCGGACACGGCGCCAGGCCATGTCGGTGATGTGCAGCAGACCGTCGATGCCGCCGAGGTCGACGAACGCACCGTATTCGGTGATGTTCTTGACCACGCCGTTGACGATCGCGCCTTCGCTCAGGGTCTCGAGCAGCTTGGCGCGCTCTTCACCCATTGAGGCCTCGACCACCGCGCGGCGGCTCAGCACCACGTTGTTGCGCTTGCGGTCCAGCTTGATGACCTTGAATTCCATGGTCTTGCCCTCGAACGGGGACAAGTCCTTGACCGGGCGGGTGTCGATCAGCGAACCGGGCAGGAAGGCGCGGATGCCGTTGACCATCACCGTCAGGCCGCCCTTGACCTTGCCGCTCACCGTGCCGGTGACGAACTCACCCGACTCCAGCGCGGTTTCCAGGCTCAGCCAGGAGGCCAGACGCTTGGCCTTGTCGCGCGACAGGATGGTGTCGCCGTAGCCGTTCTCGACGGCGTCGACGGCCACCGAGACGAAGTCGCCGATCTGGACTTCGACCTCGCCCTGGTCGTTCTTGAATTCCTCGATGGGCACATAGGCTTCGGACTTGAGGCCTGCGTTCACCACCACGAAGTTGTAGTCGATGCGGACCACTTCGGCCGAGACGACTTCGCCGGAGCGCATATTGGCGCGCTGCAGCGACTCCTCGAACATCGCGGCAAAGGAATCGACCGCGGCGGCGGCGGCGGTTTGGGTTTGGGTCATGGAGTTTTCCTGTCGCAGCGTGACGCCGCTGCGGGCGGTTGGCTCACGGCGGGGGGCCGCGAGGGTGGGTGAAACCCGGCGGCGACCTTGCGTCGAACCGTCGGGGTGGGTGGCCTTTCAGCCTGGGAAAGCTTGTGCCTCGGACCACCACGCCAGCACCTGCTGCACCGATTCCTCGATGGACAGGGCGCTGTTGTCGAGCTCCTTGGCGTCGCTGGCGGCCTTGAGCGGGGCGGTCGACCGGTTGCGGTCTTGATCGTCCCGGCGCCTCAAGTCGGCCAGCAAGCCCGCGATATTAGTCGAAATTCCTTTGGAAATCAATTGCTTGTGACGGCGCTCGGCGCGCGCCTCGGGGCTCGCGGTAAGGAAAACTTTGAGTTCTGCGTCGGGAAACACCACAGTCGCCATGTCCCGGCCGTCGGCCACCAGACCCGGAGCGCGGCGGAAGGACAGCTGCAACTGGTGCAGGGCCAGGCGCACCGCGGGGTGGGCCGCCACGGCGGAGGCGCCCAGGCCGATGGCTTCCTGGCGCAACGCCTCGCTGACATCCTCGTCGCCCAGCAGGATGCGGTCGGCCTCGAATCGCAGCGGCAGGCCCGGGCAGAGCGCTGCCACGGCGTCGGCATCGGCCCAGTCCACGCCGGCGCGCTGTGCCGCCAGGGCGGCGGCGCGGTAGAGCGAGCCGGAATCCAGCACCGCGTAGCCCAGTTGCTCAGCGACCGCGTGGGCCAGCGTGCCCTTGCCCGAGGCGGTCGGTCCGTCGATGGCGATGACGGGAACCTCGCCGGCCTCGACCCGCTCGAACAGGGTTTCGAAGTAGTCCGGAAAGGTCTTGGCCACGCAGGCCGGGTCATCGATGCGCACCGGCACCTTGGCGTTGAGCGCCGTCAGCGCAAAGCACATGGCCATGCGGTGGTCGTCGTAGGTGCGAATGCGGGCACGGCGGAAGGCGGCCAGCGGGTGCACGCGAATCCAGTCCGCTCCCTCCTCGACCTGCGCCCCCAGCTTGCGCAACTCGGTGGCCATGGCGGCGATGCGGTCGGTTTCCTTGACGCGCCAACTGGCGATGCCGGTCAGGCGCGTCGGCGCGTCGGCGAACAAGGCCATCACGGCCAGCGTCATGGCGGCGTCGGGGATGGCCACGCAGTCGACGTCGAGCGCCTTGAGCGGCCAGGCGCCGCGGCTCACCTCGATGGCATTGGCTTCCATGCGGATGGCCGCACCCATGGCCTGTGCGAACTCGGCAAACCGCACGTCGCCCTGCAGGGCCGCGCTGCCCACGCCCTCGATGCGCAAGGGCGCCCGTGTGGCGGCGATGGCGCCCAGCGCGATGAAATAGGACGCCGCCGAGGCGTCCCCTTCCACGTACAGCGCCCCGGGTGTGCGCAGCCGACTGCCGGCGGGAATCGTGAAGCGCTGCCAAGCCTCGCGCCGCACCGTCACGCCAAAGCGTTCCAGCAGCGCCAGCGTGATCTCGATGTAGGGCTTGGAAATCAGCTCGCCCTCGACCTCGATCACCAGATCCTGCTGCGCCACCAGGGGCAGCGTCATCAGGAGCGCGGTGAGGAACTGGCTGGAGACGTCGCCGCGCACGCGCACCGGTTGGTCCAGGCGCAGCGGTGCCGGGCCGACGGCCCGCAGCGGCGGATAGCCGGGCTGTCCGAGGTCCTCGATCTGGCAGCCCAGGCCGCGCAGCGCATCGACCAGGTCCTTGATGGGCCGCTCGTGCATGCGCGCCACGCCGCTCAGCGCATAGCGCCCACCGTCGCGGGCCGCCAGCAGCGCCAGCGCGGCGGCCAAGGGGCGCATCGCCGTGCCGGCGTTGCCAAGAAACAGCTCGGCCTGGGCGGCAGGCAGCCGGCCGCCCATCCCCTCGATGACCAGCACGCCATCGGCCTCGCGCCGCCAGGCGCAACCCAGGCGCTGCAGCGAATCGAGCATCACGGCGGTGTCGTCCGCCTCCAGCAGGTCGTGGATGCGGCTCTGCCCTTCGGCGAGCGCGGCCAGCAGCAGCAGCCGGTTGGAGATGGACTTGGAGCCCGGCAGGCGCACCGTGCCGGCGGCGGACGTCAAGGGCGGTACGTCGAGAAACGGAATCTTGAACATCGGACGACGGTCAGAAATGCGAGGAAGGTTCGCCGTCCTCGGCGTCGAAGAAGACCGGCTTCCATTGGTTGCGCGCCTCGCTGACCTGCTTGAGCACGGTCTCCAGCGCGGTGGCGTCGCCTTCCTTCATGAAGTGCTCGAGGCGGTCGAGCGCGGTGCGCAGGCGCTGGCTCTGGTGCAGCACCTCGTCGCGGTTGGCCAGCAGGATGTCGCGCCAGACCGTGGCCTCGCCGCCGGCGATGCGCGTGAAGTCGCGAAAGCCGGTGCCGGCCAGTTCCATGAACTCGCGCCCCGAGGGCTGACGCAGCACCGAGTGGAAATAGGCGAAGGCCAGCAGGTGCGGGAAGTGGCTGACCGCCGCGTAGGCCGCGTCGTGCACTTCCGGCGTCATCTTCAGCACCTTGCAGCCCAGGCCGGCCCAGGCGCCGGCGGCGCGCTGCACCAGGGCGTGTGCGTTCTCGGGCAAGGGCGTCAGCACCACCTGTCGGCCCTGGAACAACAGCGCGTCGGCGTTGTTGACGCCGGACAGCTCCTTGCCGGCAATGGGGTGGGCCGGCACGAACTGTGCCGCCATGGGTCCGAGCACCTTCTGCGCGGCGATCGCCACGTCGGCCTTGGTCGAGCCGGCGTCCATGATGAGCATGCCCGGCTGCACGAGATGGCGGATGGCGCGCAGCGTGGGCTCGGTGGCGGCCACCGGCACGGCGAGCAGCACGATGTCGGAGCCGGACACGGCCAGCAGGGCCGACTCGGCGGCGACGTCGATCACGCCGAGCCGCTTGGCGGCCTCCGTCGTGCTCGGGCTCTTGCTGTAGCCGATGACCCGCTTGACCATGCCGGCGCGTTTCATGGCCAGTGCGAAGCTGCCGCCGATCAGCCCGCAGCCGATCACGCCGAGCTGCTGGAACTGGGGTCGAGGGACGCGGGCCATGGTCGCTGCCTCAGTGGGTGTCGAGTGGGTAGGTGCCGAGCACCTTGAAAAACGCGCAGCAATCGCGCAGCTCCTTCAGGGCCGCGGCGACATGGGGCTGGTCGGGATGCCCCTGCAGGTCGATGTAGAAGTAGTACTCCCACTGGCCGCCGCTGCGCGCCGGGCGCGATTCGAAGCGCGTCATCGACACGCCATGGGTCTTGAGCGGGACGACCAGATCGTGCAGTGCGCCGGGGCGGTTCAGCACCGACACCACCAGCGAGGTGCAATCGTTGCCGCTGGCGCGCGGGTTGGGGTGCTTCTCGGCCTGGGTCAGGATGGCAAAGCGGGTGCGGTTGTGGGCCTCGTCCTGGATGGCGGGCGAAACCACATGCAGTCCGTACTCGCTGGACGCACGGTCACCGGCAATGGCGGCCAGGCGCTCATCCTGGGCCGCCAGGCGCGCGCCTTCGGCATTGCTGGCCACGGGCCGCCGCTCGGCCTTGGGCAGGTGCTGGCTCAGCCAGCCCTGGCATTGCGCCAGCGCCTGCGGGTGCGCCACCACGGCTTCGATGCCTTCCAGGTCGTTGCGGGCGCGCAGCAGGTTGTGGCGCACGAACAGGCTGGTCTCGCCAATGATGAAGAGCGGGGTGGCGAGGAACAGGTCGAGCGTGCGTGCCACGCCGCCCTCGGTGCTGTTCTCAACCGGCACCACGCCGAAGTCGGCGGCGCCGGCGGCGGTCAGCTTGAACACCTCGTCGATGGTGGCGGTGGGCACGCGCACGATGGACGAGCCGAAGTAGCCCAATGCGGCCTGCTCGCTGAAGGTGCCGGCCGGTCCGAGGTAGGCGACGCGCGTCGGCGTTTCCAGCGCGCGGCAGGCGCTCATGATCTCGCGCCAGATGGGCGCGATGGTGTCGGCCAGCAGCGGGCCGGGATTGCGGCCCTTCAGGCCCTGGATGACCTTGGCCTCGCGCTCGGGGCGGAACACCATCGAGCCTTGGCGCTTCTTGATCTGGCCGACCGCCTGCGCCAGCCCGGCGCGGCGGTTCAGCATGATCAGCAATTCGCGGTCCACCGCGTCGATCTGGTCGCGCAGCGCCAGCAGTGCGCCGTCGTCGGCTTCAGCCATGTCGGGTCTCGAAGTCCTGCAGGAAGTCCACCAGCGCCTCCACGCCGGCCAGGGGCATGGCGTTGTAGAGCGAGGCGCGCAGTCCGCCCTTGCTCTTGTGTCCCTTCAGTTGCAGGAGACCGGCGGCCGTGGCGGCTTGTACGCAAGTGTCGGTGAGCTGCGGTTCGCGCAGGAAGAAGGGAATGTTCATGCGCGAGCGCACCGCGGGGGCCACCGCGTTGAAGAACAGCGCCGAACGGTCCAGGAAGGCGTAGAGCGCGGCGGCCTTGTCGATGTTCTGTCGCTCGATGGCGGCCAGGCCGCGCAGGCCGGCGTACTCGAAGCCCAGCGCCCAACGGAACACCAGGCCGGCGATGTAGATGCCGTAGGTCGGCGGGGTGTTGAACATCGAGCCTTCGCGGGCCACGCGCTCGTAGTTGAAGGCGCTCGGACAGGTCGGCAGCGCGCGGCCGAGCAGGTCGCGGCGCACATAGACCAGCGTGACCCCCGCCGGTCCGATGTTCTTCTGCGCGCCGCCGAAGGCCAGGCCGATGCGCGACCAGTCCATCGGTCGACTCAGCTGGTTGGACGAGCAGTCCACCACCAGCGGGGTGTCGCAGCCGAGCGGCCGCAAGTCCGGCAAGTCGTGGAACTCGACGCCGTCGATGGTCTCGTTGCTGCACAGATGCAGGTAGTCGGCCTCCTGGCGCAGCGACCAGCTGGCCGCGGGCGGCAGGTCGATGCAACCCTCAGCGCGCGTGTCGGCCACCCGGTGCACGTCGGCGTAGCGTGCCGCCTCGTCGGCGCTCTTGGCCGACCAGCTGCCGCTGACCATCACGTCGACCTTGCCTGTGCGCGCCAGATTGAGCGGCACGATGGCGTTCTCGGCCAGACCACCGCCTTGCATGAAGAGCACCGCGAATGCGTCCGGAACACTGAGCAGCGCCCGCAAGTCGCGCTCGGCCTCTTCGATGATGGACTTGAACTGCGGCCCGCGATGGCTCATTTCCATCACGCCCATGCCGCAGCCCTGCCAGTCGCACATCTCGGCGGCCGCCTGCTCGAGCACGGGCAGGGGCAGGCAGGCCGGTCCGGCCGAGAAGTTGAAGGGCCTGGACCGCGCCGACATCCTTACTTGGGCGCCGAGCCGGCCGCCGGTGCGGAGCCACCCTGTGCCGGCAGGCCGAGGTGTGCGGCCAGCTTGCCGTTGAGCGCGCGTGCCTTGGTCTCGATCAGCTGCTGGTTGTCGGCGCGCATCTTGGTGGCCAAGGCCTGCTGGAACTCGGGGCCGAGCTGGATGTAGCGCTTCATGACCGGCGACTCCAGGTAGCCGATGATCTGCTTCAGCTCGGCCTCGTTGAAGCTGGCTTCGAGCTTGGCGCCGATGGCCTCGGGGGCGTTCTTCAGCGCACTGGCGCGCAGCGCAGGGCCGACGTCCTTCATGAAGGCCTGCACCTCGGCGTCCATGGCCTTGCCCAC
>JAYRUQ010000068.1:0-10972 GCA_041919015.1 Inhella sp.
TTGGGCTGGCGCAGTCCCATCCAGGCCTTCGCCGAGTTGATGCGCGGCATCGAACAACAAGCTCAGGCTACCCTCCATTGATTCGTCAACCCGGTGGGGTGTTGCGATTCAGGTTTGAAGCCGCCCCCCCCAACCCACTCCACCCCTCACCCCCTCCCCTCCGCCCGCTTGATCAACTGGCTCACCCGCCCGACGGTCAGGCCCAACTCGGCGGCCAGGGCTGTCATGCTGAGGCCCGACTGCACATGCGCGACCGGCTTCGGGGTCAGGCCTTTAATTTATAGCCCCCCCAACCCCCTCCACCCCTCACCCCCTCCCCTCCGCCCGCTTGATCAACTGGCTCACCCGCCCGACGGTCAGGCCCAACTCGGCGGCCAGGGCTGTCATGCTGAGGCCCGACTGCACATGCGCGGCGCGCAGCGCGGCCTCTCGGGTGGGCAACTCGTTCATCCATTGCGCCAGGGTCTTGGCGCGCGCGCGCTGGGCTTTGGGAACGTCGATGCGGCGCGTCGGCAGCGCGCGGGCGCCCTGCGGCGTGCCCCACTGCGACTGCATGCGCTCCACGAACTCCGCGCTGCCCAGGTAGATCTGCTGGCGCAGGCGCTCGGCCCAGAACGGGCTGTCGCTGCGGGAAAGATTGCCGTCGTCGCGCTGCACCAGTTCGGCATAGCGGCGCGCCGCGCGGCGCCAGTCGGCGCTGCCCTGCGGCTCGCGCTGCAGCACGAAGGCCGCCACGCCGGCGCGGTCCAGCCAGGCGGGCGCCTCGGCGGCGCCGGTGTGGGCCCGGTAGCTCGACCAGGGCCATTCCCCGGGCTGCGCCACCATGCCGGCCCGCACCGGGTTCAGCTCCACGTACTGGCAAAGCTGCAGCAAGTAGGCATCGGTGTCCACCAGGATGGCCTTGAAGCGCCCCTGGAACAGATGCCCGCTCAGCCCATGGCGGCGGTTGAAGGTCTGCGTGTACACGCCGTTGAGGTGCCGCATCAGCAGCGAGAGCGTGGCCTGCCGGGTGCGCAACACCAGGTGGTAGTGGTTGCCCATCAGGCAGTAGGCCAGCACCTCGGCATGGAAGCGCTCCAGGCCGAGCGCGAGCACGTTGAGGAACTGCACCCGGTCGGTGTCGTCGGCGTAGATGGCCTCGCGGTGGTCGCCACGCGAGGTGACGTGGTAGACCGCGCCGGGGAATTCAATGCGCAGGGGACGGGTCATATTGGGTCTCCACGGGAGCGCGCAAGGGAGTGCGGGGGGTAAATATTAAAGGCCTGACCCCTTGCTGTCTTGCTGGCGCCGCAAAATGGCTGGCATTGCCGACCCAAGGACCTTCCATGCCCACCACCATCCGCCACGACGATCTCGTCGAGTCCGTTGCTGCTGCGCTGCAGTACATCAGTTACTACCACCCGGCCGACTACATCACGCACCTGGCGCGGGCCTACGAGCGTGAGGCTTCGGCGGCGGCCAAGGATGCGATCGCGCAGATCCTCACCAACAGCCGCCTGTGCGCCGAGGGGCGCCGGCCGATCTGCCAGGACACCGGCATCGTCAACGTGTTCCTGGAGATCGGCATGGACTGCCGCTTCGAGGGCTTCGCCGGCTCGATCGAGGACGCCGTCAACGAGGGCGTGCGGCGCGGCTACCTGAACCCCGACAACAAGCTGCGCGCTTCGGTGCTCGACGACCCGCTGTTCGCGCGCAAGAACACCAAGGACAACACGCCGGCCGTCATCCATATGCGCCTGGTGCCCGGCAACACCTTGAGCGTGGACGTGGCGGCCAAGGGCGGTGGCAGCGAGAACAAGAGCAAGTTCAAGATGATGAACCCGAGCGACAACCTGGTCGACTGGGTGCTGAAGACGGTCCCTGAGATGGGCGCCGGCTGGTGCCCGCCGGGCATGCTGGGCATCGGCGTGGGCGGTACCGCCGAGCGCGCCATGCTGCTGGCCAAGCAGTCGCTGATGGAGCCGATCGACATGTTCGATCTGCTGGCGCGCGGGCCCTCCAGCAAGATCGAGGAGCTGCGCATCGAGCTCTACGAGAAGATCAACGCCCTGGGCATCGGCGCGCAGGGCCTGGGCGGGCTGACCACGGTGCTCGACGTCAAGATCGCCACCTACCCGACGCACGCCGCCAGCAAGCCGGTGGCCATGATCCCCAACTGCGCCGCCACCCGCCACGCGCACTTCACGCTCGATGGCTCGGGCCCGGCCTACATCGACCCGCCCGACCTCTCGCTCTGGCCCGATGTGCACTGGGCGCCCGACTACAACAAGAGCCGCCGCGTCGACCTCAACAGCCTGACCCCCGCCGAGGTGGCGAGCTGGAAGCCCGGCGAGACCCTGCTGCTCAACGGCAAGATGCTCACCGGCCGCGACGCCGCGCACAAGCGCATCCAGGACATGCTGGCGAGAAACGAGCCACTGCCGGTCGACTTCAGGAATCGCGTCATCTACTACGTCGGCCCGGTGGACCCGGTGCGCGACGAGGTGGTGGGCCCGGCCGGCCCGACCACCGCCACGCGCATGGACGGCTTCACCGAAATGATGCTGGCGCAGACCGGGCTGATCGCCATGGTGGGCAAGGCCGAGCGCGGGCCGGTGGCCATCGAGGCGATCCAGAAGCACCGCAGCGCCTACCTGATGGCGGTGGGCGGTGCCGCCTACCTGGTGGCCAAGGCCATCAAGGGCGCCCAGGTGGTGGGCTTCGCCGACCTCGGCATGGAGGCCATCTACGAGTTCGACGTGCAGGACATGCCCGTCACCGTGGCGGTGGACGCCGGCGGCACGAGCGCCCACATCACCGGCCCGGCGGACTGGAAAGAGCGCATCAGCAAGGGCCAGACCATTGCCATCGCCAGCGCCTGATCCGCGCGTGCCGGCTTGCCCGCTGCTACGCTGATCCACGGCCACGCTTGCAGCGTGGCCGTTTCGTTTTCGGAGTCATTGCATGCCACGCCACACCCCCGCCCTGATCCTCGGCACCCTGAGCCTGGCCCTCGCGCTCGGCGTGGCCGCCAAACCCGCCAAGCCTGCAATTGCGCCCAAGGCGGCCAAGCCGGCCCCCGCCGCTGCGGCCCCTGCTGCCGCTGCGCCCGCCCCCGCCGCAGCGTCCGCCGCGCAGCCCGCGCCGGCCCCGCTGCCCGAACCGCAGGCGGTGCGCGAGCTGGAGGGCATCCAGGAGTACCGGCTGGCCAACGGCCTGCAGCTGCTGCTGTTTCCCGACCCGGCGGCCACCACCAGCCTGACCAACATCGTCTACCGCGTCGGCAGCCGCCACGAGGGCGCGGGCGAGGCCGGCATGGCGCACCTGCTCGAGCACCTCTTGTTCAAGGGCGTGCCCTCGGTGGCCGACATCCCCAAGGCCATGAGCGAACGCGGGGTGCGCTTCAACGCCACCACCAGCATGGACCGCACGCACTACTTCAGCGCCTTCAACGCCGGCAGCGACACGCTCGACTTCGTGCTGCGCCTGGAGAGCGAGCGCATGCAGGCGAGCCGTGTCGAGGCCGATGACCTGGCCAAGGAAATGCCGGTGGTGATGAACGAGCTGCAGCAGGGCGAGAACAACCCCGGCCAGTTGCTGCGCCAGCGCCTGATGGCGGCGGCCTACCGCTTCCACCCCTACGGCCGCCCGACCATCGGCACGCGCAGCGACGTGGAGAACGTGCCCATCGAGGCGCTGCGGCGCTTCTACCAGGCGCATTACCGGCCCGACAACGCCACCTTGATCGTCGCCGGCCAGTTCGACGCGCCGGCCACGCTGGCGCGCATCAACGCGCTGTTCGGCCCGCTGAAGAACCCGGTTGCCGCCAAGCCCGTCACCTACACGGTGGAGCCGCCGCAGGACGGCGAGCGCAGCGTGGTGGTGCGCCGCATCGGCGGCCAGCAGACCCTGCTGCTGGCCTACCACGTGCCGCCCTTCGCCCACCCCGACTGCGCGGCGCTCAACCTGCTCGGCCAGATGCTGGCGCAGCCGCCCAGCGGCCCGCTGCACAAGCGCTTCGTCGAGGACGAGAAGCTGGCCGCGGGCGTGGGAGCGGGGGGCTGCGGCGGGCACGACCCCGGGCTCTTCAACGTCTTCGCGGTGCCGGCCGCCGGGGTGCCGATGGAGAAGCTGGCGCTGCCGCTGATCGCCGCCGTCGAGAAGCGCGAGGGCGTGGCGCTGAGCGCCGAGCAGTTCGAGCGCATGCGCAACCAATTCGCGCTCGGCTACAGCCAGTTGCTCAAGCAGCCGCAACGCCTGGCGCAGCTGCTCACCGAGGCGGTGGCGGCGGGCGACTGGCGCCTGGTCTTCAAGCTGCGCCGCGACGTCGCTGCGCTCACGCTCGAGGACGTGCAGCGCGTCGCCCGCAGCTACCTGACGCCCAACAACCGCACGCTGGCACGCTACGAGCCGGCCCAGGAGAGCGGTGCGGTCAGCATCCCCACGGTGGCCGACCGCAGCGCCGACCTCGACGGCCTGGCCAGCCAGCAGGTCAGCGCCGGCGAGCAGCTCGACCCCGCGCCGCTGCATCTGCAGCGCCGCACGCAGTGGCAGACCCTGCCCAAGAGCGGCATCAAGCTGGCCCTGCTGCCCAAGCGCAGCCGCGGCGAACAGGTGGTGGGCGAGCTGCGCCTGCGCTGGGGCGAGGCCGAGGCGCTGCACGCCGCGCACGAGGCGGGTTTCATCGGCCGCCTGGTCGGCGAGGGCACGGCCGGCATCGACCGTCAGCGCTTCATCGACGAGTCGGTGCGTCTGAAGGGTGGCTTCAACGTCAGCGCCGGCAGCCAGGGCCTGACGCTGCGCCTGGAGGGCGAGCGCGAGGGCTTCGTCGAATTGCTGCGCCTGGCCTTCCAGGCGCTGAAGGCACCGCGCCTGCCGACCGACGCCTTCGAGCGCGCGCGGCGCGACGCCGTGAAGAGCCTGCGCGACAGCCAGGCCGACCCCGAGACGATCCGCCAGGCGGCCGTGCGCGAGCACTACAACCGTGCACGCGGCGTGGCGCCCGGCCACCCGGACTACATCCCCAGCCTGGACGAGCGCATCGAACGGCTGCAGCGCGTCAGCATCGGCCAGGTGCGCGACTTCCACGCGCGCTGGTGGAGCGCCAACGAGGGCGAGGCGGCCTTCGTCGGGCCGCTGCCCGAGGGCCTGCTGGAGGCGCTGGACGAGGAGCTGGCGAGCTGGAAGAAGCCCGGGCTGCCGGCCTTCAAGCGCTGGGTCAGCGGCTACCGCGACGTGCCGCCCGCCACCTTCCACGCCCAGGTCAAGGACAAGGCCGCCGCCGTGCTGCGCCTGCGCCAGGAAGTGCGCCTGAGCAGCGAGCACCCCGACATCGTGCCGCTGACGCTGGCCAACCACCTGCTGGGCGGCGGCTCGCTGGAGAGCCGGCTCAACGTGCGCCTGCGCCAGCAGGGCGGCCTGACCTACGGTGCCGGCAGCAGCCTGCAGACCAGCGACTGGGACGAGGACGGCGCCTGGACGATCCAGACCAGCATGGCCCCCGAGAATCGCGACAAGGTGCTGACGGCGATCGGCGAGGTGCTCGCCGACGCGCTGCGCGAGGGCTTCAGCGCCGCCGAACTGGAGCGCGCGCGCAAGGACCTGCTGGAAGGCCGGCGCCAGGCGCGCTCGAGCGACGCCGCGCTGCTGGGCGGCCTCAACGCGCTGACCGAGCGCGGCCAGGACTGGACGCGCACCGAGGCCTGGGACGCGCGCTACCGCGCCGTCAGCCTGGACGAGGTGAACGCCGCGTTGCGCAAATACCTGTGGCCCGATGCCTGGGTGGTGTCGAGCGCCGGCGACTACGAGAAGAAGGCGCAGGCCGCGCCCTGACGCTGAGCTCAGGCCTGGTGCACCACGCGCTGCGGGTAGGGGATGATCACCTGCTCGCGGCGCAGCAGCGCCAGCACCGCCAGGTTGACCTCGCTGCGCACATTGCCGCTGCCGTTCTCGGGGTCGGCGATCCAGTAGACGAGCGTCAGCTCCAGCCCGTCGGCGCCGAAGTTGCTCAACTGCAGCGCCGGACCGGGATCTGGCTGCACGCGCGGCACCGCGGCCACCGCCGCCGCCAGCAGCGGAAAGAGCCGCTCCAGATCGGTCTCGTAGCCGACGCTCACCGTGGTGGTCTGCGCCACGCGCGTGTCGGCCAGCGAGCTGTTCTCGACGCGCTGGGTGATCAGCAACTCGTTGGGCACGATGCTCTCGCGGCCGTTGAGCGCTCGGATCACCGTGTAGCGTGTCTTGATGTCGCTGACACGGCCCTCGAAACCGTCGACCTTGACCACGTCGCCGATGCGCAGCGAGCGCTCGGCCAGGATGACGAAGCCGCTGACGTAGTTGGACGCCAGCTTCTGCAGGCCCAGGCCCACGCCCACGCCGAGCGCACCGCCCAGCACGCCCAGCGCGGTCAGGTCGATGCCGGCGCCGGACAGCGCCAGCAGCAGGCCGATCAGCAGCAGCAGCGCCTTGACCAGGTTGGCGACGATCTTGCGCGCCGACAGGTCGTCGGTGGCGCGCTGCAGCAGCCTGGACTCGATGGCCGCGCTCAACCACAGCGTGACCACCAGCACCAGCACCACGTTGAAGGCCGCCTCCAGCAGGGTGGCCAGGCTGATGTGCACGCCGCCGAGCTTCCACTCGATGGCCTCGAGCTCGGCCCAGGCCGCCGGCCACAGGCCGCTGATCCACAGGATGGAGCCGCCCCAGGCCAGCCAGCTGACCCAGCGCTCGGCCGCGTGGGCCCAGCCCGATTGCGGCAAGGCCAGGCGCAGCACGCGCACCACCAGGCGGATCAGCAGCAGCGAGCTGAGGATGGGCAGCGCCATGCGCAGCAGCTGCACGCCCAGGCCGGCGTGCAGCATGCCGCGCAGGGCCACCCAGGTCAGCAGCAGGGCCAGCATGGGAAAGAGCACGCCGTCGATGACGCGCCGGCCGAGCCAGACCGATTCCTCGGTAGCTGCAAAGCGCCGGCGCAGCAGCGCCACCGGCGCCCAGGCGCCCAGCAGACAGGCCAACAGCAGCAGCCCCTGCTGCGCCAGATGCAGATCGAAGTTCATGGTTCGTTGAGGACGCGCAGGTGCGCGCAGACGCTGCGCGCCAGCGCCCAGATGTGGTAACCGCCCTCGAGCACGCTGACGATGCGGCCCTGCGCGTGGCGGTTGGCGAGGTCGACGAGCTGCTCGGTGATCCAGGCGTAATCCACCTCGGTGAGACGGATCAGGCCCAGCGGGTCGAGCTGGTGGGCGTCGAAGCCGGCCGAGACGACGATCAGCTCGGGGCGGAAGCGTTCCAGCGCCGGCATCCAGTGCGAGCGGATCAGCTCGCGCACCTCCTGCCCGCCGGTGTGCGCGGCCAGCGGCAGGTTGTGCATATTGGCGGCCAGCGGCGGCACGCCGCTGTAGGGGTAGAGCGGGTGCTCGAACAGGCCGACCATCAGCACGCGCTCGTCGCCGGCCAGGATGTCCTCGCTGCCATTGCCATGGTGCACGTCGAAGTCGACCAGGGCCACGCGCGTCAGGCCGTGGCGCGACAGCGCCGCACGCACCGCCAGCGCGGCGTTGTTGAAGAAGCAAAAACCCATCGCCTTGGCACGCGTGGCGTGGTGGCCGGGCGGGCGCACCGCGCAGAAGGCGCGCCGGAGCTCGCCGCTGCAGACCAGCTCGGTGGCCTGCAGCGCCGCGCCGGCGGCGTGCAGCGCGGCGTCCAGCGTGAAGGGGTTGGCGGCGGTGTCGGGGTCGAGCTGTTCCACGCCCTGCACGTCCTGCAGGCGCTGGCGGATGGTGCTGAGGTAGACGGCGTCGTGCGCCATCTGCAGCTCGTTCCAATGCGCGGCACGCGGTCGGCGCAGGTCGAGCTGCTCGATCAGTCCGGTGCTGCGCAGTGCCTCGTCGATGGCCTCCAGCCGCGCCGGGCACTCGGGATGGCCCGCGCCCATGTCATGTTCGAAGAAGCGCGGATGGGTGAAGAAGGCGGTACGCAAGGCAGGGACGGGTCAACTGCGATAAGGTCGGCCGCCATGACGCATCCCGACCACGACCTGCTGCTGCAGGTGCAAAACCAGATTAGCACGGTGATCAAGGGCAAGGCCGTGCAGGTCAGCGACTGCCTGGCCTGCCTGGTGGCTGGCGGGCACCTGTTGATCGAGGACCTGCCCGGCGTCGGCAAGACCACGCTGGCGCAGGCGCTGGCGGTGAGCCTGGGGCTGCGCTTCTCGCGCACCCAGTTCACCGCCGACCTGCTGCCCTCCGACCTGCTGGGCGTCAACATCTTCGAGCGCGAGGCGCAGCGCTTCGTCTTCAAGCCCGGGCCGGTGTTCGCGCAGGTGCTGCTGGCCGACGAGATCAACCGCGCCGGCCCGAAGACGCAGAGCGCGCTGCTCGAGGCCATGGAGGAGCGCCAGGTGACGGTGGAGGGCGAGTCGCACGCGCTGCCCTCGCCCTTCTTCGTCATCGCCACGCAGAACCCCAGCGAACAGCTCGGCACCTACCCGCTGCCCGAGAGCCAGCTCGACCGCTTTCTGATGACCATCCGGCTGGGCTACCCGGACCGTGCCGCCGAGCGCGAGTTGCTGGCCGGCGAGGACGGCCGTGAGCTGCTGGCCCGCCTGCAGCCGGTGATGAATCCGGCGCAGCTGCTGGCCGCGCAGCAGCGCGCCCGCGCGGTGACGGTGAGCGCGGCGCTGCTCGACTACCTGCAGGCCCTGCTCGACGCGACGCGCAGCGGCCAGTGGTTCGTCGAGGGCCTGTCGCCGCGCGCCGGGCTGGCCTGGCTGCGCGCGGCACGCGCCAAGGCCCTGCTGGCCGGACGCAGCCATGTTTCGCCGGAGGACCTGCAGGCGGTGGCCGTACAGGTGCTGGCGCACCGGCTGCGAGCGCGCAGCGGCAGCGGGCGCGGCAGCGCCGAGCAGGTGCGCGCGCTCGTCGAGGCCGTTGCCCTGCCCTGATGAGCACCCTCAAGCAGCGCTGGCAGGCCTGGTGGAAGGCGCGCCACCCGCCCTGCGACGAGCAGCGCCTGACGCAGCGCAACCTTTACATCATTCCGACCCGGGTCGGTGCGGCCTTCGTGCTCACTCAGCTGCTGCTGCTGGTGGCCTCGATCAATGACCAGCTCAATCTCGGCTACGCGCTGACCTTCCTGCTGGTGGGCTGCGGGCTGGCCTCGATGCACACCACGCACGGCAATCTGGCCGGCTTGCGCCTGACCCTGCAGCCGCCCGAGCCCGGCCACCTCGGTGAGGACCTGCTGCTGCGCGTGCGCCTGCACAACCCGGGTCGCGCGCGCTACGGCCTGGGCCTGCGCCTGGCCGATGCGCCCAGCGCCACGCTGGCCTTCGTCGACGTGCCGGCCCAGAACCACGCCGAGCTGGTGCTGGCCTGGCGCGCGCCGCAGCGCGGCCACCTGGAGCTGCCGGTGCTGCGCATCGAGACGCGCTTTCCGCTCGGCCTGTTCGTCGCCTGGAGCTACTGGCAACCGGCCGCACGGCAATGGGTCTACCCGGCCGTCGAGCTCGGCGCGCCGCCCCTGCCGGGCGGCCGCAGCGTCGACCGCGCCGAGGGCGCCGTGGCCGGCGCGGTGCAGCTCGGCGGCAACGAGGAGTTCCACGGCGTGCGCCCCTGGCGCGAGGGCGACAGCCTGCGCAGCGTGGTGTGGAAGCAGGCAGCCCGCGCCACCCACGAGAGCGAGGCGCTGTGGGTGCGCGAATGGGCCAGCCCGCCGCCCAGTCGCGAGTGCTGGCTGGACGCCGCCGACACCCAGGGACTGGCCGGGGAAGCGCGTTGGCAGCGCCTGGCCGCCTGGGTGCTGGCGGCCGACGCGCAGCAGCAGGACTGGGGCCTGCGCGGCGTGGGCAGCGAGCTGCCGCTGGGCCAGGGCAAGGCGCAGCGCACGCTGGCGCTGCAACGACTGGCGCTGGCATGAAGCTCCCGACCCTGCCCGCCACCCGCGAAGCGCGCGACAGCTTCTTCCTGCTGGGCGTGGTGCTGCTGACCGTGGCGCCGCACCTGGCCCGGCTGCCGCTGTGGGCCGGCCTGGCCACGCTGGCGCTGCTGGCCTGGCGCGGCGCGCTGGCCTTGCGCAGCCGGCCGCTGCCTTCGCGCTGGGTGCTGATGGGCCTGCTGGTGCTGGCCCTGGTCGGCACCCGGCTCAGCCACGGACATGTGCTCGGGCGCGAGCCGGGCCTGACCCTGGTCAGCCTGCTGCTGGCCATGAAGCTGATGGAGATGCACGCCCGGCGCGATGCCTTCGTGGTGTTCTTCCTCGGCTTCTTCCTGGTGCTGGCGCAGTTCTTCCACAGCCAGTCGCTGTGGGTGGCCTTGTGGACGCTGGCGGCGGTGTGGGGCCTGCTGACCAGCCTGGTGCTGGCGCAGATGCCGCTGGGCCAGCCGCAGCTGGCGGCGGCGGCGCGCGAGGCGGCGCGCAGCACTGTGCTCGGTCTGCCCATCATGCTGATGCTCTTCATGGTGTTTCCGCGCATCGCGCCGCTCTGGGGGCTGCCCTCGGCGAGCGGCAGCACCGGCCTGTCGGACCGCATGCGCTTCGGCGACGTGGCCGAGCTGGCGCAGGACGAGACGGTGGTGATGCGCCTGCGCGCACTGCCCGGCAGCACCCTGCCCCCGCTGCTCTATCTGCGCGGCCCGGTGCTGAGCCATTTCGACGGCCAGCAATGGCGCGCCGAGCCGACGCCCGGCGGCAGCGGCGCGCCCGAGGGCGGCCGCGTGCTGCGCTACGAGGCCATGAGCGAGCCGCTGCGCATCCCGGTGCTGCCGGTGCTGGAGTGGTCGCCGGGCGGCGTCGGCGAGTTCTGGACCCCGCAGGAGGGCGTGGACCTGCGCCGCGCCAACGACCTGAGCTGGCTGGCACGCCGGCCGATCCTGGAGCGCCTGCGCTTCGAGCAGATCGCCTTGGTCGGTGAGGTGCGCGTCGGGCCGTTCACCGAGCAGCCCAGCCGGCGCCAGCTCACCCAGTTGCCGACCGGCCTCAACCCCCGATTGCGCGA
>JAYRUQ010000069.1:0-10246 GCA_041919015.1 Inhella sp.
ATCTGGCGCGCGGTGTTGTCGCCCTTCGCCTCCTCGCCGAAGCCCGATGCGCGCGGCGGCGGCACCAGGGCGTCGAGGATGCGCTCCTCGGCGGCGTCCTCGGCCTGGCGGCGGCGCGCCTTGACCTGGGCATCGCGCTCGCGCTTGACGGCGATGTCGACCAGGTCCCGCACGATGCTGTCGACGTCCTTGCCGACGTAGCCGACCTCGGTGAACTTGGTGGCCTCGACCTTGATGAAGGGCGCGTCGGCCAGCTTGGCCAGGCGGCGCGCGATCTCGGTCTTGCCCACGCCGGTGGGGCCGATCATCAGGATGTTCTTCGGGGCGATCTCGCTGCGCAGCGGCTCGGCCACCTGCTGGCGCCGCCAGCGGTTGCGCAAGGCGATGGCCACGGCCCGCTTGGCG
This sequence comes from Inhella sp., assembly GCA_041919015.1. Lineage (GTDB taxonomy): Bacteria > Pseudomonadota > Gammaproteobacteria > Burkholderiales > Burkholderiaceae_C > Inhella. The sequence continues at coordinate 406 of JAYRUQ010000069.1, forward strand.
TCCTGCTGACCGACGACATGGCGGTCGAGCTCGGAGACGATCTCCTGCGGGGTCATGCTGCTCATTTCAGCACCTCCAGGGTGTGGCTCTGGTTGGTGTAGATGCACAGGTCGCCGGCAATGGTGAGCGCCTGCTTGACGATGGACTCGGCGTCCAGCTCCGAGTGGCGCAGCAAGGCCAGCGCGGCGGCCTGCGCGTAGGCGCCGCCGCTGCCGATGGCCACCACGCCTTCCTCGGGTTCGAGCACGTCGCCGTTGCCGGTGATGATGAGGCTGTGCTCGCGGTCGGCCACCGCCAGCATGGCCTCGAGGCGGCGCAGCACGCGGTCGGTGCGCCAGTCCTTGGTCAGTTCCACCGCGGCGCGCAGCAGATGGCCCTGGTGCTTCTCCAGCTTGGCCTCGAAGCGCTCGAAGAGCGTGAAGGCGTCGGCCGTGGCGCCGGCAAAGCCGGCCAGCACGTTGTCGCGGAACAGCCGGCGCACCTTGCGCGCGCTGCCCTTGACGACGATGTTGCCCAGGGTCACCTGGCCGTCACCGCCCAGCGCGACGACGCCGTTGCGGCGTACGGAAAGGATCGTCGTTCCGTGGAAGACGGGGGAGTCACTCATCTGGATTCCTGAAGTCGGCCAATGAGCTTAGCGGCGCCCTGGGGCCCGGCCCGGCGAAGGGCCGTTCCCGAGTCGGGCCAGCCCCCTTGGGGGGTGGCGAGGATGGCGGACCGTTCAGGCCACGCCACCACAGCCTGGGGGCTCACATCACACCGCCCGAACCTTGATGCGTGCGTGCTCGTTGATGCCCATGGCGCCGAAGAACAGCGCCACCAGGCGATGCGCGTCGACGAATTGCACGGCGCGGTTTTCGCTGCGCTGCAGCAGCACCCAATTGAGCAGGTCGCCGGCGGCGATGAAGTCCAGTCGCACCAGCTTCGGACAGGAGATCTCCACCTGCGTGGCGGCGCCGATCTGGGCGCTCATCTTGCCCAACAGCTCGGTCATGTCGCCGACCAGTTGGCCGGCCAGTTCCAGATGCGCCACATTCGGCGCGGCCGTCTCGTCCACCAACGTGGATTCGAGAAAACCGCCCAGCCCCTCGCTGCCCGGCACGTTGGTGCTCGGGCCCATGGTGCTGGCCGCGCCACTGGAGAAGCGCACCTTGCAGCGCGCCGCTTCCCAGGACGGTGGCGACACCTCGTAGGTGACGCAGTAGTCGATGGCGGCCTCGTCGAACTGGTCGGGCCGGTTGGCCAGGCGCAGCAGCTCCAGACGCAGCATCCACCAGCCGGCGTCGGTGTCGCGCTCGCCCACCGGGGTGGCATCGCGCAACTGGTCGAGCAGCAAGTTGCCCTGCTGCCAGCGCATCTCGTGGGTCTGCTTGCACCAACTGCGCACCAGATCGGTGAAAGGCATCAGGGCCTCGGGCTCGATGGCGCGCAAGGCCTGCCAGTCCAGCACCCAGGGCAAGGGGGCGTGCTCGCAGCGCTTCTTGAGCAACTGCACCGCGTCGAGGTCGAGCCGCTCGGTCGCCGTCCAGGTCACGCCGCCGGGCTTGGTCGCCGCCGGTGCGGTCTTCTTCTCGTGCTTGCGGCCTTCGGCGACCAGCTTCGGAATGGAGTACCACTGCGGCGCCGACAGACCGAACAGATGCACGTACTCGAGCGCCAGCGCCTCGAAGGGCGGCTGCTGGCCGACGGCGCGGTAGTAGTCGAAGCGCACCAGCCAGGTGCCGGCGTGGAGGTTGCGCGGTCCGCCGGCCTGGGTCAGCTCGGTCAGCGAGCGTTCGCAGGTCTCGTTGTCGCCGTTGGCGAAGGCGATCACCGCCTCGTCGAGCTCCGGGTCGTGGCCGAGCTCCTGGGCCTCGAGCGGCGCCTGGGCGTGGGCGTCCTGCACCAGATCGAAGGTCGGCGGCGGCGGCGCTGCCGGGCTGGCATCGGCCGCAATGTCGAAGGACAGGCCCATGTCCAGGGCCGGCAGGGTGGGCAGCGCGCTGGCCGGTGCATCCGAGGGCGGGGACAGGCCCAGGCCCATGACGGCCGCCGCCGGCGCATGCGGCACGGTGTCGGTCGGTTGTGTCAGGGGTGGCAACGTGGGCGCCGCCAGGGGCTGCGTGGGGGCGAAGGCCGCGGCGCGCGTGGTGGCGTCGAAATCGCTGCCGGCGGCAGGTTGGCGCGGCACCATGCTGGGCCGGAAGCCTTCCTTGACCATCTGCTGTTCGATCTGGTCGATCTTGTCCTTGACGCCCATGACGTCTTCGCGACCGGCATCGGCGGCGGCGCGCTCGGCGTCATTGATGTGCGAGCTGTTCTGCGCGCCCGCGGCGGCCAGTTGCTCGGGCGTCAGCCCCTCGCGGCGCAAACGGCGCAGCATGTCGAGCTCGCGCTTGCGCACGAAGTCGTTGCGCCGCTTGCGCTCGATCATGGCCTTCAGTTCGGCCTTGGCGAGCTCGCTCTCCGGATCGTCCTGGCGCGAGCTGATGTCCTTCCAATCCGTCGTCGGATTGGCGACGAAGCGCGCCACCTTGCGCAGGAAGCTTTCCGATTGCTTGGGATCCTCAGCCATGCGCGCTTTGTTGCTGCCTTGTTTGCTCAGTCCCCGAACATCTTCTGCTTCATCTCGCGCCGCTGCTGGGCCTCGAGCGACAGGGTGGCCGTGGGACGGGCGATCAGGCGACCCAGTCCGATGGGTTCGCCGGTCTCGTCGCAGTAGCCGTACTCGCCGCTGTCCAGGCGCGCGATGCTTTGCATGATCTTCTTCAGGAGCTTGCGCTCGCGGTCGCGCGTGCGCAACTCCAGCGCGTGCTCTTCCTCGATGGTGGCACGGTCGGCCGGGTCCGGCACGATGGTGGTGTCCTCGCGCAGGTGCTCGGTGGTCTCGTCGGCGTTGTCGAGGATGCTGTCACGCAGCTGCTGCAGCTTGGCACGGAAGAAGGCGATCTGGTGATCGTTCATGTACTCGCTGTCGGGCATGGCGAGCACTTCCTCGTCGCTCAATTCCTGGCCGGGCTTGTGCCTCCAGGCGTCACTGAGACCACTCTTGGACTTCGCGGCCGGGCGCTTGGTCTCCGTGGCGGTGGCGGTCTTGGTGCTCACTTCATCTCTCCTCGCAGCCGGTCTGGACGGACCGACGCGCAGCCTGTTTGTGTGTCCGGGGTCCGATTCCCGGACCCTCGAATGGGGCGCGGATTGTAGTCAGGCGTTTTCCTCCTCCAGAACCCTCAGACGAGGCATCCTTCGAGCCCCTGCAGCAACACTTCCTTGGGCAGATCGATGCCGATGAAGACCATCTTGCTCTGGCGTTTCTCGCCGGGGGCCCATTTCGGGCCGAGGTCCGAACCCATCAGCTGGTGGACGCCCTGGAAGATCACCTTGCGGTCGGTCCCCTTCATGTTCAGGACCCCCTTGTAGCGCAGCATCTTCGGTCCGTAAACCTGCACGATGGCGCCGAGGAAATCCTCCAGCTTGGCGGGGTTGAAGGCGCGGTCGGCGCGGAACACGAAGGACTTCACGTCGTCGTCGTGGTGATGGTGGTGCGGGTGCTGGCAGTGCTCGCCGTGCACATGGTCGTGATCGTGGTCGTGATCGTGGTCGTGGCCATGGTCGTGGCCATGGTCGTGCCCGCCATGCCCATGCGCATGCGGGTGATGGCCGTGCTGCTCGTGCTCTTGCGCCTTGAGGAAGTCCGGGTCGATGTCGAGCTTGGCGTTGAGGTTGAAGCCGCGCAGGTCCAGCACCTTGGCGAGCGCCACCTCGCCGAAATGCACCAGGGTGTGGGGCGCGCGCGGGTTCATGTGCTTGAGCCGGTGCTGCAGCGCCGCCAGCGCCTCGGGCTGCACCAGTTCGCTCTTGCTGATGAAGATCTCATCGGCGAAGCCGACCTGGCGGCGCGCCTCCTGGCGGCTGTCGAGCTGTTGCTCGGCGTGCTTGGCGTCGACCAGGGTGAGGATGGCGTCGAGCACAAAGCTCTCGGCGATCTCGTCGTCGATGAAGAAGGTCTGCGCCACCGGGCCCGGGTCGGCCACGCCGGTGGTTTCGATGATGACGCGCTCGAAGTCCAGTTCACCGCGGCGCTTCTTGGCGGCCAGTTCGGACAGGGTCGCACGCAGGTCCTCGCGGATGGTGCAGCAGATGCAGCCGTTGCTCATCTGGATGATCTGCTCCTGCGTCTCGGCCACCAGGATCTCGTTGTCGATGTTCTCCTCGCCGAACTCGTTCTCGATGATGGCGATCTTCTGCCCATGGGTCTCGGACAGCACGCGCTTGAGCAGGGTGGTCTTGCCCGAACCAAGGAAGCCGGTCAGGATGGTGGCGGGAATCAGCGCGTCGGACATGGGTGGGGCCTGCAGTTCTCGAACAAACGCAGCATTTTGGGGCCCATCGGCGTTTCACAAGGCTCCGGTAAGCTGCGGCCCTTCTCAGCTACCTGGCATTGCATGTCTGACCCTGCGCCCGGATCCCGGTCCGGCCTCGGCGCCCCCAAGCCGCAGCGCGGCCTGCTGGAGCGCCTGCTGGAGTTCCTGCACCCCGGCCCCGATTCCAAGTCGGAACTGATCGAAACCCTGGCCGATGCCGAGCAGCGCGAGCTGATCGAGCCGGAATCGCGCCAGATGCTCGAAGGGGTGCTGCGCATGGCCGAGATGTCGGCCGGCGACGTGATGGTGGCGGCGCCGCGCATGGACCTGCTGGACATCGACGCACCCTACGAGGAGTTGCTGGCCAGCGTGATCGACACCGGACATTCGCGCTTCCCGGTCTTCGAGGATCGCCGCGACAACGTCATCGGCATCCTGATGGCCAAGGACCTGCTCAAGCTGCAGCGGGCCCCCGAACTGAATCTGCGCACCCTGCTTCGGCCGGCCGTCTTCATCCCCGAGAGCAAGGGCCTGAATGAGCTGCTGCGTGACTTCCGCACCAACCGCAACCACCTGGCCCTGGTGGTCGACGAGTTCGGCAGCACCGCCGGCCTGATCACCATCGAGGACGTGCTGGAGGAGATCGTCGGCGAGATCGAGGACGAGTTCGACGAGCACGATGCCAGCGGCAGCGGCATCTATTCGCTGGCCGACGGCAGCCAGCGCGTGGCCGGCGACACCCCCATCGCCAACGTCAACGAAGCCTTCGGACTGAACATTCCCGAATGCGACTTCGACACCATCGGCGGCTATGTGTCGCATGAGCAGGGCCGCGTGCCACGGCGCGGCGAGGCGGTGCGCCTGCATGGCTTGAACTTCCAGGTCATGCTGACGCGCGGCGGCGCGGTGCGATGGTTCAAGGTCAGCCGCGTGGAGCCCGGCGACGGCGACGGATGAGCGTCTGGGTCGCGCTGCTGGCCGGCGTCGGTCAGGCGGCCAGTTTTGCGCCCAGCGGCCTGTGGGGTCTGCAGACCCTCAGCCTGGCCGCCCTGGCCGCCCTGGCCTGGCGGCAAGCGCCCGGGCGCGCCGCGCTGCTGGGCTGGGCCTTCGGCATCGGCTGGTTCGGCGCCGGGCTGTGGTGGCTCTTCATCAGCCTGCACGACTTCGGCGGCCTGGCTTCGCCCCTGGCGGGTCTGGCGGTGCTGCTGCTGGCGGCCTTCCTGGCGCTCTATCCGGCGGCCGCCCTGGCGGTCTGGGCGCGGGTGTGTGGCGAACGACCGGGTGGCGAACGACTGGTTGGTGAACGGCCGGGCCGGCGCGTGCTGCTGTTTGCCTGTGCATGGAGCGCGGCCGAACTGGCGCGCGCCAGCTGGTTCACCGGCTTCCCCTGGATTGCCGGGGGCTACGCGCACAGCGACGGGCCGCTGGCCGCCTGGGCGCCCTGGGTGGGCGTCTACGGCATGGGTGCGTTGTCGGCCGGCGTGGCCGCTGCACTGGCGGCGTTGCGCGCGCGCTCCAGGCTGCGCGTGCTGCCCCTGCTGCTGACGCTGCCCTTGGCGCTGGCGGGGACCCTGCTGCCGAGCCAGTTCAGCACGCCGGCCGGCACGCTGCCGGTCAGTCTGCTGCAACCGGCCGTACCGCAGTCGCAGAAATTCGATGCCGCGCATGTCCAGCGCAACCTCGACCGCCTGCTCGAGCAGATGGAGGCGGCGCGCGCACCCCTGGTGGTGGCGCCGGAGTCGGTGCTGCCGCTGCCACTGGCCTACGTCAGGGCCGAGCAGCAGGAGCGCCTTTACGCCGCCAGCAGAGAGCGCACCATCTGGTTCGGCACCTTCCTGGGTGACGAGCGCCAGGGCTTCGTCAACTCGATGCTGGCGCTGCGCCAGGGCGAGTCCGTGCACAGCTACGGCAAGCGCCATCTGCTGCCGTTTGGCGAGTTCATCCCGCCGGGGCTCGACTGGTTCGTGCGTGCGCTCAACATCCCCATCGACTCGCAGCAGGCCGGCACGCACCAGCGTCCGCTGCAGATCGACGGCCTGCGATTGCGTGCGCTGATCTGCTACGAGGTGCTGTTCGGCGAGGACATCGCCGCCTCGGCGGTCGACGGGCCCGATGCTGCCGAGGTCTTCGTCAACACCAGCAATCTGGCCTGGTTCGGCCACCGGATGGTGCAGGACCAGCATCTGCAGTTCATCCGCCTGCGCGCGCTGGAGTTCCAGCGCCCGGTGCTGCACGCGACGAACACCGGCGCCACCGCGCAGGTCGACCACCGCGGCCGCGTGCTGGCGCGCCTCGCGCCGCTGGTGCGCGGCCAGCTGGACGTGACGGTCGAGGGCCGGCGCGGCAGCACTCCCTATGCGCGCTGGCTGCACGCCGCCGGACTCTGGCCGCTGTGGGCGTTGGCGCTGGCGCCCTTGCTGGCGCCGTGGCTGGGGTCGATCTGGGCGGACCGGCGCAGGCCGGCTCCCTAGAATCGCGCCCGACTTCTCCCCCTGGATCCCCTCGATGCTGACCTTCCAGCAACTCATCCTGCGTCTGCAAGACTACTGGGGCGCCCAAGGCTGTGCGCTGCTGCAGCCCTACGACATGGAGGTCGGCGCCGGCACCAGCCACACGGCCACCTTCCTGCGGGCCCTGGGCCCCGAGCCCTGGAAGGCCGCCTATGTGCAGCCGAGCCGCCGGCCCAAGGACGGCCGCTATGGCGAGAACCCCAACCGTCTGCAGCATTACTACCAGTTCCAGGTCGTGCTCAAGCCCGCGCCGGCCAACATCCTGGAGCTCTACCTGGGCTCGCTGGAAGCGCTGGGCTTCGACCTCAAGCGCAACGACGTGCGCTTCGTCGAGGACGACTGGGAGAACCCGACGCTGGGCTGCTGGGGCCTGGGTTGGGAGGTCTGGCTCAACGGCATGGAGGTCACGCAGTTCACCTACTTCCAGCAGGTCGGCGGCATTGACTGCCGACCCATCACCGGCGAGATCACCTACGGCCTGGAGCGCCTGGCCATGTACCTGCAGGGCAAGGAGTCGGTCTACGACCTGGTGTTCACGGAGGGATTGACGTACGGGGACGTGTTCCACCAGAACGAGGTCGAGCAGAGCACCTACAACTTCGAGCACAGTGATGTCGAGTTCCTGCTGCAGGCCTTCGCCGCGCACGAGCGCCAAAGCAAGGCGCTGATGGCCGGGCAGCTGGCGCTGCCGGCCTATGAGCAGCTGCTCAAGTGCGGCCACAGCTTCAACCTGCTGGACGCGCGCGGCGCCATCTCGGTGACCGAGCGCGCCGGCTACATCGGCCGCATCCGCAACCTGGCGCGCGCCGTGGCACAGAGCTATCTGGACAGCCGCGCGCGGCTCGGCTTCCCGATGGCCCCCCGGGCCTGGGCCGACGAGGTCGTGGCGCAGATCGAAGCGAAGAACAAGAAAGCCGCCTGATGTCCGACAACCTGCTCGTTGAACTGTTCGTCGAAGAGCTGCCGCCCAAGGCGCTCAAGAAGCTGGGCGAGAGCTTTGCCAGCCTGATGCACGCCTCCTTGAAGTCCCAGGGGCTGGCAGCTGAGGGCGCCGTGACCGCCTATGCCTCGCCGCGCCGCCTCGGTGTGCACATCGAGGGCGTGGCGGCCCAGGCGGCCGACAAGGCGCTGCGCATCAAGCTGATGCCCGTGGCGGTGGGCCTGGACGCATCCGGCCAGCCCACCCCGGCGCTGCTCAAGAAGCTTGCCGCCTCGGGCCTGGGTGCCGACGCGCCGCTCGAGCGCGCCCTGGACGGCAAGGCCGAGGCGCTGTTCGCCAACACCGTGCAGGCCGGCGTGACGCTGGCGGCCGGTCTGCAGACGGCGCTGGCCGACATGCTCAAGGCCCTGCCCATCCCCAAGGTGATGAGCTACCAGCTCGCCGACGGCTGGAGCAATGTGCATTTCGTGCGCCCGGCCCATGGCTTGGTGGCGCTGCACGGCGCCGAGTTGCTGGGGGTCGAATTGCTGGGCCTCAGGGCCGGACGCAGCACGCAGGGCCATCGCTTCGAGGCGGCACAGGCTTGCATCGAGCTGGCGCATGCCGACGACTACGCCGCGCGCCTGCGCAGCGAGGGGGCGGTGATCGCTTCTTTCGCCGAACGCCGCGCCGAGCTGCAGCGCCAGCTGCAGGCCGCGGGCGCCCGGCTCGGCCTGCAGCCCATCGACGACGAGGCCCTGCTCGACGAGGTGACGGCCCTGGTCGAACGCCCCAATGTGCTGGCCTGCCAGTTCGAGCAGGAGTTCCTGGCGGTGCCGCAGGAATGCCTGATCCTCACCATGAAGGCCAACCAGAAGTACTTCCCGCTGCTGGACGAGCACGGCAAGCTGACGCGCCACTTTCTGGTGGTCAGCAACATCGCGCCCGCCGACGCCAGCGCCGTGGTGCAGGGCAACGAACGCGTGGTGCGCCCGCGCCTGGCCGACGCCAAGTTCTTCTACGACCAGGACCGCAAGAAGACGCTCGCCGAGCGTCTGCCCGGCCTGGACAAGGTGGTCTATCACGGACAACTGGGCAGCCAGGGCGAGCGCGCCGAGCGCGTGCGCGCCATCGCCCACTCCATCGTGCGCATGCTGCGCGAGGCGACCCGGCCCTACACGGTGGAGGCCAAGGACCAGTTCGACGTGCTGGACTCCAAGGTGCAGCAGGCGGCGCAGCTGGCCAAGGCCGATCTGCTCACCGACATGGTGGGCGAGTTCCCCGAACTGCAGGGCGTGATGGGCGCCTACTACGCGCGCCACGAGGGCCTGCGCGACGGCGTGGCCATCGCCATCGAAGACCACTACAAGCCGCGCTTCGCCGGCGACGCGCTGCCGCGCAACCACACCGGCATCGTGCTGGCGCTGGCCGACAAGCTCGAGACCCTGATCGGCCTGTTCGGCATCAAGCAGCTGCCAACCGGCGACCGCGACCCCTTTGCGTTGCGCCGCCATGCGCTGGGCGTGATGCGCATCCTCATCGAGCGCAACCTGCCGCTGGCCGTGCCGGACCTGCTGGAGGCGGGCTTTGCGGTCTTCCCCGAAGGCCTGCTGAGCCATGAGGGCGCGCGCGCGGACCTGCTGGACTTCATGGTCGACCGCCTGGTGGGCAGCCTGCGCGAGCAGGGCTACAGCGCCCAGGAGGTGGACGCCGTGGTGGCCCTGCGCCCGCCGCTGTGGGGCGAGATCCCCAAGCGCCTGGCGGCGGTACGCGCCTTTGCGGCACTGCCCGAAAGCGCCTCGCTGGCTGCCGCCAACAAGCGCGTCGCCAACATCCTGAAGAAGAGCGACGAGGCGGCGGTGCCGCTCGACGAGGCGCTGCTGCTGGAGGCGGCCGAACTGCGGCTGGCGGCGGCGCTGCGCCAGGTGGCGCCCAAGGCCGACCCGCTGTTCGAGGCCGGCGACTACGCGGCCAGCTTGCGCGAGCTGGCGGTGCTCAAGGAGCCCGTGGATGCGTTCTTCGACGCGGTGATGGTCAACGCCGACGACGCCCGCCTGCGCGCCAACCGC
>JAYRUQ010000070.1:0-10095 GCA_041919015.1 Inhella sp.
CACTTCAGCCAGGTTGCTCCATGTCGCAAGCGCTTCACCCCATGCTCAACATCGCCATCAAGGCGGCACGCAGCGCCGGGGCCATCATCAACCGCGCCTCGCTCGACCTGGATCTGCTGAAGATCAGCACCAAGGGACCGAACGACTTCGTCAGCGAGGTCGACCGGGCCGCCGAGCAGGCCATCATCGAGACCCTGCTCGCCGCCTACCCCGGCCACGGCATCCTCGCCGAGGAGTCCGGCCGCACCCACGGCGCACGCGACAGCGAATTCATCTGGATCATCGACCCGCTGGACGGCACCACCAACTTCCTGCACGGCTTTCCGGTCTATGCGGTGTCGATCGCGCTGGCGCATCGCGGCCAGGTGCAGCAGGCGGTGGTCTACGACCCGGCGCGCAACGACCTCTTCTACGCCAGCAAGGGCCGCGGCGCCTACCTGAACGACAAACGCCTGCGGGCTTCGAAACGCACGCGCTTGTCGGATGCGCTGATCGGCACCGGCTTCCCCTTCCGCAAGGGCGACAACTTCAAGCGCTACGTGCAGATGTTCGAGGAAGTGATGCAGCACTGCGCGGGCCTGCGCCGCCCCGGCGCCGCGGCGCTGGATCTCTGCTACGTCGCCGCCGGCTGGTACGACGGCTTCTTCGAGACCGGCCTGAACCCCTGGGACATCGCCGCCGGCTCGCTGATGATCACCGAGGCCGGTGGCCTGATCGGCAATTTCACCGGCGAGGCCGACTACCTCTACCAGCGCGAGGTGGTGGCGGGCAACCCGAAGGTCTACGCGCAGCTGGTGCAGATCCTCGCGCCCTACAGCAAGGCCATCAAGGCCGACGAGCCCGCGGCGGCCCCCGCCGCCGCGCCGCAGGTGACGCCCGAGCAGGCACTCGCCGCGAGCGTGGCCGCACCCGCCGCGGCGAAGAAGAAGGGCCCGGTGCGCATCCGCAAGGCGGACTGACGCGCGTGAGCCTGCGCATGCGCAGGCGATGAGCCAGAGCCTTGCCGTCGACCGGTTGGGCACTCATGTCCGAAACTCCGCGGTGCCTGGTGCGAGCACGGCCAAGCCCCGCGTCCACACCTGCCGCGGCTGGCGCATGGCCTGGGCATCGTCCCAGGGCGAGGCCCCCAGCAGCAGCGCGTCGAAGGGAGCCCCCGGCGCCAGCGTGGCGTGCTCGGCGCCGAAGTGGCGTCGCGCCGCCGAGGTGGCGGCGCTCAGCACGGCGTGCAGGGGCCAGCCGGCTTCGAGGAAGCGGTCGATCTCGTCGAACATCGCCAGCCCATGCTCGACGCCCATGCTGCCGGCGTCCGTGCCCACCAGCACGCGCACGCCCAGCTCACGGGCGATGCGCAGATGCTCGGCGTGCGCGTCCAGGATGCGGCGCAGGTTGCCCACGGTGTTGGGGCTCCAGCCCACGGCCTGGGGCTGTGCCCACTGAAAGTGCACCGGGCAGAAGGTGGGCACCCAGGCGAGCTGGCGGTCGCGCATGCGGGCAAGCACGTCGCGGCTCATGAAGAAGCCGTGCTCGATGGAGTCCACGCCCGCCGCCACGGCCACCGCCAGGCCCTTCTCGCCGCTGCAATGCGCGAACACCTTGCGGCCGGCGGCGTGCGCGGCCTGCACCACCACGCCGGCGGCCTCGGCGCTGAACTGAGGCTCGTCGGTGACGGCACCGGCATCGAAGTCGATGATGCCGGTGAGGATGAGCTTGATCTCGTCGTTGGCCCGGGCCAGTTGCGCCACCGAGGCGCGGATGCTGGCCTCGTCGTCCACGTCGGTGGCCATGAAGGCGCCATAGCGCCTGGCGCGCTTCACCCCCAGCCCCCCCGATCGCACCTGGGCCAGGCCGCTGCCCACCGCGCGGGCTTCATCGCGCACCCGGTTGTTGATGCCGTGGCGGTCGCCGGCATCGCGCACCAGGGTCACGCCACAGGCGAGGTTCTGGCGCGCGCTGGCGCGAGCGGCGTCGGTCAGCGCCTCCAGGCTCTGCTTCAGGTGGGCTGCTCGCACGGCCTGCTCGGTGGGTTTGCCGTCGAGGAACAGATGCACGTGGGCGTCGACCAGGCCGGGCATCAGGAAGGCGCCGCGCGTCAGCGGCCAGCCCTGCTCGGCCAGCGCCGCGCCGTGGTCGCCCTCGGCCACGCCCACCAGGCAGCCGCCCTCCACCTTCAGCGTGGCCGGGCCGCGGCGCGTCTCGCCGTCGAACCAGTCGCCCACCACCGGGGCAAAGCGAGCGGGAGTGGTGTTCATGCCTTGTAGAACTTGCGCACGGCCCGCAGCGCGTTGCTGCCGGTCTGCTGCAGGAAGTTCTGGTAGGTGGCGAGCACGTAGTGGTCGGCCGGCAGCACCTCGTAGCCGCGCCAGGGCGTGCCCAGCACGGTGTCGAAGCCCAGGGGCACCGTCAGCGTCAGGAAGGCGCATTCCAGCGCATGCTTGAGGTCGGAGCCGTCCACCGCCTTGGGCGGCAGTTGCTGGCCGATGTTGGACAGCCCGCCCATCATGTGCACGCCCTTCAGGGCCGGGTCCTGGCCGATCAGGCGGATGGCTTCCACCGTGCTGCGGTTCAGGCCTTCGGTGTCGGCGATGATGGCGCTGACCGACATGTCGACGATGATGTCGTCGGCGGGCATGCCGTAGTCGTTCATCAGCCGCAGCGCGCAGCGCCGGGCGGTGCCGTAGATCTCGTCGGCGCTCTTGTTGCCCTTGGCGATCATGGCGCCGTTCACCGCCTCCACGCGCTCGCTGGCCATCAGGATGACCTTGAACCTGTAGGGGCCGTACAGCTCCATCAGGTCCCAGCGGTGCTCGGTGATGGAGTTGACCAGCGGCAGCGCGCCCTGGGCCTTGGCCGGGTCGTAGGCCTGCAGGCAGGCCTCCTGCACCTTCTTGCTGGGGAAGTCGAACGACAGCGGCACCGTGGTCACCTCCTGGATGGCGCGGATGACCGTGGCCATCCACTCGGTGTCGGTGAGCGCGCGAGCGCCGATGTTGACGTTCAGCCAGCTCGCGCCCGCCTCGGCCTGCTTGACGGCCAGTGCCTGGATGCCGGGGATGTCGGAGTTGTCGAACAGCGCCTTGGTGCTCTTGAAGCCCGGGTTGATGCGCTCGCCGATGATGCGGATGTTGAAGCTCATGCTCTAGAAACCGATGTGTTGGAGGAAGGTTTTCTGGAAATCGCCGCGCGAGCTCAGCTCCACGTAGCGGCATTCGCTGGCCAGGCGCGCGGCGCGCTCGCGGCGCGTGCGCGAGGCCAGCATCTGCTGCACGCCCAGGCCGGCGGCATTGCCCACCTGGGTGTAGCGCTCGCGCGGCAGATCGGGCAGCAGGCCGATGGCCACACAGCTCTCGACGCTGATGTAAGCGCCGAAGGCCCCGGCGATGACGAAGCGGGCTATGCGCGTTTCATCGAGCCCGGCCTCGGCGGCCAGCAGCTTGACGCCGGTGCGGATGGCCGACTTGGCGAGTTGCACGGCGCGCACGTCGTGCTGGGTGAAGCGCACGGCCGGCACGTCGGCGCTTTCCTCGGCCAGGGTGATGGCCTTGACGCCATCGAGCGTGCCCACCTCGGGCACCCGGCCGACGATGCGGCCGCGCGCATCGACCCAGCCGGCGCGCACGAAGGCTGCCAGCGCGTCCAGCACGCCCGAGCCGCACAGGCCGATGGGCTGGCCTCCGCCGATGACCTGCAGCCTGAGCACGCCGTCGGTGATGGCCACGCGCTCGATGGCGCCTTCGGCCGCCCGCATGCCGCTGGCGATGTGGCCGCCCTCCAGCGCCGGGCCCGAGGGGCAGGAGGACGACCAGATGCGGGCCTCGCGCCCATCGTGCCGCACCAGGCTGATCTCGGTGTTGGTGCCGATGTCCATCACCAGGCTGACGCCGTCCCGCGCCCACAGCGGCTCGGTGGCCAGCATGGCGCTGACGTGGTCGCCGCCCACGAAACCGCCCACGCTGGCCGCCAGGTGCAGGTTGGCGCCGGCGGCGAGCTTCAGGCCCAGGCTGCGCGCCGGCACGTCCAGCGCCTCGTTCATGGCCGAGACGAAGGGCGCGCGGCCCAGTTGCGACACCGGCCAGCCGGCCAGCAGATGCTGCATGGCGGTGTTGCCGCAGACCACGGCATCGGCGATGTCGCTGGCCTGCGCGCCCACCGCCCGCGCCAGGTCATGGGCCAGGGCGTTGATGGCGCTCACGGCGGCCTGGCGCAGCGTCTCGGCCGCGCCGGGCTCCTTGATGGCGTGGTTGATGCGGCTGATCAGATCGGCGCCCCAGGCCACCTGCGGGTTCTCCAGGCCCAGGCTGGCCAGGCGCTGGCCGGTCTTCAAGTCGAGCAGAAAGGCGGCGGCATTGGTGGTGCCCAGGTCCACCGCCAGGCCCAGCAGCGGTGCTTCGGGGCGGGCGAAGCCGATGATGCGCGGCACGCCGCCGTGGGTTGCGCTGCGCAGGCTCACGCGCCAGTCGTGCGCGCGCAGCAGGCCGGGCAGTTCGGCGGCCGCGGCCCAGTCCACCGCCACGGCGCGGGGCTGCCCCTGCTGGGCCAGGGCGCGGCGCACGCGGTCCACGTCGCCGAGCAGATCCTGCAGGCTGGCGGGGGGCAGTTGCAGGTCCTGCGCAGCCACCAGCGGTTCGCAAGTCAGGGCCTGGTCTTCGCCGCCGGTGCGCACGTCGGCCCGCACCACCGGCGCCAGCGAGCGCGGCGCCACGTCCGCCACCAGGTCGGAGCGCGGCTGCACGCAGCAGGCGCGCAGCCACTTCTTGTGCGAAGAATGCTCGGACTCCTTGCCCTCGCGGTGCACGCGGCCTTCTTGCACCCGCACCATGCAACTGCCGCAGGTGCCGCGCCCGCCGCAAGCACCGACGATGCGCAGGCCATGGCGGCGCGCGGCGGCGAACAGCGTTTCGTTCTCGGCGCAATCGATGTCGCGGTCGAGCGCCGGGAAGCGCAGCGCGTGCACGCGCGGCGGGCTCAGTGCCAGATCGTGGTGTGCGTTGGCCACATCAGGCTCTCAGGCGGCGTTCTTCACCAGATTGCAACGCTCGCGCGAGCGGCAGTGGTCACAGCGCGACCAGGTCTGCACCGGCAGCGCCAGGCCCACGCCCTGCACGATGGAGGTGGACTTGGTCGGGTTCATCATCAGGGTGCGGGTCAGGGCCACACCGATGTCGGCCGCCCCGGCCAGTTGCAGCACCGTGTGCTGGGCCTGCAGTTGCAGGCCCGGGTCGCCGGCGCGCAGTTCGCCGGCCACCGTCAGGCCCTGCTTGCGGGCCTCGGCCCACAGGCGGTCCTGCACCCGGCGCGAGAGCGCGAACAGCAACTCGTTGCCCAGGCTGTCCAGCGCCACGCCCAGCGCAGCGCGGCGCTGCGCGAACAACTCGCCCACGTGCTGCTCCAGCGCATCGCCGATGGTGGCCACCGCGCAAGCCACGGCCGTGAGACGGCCCGAGGAAGGCACCAGCCAGGGCGCCTGCAGGCGTTGCCCGTCCATGCACAGCGAGCCGGCTTCGCCCGGCTCGCCGTCGAGCGGCACGATGCGCCAGCTGGCCCGCGTTTGCAGCAGGCCTTGCTCGCGCACCAGGTCCATGGCCTGGGCGCGCAGGGCCACCAGCTTGTCGCGGCGCGCCACCTGGGGCGGCACCCGGCCGGCGGCCACATCGCGCAGCACGTCCACGTCGGTGAGGACGGTCATGGTCGGTCCTGGTGTGCGAAGCGGGAGGACCTCAACCGGCGTACTTGCGCGCGGCGTCGAACATGGCGCGCACATTGGCCACCGGCGTCTCGTCGGGGATGCCGAAGGCGCCGTCGAGGATGAGCTTGCCGCCCTGGTTCCAGACCTTGTCGACCAGGTGCTTCACGGCGGCGTCCACGTCCTGCGGCGTGCCGGTGGTCAGCATCGAGGGCGAGAGGTTGCCGCGCAGGGCCACACGGTCGCCCAGCACCTCGAAGGCCTTGACCATGTCGGTGCGCTCGAACCAGTAGATGCACTTGCCGGCGGGGATGTCCTTGATCACCTCCAGCCGCTTGGTGCAGTCCGACTCCCACATGGGCATGGGGATGAGGTCGGCCTCGATCAGCTCCAGCATCATGCGGCGGAACGGCGGCCACCAGAACTCCTCGAACTGCTTCGGGCTCATGAAGGCATCGGGCGCCCAGTGGGTAGGGATGAAGACGATGGGATTGCCCGAGAGCCTGGCGTTCTTGATGGTCATGCGCGCCAGGAAGATGGCGGCCTTGTCCAGCACCTGCTTGAGCTTGTCCTTGTGGCGGTACAAGTCTTTCATCATGCCGGTGGCGCCACGGAAGTAGTCGGCGATGAAGTCGTAGGGCGATACGGAGTTGACCCCGTTGAACAGCGGGTAGCCGGCCGCGTTGATCTGCTGCACCCAGTCGAGGTGATGGCTGAACATCACGTTCACTTCTTCGGCGGCGGCCACGATCCTGTCGAACGACTCGCGCACTTCGGGCAGCGCAAAGGGGCGTATGCCGTGCACCAGGCGGAAGTAGTGCAGGCCCAGGAAATCGGGCAGCTTGGCAAAGCCTTCGAAGGCGCCGGCCACGCGCGGCAGGTAGGTGTGGATGTAGAAGCCGGTGGGGTCGAAGAGAAACTCGTCGTACTCCTCGGCCTTCATGTACTCGCGGTCCAGGTACTGGAAGGGCTGCATCTCGCCCACGCCATGGCCCGGCCACTGCAGTTGCTTGAAGTCCAGCTTTTCGAGCGCATTGCCCAGGGCGGTGCCCATGAGCAGCGGGAACACGCCATCGGGCTCGAACTCGGTGACCACGTCCAGGCAGGCCTTCTTGGCCTTGCCGTAGTCGTACATCAGCTCCTTGAAGGTGAGGCCGCCGTGCGTGGCGGGCCAGAAGAAGCTGTGCATGCCCACGGGCATGCGGTCGGGCTGCTCGAGCCGCACGCAGGCCATGATGCGTGCCCAGCGCGCGTCGTAGGCGGCCTTGGCGGCGGCGCTCTGCTCGTAAGGGCCGAGCATGGTGGAGCCTTCGGCCAAGGCTTGGTTCTGCGCGTTCACGCCGCCACCCCCAGCCAGTTGCGGCACAGGCCCACGGCTTCCACGGCGTTGACGCCGAAGGCATCGGCCCCGGTGTAGGAACGCACGGTCTCGTCGATCTGGCCGCCGCCGATCATGATCTTGAAGTCGTTGCGCAGGCCGGCGGCGTCGAAGGCGGCGATGGTTTCCTTCATCGAGTCGAAAGCCAGCGTGAGGAAGCCCGACAGGCCCACCACGTCGGGCTGGTAGGCCTTGATCTCGTCGATGAAGGTCTGCACCGACACGTCCACGCCGATGTCCTTCACCTCGAAGCCGTTGATGTCGAGCATGAAGGTGACGATGTTCTTGCCGATGTCGTGCAGGTCGCCGTGCACGGTGCCGATCAGCACCTTGCCCAGCTTGGCCGCGCCGCCGCCCTCGCCCTGCTTGATCAGCGGCTTGGCGATGGCGCCCACGTTGTCCAGCATCTCGCCGGCCAGCACCAGTTCGGGCAGGAAATATTCGCCCTCCTCGAAGCGCTTGCCCACGATGTCCATGGCCTCGCGGCACAGGTCCAGCACGTGCATCGGGTTCACGCCCTCCTCCAGCAGCATGCGCGTGGCCAGGGGCACGGCGTCGTCCTCGTTCATATCGGCCAACCACTCGACGAGTTGGCGCTCCTGGTCGTTCTGGGCGATGGACATGGCGGGGTCTCCGGTGTGTGAGTCGGGTGAGGAAGTTCAGGCCACGGCGGCCGGCTGCGGGGCCTGGCGCAGGCCAGACTCGGCGATGATTTGCGCCAGGGCGGCTTCGTTCTTGTGGCCCATCAGGTGCACGCCGGCCACGCCTTCGATGCGCCGCAGGGCGTGGATGGTCTCGATGGCGACGCGTCGGCCCTCGGCCTTCTGGTCGGCCGCGGCAGCGATGCGCTCGGTGACGGCCTGCGGCACATGCACGCCGGGCACGTGCTCGGCCATCCAGCGCAGGGCCTTGGCGCTGCCCAGGGTGCCCACGCCGACGATGATGGCGGCGCGCTCGTGCAGGCCACGCGCACGCACCTCGCGCATGAAGTCCTCGATCAGCCCCAGGTCGAAGCAGAACTGGGTCTGGATGAAGCGCGCGCCGGCGTCGATCTTGCGTTCCAGGTTGGCCACCCGGTCGGCGTAGGGCGGAACGAAGGGGTTGGCGGTGGCGCCCAGGAAGAGTCGCGGCGCCTGCTCCAGCTTGCGGCCCGAGGCGTATTCACCGCGTTCGCTCATGCCGCGCAGGATGTGCAGCAGGTTGACCGCGTCGAGGTCGAATACCGGCTTGGCCTCGGGGTGGTCGCCCTGGCTCACGTCGTCGCCGGTCAGGCACAGCACGTTGCGCACGCCCAGGGCCGCAGCGCCCAGCACGTCGCCCTGCAGCGCGATGCGGTTGCGGTCGCGGCAACCCACCTGGCACACCGGGGTGTGGCCGGCGGCCGCCAGCACCGAGGCCGCCGCCACGCTGGACATGTGGCAGTTGGCACCCGCGCCATCGGTGATGTTGATGGCGTCCACCAGGCCGGCGAAGCGGTCAGCCCGCTGCAGCAGCGCGGCCGGGTCGGGTGAATCGGGTGGAGCGATCTCCACCGTGACGATGAAGCGGCCGCTGCGGTGCCATTCACGGCAGGCCTGCTCGAAGGGTCCGCTCGGCCGCACGGGATCCATGAGATCGAGCGACTCGGTCGGCGCAGCGACCTGGGCGATCCCGGGGCCGGCGGCGCGTCGGGCCTGGTCGGCCGAGATCACCCGGATCCAACTGGATTGACCCGCGCGGCGCCGATCCAGCGGCGCCACGCGCTCGCGCCAGCTGGGCCGGTGCTCCCCCCGAGCGCCGCCCTGCATGCGCAGGTCGCCCTCGCCCGCCTCCAGCCAGGTGCAGCGCTGCCCGGGCCGCAGTTCGCAATGGCCGTTGGCGCGCACGCCGCCGCAAGGGCCGTTGCGCATCTGCTTGCCGCAGCCCATGGGGCAGGCCAGGCCGGTGACCGAGAGCGCGCAATCGCCGCACATCTGGCAGTCGAAGAACAGGCCCTTGGCGACGTGTTCCACCGGCGCCAGCCAGCGGCCGAAACGAGGCACGCCCACCCGCCGTGCCAGAGGCGCCAACCAGGGCGCCAGCCGGGCCGCCCCGGCATAGACCCGGGCCAGCCCCCGGGCATGGCGCAGCGACCAGTCGCGCAACACCCTCACGACAGCACCGCGCGCGCGTGGTGCGCATCCTGATCGAGGAAAGGACCTCCGAGCCTCATCGCCATGCCCTTGAAACGAATGGGGGCACTTTAATGAATTGGATCCAATCGTCAACCCGCAAAGGCGCGCTTGATCAGCAAAGCGCGGGTTTCACCTAGGCAAAACGCCGAGAAACCGCCCGGAAGGCTGAGCCAAGACCCTGGCAAACATCAATTCTGGATCCAAAAGCGACCAGTGAGCTGCGGTGCATGCAGGCGGGCAGCCGGCAGGCTCTCGCCCGCACCCAAGGCTCGCCGTTCTGGCGGCGATCGCCGGGGGACTTAACATCGCCCGACGGAGAACGTCGTCGACTCGAGACCGGAAGTCGACGCCAACTGTTGACGACATTGAATTGAACAAAGCCGCAGACCCATCACTGGAACGCATGCTCGATGGGCACACGCCCATGATGGCGCAGTACCTGCGCATCAAGGCCGACTTCCCCGACACGCTCGTCTTCTACCGGATGGGCGATTTCTACGAGCTCTTCTACGAGGACGCTCGGCGCGCCAACCGCCTGCTCGACATCACGCTGACCGCACGCGGCCAGAGCGCCGGGGAGCCGGTGGTGATGGCCGGCGTGCCGGTGCATTCGGTGGAGAGCTACCTCGCCCGCTTGATCCGCATGGGCGAGGCAGTGGCGATCTGCGAGCAGGTCGGCGACGTGGCCACGGCCAAGGGGCCGGTGGAGCGCAAGGTGGTGCGCGTGGTCACGCCCGGCACGGTGACCGACACCGAACTGCTGGCCGACAAGAGCGATTCGCTGCTGCTGGCCGTCGCCAGGCAGGGCAACGGCTTCGGCCTCGCCTGGCTCGCGCTCACGCAGGGCGAGCTGGGCCTGGCCGAATGCGGCGAGCGCGAGCTGG
>JAYRUQ010000071.1:0-9943 GCA_041919015.1 Inhella sp.
CTTAGCGCTTGGAGTTCATGAACTCTTCGATCAGCTCGCCGGGCAGGGTGTCGAGCGGCGCTTCGCTGACGCGCACGCCGCCGAGCAATTCGAGCGACGAGGCCAGCCAGCCGTTCTCGCGCGGATCGACCTTGGTCTTGGCGGGTTCGGACGGCGAGACGATCGTCTGCCTGGGATCGACGTACTCGCCCAGGGGCGCATTGGCAGTGATGCGCCAGACCAGCTTGGCCGGCTGCTGCTTGTTCGCCGAAAAACGCGCCATGGTGAACCGCCCCTCTCGCCGCCGGTTGCACCGATGCACCAGCCGCTCGAGCATGGTACGCGGCAAGGTCGGCGCGCGCGCCGTGGAACCCCTAGCTTGAAGTCGGCCATCGGGCCGCATGAATGCTTGGGGTTTCTGCGTCGGGGCGTTGTAGTTGCCCCGAAAGTTTCCATCAAGCACCGGTCAAGCACGCAAGTGGTTGCCGCGTCGCGGGTTTTCAGGTGCTGCCGGCCAAATCGGCGTCCGCACATCAAGCAACGCCGTGACTGCTGGCCAGGAAACGCCTGGATCGGCGCCAGCATCTGCCCAGCTCGATCAAGCATCAGTCAAGCAATAAATACTATTAAATCAACAGCTTACGTCCTGACGTCGGGCTGGATTGGTTTTGTCGTCAAGCAAGTCAGGCCCAGTACGGTACGTAGCGCATCAGCTTGGTGCCCACATTCGGGTCGACCGCCCTGATACGCCCGGCCTCCAACGCTTCCCTCAGGAGCCGCGAGGCCTGGGCGGAGTTCTGCTTCTCGATCTTGAAGCGCTCCCGGATCGACTCGTTGTTGGTGATCTGGTTGCTGACGAAGCGCAGGCAGCAGTGCTGGTAGACCGCCTGGGCACGTTCGTCCGGCGCCAGCCTGTTCAATGCCTTGTAGCGCGAGAGGACCACCGTCGTGTGGCGGCTGCCCAGCCGGCATTGATAGGGCGGCAGTTGGTGGGCTTCGATGTGCGTCACCACCGCGTCCATGCCATGTCCGCGCTCGTCGCAAACGCCCAGCTGGCGCAAGGCGTCGGCCAGGCGCTCGTTGCGCGACTGGTTCTCGTCGATGAAGCGGTCCACCGGCAGCAGCGGCAGGCCAGGGTTCACGATCTCAACGCGGTCGTCGTACACCTCCACCACCACGCCCGTGCCGCGCTCGCTCAGATCCTGGTGCACCAGCGCGTTGCCCAGGATCTCGCGCAACGCCTTCTTCGGGTAGGCATGGGTCGTCTGCCGCAGCGCGGCGCGAATCTCCTCGCTGGCCGGTGTCTCGGCGTGGATCTGGTCGACCAGTTTCACGAAGCCCACCGCATAGCCGCTGTCGGCCACCCAGTCCTTGCCGTCCTTGACCTGCATCTTGGTCACGCCGTCGTAGACGATCACGCGCACGGCCTTGCGCGCCACGCTGTCGAAGTCGCTCAGCCGCTTGGCCAGCACCAGCGCGCCCAGGTTGGTGATGGCCAGCCCCTCGGGCTGCCGCGTCACGAAGCGGCGCCCGACCAGCGCCTCGACGATCTCGGCACGGGTGGATGGCAGCGGGCGCTGGCGCAGGTCGAACCAGCCCTGCACGTCCAGCAGTGCCACCACGCCAGCCTCGTCCAGCCCCGTCGAAGCGAACTGGTCGATGAAGTCGGCCTCGCCTTCTGCGAAGATCGCGCGCAGCTGGTCAGGTGTCATCGGCACCAGCTCGTCGCCGGCGCGCATCAGGTAGCGCCCGTCGACGTGCAGTGCCTGGCCGCGCGCTCGGCCGGGCACCTGGAACACCAGCACGCGGCCATCGGCATGCGCCACCTCGTGGCACAGCACCTTGATCTGCAGCCGCTCGTGCAGCCCACCGCAAGTGCGTGCGGGCAGCTCGAAGGCCTGCGTGCCCACCACGCGGCGCGGCGGCTTGTCGCTCACACCCAGCGCGATGCGCCCACCGCCTTCGTTCGCCAAGGCCACGCAGTACTCGACCAGCTTCTCGAAGTGGAAGTTGTTCTTCGCTTCCTTGAACTCGACGTGCTCGTTCTCTTCGGGCAACGCGATCAGCGCATCGAGGTCTTGCGGGGTCATGCGAGGGCCTGTTCGACGAGGGCGTCGGCGAGGTGGGATTGCGTGGCCGCGCTGGCGGCGAGGCGCTGGCGCAGGTCGGCGCAGAGACGGCGGAGTTCGCTGACTCGGGCGACGATTCGGGCCTGCTCAGTCAACGGTGGAATGTCGATTGAGAGCGCTGCCACCTGCTTCGTCGAAATGTGTGGCACCCCGTTGCTACGTCCCGGATCGATGGCACTCACAAATAGGTCCGACTGCAACCACATCACGAGGAAGCTCTTGGAGAGGACTGTAGGCACCGGCGTGAGGCGGGCTACTCGCTGCAGCAACAAGCACGGCACGTCACAGGCACGAACCACCGCTAGCTTAAGGCCGGTCGAGATGATCGGGCGATCTAGCGAGAGGACGATGTCCCCCTCGTGCAATTCGAACTGCGAAAGGCTGTCGGCGACTGCCGGCGTTACATGGGCAGGCTGGGTCCAATCGATGCGGCCATGACCAACGTTGATGTTGCGCACCAACCGAACGCCTGATGTCTTGAACCACTCACTCTTGAACGCATAACCGTTCAACATGCTCACGGTTGAGCCGACATTCGTTCGTTCCCATCCTGGTGGAAGCCCGCTCAATGGCCGTTGCCTCCCCGCTTTCGCCCCGGTGCCTTTGTGCGCGACAAGAAGCCCGCGCAGCGCCAACGTCAATACCGTCTGCTCCAGCGCGTCCACCGCCTCGGGCCGGTCAAGCAGAAGGTCGAAGTGCTCGGCGACGCGCTGCCAGTTGGTCGCCAGTTCCTCGGGCGTGGTGCTGTCGGTCAGCGTGCCGAGCAGGGCGCCGAGCAGGCGGGCATGCTGCTCTGCTTCGAGCCGGCCCTTGGCTTCGAGGGCATCGCACAGGCGCATCAGTTCGTCGACGCGGGCGACGATGCGGGCTTGCTCGGCCAACGGCGGCAAAGGAAACGGCTGCGAGGCGAAGTCATCAAACCGAATACTCTCGACCGTCGTACCGCTCTTTGTGAGCGTCTCAAGGATGAAGCGCTCGAAGCCCCGAACAAGCAATTGCACGTAAGGCGCCATTTCTGGCATGGATAGCTTCAGCGCCTTCAGATCTTGATTGATGGTCGTTTCGACTAGGTTAACGGCAGTCGGAACGGTACGCCGAAGGATTCCACTGCGAACAACCACGAGCAACGAGTGAGGCGGCACAAGCGCGAGGCCGTCTTCGACTGCCGCCTGGCTGACGTGGTCTTCTGAGTCCGTCAGCCGTAGTTGTTTCATGTCCTTGGGCGTAATCCAAGGAATCGATCCTGACCAGTAGGCAGCGTGTTGCTTACTTGGTGTCTTGCCCCCACAGAACTGCCCAAGATCGGTCAGTCGAACCCATACCCAACCAGCGGGCAACTGACAAGGAAATTCGCCGTTGTTACGGGTGGCAGTGTTGAGCGAGTTGACGCGCGCACCCCCTGCGGACTCTGAATTGCGCGCGTGAAGCTGAGCGACGAGAGAGTTGGCGTGACCCTCGCTCGACTCCTGTGGTACCAACGTTCCCCGTACCGCCAGGGCGAGAAGCAACTCCCTCAGGCGCGCCACACCGCCCGGCGCCGTCGCCAGCAGCTCGAACTGCCGCACTAGGGCCGGCTGCACCGCCTCCAGATACCGCGCACTCGGCTCCCGCGCATCGAGTGCCGCACTCACGCCAGCGCCCCCGCCAGCGACTCGGCCAAGATCGACTTCAGCTGATTGCGCAACCCCTGCGCCTCGGCCTGCAGCCGCGCATAGTCGCGTAGCAGTTCGTCGGGGTCGTGGCTCACCGCATCCGGCGTGTGCGGATTCTTCTGGTCCAGGTTGTAGTTCGCGGCCTTGATCGCCTCGATGCCCACCTTCCAGGCCCGCTCGTTCTCCACTCGTGCCGCGAAGCCGTCGGCCTCGCTGCCCCACCATGCCTTCTCGGCATCGAACTCGTCGATGCGGATCGGCTTGGTCTTGTTGTAGCTCTTCACGCCCTGCGGGTACGGGTGCTCGTAGTACCAGGTGGTCTGCGTCGGCCGACCCTTGGTGAAGAACAGCAGATTGGTCTTGATGCCGGTGTAGGGCGCGAACACGCCGTTGGGCAGCCGCACGATGGTGTGCAGGTCGCATTCGGCCAGCAACTGCTCCTTGATGCGCGTCTTCACGCCCTCGCCGAACAGCGTGCCGTCGGGCAGCACCAGCGCAGCGCGGCCGCCGGGCTTGAGGATGTGCTTGATCAGGACCAGGAACAGATCCGCCGTTTCCTTGGTGCGCACGTCGGCCGGGAAGCCCATCTCGATGCCGGCTTCCTCGTTGCCGCCGAAGGGCGGGTTGGTCAACACCACTTCCACGCGCTCGGCCGGCGTGTAGTCGCGCAGCGGCCGGCGCAGCGTGTTGTCGTGCACGACGAGGCTGGGCACCTCCACGCCGTGCAGCATCAGGTTGGTCACGCACAGCATGTGCGGCAGCTGCTTCTTCTCCACGCCGCCGATGCTGTTCTGCAGCAGCGCCTCCTGCTCGGTGTTCTTCACCTGCCTTCGGAGGTGTTCAATCGCGCAGACCAGGAAACCGCCGGTGCCGGTAGCCGGATCGAACACCTTCTCGCCCAGGCGCGGGTTCACCATGTCCACCATGAACTGCGTGACGGCCCGCGGCGTGTAGAACTCGCCCGCGTTGCCGGCGCTCTGCAGGTCGCGCAGGATCTTCTCGTACAGATCGTTGAACTGGTGGCGCTCGGCCTGACGGTTGAAGTCGATCGCCCCCAGCTTGTTGATCACCTGCCGCAGCAGCTGGCCGCTCTTCATGAAGTTGTTGGCGTCCTCGAAGACGCCGCGCACCACCCAGCCGCGCGGGTTGCGCACCGGGTCTGCGGCCAGGCTCTTGAGCTTGGGGAAGAGCGTGTTGTTGACGAAGTCCAGCAGCGCGTCGCCAGTGATGCCCTCGGGGTCAGCGGCCCAGTTCCGCCAGCGCAGGTGGTTGGGGATCGGGCTCTTGTAGTCGTCGCGGGTCAGCTCCAGCTCTTCTTCCAGCGCGTCGAAGACCTTCAGGAACAGCAGCCAGACCATCTGCTCGATGCGCTGCGCGTCGCCGTTGATGCCGGCGTCCTGGCGCATGACGTCCTGGATGGACTTGATGACGGGGGTGAGGTTGGACATTCAGGTTCGGTGCGGTGTGTCAGGCCTGCGCCGGCGCGTAGAGCTCGCGCTCCAGCGCGGCCAGGGCTTGCAGATATTGCGGGCGCCCGCCGAAGCTGCGAACCAGCTCCACGGGCGTACCCAGGTCGGTGAAGGGCTGCACGCGCAGCACGGCGTCGCTCTCGATGGTGGTGATGCCTTCGTCGGCGTACTTGTCGAGCAGGGTCTCGAGCACCTTGCGGGCTACCGGGCCGTACTGGGTGAAGACGTTGCGCTTCTTCACACGCTGGGCGCGCTCGCGCCGGGTCAGCGCCGGCTGGTCGTAGGCGACATGCAGCAGCAGATCGAAAGGGTCGAAGTCCTTGCCCACCTCTTCGGCCAGAGCCTCCAGGAATACGCCCTGGCGCTCCAGTTCCTCGATCAGGGCCGCCTTGCGCTCGGCACTGTTCCATGCCTGCAGGAACTGGTCGAGCGATTCGTAGGTCTTGCCCAGGTTGATGCGGGTGTAGTCACGCAGGCTCTCGGTGACCAGCTTGCCCTGCGCATTGAGGTACTGCACGCGCTCGCGCGCCACGGTCACGTTGACACTGCTGCCGACGATGTACTTGCGAGGCTCGGCGTTGCCGCCTTCGTCCTCCCCACCGACCCCAGGCCCGCCCACCGGCTCGCCGGGCAGCGCATCCGGATCATCCTCGGGGGGCGATGGCGGCGCGACGGGCTGGCCAGGGCCAGGCACGTAGATCTGCGCCGGATCCCCGTCGAAGGCCGGATCGGCGAACAACTCGGTCGCTCGCTTGAAGTCGAGGATGGTGAACCAGCTCTTGCCCAGGTCTTCGCGCAAGCGGGTGCCGCGGCCGATGATCTGCTTGAACAGCGTCATCGACTTGATGTTCTGGTCCAGCACGATCAGCTTGCAGGTCTGCGCGTCCACGCCCGTGCTCATCAGCTTGGACGTGGTGGCGATCACCGGGTAGGTCTTCTCCGGGTCGATGAAGTTGTCGAGCTCGCGCTTGCCCTCGGGGTTGTCGCCGGTGATCTGGACGACGTAGTTGGGCTGCGCCGCGCACAGGTCCGCGTTGGCGTTGCTCAGCGCCTGCCGCATGCGGGCGGCGTGCTCGATGTCTTCGCAGAAGACGATCGTCTTGTCGTAGCGGTTCGTCGCCTTCAGGTACTCGGTGATCTTGGCCGCCACCACCTCGTCGCGGCGCTCCAGCACCAGCTTGCGGTTCATGTCGACGCCGGTATAGACACGGTCCTCGATGACGTTCCCCAGCTTGTCGGTCATGCCCTCGGGCGGACGCCAGCCGAAGGCGTCCTTGTCCAGGTCGACACGGATGACCTTGTAGGGGGCGAGGTAGCCATCCTCGATGCCCTGGCGCAAGCTGTACGTGTAGATCGGCTCGCCGAAGTAGTCGATGTTGGAGACGTCGGCCGTTTCCTTTGGCGTGGCGGTCAGGCCGATCTGGGTGGCGGTGCTGAAGTAGGTCAGGATGTCACGCCAGGCCGAGTCCTCGGCCGCGCTGCCGCGGTGGCATTCGTCGATGATGACGAGGTCGAAGAAGTCGGGCGAGAACTGCTTGTAGACGTTGCGCTCTTCCTCCGTACCGCTGACGGCCTGGTACAGCGACAGGTAGATCTCGTAGCTCTTGTTGACCTGCCTGGTCGACTTGTTGATGGCGAGGTCGATGTCCTCGATGCGCATCTTGCCGGCGCCGTCGACCACCTCGATGCCCTTGGCGTGCGGACTCAGCTTGGCCATCGCACCCTTGAAGGGGCGAAAGTCGTTGACCATCGTCTGGTCGATCAGGATGTTGCGATCGGCCAGGTAGAGGATCCGCTTCCTGGCGCCGCTCTTCCACAGCCGCCAGATGATCTGGAAGGCGGTGTAGGTCTTGCCGGTGCCGGTGGCCATGACCAGCAGCAGTCGGTCCTGGCCGCGAGCGATGGCCTCGACGGCGCGATTGATGGCGTTGAGCTGGTAGTAGCGCGGGGTCTTGCTGGGGGCGTAGTCGGACTCGGTGACGCGCCGAACCTCGGGAGTCCATCCCTTCCAGGCGCAGTACCGGCTCCAGAGTTCCGCCGGCGAAGGGAATTCGTCGAGCGTCAGGTTTCGCTCGAGCACGCCGTCGGCGAGCGTGGCGTCGCGGAAGACGAAGCCGTCCCCGTTGCTGGAGAAGCTGAAGGGCACTTCCAGCAGCCGCGCGTAGTCGATGGCCTGAGCCATTCCAGCGCCCATGGCGTGGTTGTTGTCCTTGGCCTCGACGGCCGCCAACGGGATGTTGGCCTTGTAGAAGAGCGCGTAGTCCGCACGCAGCACGGTGGTCTCATCGCGCTTGGCCTTGCGCCCCCGGACCACCACGCGCCCGGCCCGCAGCGAGTACTCGCGGAAGATCTGCACCATGCCGTCCCAACCGGCGGACTCCATCGCCGGTCGAATGAACTTGTCGCAGATGTCGCTCTCGGAGAGTTTCTTCTTGTCCATGGGTCCGGTGGCCGACGTGCCCTTGGCCCCACCGACAGGAATCGAACCTGTATCTGCCGCTTAGGAGGCGGCCGTTCTATCCATTGAACTACGGCGGGAGGCGCGGATTCTCGCATCCGGCCGGGGCCTCAGCGCCAGCGCCAGGTCCAGATCACGTCCAGCGAACTGTCCTCGCCGGACTGGGCGCGCAGCGTGAAGCGCTGGGCGATGCGGTAGATCAGCTGCCAGGTGCCGGCGGTGGCGTTCAGGCTGCGCTCGTAACCCACGTACCAGCGCCGCGAGAGCTGCTTGCCGAGCGACACCACCGTCTCGCGCACCTCGCCCTCGTTCTGCCGCACCGAGAGCTCGTCCAGCCCGATGGTCTGCAGCAGCTGCTCGGTCGGCCCCGGGCTGTCGCCGGCCAGCAGGGCGAGCGCGGCGCGTTGCAGCAGCGCGGTGTCGGCGCGGCCCAGGCCGTCGCTGGCGCGGCCCAGCACGAGCCAGGAGAGCTTGTCGAGCTCGGACATCTCCGGCTCGGAGAACAGGCGCACGCGCGGGTTCACCGCGGTTCCCGTCACCTGCACGCCGACGCGCACGTCAAGGTTGGGCCGCGTCGCCTCGATGTCCAGGCGCGGGTTCTCGGCGGGGCCGTTGAAGACCAGGTTGCCGCGGGCTATCTCCAGCTTCTGGCCGTAGGCCGCATAGGTGCCACCGGCGGCGCGCACGCTGCCGTCCACGGCCAGCTTGCCGGCCGGTGAAGTGAGCCTCAGCTCGCCTTCCAGGCCCGTCTCCAGGCCGCGCCCGCGCAGGCGCAGCTTCTGGCCGAGATCCACGCGCAGATCCAGGGCGACGCTCGGCAGCCGCGCCGGCGTCGTGCCGCTGCGCACCGGTGCGGCCGCTTTCGGGTCGGCCGCGCGCTTGACCACCACGTCGTCGGAGAGCGCCGGCGCGTCGCTCTTGCTGAAGTCGATCAGGCCTTCGTCGACGGCGAAGCGGCCGTCCAGGTGCAGCCGTTCGCTCTCCAGCTGCATCTGTGCGCTGCCGCTGGTGACGATGCGCCGGTCGATGCGCCCGAGCAGCTGGAAGTGCTGCGCTTCGAGCTGGAGCCGCGCCTGCGGCGCCGCGCCGAGCACGGCGTCGCCGGCGAGGCTCAGCGTGCCTTCGCCGGCGCGCGCGTTGAAGCGCTCGACGCGGGCGCGGTCGCCCTGCAGCGCGATCGCCACCTCGCCGCTGTGTACGTTCACGCCCTGCAGGAAGTTGCGCACCGAGAGCTCGCGGCCATCGACCCGCCCGGTGTACTCCGGCGCGCCGAAGCGCCCGCCGATGCCGGCGCTGACGCGCAGCGCGCCGCCGAGGCGCCAGCCGGCCGGCACCCAGGTGCCCCAGGTGCCGAGGTTGGCGACCTGCAGTTCGAGCACGCCCGACACCGGCGTGTCCGGCGCCGGCCAGGTGGCCTGCGGCGAGGTGCGCGCCACGAAGGCGCCGGCCGCCACGCCCAGCGTCGAGCCGGCCAGGCCCTGGGTGAAGCTCCAGGTGCCGTCGGCCGCCGCCAGGCCGAGGCGCAGGTCGGTCAGGCCGAGCGACTGCGTGCCGGTCTCGTCGGT
Source organism: Inhella sp. (assembly GCA_041919015.1). Taxonomy (GTDB): domain Bacteria; phylum Pseudomonadota; class Gammaproteobacteria; order Burkholderiales; family Burkholderiaceae_C; genus Inhella. Next base: position 9,253 of record JAYRUQ010000071.1, read on the forward strand.
GACGCTCAAGTCGCCGCGCTCGCGCTCGATCACGATGTCGGCCGTGAAGTTCGGTGCGCTGTGCAGCGCGAGGCGGCCGCGCAGGCGCAGGTCGCCGCCCCAGCCGAACTCGGGTTGCAGGCGCTGCAGCAGCGGCGCCACGGCCAGCGGTTCGAGCTCGGCCTCGGCCTCGATGCGCGCCGCCGCGCCGGCCTGTGCCGCCTGCCAGGCGACGCGCTTCCAGCGCAGCACCGCGCCCAGCACCTCGGCGCGGCCCGGCTGCACGAGCAGCTGCGCCGGCCCGGCATCCAGCCCGGTGAGTTCGAGCGCCACGTCGCGGCTCGCCAGCCACGCGGCGTCGGAGCCGGCGGGGCGTGCGTCGAGTTGCTGCAGCGTGCCTCGCCAGCCGCCCAGCGCGCCAGCGCTGCCGGCCACGAAGCCGCCTTGTGCGATGAGCAGCGCCTGCGTCGCGCCCTTGCCCTCGTTGGCCGCAGGCTGCAGCGCGTCGGCCCAGCCGGGCGGCCGGGCATTGCTGCTGGCGTTCAGCTCGAGGCGATGCGCGCGGCCGCTGCCCTGGGCGCGCAGCCGGGCGGATTCGATGCGCGCCGGGCCGAGCGCCAGCCCGGCGAGCTCGGCCTCGGCGTCGACCGGCGCATCGAGCGCGGTGCCGGCCTGCCAGCGCGCCGTGCCGCTGCGCAGCTGCAGCGTGCCG
>JAYRUQ010000072.1:0-9813 GCA_041919015.1 Inhella sp.
CGGAGATGCGCAACAGCCTGGCCGACATGGTGGCCAAGGCCAACGAGGGGGCCGACAGCGTACAGACCGCGGCGGCCGAGATCGCCAGCGGCAACATGGACCTGAGCCAGCGCACCGAGACCACGGCGGCCCATGTGCAGCAGACCAATTCGGCGGTCAGCGAACTCGGCGTGGCGGTGCGCCACAGCGCCGAGAGCGCGGCCACCGCCAACCAGCTGGCGCAGCAGGCGGCGCAGGAAGCGGCGCGTGGCGGCGAGGTGGTCGGCCAGGTGGTCAGCACCATGGGTGACATCGCCACCTCCTCGCGCAAGATCGCCGACATCATCGGCGTCATCGACGGCATCGCCTTCCAGACCAACATCCTGGCCCTGAACGCTGCGGTCGAGGCGGCGCGCGCCGGCGAGCAGGGCCGCGGCTTCGCGGTGGTGGCCGGAGAGGTGCGCTCGCTGGCCCAGCGCAGCGCCGAGGCGGCCAAGGAGATCAAGAGCCTGATCCAGGCCAGCGTCGAGCGGGTGGAGGCCGGCACGCAGCAGGTGGCCGACGCCGGCGGCGCCATTCAGTCGCTGGTGGCCAGCGTCAACCGCGTCAGCGACGTGATCGGCGAGATCAGCGCCAGCACCGCCGAGCAGCACCAGCACCTGGGTGGCGTGACGCAGTCGATGTCGGAGCTCGACCAGATGGCGCAGAGCAACGCCGCGCTGGTGGAGCAAGGGGCGGCGGCGGCCGAGAGCCTGAAGGAGCAGGCCGTCAAGCTGCACCAGCTGGTGAGCCGTTACCGGGTGGGTGGCGTTGCGAGGTCGACCGGCGGTGTTGCCGCGCCGGCGGTGCGCGCCAGCGCCTCAGCAGCGCGTCCGCCCGCCGCCGTGAGGCGACCGGCGCCGTCGCCACTCAACAGGCCGGCCGCGGCGATCGCCGCCAAGCCGTCTCCGGCCCCCAGTCCGGCCCCCGCCAAGCCGGCGGCCGACGACAGCGAATGGGAAACCTTCTGATCAGGCGTCCTGCGCAGCGTCCTCGATCAGGTAGCGCCGGGCGCGCAGGTCGGCGCGCAGGGTCAGGCACTCGGCACCCGACCGCCAGCGCAGATTGAGCTGGTGTTCGGCCCCCGGCAGCAGCTCGAACTGCCCGTGGAAGGCCGGGTGCGCGTTGCGCAGGCGCAGCAGCTCGGCGAGCTGGCGCACGACCGGTCGCTGCAAGGCCGCATCGATCTCGGCGCGCGTGTAGTGGTGACGGTTGATGTCGCGACCGACGCCGCTGCGCGCCAGCAGGGCCATGTCGTTCTCGCCGGCCAGCAGGCCGACGTAATAGATCTGCGGCACGCCGGGCAGGAAGAGCTGGATGGCGCGCGCCAGCAGGTAGGCTGCGTCGTCGCGGCCCAGCGCGTCGTAATAGCTGCAGTTGACCTGGTAGAGGTCGAGGTTGCTGGCCGCCGCACCGGTGGCCAGCCGGCTCTGGCCCTGGCTCTCGGTGTGGATGCGCTCGACCAGCGCGTCGAGCGCCTCGGGCGGCAGCAGACCGGGGCGGGCCGCGCGGTCGCTGGCGTCGGCGCCGATGTCGATGATGCCGATGCCGTCGTGCGTGTCGAGCACGGTCAGGCAGTTGGCCGGACGCATCGCGATCCAGCGTTTGAGCGCATCGGCCGTGCCGTTGTAGAGCGCATGCAGCAGCAGCGGCGGCAGCGCGAAGTCGTACACCCAGTCGACCTGGCGCGCGATCTCGATCTGGCGCTGGTGGTGGCTGTGGATCTCGACCAGCACCTCGATGCCCAGGCTGCGTGCCTGGGCCGCGAAGGCCGAGATGAAGTCGAAGGTGCCGGGCTCCATGAAGCAGCTGCTGCCGGCCTGCTTCAGCGCGTAGCCCACGGCGTCGAGCCGCACCATGCGGATGCCACTGGAGGCGAAGCGCTGCAGGATGCTCGTCAGGTAGGCCTGCCCCTGCGGGTGGCGCACGTCGATGTCGAGCTGCTGCGGGGTGAAGGTCGTCCACAGCAGCTCACGGCCCTGGACGGTGGCATAGGGCGTGAACGGCAGGCCGGGGCGCGGTCGGTAGATGCGCAGCAGGTCGGCCTCAAGGGCGCCGTTCGGGAACACCGTGTCCATGCGCAGGAACAGACCGGCGTAGGGCGATGCCGCGCCGCGCGCCTGGTAGTCGAGGAACTGTGGACTGCGACTGCTCATGTGGTTGACGATCACGTCGCCCATCACGTCGACATGGCGGGTCAGCTCGGCGACGTCGCCCCAGTCGCCCAGTCGCGGGTCGACGCTGAGGTGGTCGATGGGGTCGAAGCCGGCGTCGGCCCCGTCGATGGGGTGGAAGAAGGGCAGCAGATGCACGCCACCGAACAGGCCGGCCAGGGGACCGCTCAGCAGCGCCTGCAGGTCCTTGATGCCGCCGCCGCCAAGGCGGTCGACGTAGGTGATGAGTTGCGCCTGGTTCTTCATGTCGACTTCTCGCTGCGCACGAAACACACCGCCAGCGCCGCGCAGGCCAGCAGCACGCCGCTCAGGCGGATCACGTTCTCCGGGCGCCCGCCCAGCAGGCTGTCGTAATAGAGCGGCAGGGTCAGCATCTGGAACAGCATCGGGATCACGATGAACAGGTTGAAGATGCCCATGTAGACACCGGCCCGCTCGGCCGGGATGCAACCGGCCAGCAGCACATAGGGGTTGCCCATGATGGAAGCCCAGGCCAGCCCGACGCCGAGCATGGGCACAAAGAGCCAGGCCTTGTCGTGGATGCCCGGCAGCCACCACAGTGCCACGGCGGCGCTGGCCAGCGCGAAGGCATGCACCCATTTGGCCCCCAGCCGACGCGTGAAGGGCACCATGGCGAAGGCGGCCAGGCAGGCCACGGCGTTGTAGAAGCCGCCGATCTGGCCATTGGTCAGCACGGCGTCCAGGTAGCCGGGCGCCTTGGGGTCGTGCACGCCGTACACCGAGGCGGCGATGGACGGCACGATGTACTGCCAGTAGCCCATCATCCCGTACCACTGGAAGAGCGCCATCCACCCCAGGCGGCGCATGGTGGGCGGCATGTCGCGCAAGGCCTGCACGATCTCGCCCAGCAGCGCGCCGGGCCCCTTGGGCAAGGCCCGCAGGCGCGCCTGCTCGTCGGCCGGCATCGGCAGTTCCGGCACCTTGCGAATCGAGTAGTAGACGGTGCTGAAGGACAGCAGCGCACCGATGAGAAACGCCGTGGTGACGATCAGCGGAATGCCGTTGGCGCCCTGCAGTTCGCGGCTCATGCCGAGCCACACCAGGATGCTCGGGGTCAGGTAAGCCGTCGTCTGCGCCAGCCCCGTGAAGGCCGACTGCGTGAGAAACCCGGCCGCGTGCTGGCCACTGCGCAGGCGGTCGCTGACATAGGCCCGGTAGGGCTCCATGGTGACGTTGTTGGCGGCATCGAGGATCCACAAGAGCGACGCCGCGAACCACAGCGCCGGGCTGAAGGGCATGGCCAGCAGGCCCAGCGAGCACAGCAGCGCGCCCCACAGGAAGAAGGGCGTGCGGCGTCCGCGCGGGTGCGTGCTGCGGTCGCTCAGGGCGCCGACGAAGGGCTGCACCAGCAGGCCCGTCACCGGCCCGGCCAGCCACAGCAGCGGCAGGCTCTTGCCCTCGGCGCCCAGCATCTGGTAGATCGGCGTCATGTTGGCCTGCTGCAGGCCGAAGCTGAACTGAATGCCGAAGAAGCCGACATTCATGTTCACGATCTGCCAGGGGGACAGCAGCGGCTTGTGCGCTTCAGGCGCCATCGGGGCTCTCCGGCAGGGCGGCCAGGGCCGCCCGCCATGGGGGATAGAAAGAGGCCGGGTCCGACGCAGACGCTCCGGCCTGGCCACAAATCGCGGCCGCAAAACGGTTGGCCAGCGCCAGGCTGGCGGCCCACTCCTTGCGCTGCAGGTGCGCGGCCAGCAGACAGGCGCTGAAGGCGTCGCCGGCGCCGACGCTGTCCACCAGCAGCACATCGGGCACGCCCGAACCCTCTGCGCTCAAGTCGCCCAGGGCATCCAGGCTGAAGTAGCCATCCGGCCCACGCGTCACGATGAGGCGCTGCAGCTCGAACTGACGCACCAGCGCGGGGGCTCCCGCGCAGCCGCTCCAGCGCAGCAGTTGCGCCAGCTCGTCCTCGTTCACCTTCAGCCAGTCGGTCAGGCCCAGGCTTTCGAGCGCCAGCGCACTCGATGCGCCCTCGCGCAGGTTGAGGTCGAGAAAGCGCGGTGCCTCGACCCGGTGCAGCAGCGCTCGGATCGCCTCACGGCTGACCGGATGGCGCTGGGCCAGGCTGCCGAAGTAGACGAAGGCGGGCCGCAGACCGGCGCAGGCTTGCAGGGCCTGCTCGCGATCCAGGTGGTCCCAGGCCACTCCCTCGGCAATCAGGAAGCGGTGGCTGCCGTCGGAGCGCATCTGCACCTGCACGGTGCCGGTGGGGTGCTGAAGATCGCGCTGCACGCCCTTGGCCTCGAGCCCGAAGCGCTGCAACGCCGCCTCGATGCGCCGCGCCGCCGCGTCGTCGGCGCCGATGCGGCTGATCAGCAAGGGCGCGCCGCCCAACGCGCGCAGGTGGGCTGCGACGTTGAGCGGCGCGCCGGCGGCCACCGGCCCGCCGGGCAGTTCGTCGACCAGGGCTTCGCCGAGCAGCAGCACCGAGCGGTTCATGGGATCGAGTGCGGGATCAGAAGCGGTACTTGAGGGTCGCCTTGACGGTGCGGCCGGTGTGCGCCCGCGCCGCGCCGCGGCCGTCGTTGCTCTCGGTGTAGGCGATCTTGTCGGTCAGGTTGTTGCCGACCAGGGCCAGGGTCACGTTCTCGCTCAGGTTGTAGGCCAGGGTGGCATTGAGCATCGCGTAGGCCGGCAGGGTGACGGTCAACGGTCCGGCCGGGCTGTCGTCCTTGGAGGCCGTGGTGCCGACGATGCCCACGCCCAGCATCAGATCGTCGCCGAACTGGAAGGTCGGGGTGATCTGGTAGACCCATTTGGCCTGGCGCTTCGGGGCACGCCCGTCGGCCTGCTCGGCGTCGGTGTAGGTCAGGCCGGCCAGCAGCGACATCGGCCCCAGGTTCAGCGAGCCTTCCAGTTCCAGTCCCTTGGACTTGAAGCGGTTGTTGCGCGACACGATGGGGCTGGTCGTCACGTCGACGTTGACCTCGTCGGTGTCGGCCGCAAAGAGCGTGGCGAACAGGCTCCAGCCGCTGCCGCGCAGCTTGGCGCCGATGTCGGTCTGCTTGACCTTGTTGATGGGAATGGTCGGGCTGCTGCCGTTGACCAGATTGGCCGCATTGAAGAAGGTGATGCGGTCGGCATTGAAGGCCGCGCCGTCGCTGTAGCGCGCGAAGAGCGAGAGATTGCGCTCGATCTGGTAGTTGCCGCCGAGCGAGAACGAGGTCTTGCCAAGCTGGTAGTCGATGGCGCGCGGCGCCGCCAGGTTGTACTGCTCGCCCGCCACCAGCCCGCCGAAGCCCGGCAGGGTCTGGTAGTAGGCGCCGTCGGCCTGGTTGCGGTCGCGGCGCAGGCCCAGGTCGCCGGTGAAGGCGCCGGCCTCGAGGTTCAAGACCAGGTAGGGGCTGGTGGAGCGGTACTTGCTGTCCTGAAAGTTCATGCAGCAGCCGCCGAAACCGGGCGAGCCGTTGACCACGCCGGGCACGTTGAGCACGCGCGCCCCGACGCCGTCGGCGCTCAGCGAGTACTGGTTGAAGTTCCAGGTCAGATCGAGTTGCTGCACCGAGTGGTAGAGACCGGCCACCGCGTTGATCTTGCCGCCGGCGAGCGGGAAGTCGCGGCTGAGCTTGAGGTCGTTGGCCATCAGGCCGGCGTCGTCCACCTGGGTGTTGAAGATGACGGCGGTGAACTTGTTGCCGCTGTAGGCGCTGCCCGCACCCGCGCCGCTGGCGATGGTGGTGCCGGCCGGCGCGGCGGACACGTCATCACCCGGGAAGATGCCGATGAAGCGGCCGCTGTTCTTCACCCAGCTGAACTTGTTGTGCAGGCGCCAGCCGCCACCGGCCGCCAGGTCGGCCTCCAGTCCGAAGCCGTCGCTGCTGGCGCTCAGGCCGTCGCGGATATTGCTGGTGGTGCGGCCGTTGGCGTTGGTCAGCGTGTTGTCCATCGGCCAGGCCACGTCGTAGAAGGCGGCGCGGCGCGGGTCGAGGCCGGGCAGGGTGCGGATCGTGCCGTCGACGAAGCGCACCGGCGTGGGCATGAAGGTCGGCGTGTGGTCGTCGAGGTGCTTGAGGCTCAGCTTGACGAAGCTGTTGTTGTCCAGCTCGAAGGTCAGGTTGGCGCGGATCTGGCCGCCGTTCTCGGTGCCGTCGGCGCCCTTGCGGCCGCCGTCGCCGGTGCGGTAGAAGCCGCCGATCTGGAAGCGCGTCTTGGGCGCCAGGCGTCCGCCGTAGCTCATGTCGACGCGCGTCTGATCGAGGTTTGCCAGGCCGAGGCTCAGGCCGATCTCGCCGCCCTGCTCGCGCCCGGTCTTGGTGATGAAGTTGATGATGCCGCCCGGCGCGCCCGTGGTCAGCACCGAGGCCGTGCCGCCGCGCACCACCTCCAGGCGCTCCAGCATCGAATCGGCGCGGATCCAGGTGTCGGGCGTGGCAAAGGCCATGTCGCCGAACTGCAGCACCGGCAGCCCGTCCTCCTGGAACTGGATGTAGCGCGCACCACCGGCCGAGATCGGGATGCCGCGCACGCCGACGTTGGCGTTGCTCTCGCCGCCCGAGCTTTCCGAGCGCAGGCCGGGCACCGAGCGCAACACGTCGGCGGCGCTGGTGGCGGCCAGGGCGCTGACGCTCTCGGTGCTGATGGTGGAGACGGCAACGCTCGACTTCATCTTGCTGCGGCCGCTGCTGGCGCCGGTGACGACCACCGATTCGAGCTTCAGCGCATCCTGCTTCTCGTCCTGGCGGGTGGCATCGGCGGCTTCACGCGGTTGTGCAGCCGCCTCGTTCGGGGCGGTCTGCGCTGAGGCGGCCAGGCTCATGCAGAGCAGGCTGGCGGCCAGGGCGGTAAGGGTGGTGCTGGGCATGAGGGTCTCCTCGCGGATCGTTGGGGCGCGCGGGCCGGGTCGTCAGGTCGGCGGAGCGCGCTGGGCTGGGTTGGGCGCGATGAAAGCGGGGGGCACTGCGGCAGCCGTCTCGTGCCCGCCGAACCAGCGGCTTGGGCCGAAGCGGTCATTGGTTTCGAACTTCAGGCCGCCATTCTGCCCATATTGCAATCGATTGCATTGGTGGCAACCCGAAGCGCTGCGGCAGATGTTGTCGGAGGACCTCAGTCGGCCGGAAGGGTGGCCGAAGGGGTGGCCGCCGCGGTGGCCGAGGAGGCGACCGGAGTGCAGGCGCTGGAGCGGCGCGCCACCAGGTGCACGGGCAGCGTGCGGTGCGGCGCCGGCTGCCCGCCGATGAGCGCCAGCAGGCTGTCGACGAGCGCCCCCCCGGCCTCGGACACCGGCTGGTGCACGCTCGTCAGCGGAGGGTTGGACAGCACGGCCACCGGCATGTCGTCGTAGCCGACCACTGCGACGTCCTGCGGCACGCGCAGCCCGCGCGCGCGCAACAACTGGATGGCGGTCAACGCCAGCAGGTCCGAGCAGGCCTGGATGCCATCGAAGCGCACACCGCGCTCCAGCAGGCCCTGCAGCGCCTGCGCCGCCCGCTCGGTGTCGAAGGGCACCGCCAGCAGGAGCTCTTGCGAGCTCGGCAGCCCGGCTTGAGCCAGTGCCTCGGCGTGGCCCTGCCAGCGTTGCGCGACTTCCGGCAGCGCAGGGTCGCCGACGAAGACGATGCGCGCGCGGCCCTGTGCCAGCAGGTGTTCGGCGGCCAGCCTTCCGCCCAGGCGGTTGTTGCCGCCCACGCTGGTGTAGCGCTGCTCGGCGCCCAGGTCGGCGCCCCAGACCACCATCGGCAGCCCGGCATCGGCCAGCCGGTTCAACAGCGCGTGCTGATGCCATTGGCCCACCAGCACGATGCCCTGCGCACGCCCTCCGCGTACCAGCTCGGCGCAGCGCTCCAGTTCGGCGGCGTCGACGCGCGTCAGCAGCATGTCCAGGCCGCGAGCCGACAGCGCGTCGGCCAGCGCACCGATCATGGCCAGGAAGAAGGGGTCGGAGAGCCGCTGGTGCGCGTCGCGTTCAAAAGGCACCACCACGGCCACGGTTTGGTTGCGCTGCAGCCGAAGATTGCGCGCGCCGAGGTTGACCGCGTACTGGTGTTCGCGCGCCAGCTGCTGGATGCGGGCGCGCGTCTCGGCATTGATGAGCGGACTGTCGGCCAGGGCCCGGCTCACCGTGGCCTTGCTGACACCGGCCATGCGCGCCAGGTCGGCCATCTGCACCCGCTTGGGCGCGCGGCGCGGCGCGGCCTCGTCAACCATGCGGCAGCTGTTCGAGCGCCTGCAGGTAGGCGGCGTGGTGCATCAGTTCGTCCCAGGGCAGCGGGTCGGTGCGCGGCAGCAGGCCGAGCCGGCGCTGCTCGCTGGCCGCGTCGGGCTGCCATTGGCCGCTGGCGTGTGCAGTCTGCAGGCCGGTGAGCAAGGCGTCGATCGCGGCCCCACCCTCCTTCAAGGACTCGTTGCACAGCAGCACCAGGTCGCAGCCGGCACGCAGTGCCGCCACGGCCCCCTCGGTGGGGCTGACCTCCTGGCCGTCGATCTGGCGCGCCCCCGCCATCGACAGGTCGTCGGAGAACACCGCCCCGTCGTAGGCCAGCCGGCCGCGCAGCACGTCCTGCAGCCACACCGAGGAGAAGCCGGCGGGCCGTGAATCGACCTTGGGGTAGACGACGTGCGCCGGCATCACGGCCGCCATCACCCCTGCCAGCCAGCCGTAGGGCGCGGCATCGTCGGTCAGGATGGCCTTGAGGCTGCGCCGGTCCACCGGGATGGCGTGATGGCTGTCGGCCGCCACATGGCCATGGCCGGGGAAATGCTTGCCGCAACCCTGCACGCCGGCCTGCAGCAGCCCGTGCATGAGGCTTTGCGCCAGCAGGCTGACGACGCGTGGATCGCGGTGCAGGGCACGACTGCCGATCACGGTCGAGGGGCCGTGATCGAGATCGAGCACCGGCGTGAAGGAGAAATCGACGCCGCAGGCGCGCAGCTCACTGGCCAGCACATAGCCGCAGGCCCGCGCCGCGGCGAGTGCGCGCAGCGCGTCCTGCATCCACAGCTCTCCCAGCACGCGCATGGCGGGCAGGTGCGTGAAGCCGTCGCTGGCGAAGCGTTGCACGCGACCGCCCTCGTGGTCGACGGCGATCAGCACATCGGGGCGGATCGACTTGATCTCGGCCGTCAGCGCGGTGAGCTGGGCGCGGCTCTCGAAGTTGCGCGCGAACAGGATCAGGCCACCGGTCAGCGGGTGCTTGAGGCGATGGCGGTCGTCGGCATCGAGCACGGTGCCGGCCACATCGAGCACGACCGGGCAATGGGGGGTGGCTTCAAGCATCGGCAGGGTCCTTTCTCTGCAGCAGCACGGTGGCGCTGGCCATGTCCTTCTCGTCGCTGACGCTGACCAGGGCGCTCAGGCCGCGTGCCGCGACATGCTCGGCGAGCACGCCATGCAGGCGCACGGTGGGCTTGCCCGAGGGGTCGGGCAGGATCTCGCAGGCGCGCCAGCTCATGGGCATGCGCATGCCCGTTCCCAGCGCCTTGCTGAAGGCCTCCTTGGCCGCGAAGCGCGTGGCCAGGAAGGCCACGCCGCGCTGAGCGTGGCGCGCCATGCGAGCGCGGTAGATCGCCAGCTCAGCCGGGCCCAGCACCTTTTCGGCGAAGCGCTCACCCTGGCGCTCCAGCACCTCCTTGATGCGCCGGATGTCGCACAGATCGGTCCCGA
>JAYRUQ010000073.1:0-9131 GCA_041919015.1 Inhella sp.
CGACCTCGACCACTTCAAGCAGGTCAACGACCACCACGGCCACGCCCAGGGCGATGCCGCGCTGCAACTGATGGCCGCCCTGCTGCAGCAGGGCGCGCGCAGCGGCGACTGCCTGGCGCGCATCGGCGGCGAGGAGTTCGTGGTGCTGCTGGCGCGCAGCGAGGTGCAGGGCGCGCAGGCCTTCGACCAGCGCCTGCGCACCCTGCAGCGCGAGCAGGCGCCGGGCGCGCTGGGCTTCGCGCTCGACCACTCGGCGGGCTGGACCGCGCTGCGGGCCGAGGACCGCGACGTGCACGACTTGCTCCAGCGCGCCGACGCGGCGTTGTACCGTGCGAAGTCCGACGGCCGCGGCTGCCTGCGCGGCGAGCCCTGAACCCCATCCCATGCATCCCGAATCCAACCTCGTCGACGAGCTGCACGCGCTCGACCTCTGGCAGACCGACCCGCTGCTGCGCGCACGCCTGGCCGAGCGCAGCGACCCGCACGTCGAGCGCGATGACGACCCCGCCGAGCTGGCGCGCTATGGCCGGCTGATCGGCAGCGCCGCCGCCCACGACTGGGCCGAGCAGGCCAACCGCCGAATCCCCGAGCTGCAGGGCCTGGACGCGCGCGGCCGGCGCCTCGAGCGCGTCGACACGCACCCGCACTGGCAGCGCCTGCTGGCCAGCATCCGTGCCAGCGGCGCGCTGGCGCGCCCGCAGCAGCAGGGCGACTGGCTGCGCCCGGCGGTGCTCTTCTACCTGCACGGCCAGGTGGAGGCCGGCAGCCTCTGCCCGGCCACCATGACGCAGGCCGCGCTGCCGGTGCTGGCGCGCCACGCGCCCTCGCTCTTCGAGGCGCTGCGCGAGCCGCTGCTGAGCACCGAGCACGACGATGCCGACCGCCCGCTGCAGCACAAGCGTGCGCTTTGGTTGGGCATGGGCATGACCGAGAAGCAGGGCGGCTCCGACCTGCGCAGCTGCATCAGCACGGCCACCGCCCTGCACGGCAGCCTGCACGGCCGGCTGCTGTACCGCATCGACGGCCACAAATGGTTCTTCAGCGCGCCGATGAGCGACGCCCACCTGGTGCTGGCGCGCAGCGACGAGGGGCCGAGCTGCTTCTTCGTGCCGCGCTGGCGCTTCGACGCCAGCGCGCTCAACGGCGTGCGCCTGCTGCGCCTCAAGGACAAGCTGGGCAACCGCAGCAACGCCGGCGCCGAGGCCGAGTTCCACGGCAGCGAGGGCCTGCTGGTGGGGGCACCCGGGCGCGGCATCGCCGTGCTGGTGGAGATGGCCGGCTACACGCGCCTGCAATGCGTGGTGGGTTCCACGGCGCTGATGCGCGCGGCGCTGGTGCAGGCAGTGCACTACGCCCGCGGCCGCAGCGCCTTCGGCAAATTGCTCGTCGACCAGCCGCTGATGCAGCAGGTGCTGGCCGACCTGGCGCTCGAATGGGAGGGCGCGCTGGCGCTGATGCTGCGCCTGGCCGAGAGCTTCGGCCGCAGCGCCGCGGACCCGCTGGAGCGCGCCTGGCAGCGCGTCATCACGCCGGCCGCCAAGCTCTGGGTCTGCAAGCGCGCGCTGCAGTTCTGCGGCGAGGCCATGGAGGTGCTGGGCGGCAACGGCTATGTGGAGAGCGGCGTGCTGGCGCGCCTCTACCGCGAGGCGCCGGTCAACAGCATCTGGGAGGGCAGCGGCAACGTCATGGCGCTCGACGTGCTGCGCGCCGCCCGGCAGGAGGGCGAGGCGCTGCAGGCCTGGTTCGACGCGCTGCAGGCCCGTTTGGAATCGCCCGAACGTGCCCGCCTGGCCGCACTGCGTGACGCGCTGGCGGCCGCCGACGCCGAGACCCAGGCGCGCCGCCTGGCCGCCGAGCTGGCGCTGCTGGCGCAGTTGAGCCTGCTCGACGGCGCGGCCCGCGAGGCCTTCTGCGCCAGCCGCCTGCGCTCCGGCGGCACGGCGGGCGGCCTCTACGGCAGCAGCGGCATCGGCGGCGCGCGCGCCCTCATCGACCGCGCCTGCCCGGCATGAAGCTCGCCCTGTTCGGCGACCTGCTCGACGTCGTCACCGCCCCGCCGCCCGACGCTGCCCTGGACGAGCCGCCGCCCGGCGTGCGCTGGCGCCCCGCGCACTGGCTGCTGATCGAGGACGGGCGCATCGCCGCCATCCAGACCGAGCCACCCGGCCCCGGCTGGACGCGCGACGAACGCGCCGGCCAGCTCATCCTGCCCGGCTTCATCGACACCCATGTGCACGCGCCGCAGCTCGACGTCATCGCCAGCTACGGCAGCGAACTGCTCGACTGGCTGCAGCGCTACACCTTCCCGGCCGAGACCGCCTGGGCCGACCCGGCGGTGGCGGCGGCCGGCAGCGCGCGCTTCCTCGACCAGCTGCTGGCGCACGGCAGCACCAGCGCGCTGGTCTTTCCCACCGTGCACAAGGCCAGCTGCAGCGCGTTGTTCGAGGCCGCGCGGCAGCGCGGCATGCGCCTGATCGCCGGCAAATGCCTGATGGACCGCAACGCCCCGCCGGCCCTCACCGACACGCTGGCCAGCAGCGAACGCGACAGCCTGGAGCTGCTGGCCTTGCTGGCCGCCTGGCAGGGCCAAGGCCGGAACCATCGGCTGGCCTATGCGCACACGGTGCGCTTCGCCCCCACCAGCAGCGAGGCCCAGCTGCGCCTGGCCGGCGAGCTGCTGGCGGCCCACCCCGACAGCTATCTGCAGACCCATGTGGCCGAGAACCGCGCCGAGGTCGAGTGGGTGCGCCAGCTCTTCCCCGCCGACCGCAGCTACCTCGGCGTGTACGAGCGCCACGGCCTGCTCGGCCCACGCAGCACCCTGGCGCACGGCATCTGGCTGGACGCCGAGGACCGCGCCCGCCTGCGCGCCACGCAGGCCGTCATCGCCCACAGCCCGACCAGCAATCTGTTCCTCGGCTCCGGCCTGTTCGACTGGCGCGGCCGCGCCGCCGAAGGCGTGCGCCTGTCGGTGGCCAGCGACGTCGGCGGCGGCACCTCCCTGAGCCTGCAGCGCACCCTGGCCGCCGCCTACCAGGTGGCGGCGCTGCAGGGCCGGCGCCTCGACGCCTTCACGCTGCTGCACGCCGCCACGGCCGGCAACGCCGCCTCGCTGCAGCTGCAGCAGGAGATCGGCCGGCTCGAGCCGGGCTGGATGGCCGACGTCTGCGCCTGGGACTGGGCCGAACCCGATTCACTGCTGGCCCAACGCCTGCAGCGCGCCGACTCGCTGCACGAACGCCTGTTCGCCTGGCTGCTGCTGGGCGACGAGCGCCTGCTGCGGCGGGTCTGGGTGGCGGGGGTGCAGCGGGTGGCGCGGGACTGAGCGGCCGAGAAGCCCCCCATCGACGCCGCCCGGGCGTCTCCGTATACTGTGTTTTTATCCAGTATCAACGGCATGCCAGGCGCCCTGCTCCCCCCGCTGCTCGACCTGTTCGGCGAGCCCCTGCGCCTGCCCACGCGGCGCGAGCGCCAGCGCGTGGCGCTGCAGGCGCGGCGGCCGGCAGCCCCGGCCCCATCGGCCGCGCCGACCGCCCCCAGGGTCGAGCCCGCTCCCGCAGCGGTGGCCACCCCGACCCCACCCGACGCCGCCAACAACGCCGCCCTGCCCCACCCCCGCCTGTGGCGCGCCAGCGAGCTGGGGCAGGGCGCGACGCCGGTGCAGCCGAGCGGCTACCGGCTGCTCGACGCCGAGCTGCCCGGCGGCGGCTGGCCGCTGCAGGGCTTGATCGAGCTGCTGCTGCCCTTCCCCGGCAGCGTCGAATGGCGGCTGCTGGCGCCGGCACTGCGCCCGCTGCTGACGCCGCCACCGGCCAGCGGCCTGCCCGAGCGCCAGCTGCTGCTGATCGGCCCCCCGCAGGCACCGCACCCGCGCGGCCTGCTGCCCTGGGGCATCGGCGCGCGCCACTGCCTGTGGGTGGCGCCGGGCAACGACCCCGGTCATGGCCGCGAACGCCTGTGGACCCTGGAGCAGGCGCTGCGCGCCGACCCCCCCGAGCTGGCCGCCGTGCTGGCCTGGCTGCCGCAACCGGTGCGCCCCGAGCAGCTGCGCCGCCTGCAGAGCCTGGCCGCGCACTGCCACTGCCTGGTGTTCGTGATGCGCCCCAGCCTGGACGCGCAGGCCAGCACGCCGGCGCCACTGCGCCTGCGCGTGGCGCCGGGCGCGCATTGGGCGCAGCTGGAGCTGCAACTGCTCAAGCGTCGCGGCCCGCCGCGTGAGGCCCCGCTGTGGCTGCACGCGCCACCGCCGGCGCTGCAGGCGGTGCTGCCGCTGGCCGAGACGGCCGGCGCCACCGCGCCGCCGCGTACGCGCCGCCGGCGCACGCCCAGCCCTTGAGGCCCGGTCGCTAGCCATGCGCTGGTTGGCCCTGTTGCGCGCGGCGGCACCCGCATCGGGCGCAGCAGCCTGGACCGAACCGCTGCTGTGGTGGGCGCTGCAGTTCACGCCGCGCGTCACCCGGCTGGAGGACGGCCTGCTGCTCGAGCTGGCCGCCAGCCTGCGCCTGTTCGGCGGCCAGCAGGCGCTGCAGCAGCGCCTGCTGCAGGAGCTCGGCGAGTTGCTGGGGCCGGGCGGTGCCACGCTGGCCTGGGCGCCCAACAGCCTGGCGGCGCTGGCGCTGGCGCGCGCCGGCCAAGCCGGCGAGGTGCTCGACGGCCTGCTCCAGCCGCTGCCGCAGACCCTCGACGCGCTGCCCTTCCCAGTGCTGAGCCAGGCCGCCGCGCACGCGCCGCTGCTGGCACGCCTGGGCCTGCGCAGCCTGGCCGACCTGCGCCGCCTGCCACGCGCCCAGCTGGCGCGACGCACCGGCCCGGAGCTGCTGCGCCAGCTCGACCGCGCGTATGGCGAGCAGGTCGACGCCGGCCACGACTGGTGCGTGGCCCCCGAGCGTTTCGAGGCGCGCCGCGAGCTGCCGCTGCGCAGCCAGGACGCGCAGCAGTTGCAGCAGCAGGCCGAACCGCTGCTGCGCGCCGCCTGCCTGTGGCTGGCGGCGCGCCACGCCGGCGCCACCGAGTTGCAGCTGGGCTGGACCTACGACGCGATGCGGGCGCGCCACATCGGTCCCGGCGGTCTGCTGCGCCTGGCGGCGCACGAGCCGCACCGCGACTTCGGCATCTGGCAGCGCCTGCTGCGCGAGCACCTGCAACAGCTCGGGCAGCGCGACCCTGCGCAGGGGTTGCAGGCGCCGGTCAGCGAACTGTGGCTGCAGGTCGAGCAGGCCGTGCCGCTGCAGGAGCGCAGCGCCAGCCTGCTGGCCGCTGCTGAAGGCGCCGGTGGAGGCGCCGGAGATGCCGACGACGCGGGTCGCGAGAGCCTGCCCCAGCTGCTGACGCGCCTGGGCGTGCGCCTGGGCCCCGAGCAGGTACGCCAGGCCGAGTTGCACGACGACCACCGCCCCGAATGCCAGCAGCGCTGGCGGCCCTGGCAGGCCGGCCGCACCGTGCAGGATCTGCCGCTGCCGGCCCGTCCCTCGCAATGGCCGGCGCCGAGCTGGCTGCTGAACCCGCCGACCGCCTTGCACGCCCTGGGCGATCAGCCGATGTACCTGGGGTCGCTGGCCCTGCTGGCCGGGCCGCACCGCGTGGAGACCGGCTGGTGGGACGCCCACCCGGTGCGACGCGACTACTACCTGGCACACAGCCCGCGCGCCGGCCTGTTGTGGATCTTCCGCGACCGCACCCCCCCCCACACCTGGTACCTGCAAGGACAGGTGGGCTGAGGTCGGAGCGAGGACAGGCCCTGCGGCCTGTCCGACCCCGACCGAAGGACACCCGCCGTCTTGCGGCGGGTGGCTGGGGCAAGGTCGGAGCGAGGACAGGCCCTGCGGCCTGTCCGACCCCGACCGAAGGACACCCGCCGTCTTGCGGCGGGTGGCTGGGGCAAGGTCGGAGCGAGGACAGGCCCTGCGGCCTGTCCGACCCCGACCGAAGGACACCCGCCGTCTTGCGGCGGGTGGCTGGGCGCAAGCCAAACACCCGGCGTCCTGCAGCAGACGCCAGGCCGCAAGCCAAAAACCCGCCGTCCAGCGGCGGGTGGCTGGGGCAAGGTCGGAACGAGGACACCCCCAGACCCCGCACCCTCCCCTATGAAAACGGCCGCGGCGCGGCATTACAGTCCGCGCCATGTGCACGCCTGTCGCCCATGCAAGCTGAATCCCCGGCCGGAGAAGCCAGCGCCACGCTGAGCGGCGCGGCGCGCGTCTTGGTCAATGCCGGCCGCATGACGGCGCGCAACGCCGAGGACCTGACGCGCCAGGCGCGCGAGAAGAAGATCGGCTTCGTGGCCGCCGCGGTGGCCGCCAACGCGCTGCCGCCCCAGGAGCTGGCGCACACGCTGTCGCAGGTGCTGTCGATCCCGCTGGTGGACCTTGACGCGGTGGACCTGCAGCGCGTGCCGCGCGATCTGCTCGACCCCAAGCTGTCGGCGCAGTACCAGGTGGTGGCGCTGGGCCGGCGCGGCAACCGCCTGATCCTGGGCGGCGCCGACCCCACCGACCAGGAGGTGGTGGAGCGCATCAAGTTCGCCACCCAGCTGCAGTCGGACTGGGTGCTGGTCGAGCAGGACAAACTGGCCAAGGTGCTGGTCGGCACGGCCAACAGCGCCGCCGACGCGCTGGAATCCATGGCCGGCGGTGGCGACATCGATTTCGACATCGCCGAAGAGGACACCGAGAAGAAGGACGACGCGCAGGAACTGGCCGAGGTGGAAGACGCACCGGTGGTGCGCTTCCTGCAGAAGATGCTGGTCGATGCGATCAATCTGCGCGCCTCCGACCTGCACTTCGAGCCCTACGAGTTCCACTACCGGGTGCGCTTCCGCGTCGACGGCGAACTGCGCGAGATCACCCAGCCGCCGATCGCCATCAAGGACAAGCTGAGCTCGCGCATCAAGGTGCTGTCGCGCCTGGACATCGCCGAGCGCCGCGTGCCGCAGGACGGACGCATGAAGCTGAAGTTCGGCGCCAAGGCGATCGACTTCCGCGTCTCGACCCTGCCCACGCTGTTCGGCGAGAAGATCGTCATCCGCATCCTCGACCCGTCCTCGGCCAAGCTCGGCATCGAGGCGCTGGGCTACGAGAAGGTCGAGAAGGAACGCCTGCTGGCCTGCGTGCACCGGCCCTACGGCATGGTGCTGGTGACCGGCCCGACGGGCTCAGGGAAAACGGTGTCGCTCTACACCTGCCTGAACATCCTCAACCAGCCGGGCATCAACATCTCGACCGTGGAAGACCCGGCGGAAATCAACCTGCCCGGCGTCAACCAGGTCAATGTCAACGACAAGGCCGGCCTGACCTTCTCGGCGGCGCTCAAGAGCTTCCTGCGCCAGGATCCGGACGTCATCATGGTCGGCGAGATCCGCGACCTGGAGACGGCCGACATCGCCATCAAGGCCGCGCAGACCGGCCATATGGTGCTGTCCACCCTGCACACCAACGACGCCCCGACGACGCTGACGCGCCTGATGAACATGGGCGTGGCGCCGTTCAACATCGCCTCCTCGGTGATCCTGATCACCGCCCAGCGCCTGGCGCGCCGCCTGTGCGAGCAGTGCAAGCAGCCGGCCGAGTACCCGCACGAGGCCTTGCTGAAGGCCGGCTACAAGGAAGACGATCTGGACGGCAGCTGGCGCCCCTACCGCGCGGTGGGCTGCTCGGCCTGCAACAACGGCTACAAGGGCCGCGTCGGCATTTACCAAGTGATGCCGATCAGCGAGACCACCCAGCAGATCATCCTCAGCCAGGGAACGGCACTGGACATCGCGCGCCAGGCGCAGGTCGAGGGCGTGCGCGATCTGCGCACCTTCGGCCTGCACAAGGTGCGCCTCGGCGTGACCTCGCTCGAAGAGGTCCTGTCGGCAACCAACGAGTAAGCAGGGACCCCGCACATGGCCACCGCAAACCCCACCGCCGGCAAGGGCGGCGCCCAGGACCAGCTCTACGAATGGGAGGGCAAGGACCGCAACGGCAAGGTCGTGCGCGGCGAGATGCGCGCCGGCGGCGAGGCCATGGTCAGCGCCACGCTGCGCCGCCAGGGCGTGATGGTCAGCAAGATCAAGAAGCGCCGCACCGCCGGGGGCAAGTCGATCACGCACAAGGACCTGGCCGTCTTCACGCGCCAGCTCGCCACCATGATGCGCGCCGGCGTGCCCTTGCTGCAGTCCTTCGACATCGTGGCGCGCGGCGCCACCAACCCACGCCTGACCAAGCTGCTCAACGACATCCGCCAGGACGTCGAGACCGGCACCAGCCTGTCCACCGCCTTCCGCAAGCACCCGATCTACTTCGACGCGCTGTACTGCAATCTGGTCGAGGCCGGTGAGGCCGGCGGTATCCTGGAGCAGCTGCTCGATCGCCTCGCGATCTACCAGGAAAAGACCGTCGCCATCAAGAACAAGATCAAGTCGGCGCTGACCTACCCGATTGCCGTGCTGGTGGTGGCCTTCGTGGTGGTGGTGGTCATCATGATCTTCGTCATCCCGGCCTTCAAGGACGTGTTCACCAGCTTCGGCGCCGACCTGCCGGCGCCCACGCTGGCGGTCATCGCCATGTCGGAATTCTTCGTCGCCTGGTGGTGGCTGATCTTCGGCATCATCGGCATCGGCGGTTACTTCTTCCTGCAGACCTGGAAGCGCAGCGAGAAGATGCAAAAGGCCATGGACCGGCTGCTGCTCAAGGTGCCGGTGTTCGGCGACCTGGTCTACAAGTCGGCCGTGGCGCGCTGGACGCGCACCCTGGCCACCATGTTCGCCGCCGGCGTGCCGCTGGTGGAGGCCCTGGACAGCGTGGGCGGCGCCTCGGGCAACGCGGTGTTCGCCGAGGCCACCGAGAAGATCCAGCGCGAGGTCTCCACCGGCTCCTCGCTGACCAACACCATGCAGGCCACCGGCATCTTTCCGGTGATGGTGCTGCAGATGACCTCGATCGGCGAGGAATCGGGTTCGCTCGACCACATGCTGTCCAAGGCCGCCGAGTTCTTCGAGGACGAGGTCGATGAGGCGGTCAAGGCCCTGTCCAGCCTGATGGAGCCCTTCATCATCGTCATCCTGGGCACCATCATCGGCGGCATCGTGGTCTCGATGTACCTGCCGATCTTCAAGCTGGGTCAGGTCGTGTAAGAGCCCGTGAAGCATTCCG
>JAYRUQ010000074.1:0-8925 GCA_041919015.1 Inhella sp.
TCAAGTGCCCGCCGGTTCAGTTGCAGCGAGGATGCTCAGGCTGCGGTGCTTAGCGGCCGCCAACGATGCGGCAGCAGCTCCCCGATCCGGCTCGCCGGCTGCGTCGGTAGCCGGGCCAGCACGTCTTGGGCATCGGTATGGGCATCGGTGGGCATCGGTGGGCATCGGGGTCAGTGGGCATCGGGGTCAGAGTGGGCATCGGGGTCAGAGTGGGCATCGGGGTCAGTGGGCATCGGGGTCAGGCCTTTAATTTAGCATCGGGGTCAGGCCTTTAATTTATAGCCCCCCCCCCCCTCCACCACCCTCCCCACCCTCAACAAACTCCCATCCAAATCCACCAGCGCAAATTCCCGCATTCCCCAAGGCTTGTGCTCGGGCGCGGTGAGTCGCGGGATGCCCTGTGCCGGCAGGCCAGCCCTTGCAAACGCAGCGTGCAGCGCATCCACATCGTCCACCCGCAGGTAGGCGCCGAAGCTGGAGCTGGCCGGGTCGAGGTCGGGGTAGGGGAAGAAATGCAGCTCCAGGCTGCCGCGCTCCACGATCAGGTACGGGTCGCCGAAACGCTCGGCGGTGAAGCCCAGCCGTTCGTAGAAGGCCTGGGTCCGCGCCAGCGAACGCGAGGGCAGCGTGGGAATGGCAAGGTCGGTCACGGCGTGATGCTCCGCGTTCAGGGCGTCAAGAGGAAGCCGTCGATCAGCGCCGCCAGCGCCTCGGGCTGGTCGTGGTGCAGCATGTGGCCGGCGTCAAGCAGGCGCTCCATGCGCAGCTGCTTCACCTCGGCCAGGCGTTCCAGCAGGTCCTGGCGCGGAAAACGGTCGCCCCAGTAGGCGGCCAGGCTGTCGTCCTCGCCTTCCACGAACAGCAACGGCGCGGCAATGCGCCGCCAGCAGGCCAGCGCCTCGGCCTTGCGGTAGAGCACCGCGTGGGCGCGCTTGTGCAGCGGGTCGGCGCGCAGGCGCCAGCGCCCGTCGGGCAGCGCCTCGGCCCACTGGGCGGCCAGCCACAGCGCGCGCGCCTCGCTGAGCCGCGGGTTGTTCTTGCGCAGGCGCTGCGCCACCGCCGCGCAGCTGGCGTAGTCCTTGAGCTCGGCGGGCTGCTGCAGCTCGTCGAGCCAGCGCCGCAGGCGTTGCGGGGCCTCGTCGGCGCTGCTGTCGGGCAGGCCGAAACCTTCCAGATTGACCAGCCGGCGCACGCGCTCGGGCCGCACGCCGGCGTACAGCATGGCCACGTTGCCGCCCATGCTGTGCGCAATTAGGTCGACCGGCCGGCCGGGGCTCACGCGGTCCAGCCAGGCGTCGAGGTCGCCCAGGTAGTCGGCGAAGAAGTAGGCGTCGTGCCCGCCCGCCTCGCTGTGGCCGAAGCCGCGCCAGTCCAGGGCCAGCACCGGCGCCGGGTCGGCGAAGGCGTCCACCAGGAACTGGAAGGAGGCCGCCAGATCCATCCAGCCGTGCAGCAGCACGCGCAGCGGGCGCTCGGCCTGGCCTTGGTAGGCCAGCGCGTGCAGGCGCAGGCCGCGCAGGGTCTCGAAGCGCGATTGCGCGCTGCGGCGCGGGGCGAGGCTCATCGGTTCTTCCTTTCGTGCGGGCGGGCGTGCTGCAGCGAGCCCTTCTCGATGCCCCCGCAGCCGAACACGCGCTTGGGCAGCAGGCCGGCGTGCGGGTGGTCGGGGATGCCGTCGACCATCGAGGGACGAATGATCTGGCATTCGCCGTGCGGCCCGAATGCCTTGTGGCTGCCGTCGCCCAGGTCGATGACCGTCCAGCCCTTGGCACCGAAGGCCTCGGCCATGCGCTGCGCGCCGCTGGCCATCGGCGTGTTGGCGCGCGGGTCGTGGCGCAGTTGCTCGGCCAGGGCGGCCGCCCCGGGCAGCGCGGGCCGGGCCGAGGCGCTGGGCAGGCGCAGGTCCAGCGTGCCGGCGCCCGGCAGGGCGGGTGCAGCGGGTGCGGTGAGCGGCGGGGGGGCGGGGTTGTTGGGGGCGACCGTGAGGGCCGGCGCTGCGGCGTCAATGATGCGGAACTCGGGCAGCGGCACGCTGGGCAGCGCGCGCGGCGGCACCGGCAGCGTCGCCACCGGCAGCGGGGTGCGCGAAGGGGCGTTCGGCGCGACCTCGATCAGCAGCAGGCTGCCCGGCCGCTGCGGCATCGGCTGCAGCGCCGGCAAGGGCGAGCGCGTCAGCAGCAGACCCAGGCCGATGTGCAGGCCCAGCACCAGCAGCAGGGCAGGGGCGCGAGAACGGTAACCGGAACGGTCATGGGACAGGGGCAGGGCGAAGGCGGTCACGGCGGGGCCGAACTCTAAGGGGGCTGGGGCATGGGCAGCGACGCCAAGGCAGCGCCGCAAGGGCCGCGACGCAAGGGCCGCGACAATGCCGCCCATGTCCAAGAAGTCCCCCCATGTGAGTGCCACGCCGGCCACCGAATGGCTGCAGCGCCATGGCGTGGCGTTCACCGAGCATGTCTATGACTACGTCGAGCACGGCGGCACGGCCGAGTCGAGCCGCCAGCTTGGGCTTGACGAACACGCCGTCGTCAAGACCCTGGTGATGCAGGACGAGGGCGCCGCGCCGCTGCTGGTGCTGATGCACGGCGACCGCCAGGTTTCGCTCAAGGAGCTGGCGCGGCAGATCCCCTGCAAGAAGGTCGAGCCCTGCAAGCCCGAGGTGGCGCAGCGCCATTCGGGCTACCAGGTCGGCGGCACCTCACCCTTCGGCCTGAGGAAGGCCCTGCCGGTCTACGTGCAGCAAAGCATCCTGGCGCTGCCGCGCATCTGCATCAACGGCGGGCGGCGCGGTTTCCTGGTCGGCATCGCGCCGGCCGTGCTGCTGGACCCCCTGGGCGCCAAGCCCGTCGACTGCGCCATCCACTGATCGCCCATGACCGAAGAATTCCTGATCGCCGTGGCGGCCGGCTACCTGCTGGGCTCGCTGTCCTTTGCCGTCATCATGAGCCGCCTGATGGGCCTGGCCGATCCGCGCTCCTACGGCAGCGGCAACCCCGGCGCCACCAATGTGCTGCGCAGCGGCAACAAGCAGGCGGCGCTGCTGACCCTGGCCTTCGACGCGCTCAAGGGCTATGTGCCGGTGCTGGCCTGCGCCTGGCTGGGTTATGGCGAGACGGTGGCCGCAGCGGCCGGGCTGGCCGCCTTCGTCGGTCATCTGTGGCCGCTGTTCTTCCGCTTCCAGGGCGGCAAGGGCGTGGCCACCGCGGCCGGCGTGGTGTTCGGCCTCAACCCGCTGCTGGGCCTGGCGGTGCTGGCCAGCTTTGCGCTGGTGGTCGGCTTCACGCGCTATGTGTCGCTGGCCTCGATGGTGGCGGCGGTGTTCGCGGCCTTCTACCAGGCGCTGATCTGGGGCCTGTCGCCCGCGGTGTGGGCGCTGCTCGTGATGGCGGCGCTGCTGGTGTGGCGCCACCGGGCCAATATCGAACGCCTGCTGGCCGGCACGGAATCCAAACTCGGAGCGAAGAAACCGTCATGAGCGACATCACCCGCATCGGCATGGCCGCGCGCTACAGCGAGGCCGCCATTCACAACGGCGTCGTCTACCTGGCAGGCCAGGTGCCCGAGACCACGCTGGACGAGGGCATCGAGGCGCAGACCGCCGAGGTGCTGACGATGATCGAGCGCCTGCTGGCGCAGTGCGGCTCGGGCAAGCAGCGCCTGCTGCGCGTGCAGATCTTCCTGGCCGATCTGGCCGACTACGCGGGCATGAACAAGGTCTGGGACGCCTGGGTGCTGCCGGGCTTCGCGCCGCCGCGCGCCACCGTGCAGGCGAAGCTGGCCAAGCCGGCCTACCGTGTCGAGGTGGTGGTGACCGCCGCTCAGGATGGACCCGCTTGAAACGCGGCGAGATCTTCGTGCTGCTGCTGGTGATGGCGCTGGCCTTCGGCGCCAGCCAGTGGCTGCGCGGCAGCCGCGCCCCCGGCAGCGACGCGCAGGGCGCCGCGCTGGCGCGGCTGACGGCGCAGCAGCCCTTGCAGATGATCAGCTCCACCACCTGCCGCTACTGCACCCAGGCGCGCGAGTGGATGCAGGCCCAGGGCGTGCGCTTCGAGGAATGCTTCATCGAGCGCGAAGAGGCCTGCCGGCAGCGCTTCCTGGCCACCGGCGCGCTGGCCACGCCGACCTTCGTGGTGGGCCGCAGCGCCGTGCTGGGGCTGGACGCGCCGCGCCTGATCGAGCTGCTGCAGAGCGCGCAGCCGCAACAAGCCCCGGCGGCTTCAGAGCCCCAGTAAGGCCGGGTCGCCGCGCCCCTGGCGCACCAGCACCGGCTCGCCGCCGGTCAGGTCGACCACCGTGGTGGGTTCGCGCGGGCAGGCACCGATCGACACGATGGCCTGCACCAGGGTGTCGAAGCGCTCGCGGATCTCGTCGGCGTCGTTCAGCGGCTCGCTCTCGCCCGGCGGGATCAGGGTGGTGGCCAGCAGCGGCTGGCCGAGCTCCTCCAGCAGGCCCTGGGTGACCTTGCACTCGGGCACGCGCAGGCCGATGGTGCGGCGGCTCGGGTGCGAGAGCCGGCGCGGCACCTCCTTGGTGGCCGGCAGGATGAAGGTGTAGGGCCCCGGCGTGGCGCTCTTGAGCAGGCGGTACTGGCGGTTGTCCACCATGGCGTACAGCGCCAGCTCGCTGAGGTCGCGGCACAGCAGGGTCAGGTGGTGGCGGTCGTCGACGCCGCGCACGCGCCGCAGCTGCTGCGCGGCGGCCTTGTCGTCGAGGTGGCAGACCAGCGCATAGCTGCTGTCGGTGGGGATGGCGGCCAGACCGCCGGCGTGCAGCAGCGCCGCCGCCTGCTTGAGCAGGCGCGGCTGGGGGTTGTCGGGGTGCAACTCGAAGAACAGGGCCATGCGCGCATTGTCCGAGCGGGTCGGGCCCTTGCGTAGCATCACCCCTCCATCCATGGAGTGCGCGATGAGCCTTGCTGCGACCTTGATGCTGGCGGCCGCCGCCCTGTCCGGCGCCGAACTCGATGTGCTGCGCGAGCAGGTGCGCGGCGCCGAATGCGCGTTCGCCCGCAGCATGGCCGAGCGCAACCTCGCCGCCTTCGGCCGCTTCGTGGCCGAGGACACGGTGTTTTTCGCGCCCGGCATGCGGCGCGGCCGGGCCGAGGTGCTGGCCGGCTGGGCGCGCTGGTTCGAGGGGCCGCAGGCGCCGTTTTCCTGGGCGCCGCAGCAGGTGGAGCTGCTGGCCGACGGCAGCCTGGCCTACAGCACCGGCCTGGTCCGCCTGCCGGACGGCCAGGCGGTGTCGCGCTTCAGCTCGGTGTGGCGGCGCAATGCGCAGGGCCGCTGGCAGGTGGTGTTCGACCACGGCGGCCCGCTCGACGAGGCCGAACGCGCCAAGGCCGCCGAGCCCGACGCGCGGCCCTGTACAGCGCCGGTCTAGTTGGGAAACTGCACGCGGTCCTGCAGGGCCAGCCACACCGGGCTGAGTCGGCCCGACAGATGGGGCAGGGCGCCCAGTTCGGTGCGGCTCTCGCCCGGGGCGTGGAAGTCCGAACCGCGCGAGGCCAGCAGGCCGAACTCCAGCGCCACCTCGGTGAAGCGCGCCGCGTCCTGCTCCGAGTGGCTGCCCGTCACCACCTCGACGGCCTGTCCGCCGTGGCCCTTGAAGTCGGTCAGCAACGCCAGCTCCTCGTTGGCCGTGAAGCGGTAGCGCGCCGGGTGGGCGATCACCGCCACGCCGCCGGCGCCGTGGATCCAGCGCAGCGCGTCGCTCAGGCTGGCCCAGCGGTGCGGCACGAAACCCGGCTTGCCCTCGGTGAGGAAGCGGCGGAACACCTCGGGCACGTCGCGGCAATGGCCGGCCTCGACCAGCCAGCGCGCGAAATGCGTGCGGCTGATCAGCTCCGGGTTGCCGACGAATTTCAGCGCCCCCTCGTAGGCGCCGCGGATGCCGACCGCGGCCAGCCCGGCCGCCATCTCGCGCGCCCGCGGTTCGCGGCCGCCGCGCGTGGCGGCCAGACCCTCGCGCAGCTGGGCATCGTGCTCGTCGAAGCCCAGGCCGACGATGTGCACCACCTGGCCGGCGAAGCTGACCGAGATTTCCACCCCGCTCAGAAAGGCCAGACCCTCGGCCCGCGCCGCAGCGCGCGCGCGCGCCACGCCGCCCACCTCGTCGTGGTCGGTCAGCGCCCACAGCTCCACCCCACCGGCACGCGCCCGCGCCGCCAGCTGCTCGGGCTCGCAGGCGCCGTCACTCACCGTGGAGTGGCAGTGCAGGTCGGCGTTGGTGAGCGGGTGGAGATTCACGGCACGGCCACCCAGGGCACGGCGCAGGGCCGCCCCAAGCCGTGCCAGCCCCCTCGGGGGGTGGCGAGCACGCGCAGCGGCGCAGCCTGGGGGCCCACCGTCCTGCAGTGCAGGTCGGCGTTGGTGAGCGGGTGGAGATTCACGGCACGGCCACCCAGGGCACGGCGCAGGGCCGCCCCAAGCCGTGCCAGCCCCCTCGGGGGGTGGCGAGCACGCGCAGCGGCACAGCCTGGGGGCCCACCGTCCTGCAATGGAGGTCGGCGTTGGTGAGCGGGTGCAGCGGTGTCACGAGCTGGCTTCGGCGTTGAAGCGGAAGCTGTCCATGAAGCTGAAGTAGAGCCCGGCGTAGAACACCGTGGCGGCCAGCAACGACAGCGGCGTGACCAGCATCACCGCCAGCGCCGGCAGCAGCGCCAGCAGCAGGCCCAGCACGCTGCCGGCGGCCAGCATCAGGCCCAGCCACACCAGGCCGTGCACGGCGTAGGCGGCGCGGTTGTGCCACAGGCCCACGCAGCTGCCGAACAGCGCCTTGAGCGGCCCGTGCCCGCCCCAGTGCACCAGCGCCGGCGCATGCCAGAAGGGCAGCGACAGCAGCAGCGCCGCGCCCAGGCGCAGCAGATTGCCCTGCAGCAGTTCGGGGTCGGACAGCGCCACGCTGAGCGCCTCGCGGGCCGCCGCCTCCTGGCCCGGCGTGGCCTGCTGCAGCTGCGTCATGGCCTCGCCCAGGCGCTGCTGCGCGGCGTCGTCCACACCCGACAGCAAGCCCAGCACCGAGCCGGCACAGACCAGGAAGATCAGACCCAGGCGCAGCTGGTTGCGGCTGCGCTCGGGGGCCAGCTTGAAGGGCTGCGCCCACAGCGCGAAGCTGATGGGGCGGCCCTGCACGACCTGGTGCGAGGCCAGCATGAAGATCAGGTTGAGCAGCGGCGCGACGGCCAGCGCCAGCGCGGCACCGGCCACGCCCAGTAGGCCCAGCAGCGCAGCGCCGATGAAGAAGGTGGCCAGCAAGGCGGTGAGCGGCAGCGGGGCGCGGCGGAACACCTGCCAGCCCTGCTGGACCCAGACCGCCCCCTGGCGGGCCTCGACGTGATGGAGATGCAGTTTCATAGGGCGTCAGAGGGCGTGCCAGGCCAGGGTCCGGCGTTCGCGCAGCACGCGTTCGAAGTGCGTCGGATCGTGCGGCTTGAGCAGGCTGGCCTCGCGCGGCTGGTGCCAGTCGGCCAGGCGCGAGATCCAGAAGCGCAGCGCGGCGGCGCGCAGCAGCGCCGGCAGCAGCCGGTGCTCGGTGCCGCTCAGGCGGCGCTCGCGCTCGTAGGCCGCCACCAGCGCGCTGGCGCGTGCCTCGTCGAGCCGGCCGCTGGCCAGGTCGATGCACCAGTCGTTCAGGCACACGGCGAGGTCGAAGAGCAGGCAGTCGACGCCGGCGAAGTAGAAGTCGAACACCCCGCAGAGCTGCTCGCGGCCGGGCAGGCCCTCGAAGAGCGCGTTGTCGCGGAACAGGTCAGCGTGGATGGCGCCCTGGGGCAGCTCGGCGAAGGCCGGCGTGGCGGCCAGCTCGCTCTGGAAGCGCAGCTCGTCGGCCAGCAGCGCGGCGCCTTCGGCGTCGAGATGCGCGAGCAACAACGGCACGGTCTGCTGCCACCAGGCCAGGCCGCGCAGATTGGGCTGCCGCAGCGGGAAGTCGGCCACCGCCCGGTGCAGGCGCGCCAGCGTGTGGCCGAGTTGCTCGCAGTGGAAGCGGTCGGGGGCGAGCTGGTGCGCGCCGCGCAGGCGGGTGACCACGGCGGCCGGCTTGCCCTCCAGCGTGAACAGGGTGCGGCCGGCGGCGTCGGCCTGCGGCGCGGGCACCGGCAGGCCCTTGGCCGCCAGGTGCTGCATCAGGCCCAGGTAGAAGGGCAGCTGCGCGTGCGTCAGGCGCTCGAACAGGGTCAGCACGAAGCGACCGGCGTCGCAGTCGAGGAAGAAATTGCTGTTCTCGATGCCGGCCGGGATGCCGGTCAGGCCGTGCAGGCGACCCAGGCCCAGGGTGTCGAGCAGGCCCTGCGCGGCGTCCTCGTCCACCGAGGTGAAGACCGCCATCAGAACTTCAGCACTTCCCAGACCGCCTGCTTGCTCATGGGCTGCGGCGCCTGCGAGGACACCACGTCGGCGCCGGCGAAACCCTGCAGGGTCTGCGCCTGCGTCGCGCGGCCCTCGGCCACCTTGAGCTCGTAGCGCGGTGCGCCGCTCTTCGGGTGCACGTAAAGACGCACCAGCTTGCCCTCGGCGTCGCGGTGGGCCTCGAAGCGGTTGCCGGCGTCCTCGCTCCAGCTCACGCGCGCCGACTGGCCGTCGCAACCGGCCACGCAGCGTCGCTTGGGCGCCTCGCTGGCGGCAGGGGCCGGGGCGGAGGGCTCGGCCGCAGGCAAGGGCTGGAGCTCGGGCGGGGCGGGCTGGGCCGGGGCGGTCGGCGCCAGTGCGGCGAGGGCAGCAAAGGCGGCCGCAGCAAGCAGGGTCTTCATGGGGGGCGATTCTAGGGAGGCTCCCAGTGCCGTCGCTTCGCCAAAGGCGTACCGTGGCGCCCGGTCGCGGCCGGGTATGGCCCCCCGAGCCCGGCCGCGCCCCGCCACCCCCAACGGAGACACGCGATGAGAACCTGTTCGAATCTGCCCCGCCTTGCGGCCCGCGCCGGGCTGGCCGG
>JAYRUQ010000075.1:0-8505 GCA_041919015.1 Inhella sp.
CGCTCAGACACGCTGCGCGAGTCAGATCACGATGTGCGCCTGCGGCGCACGGCCCCCTTGTCTGCGCTCCTCGGCGGCGCAGACGGCGGGCAACAGCCAGCAGCCAACAGCCAACAGCCGAACTTCGAGCCCTTGACTGCAGGCAGCGAGCGGATAGCTGGCTGTTCGGTATTCGGCTGTTCGGTCTCCCACCCCCTCTGCGCCGCCGAGCAGCGCAGAAGACCGGCCCGCGTGCCGCAGGCACGCATCCCATCTGACTCGCGCAGCCTGTTTGAGCCGGAGGTCGCGCAGCGACTGGAGGCGAGTTCTGCGCGGGGCCGGGCTTCGATCAGCGCAGGGAACCCCTCGCCAACGGCGAGGGGCGAGCGCAGTGCGGGGCCGCCTTTCTTTTCCCCCCTTTTCTTTGGCGGAGCAAAGAAAAGGGGGCCGGGTGCAGGGCTGGAGGTCCTGCTCAGGGGTCCGGGGGCGGAAAGCCCCCGCGTGGGTTGCTTTGCATGAAAAACACCCTACAGCAACGCCATCTCGTCGTCATGGCCGCCGGCACCGGCGGCCATGTCATCCCCGGGATTGCCGTGGCCCAGGAAATGCAGCGCCGCGGCTGGACCGTGTCCTGGCTGGGCACGCGCACCGGGATGGAGAACCAACTCGTGCCGCCGACCGGCATCCCGCTCGACCCCATCGCCTTCAACGGCCTGCGCGGCAAGAGCTTGTTGCAGACCGCGCTGGGCGGCCTGCGCCTGCTCAAGGCCTTCTGGGACTGCCTCGGCATCCTGCGCCGCCGCGCTGCCACGGCCGTGCTGGGCATGGGCGGCTACGTCTGCTTTCCCGGCGGTCTGATGGCCAGCTGGCTTGGCAAGCCCTTGGTGCTGGTGAACGCCGACGCGCGCCTGCTGCTGTCGAACAAGGCCCTGCTGCCGGTGGCCGACCGCGTCTGCTTCGGCTTCGACGGCGGCAGCCAGGGCGTGAAGCAGGCCCGGGTCACCGGCAATCCGGTGCGCGCCACCATCGAGCAGCTGCCGCCGCCGCCGGTGCGTTTCGCCGGTCGCGTCGGCCCCTTGCGCGTGCTGGTCGTCGGCGGCTCGCTGGGCGCCAAGGTGCTCAACGAGACCCTGCCCGCCGCGCTCGCGCTGATGCCGCCCGAACAGCGCCCGCAACTCATTCACCAGACCGGTCAGGCCCACCTCGAAACCGTGCGCGCCGACTACGCCCGGCGCGGCCTCGACGCCGATCTGCGCCCCTTCATCGCCGACATGGCGGTCGAGTTCGCGCAGGCCGATCTGGTGATCTGCCGTGCCGGCGCCATCACCGTCAGCGAGTTGTGCGCGGCAGGCAGCGCCAGCGTGCTGGTGCCGCTGGTGGTGAGCACCACCGCGCACCAGCGCGACAACGCCGAATACATGGAG
The DNA here is from genome assembly GCA_041919015.1 of Inhella sp. Classification (GTDB taxonomy): domain Bacteria; phylum Pseudomonadota; class Gammaproteobacteria; order Burkholderiales; family Burkholderiaceae_C; genus Inhella. Next base: position 1,404 of record JAYRUQ010000075.1, read on the forward strand.
CGCGCCAGCGCGGCGATCCATCTGCCGCAAGCCCGGTTGACGCCCGAGAGCCTGGCCGATCTGCTCGGTCGCACCAGCCGCAACGACTGCCTGCGCCTGGCCGTCGAGGCGCGCTCGCTGGCCCGCCCGCAGGCCGCCGCCCGCGTGGCCGATGCCATTGAAGAGCTACTGAAATGAAACACGCGGTCAAGCGCATCCACTTCGTCGGCATCGGCGGCGCCGGCATGTCCGGCATCGCCGAGATCCTGCACAACCTCGGCTACCAGGTCTCGGGCAGCGATCAGGCCGAATCCGCCGTCACCCAGCGCCTGGCGCTGCTTGGCATTCCGGTGCGCATCGGCCATCTGCCCGAGCACATCGGCAAGGCGCAGGCGCTGGTGACCAGCACGGCGGTGCGGGCCGACAACCCCGAGGTGCTGGCGGCACGGCAGCAGCGCATCCCGGTGGTGCCACGCGCCGTCATGCTGGCCGAGCTGATGCGCCTGAAGTCCGGCATCGCCATCGCCGGCACGCATGGCAAGACCACCACCACCTCGCTGGTGACCAGCATCCTGGTCGAGGCCGGCCGGGACCCGACCTTCGTCATCGGCGGCCTGCTCAACGCGGCGGGTGCCAACTCGCGCCTCGGGCAGGGCGAGTTCATCGTCGTCGAGGCCGACGAGAGCGACGCCTCCTTCCTCAATCTGAGCCCGGTGCTGTCCGTCGTCACCAACATCGACGAGGACCATATGGACACCTACGGGCACTCGCGCGAGCGGCTCAACCAGGCCTTCATCGACTTCCTGCACCGCATGCCCTTCTACGGTGCGGCGGTGGTCTGCGGCGACGACCCCGGCGTGCAGCAGATCCTGCCGCGCATCGAGCGACCGCTGCTGCGCTACGGGCTGAACGAGGACGCGCAGGTGCGTGCCGTGCGCGTCGAGGCGCTGAGCGGTGGGCAGATGCGCTTCGTCTGCCAGCGGCGCAACGGGCAGGCGCTGCCCGAGCTGCCGGTCACCTTGAACCTGGCCGGCGCCCACAACGTGCTCAATGCGCTGGCGGCCATCGCCGTGGCCACCGAGCTGGAGCTGCCCGACACCGCCATCCAGGCCGCGCTCGCCAAGTTCCAGGGGGTGGGCCGGCGTTTCCAGCGCCAGGGCGAGTTCCCCACGGCGGATGGCGGCCGCTTCCTGCTGATCGACGACTACGGCCACCACCCCGTGGAAATGGCGGCGGTGCTGAGCGCCGCGCGCGGTGCCTTCCCCGGACAGCGCCTGCTGCTGGCGTTTCAACCGCACCGCTACACGCGCACCCGCGACTGCTTCGAGGACTTCGTGCGCGTCATGCAACAGGCCGATGGGGTGCTGCTGACCGAGGTCTACAGCGCCGGCGAGGCACCGATCGCGCAGGCCGACGGCAAGGCCCTGGCTCGCGCGCTGCGGCTGGCCGGGCGCGAACCGCTGTTCGTCCCCGAGGTGGCCGACATGCCCGCCGCGCTGCAGCAGCTGACGCGCGGCGGCGACGTGGTGATCGGCATGGGCGCCGGCTCGATGAGCAGCCTGCCGGGACGCGTCCAGCAGTATTTCGGAGGCCGGGCATGAAGCTTGAAGAGACCATCGACGCCAAGGCCCTGGGCAAGGTTGCGGTGCTGCTGGGCGGGCACAGCGCCGAGCGGGCGGTCAGCCTGATGAGCGGTCAGGGGGTGCTCGAGGCCTTGCGCGCAGCGGGCGTCGACGCCCAAGCCTTCGACCCGGCCGAGCGACCGCTGCAGGCCCTGCAGGACGAGGGCTTCGAGCGCGTCTTCATCGCGCTGCACGGACGCGGCGGCGAGGACGGCGCGGTGCAAGGCGCCCTCGAATGGCTGGGCATCCCCTACACCGGTTCGGGGGTGATGGCCTCGGCCCTGTGCATGGACAAGACCGCCACCAAGCGCATCCTGGTGGCCGAGGGCCTGAGCACGCCGCAATGGCTGGCCCTGACCAGGCCCGAGCTCACCCGAGAGCGCGTGCGACGCATCCCCGACGAGCTCGGCCTGCCGGTCATCGTCAAGCCGCCGCACGAGGGCAGCAGCATCGGCATCAGCAAGGCGGCCGGCTACTCGGACATGAACGAGGCGGTCGAGCTGGCACTGCGCTACGACGACGAGCTGCTGTTTGAACAATGCATCGAGGGTCCCGAGCTGACCTGTGCGGTGCTGGGGGAGGGCGAGGCCGCGCAGGCCCTGCCGGTGGTCGAGATTCGCGCCGCCGGCGGCAACTACGACTACGAGAACAAATACGTCTCCAACGACACCGAATACCTGTTCGGCACGCTGGCGCCGGCGCTCGAGACCGAGGTGCAGCGCCTGGTGCTGGACGCCTACCGCCTGCTGGGTTGCCGGGGTTGGGGGCGTGCCGACCTGATGCTGCGCGCCAGCGACGGCCGGCCCTTCCTGCTCGAGATGAACACCAGCCCCGGCATGACCTCGCATTCGCTGGTGCCCAAGGCCGCCGCCGCGGCCGGCATGGCCTATCCGCAACTCTGCCTGTGGCTGCTGGCGCAGGCGCGCCTGGACCGCAGGGCCTGAGCCCGATATGGACACCCTGCAGGCCGCCGCCCCCATGCCCCCCGACATCCGCTGGATGCGCCGGGCGGCGCTCGCCTTGCTCGGCCTGGGTGTGCTGCTGGGCTTGGCGATGCTGCTGTCGAGGGTTGCGCAGTCGGCGCGCTTCGACTGGCGGCAGATGCGCATCGAGGGCGATCTGACCCACAACAGCGAGGCGCAATTGCGTGCCAACACGCTGCCGCGCTTGCAGGGCAACTTCCTCAGCACCCCGCTGAGCGAGGTGCGTGAGGCCTTCGAGGCCGTGCCCTGGGTGCGGCGCGCCAGGGTGCAGCGGGTCTGGCCCGGGCAACTCCTGGTCACGCTGCAGGAGCACCGCGCCGAAGCACTCTGGGACGGCCGCGGCGAATACGGCGAACCGCCGCTCGAGCGCGCCATCCTGGGCGGCGATGCCGAGGTCTTCCACGCCAATCTGGGCGAGGTCGAGGACCTCGACCTGCCGCTGCTGGCCGGACCGAGCGGTAGCGAGAGCGCGGTGCTGGCCCTGTGGCGGCGCCTCGCCAGCGTGGCCCGCGCCCACCAGCGCGAGGTGACGCGGCTTGAACTGAGCGGCCGCGGCTCCTGGCGCCTGCAACTCGACGGCGGCGTCGCCGTCGAACTCGGACGCGGCGAGGCCGAGGCCGTGGCGACCCGGTTCGAGCGTTTCCTGCCGCACGCCAGCAGCGTGGCGCGGCGCTTCCACACCCAGCTGCAATCGGCCGACCTGCGTCATGACGGCGGCTATGCGCTGCGCCTCGTCGGCATCACCACCCAGCCCAACCCGGACAAGAAAGCAAGGAAACCCTGATGGCCAAGGAATACAAGGACCTCGTCGTTGGCCTGGATATTGGCACGGCCAAGATCATGGCGGTGGTGGCCGAGGTCATGCCGGGCGGGGAATTGCGCCTGGCCGGTTTGGGCATGGCGCCCACCCAGGGCCTGAAACGCGGCGTGGTGGTCAACATCGACGCCACCGTGCAATCGATCCAATCCGCGCTCAAGGAAGCGGAAATGATGGCCGATTGCAAGATCACCCGGGTTTTTACCGGGATTACCGGCAGCCATATCCGCGGACAGAACAGCACCGGTATGGTGATCGTGCGCGACAAGGAGGTCACGCCGGTCGACGTGGCACGGGTGGTGGAAACCGCCAAGGCCATCAACATACCCAATGACCAGCGCTTGCTGCTGGTGGAGCCGCAAGAATTCGTGATCGATGGCCACGAGGTCAAGGAACCGATTGGCATGAGCGGCGGACGCCTGGAGGTCCGCGTCCATATCGTGACCGGCGCGCAATCGGCTGCCGAGAACATCGTCAAATGCGTGCGGCGCTGCGGTCTGGAGGTTGAACAACTGGTTCTGAATCCATCGGCCAGCAGTTTGGCGGCGCTGACGGCGGACGAGCGCGAACTCGGCGTGGCGCTGGTCGACATCGGCGCCGGGACGACCGACGTGGCGATCTTCACCGGCGGCGCAATTCGCCATACGGCCGTCATCCCCATCGCTGGTGATCTCATCACCAGCGATATCGCCATGGCGCTGCGCACGCCGACCAAGGACGCCGAGGAGATCAAGGTCGAGCACGGGGTTGCCAAACAATTGCTGGCCGACCCGGCCGATCAATTGGAAGTCCCCGGATTGGGCGATCGTGTACCGCGCCGCCTATCGCGCCAGGCGCTGGCCGGCGTCATCGAACCGCGGGTCGAGGAAATCTTTTCCCTGGTGCACCAGGTGATTCGTGACTCAGGGTATGAGGAACTGCTGTCCTCGGGCATCGTCCTGGCCGGCGGATCGGCGGTCATGCCGGGCATGATTGAACTGGCCGAGGACATCTTCCTGAAACCGGTCAGGCGTGGCAATCCGACCTATTCCGGTGCGCTCTTCGACATGGTCGCCAATCCCCGGTCGGCAACCGTCATGGGGCTTTTGGAGGAGGCCCGGCTGGCGCGCGGCCGAGGTTTGAAGGCGGCACAGCAGGCGGGCTCCATGAAAACCCTGATGAGTCGCGCCAAGGACTGGTTCTCGAACACCTTCTGAAGGTGTTGCAGAGCGTCTCAACTTGAGAATTTCCCCAGTTTGGGGCTGGTTTTATTTGAACTGTCACGGCAAAATAGCCGGATTCTGGAGGTAAATATGCCCATCGAGATGATCGAGGAATTCAAGCAAGGCGCACGCATCAAGGTCATCGGCGTGGGCGGTGGTGGTGGCAACGCCGTCGAGCACATGCTCGAAGGCCGCATGAACGGGGTCGAGTTCATTGCCGCCAATACCGATGCCCAGGCGCTGGCGAGCAGCCGCGCCGACCACATCGTGCAACTCGGCGAGTCGGGCCTGGGTGCCGGCGCCAAGCCCGAGGTGGGCAAGACCACCGCAGAGGCCTCGACCGAGCGCATCCGCGAGGTGATCGAAGGCGCCGACCTGCTCTTCATCACCGCGGGCATGGGCGGTGGCACCGGCACGGGTGCCGCACCGGTCATCGCCAAGGTGGCCAAGGACATGGGCATCCTGACGGTGGGCGTGGTCACCAAGCCCTTCGATTTCGAGGGCTCGCGCCGCACCAAGATCGCCGACTCCGGTCTGGCCGAGCTCGAGGCCAGCGTCGACTCGCTGATCGTGGTGCTGAATGACCGCCTGCTCGACGTGCTCGGCGACGACGCCACGCAGGAACAGGCCTTCTCGTACGGCAACGACGTGCTGAAGAACGCGGTCGGCGGCATCTCCGACGTGATCCACCTGCCGGGCCTGGTGAACCTCGACTTCCAAGACGTCCGCACCGTGATGCAGGCGCCGGGCAAGGCGTTGATGGGCACCGCCCAGGCCACCGGGCCGGACCGCGCCATCAAGGCCGCCGAATCGGCCATGGCCTGCCCGCTGCTGGACGGCATCCACCTCAGCGGCGCGCAGGGCGTGCTGGTGCTGATTGCCGCCTCGCGCAACACCTTCAAGCTGGCCGAGTCGCGCAGCGCGATGGGCGCCATCAAGCGCCTGGCGCACGAGGATGCCTACGTCATCTACGGCACCGCCTACGACGACAGCCTGGGCGACGCGCTGCGGGTCACCGTCATCGCCACCGGCCTGAACGGCGGCGCGCAGCAGCGCCAGGCGCCCACCATGCAGGTGGTGCACTCCACGGTGCGCACCGGTACGCACGACGTGCCGATCCTGACCCAGACCGTCGAAGGCTCGGCGGTCGGCATGGGCGCCATGGCCGGGCTGGGTGGCGTCGGGGCGCAGCCGGCCCCCATCGGCCTGGGCTTCGGCCGCAGCAGCACCGAGGGCACGCGCGTCTGGCAGAGCGGCCGCGCGGCGCAGAAGGTCGACGCCATGACCGCGTCGGGCTTCGACGAGATCGAGATTCCGGCTTTTCTGCGCCGTCAAGCCGACTGATCGGTATCAACGCGATAGCCTGGGCCCACGCCACAAGCGTGGGCCTTCTTGCTTTGGGGACCGGACAATCCCGCCCATGCCCTTCGTTGCCCAACGCACGCTCCAGTCGCTGACCCGCGCGGTCGGCATCGGCATCCACAGCGGTCGCCGCGTGGAACTCGTGCTGCGACCCGCGCCCGAGGACAGCGGCATCGTGTTCCGACGCGTCGATCTGGCCCAGCCGGTCGAGATCCCGGTGCGCCCGGCCTCGGTCTGCGACACGCGCATGGCCACCACCATCAGTGCCGGGGGCGATCCCGGCGCGCCCAAGGTCCAGACCATCGAGCACCTGCTGTCGGCCTGCGCCGGGCTGGGGCTGGACAACCTGGTGGTGGACATCAACGCCGACGAGGTGCCGATCCTGGACGGCAGTGCGGCGAGCTTCGTGTTCCTGCTGCAGTCGGCCGGCATCGCGCTGCAGGGCAAGCCCAAGCGCTTCCTGCGCGTGAAGAAGACGGTCGAGCTGCGACGCGGCGAGGGCAAGGGCCTGATGTGGGCACGGCTCGAACCCCTGCACGGCTACCAGCTGAGCTTCGAGATCGAGTTCGACAACCCGGCGGTGGCCGCGACCGGCCAGCGCTACACCTTCGACATGGGCTCCGGGCTCTACAAGAAGGAGATCGCGCGCGCGCGCACCTTCGGCATGACCAAGGACATCGAGCTGATGCGCTCACGCGGCCTGACCCTGGGCGGCAACATGGACAACGCCATCGTGGTGGACGACTACAAGGTGCTCAACAGCGACGGGCTGCGCTACGACGACGAGTTCGTCAAGCACAAGATCCTCGACGCCATCGGCGACATGCAGGTGGCCGGCCACCCGCTGCTGGCGGCCTACACCAGCTTCAAGGGCGGCCACGCCTTGAACAACCTGCTGCTGCGCGAATTGCTGGCCGACGAGACGGCCTACGAATACGTCAGCTTCGAGGACGAGCGCGACGCGCCGCGCGGCTTCGCCGAGCTGGCCCCCGCCTGGTGAGGGTGTCGCCATGATGGTCGGCTTCCGCCTGGTCTTTGGCCTGCTGCTGCTGGCGGCCCTCGCTTGCTTCGGCGCCGGACTGTTCAAGCGCGACCCGCGCTGGCACCGGCTCGGCGCGGTGATCCTGAAATGGACGC
>JAYRUQ010000076.1:0-8427 GCA_041919015.1 Inhella sp.
CCTCGTTGAAGCTGGCTTCGAGCTTGGCGCCGATGGCCTCGGGGGCGTTCTTCAGCGCACTGGCGCGCAGCGCAGGGCCGACGTCCTTCATGAAGGCCTGCACCTCGGCGTCCATGGCCTTGCCCACGGCCTCGCGCTTGTCGGCGGCAACGCGCTGCTGCAGGGCCATGCCGGCACCCTGGATCATGGGCTGGATGCTGCCCTGCGCCATCATCAGACCGAACTGCTCGTACTGCGGCTTCTGCAAGGCCAGGACCTTGTTCACCAACTCCTTCTTGCCTTGAGCATGGGCGCTGGGGACCAGCAGGGAAGCGCACAGCAGCAGGCCGGCCAGCAGGGGGGAGAGGGGGCGCATCAGGCGTTTCCTTCGGGGTCGGTGAGGGTGTTGTCTTGGCCGGCCGGGTCGACATCCGCGCCGGGTTCGGCCGCAGCATCGGCGCCGGCATCGTTCTCGACGATGCGTTGCAGGCCGCTGAGTTGGCTGCCGTCGTCCAACGCGATCAGGGTCACGCCCTGCGTGGCGCGGCCCATCTCCCGGATCTCGCCGACGCGGGTGCGAACCAGCACCCCCTTGTCGGTGATGAGCATGATCTCGTCCTCGCTGCGCGCCAGCGTGGCGGCGACCACCTTGCCGTTGCGCTCGCTCTGCTGGATGGCGATCATGCCCTTGGTGCCGCGACCGTGACGCGTGTACTCGCCGATCGGCGTGCGCTTGCCGAAGCCGTTCTGGGTGGCGGTCAGCACCGACTGCGTCTCGTCCTCGGCCACCAGCATGGCGATGACGCGCTGGCCTTCCTCCAGGTGCATGCCGCGCACCCCGCGGGCCTGGCGGCCCATGGCGCGCACATCGTTCTCGTCGAAGCGCACGGCCTTGCCGCCGTCGCTGAACAGCATGACGTCGTGCTGGCCATCGGTGAGCGCGGCGCCGATCAGGAAGTCACCCTCATCGAGGTCGACGGCAATGATGCCGGCCTTGCGCGGGTTGCTGAAGTCGTTCAGCGAGGTCTTCTTCACCGTGCCCTGTGCGGTGCACATGAACACATAGTGCTTGTCGGGGAAGCTGCGGAACTCGCCGGTCAGCGGCAGCACGACGTTGATCTTCTCGTCGGCCTGCAGCGGGAACATGTTGACGATGGGCTTGCCGCGCGAGTTGCGCGAGCCCTGCGGCACCTCCCAGACCTTCAGCCAGTAGACGCGGCCGCGGTTGGAGAAGCACAGGATCCAGTCGTGCGTGTTGGCGATGAAGAGCTGGTCGATCCAGTCGTCTTCCTTGGTCGCGGTGGCCTGCTTGCCGCGCCCACCGCGGCGTTGCGCGCGGTACTCGCTGAGCGCCTGGCTCTTGATGTAGCCGGTGTGCGAGAGCGTCACCACCATGTCGGTGGGGGTGATGAGGTCCTCGGTGCCCAGTTCCAGCGCATTGCGCTCGATGTGGCTGCGGCGCGCGCCCAGCTTGGTCTGACCGAACTCGGTCCTCAGCGCCTGCAATTCCTCGCCAATGATCGAGGTGACGCGCTCGGGGGTGGCCAGGATGTCGAGCAGATCGGCGATCTGTGCCATCACGTCGCGGTACTCGGCGACGATCTTGTCCTGCTCCAGCCCGGTGAGGCGCTGCAGGCGCATCTGCAGGATCTCGCTGGCCTGCACATCGGAGAGGCGGTACAGACCGTCGCCTTGAAGGCCAAATTGCGCCTCCAGACCTTCGGGCCGGTAGGCGGCGGCGCCGCCGGGGTTCGCTCCTTCGGCGCGCGACAGCATCTCGCGCACCAAGCTGCTGTCCCAGGCGCGCGCCATCAGCTCGGCCTTGGCCACCGGCGGTGTCGGCGCGTTCTTGATCAGGGTGATGAAATCGTCGATGTTGGCCAGTGCGACCGCCAGGCCTTCCAGCACATGGCCGCGCTCGCGTGCCTTGCGCAGCTCGTAGACCGTGCGGCGGTTCACCACCTCGCGGCGGTGCTCCAGGTAGACCGAGATCAGGTCCTTGAGGTTGCACAGCTTGGGCTGACCGTCGATCAGCGCCACCATGTTCATGCCGAAGCTGTCCTGCAGCTGGGTCTGCTTGTACAGATTGTTCAGCACCACCTCGGGCACTTCGCCGCGCTTCAGCTCGATGACGACGCGCATGCCCGATTTGTCGGACTCGTCCTGGATGTGGCTGATGCCTTCCAGCTTCTTCTCGTGGACCAGCTCGGCGATGCGCTCGAGCAGGGTCTTTTTGTTCACCTGGTAGGGGATCTCGTCGACGATGATGGCCTGGCGCTGGCCGCGGTCGATGTCCTCGAAATGCACCTTGGCGCGCATCACCACCCGGCCCCGGCCGCTGCGGTAGCCCTCGCGCACGCCCTCCAGGCCGTAGATGATGCCGGCGGTGGGGAAGTCGGGTGCCGGAACGAAGCCCATCAACTCGTCGACACCGGCCTCGGGGTTCTTCAGCAGGTACAGACAGGCGTCCACCACCTCGTTGAGGTTGTGCGGCGGGATGTTGGTGGCCATGCCCACCGCGATGCCGGAACTGCCGTTGACCAGCAGGTTGGGCAGGCGGGTCGGCAGCACCAGCGGCTCTTTTTCGGAGCCGTCGTAGTTCGGACCGAAGTCGACCGTTTCCTTGTCGATGTCGGCCAGCATCTCGTGGGCGATCTTGGCCAGGCGGATTTCGGTGTAGCGCATCGCCGCGGCGTTGTCGCCGTCGATGGAGCCGAAGTTGCCCTGGCCGTCGACCAGCATGTGGCGCAGCGAAAAATCCTGCGCCATGCGCACGATGGTGTCGTACACCGCGATGTCGCCGTGCGGGTGGTATTTACCGATCACATCGCCGACGATGCGCGCGGACTTCTTGTACGGGCGGTTCCAATCGTTGTTCAGCTCGTGCATCGCGAACAGCACGCGCCGGTGAACTGGCTTCAGACCGTCGCGCGCGTCGGGCAGGGCGCGCCCGACGATCACGCTCATCGCATAGTCCAGATAGGAGCGCCGCATCTCCTCTTCGAGGCTGATCGGCAGGGTTTCTTTGGCGAATCCGGAACTCATGCGCGTCGTGATTCCCTATGGCCTGCAAACGGGAGTGGCAAGCGGGTGACAAAAGCGCGCGATTCTATGGGTCCGGTCCTGTCGCTCGACTGCAACATCGCCATGGTGCCTTCATACGAGATCGCCACAATGCGTCGCTGGAAAGCTCGTGGCAAACTTCTAGGACTCGTTCCCTGCAGAGCGCCAGTTCGGGCGACCCTTGAGGAATTGCTGACCCTTCTGCCCAGGCAACTGCGGCACCCTTGAGAGGAAAACTATGAACAAATTGTCCCGTCTGGCCTCTGTGCTGGCCCTGGCTGCGCTGACCAGCCATACCGGCGCTCAGGCGCAGGCCGTGAACGACAACTGGATGGATGCCTCGGGCAAGCTGGTCTGGTTGAACGGCACCAGCGAGCACTGCTGGCGCAACAACGCCTGGACGCCGGCGACCGCCGCCAAGCAGGCTGAGAACCTGAAGGGCATGAAGCAATTCGCCTACGGCAATTGCGATGGCGCCCTGGCTCCCCCGCCCCCGCCCGCGCCGCCGGCAGCACCCAAGGTCGACCCCGCTGCTGCCGCCAAGGCCGCGCCGCCCGCTCCGCCGCCGGCGCCGCCCAAGCCCATCGTCGAGAAGGTGACCTATGCCGCCGACGCGTTCTTCGACGTCGACAAGTCGGTGCTCAAGCCCGAGGCGCTCGCCAAGCTGAATGACCTGGTGTCCAAGATGGGCGCCATCAACCTCGAAGTGATCATTGCCGTCGGCCACACCGACAGCGATGGCTCCGACGAGTACAACCAGCGCCTGTCGGTGCGCCGTGCCGAGGCCGTCAAGGCCTATCTGGTCGGCAAGGGCATCGAAGCCAACCGCGTCTACACCGAAGGCAAGGGCGAGAAGAGCCCGGTGGCCGACAACAAGACCCGCGAAGGCAAGGCGAAGAACCGCCGCACCGAGATCGAAGTCGTCGGTACCCGGACCGTGCAAGTCAAGAAGTAATCCTTCCTGACCCCTTGACAAACCCCGCTGCGGCGGGGTTTGTCGTTTTCAAATGCCCAAGAGAAAAGGCGCCCGGTGGGCGCCTTTTTTCATCCGCGGTCTGGAATCAGACGCGCTTGCGGTACTCGTTGGTGCGGGTATCGATTTCGATGTTGTCGCCCTGCGCGACAAAGATCGGCACCATGATTTCGTAACCGGTGGCGATCTTCGCCGGCTTGAGCACCTTGCCCGAGGTGTCGCCCTTGACGGCCGGCTCGGTCCAGGTGATCTCGCGCACCACCGAGGTGGGCAGTTCCACCGAGATGGCCTTGCCGTCGTAGAACACCACCTCGAGCTCCATGCCGTCCTGCAGGTAGTTGATGGCGTCGCCCATGTTCTCGGCCTCGACCTCGTACTGGTTGTACTCGGTGTCCATGCAGACGTACATCGGGTCGGCGAAGTAGGAGTAGGTGCACTCCTTCTTGTCCAGGATGATCTGGTCCATCTTGTCGTCGGCCTTGAAGACGACCTCGGTGCCGCCATTGTTCAGCAGGCTCTTGAGCTTCATGCGCACGGTGGCGGCGTTGCGGCCCCCGCGGCTGTATTCGGTCTTGAGGACGACCATCGGGTCCTTGCCATGCATGATGACGTTGCCGGCGCGGATTTCCTGGGCGATTTTCATGGTGTGATTGCTGCTGTGGGTCGAGGAGATGCGCTCGAAGCGGGCTGCCCAGGCGCAAAGCCCACGATTCTACTGGGCTATTCGGGCTTTCCCATGGTCCAGGACAGCAAGGTATCGACCAACTCCGGGCCCTGCAGCAATCGGTCACGCCAGGCGCTTGCGCGGCGGCGCGCCTCGCTGCCGAACAAGGCCTTCAGGTCCAGCGCCGGGTCCGCCAGTCCGTTCCAGCGCAGCCAGTCGGACCTGGGGCCACCGTACAGATCCAGAAAGGCCGCCAGCTTGGCGCGATGCGCGCCGTCGTCCTGCGCATAGATCTGCCAGAGCATGGGCCGACCGGCCCATTGGGCTCGCACGAAGCTGTCCTCTCCCCGCACCAGATTCAGGTCGCAGCTCCACAGCAGGCGGTCGTAGTCCGCCTGACTGAGCCAGGGCAGGTTCTGCACACGCAGCCCGGCAGGCAGCGGGCGCTGGCCCGGCAACTGCAGGCCGCCACACACCAGCAGGCGTGTCGGTGCGCCGGCCAGCGCCGACAGCAGTTCGTCAAGCGGCGCACCCGGGTAGGCGAACAGGCTGACCTGGCGTTCGTCCGGTAGCGCCGCCATGCCCCGCTCGCGCCACCAGGCTTGCGCATCGTGCGCCAGCCACGCCGGCTGCAATCCGCGTTCGCGCAGCAGGCCGCCGGTGCGCGCCGTGAAGCCCGGGTAGCAGAAGCGCTTGACGCAGCCGGCGGCCGGACCACTCAGCACCGGCGAGGGCAGGCCGTGGGTGCGTTCCACATAGCCTTCGGCGCTGAGGTATTCGAGGTTGATCCAAAGCGGCCTGTCGCGCGCCGCAACCCGCTGCACGCCGGCCGGCAACTCGCAGCCGAAGGCTTCGATCAGCACCTCGCCGAGCGCCGGCTGCTCGGCCTCGCGCGGCCAGGGCAGGGGCGTGATGCACGCGTCGGCCTGCATCCAGCGCAGCGCGCTGGCATCGTCGATGAACAGCTGCACCGTCTCGCCGCGTGCCACCAATTCGCGCGCCAGGCGCAGGCAGAAGCCCGCGTCCCCATGGTTGTCGACGACGCGGCAGAACAGACTCCAGCGCATCAGTCGGCCTGCCCGGCGCTGCGCAAGCGCGTCAGCTCCGCGCCCAGTTCGATGACCGCCAGCGCGTAGTAGGCCGAACGGTTGTAGCGCGTCACCACCCAGAAGTTGCGCGAGCCCAGCAGATGGCTGGGCGGCGCCGTCCCCCCGTTCTCCAATTGCACGAGGGCCCACGGGCCCTGTGCGGCCACCCCGGCCTGAACGGGCTCGGGCAGGGTCAGGGCCTGCAGGTCCGCAGCGCTCCAGCGCGGTTCGATCCCAGCGCCCAGCAGCCGCTCCTGTTCAGCGGGGTCCGACGGCGCATCGACCGTCCAATGTGTGGCCATGCCGGGCGTCCAACCCTGCTCACGCAGGAAGTTGGCCACCGAGCCGATGGCGTCCGATGGATTGCCCACCAGGTCGATGTGGTCGTCGCCATCGAAGTCGATGGCGTGGCGCCGCCAGCTCGAGGGCATGAACTGGCCCAGCCCCATGGCGCCGGCAAAGCTGCCCTTGAAGGCCGTGACCGGCCGCCCCTCGGCCTGGGCCAACAGCAGGAAGGCGGCCAGTTCCTCACGAAAAAAGCCGCTGCGGTCGCTGCGGCCGCCCGGAAAGTCGAAGGCCAGCGTGGCCAGCGCGTCGAGCACCCGAAAGCCGCCCATGATCTGGCCGTAGAAGGTTTCCACGCCCAGGATGCCCAGCACCAGCGAGGCCGGCACGCCGAACCGCGACTCGGCCCGTGCGAGCGCATCGGCATGCTCGGCCCAGAAGCGCAACCCGGCCTGCAGCCGGCGGGGTTCGATGAAGCGCTGGCGGTAGGCGTTCCAGTCCTTGGCCACGCCGACCGGGGGCGGCAGGATGAGCTGCGCCACGCGGCGTTGGTAGCGCGCCTCGCCGAGCCGTTGCAACACGGTGTCGGCCGCCCATCCGGCCAGTGCGCCCTGCGCGGCGGTCTGCGCGTTCACCCAGTCCCGTACGTCGGTGCGCTGGGCGTAGGCGCCCGGCTTGCCGCCATGCGCGGGGTCGGAGGCCGTGGGCGGATGCGCAGCGCGCTGGGGCCGCGACAGCGCCGGGGCCAGGGGGCAAGTGCCCAAAAAGGTCAGCGCGACGCGCCGTGACAGGGGGTTCATGGGGCAGGCAGGAGACGGGCCCGGCATTGTTGCCGGCCCTTGCACGCTTGACCGGGCGCAAGGTGGGCCGGCACGTCGCAGCGCAGCATGTCCACCGGATGCTCAACGGGTCAGCCCATGCCACAGACAAACGCGCCTGAATCCCCAGCCCCTCGCCGTCGCAAGGCCCTGCCGCGGCCTGTGGAGGCGGGAGACACCGTCACCCAGAACGGTGCGCGGGGCGTGCAGGCGTCTCAGGTCTCTCGTGCCACCACGCGCACCCAGACGCGCCAAACCCTGGTCGCCCGCGGCCTGCTGGAGGCCCTGATCAGCAAGCCGGCGCCCCAGGAAACCCTGGCGCAGCTGCAGGCGCTGATCGAAGGGGCCAGCCCGGACGAGGCGCGCGCGTTGCGCAAGGCCTTGTTCCGGCGCGAAAGCGAGGAGCTGCCGACGGCGCCCGGCATCGATCCCGACACCGAGCTGGCGGCGAAATGGCGCGATGGCCGCTACCCGTACCGGAACCTGCTGTCGCGCAAGCGCTACGAGCGCGACAAGTACCGCCTGCAGGTCGAGCTGCTGAAGCTGCAGGCCTGGGTCAAGGAGACCGGCGCGCGCGTCGTCATCCTTTTCGAAGGCCGCGATGCGGCCGGCAAGGGCGGCGCGATCAAACGCTTCATGGAGCACCTGAACCCTCGCGGTGCGCGCGTCGTGGCCCTGGAAAAGCCCAGTGAGGTGGAGCGCGGCCAGTGGTATTTCCAGCGCTACATCCAGCACCTGCCCACCCAGGGCGAGATCGTGCTGTTCGACCGCAGCTGGTACAACCGTTCAGGGGTCGAGCGCGTGATGGGCTTTTGCAGCGATGCCGAGTACGACGAGTTCATGCGCCAGGCTCCCGAATTCGAACGCCATCTGGTGCGCAGTGGTGTGCGCCTCTTCAAGTTCTGGTTCAGCGTCAGCCGCGCCGAGCAGCGCCGTCGCTTCAAGGAGCGTGAAGGTCACCCGCTCAAGCAGTGGAAGCTCAGCCCGATCGACCTGGCTTCGCTCGACAAATGGGACGACTACACGCTGGCCAAGGAGGCCATGTTTTTGCATTGCGATACCTCCGACGCGCCCTGGACCGTCATCAAGAGCGACTGCAAGAAGCGCGCGCGCCTCAACTGCATGCGCTACCTGCTGCAGCGCCTGCCGTACGCGAACAAGGACCCGAAGGCGATTGGCGCCGTCGACCCGTTGATCGTCGGTCGGCCCTCGCTGGTGCCGAGCACGGGCGACGACCTGCTGGCGTCCACTTCCGGTGGCTGAGCGCTCCGGTGAGGGGGCGCCGGTCGCACCCCCGGGCTGGGAGCGCTGGATCGCGGCGCGCCTGCCACGCACCCTGCTGGTCGGCCTGTTGCTGCCCTGGCTGCTGGTGTTGCTGCGGCGCTGGGCAGCCAGCGCCGGCTTCGCACCGGCGCCCGAGTCAGACCTGCTGTACTGGGACTACGCGGCGCTCGGCTGGAGCGTCTTCCACGTCTCGGTCTGCGTGGCCATCGCCACCGGCTGCTGGGTGGTGATGGTGATGAAGGGCCCGCCGCGCCAGGCCGACAGCTACCCACC
>JAYRUQ010000077.1:0-7997 GCA_041919015.1 Inhella sp.
TTCAAGGAAGAGCAAGGAAGAGGGTCAGGTCTCCCAAATCCCATTCTTGAAATCACCTACCTGAGTTTCGTAGCTTTCGTGTTCGGATTCAGGTTTTGGCAACGACCGCAATGGGCACTTTGCTGCCCTCCGGCTGGGAAATGCGAGCGACGGCAATCAGCCTCAAGGCGCCACAAGCCTCTCGACTGTCCACCCCCCCAAGGACCGAGCCCGGACAGCGTCAGCCCTGAGGGCTGAGGCTGCCTGGCGAGGGACGGCTCCTCCGGAGCCGGCAGGGCGCAGTCCTTCGTCCGGGGTCGCAGGGTCGGGTTGAGCGGTCAAGTCGCGGGTGGACGCTCCACCGCCTGCCAGCCTGCGCCCGCGTGACGGGCGCAGTCCTTCGTCCGGCGTCGCAGGGTCCGCAGGGACCCTGCTCGGTCCCGGCTCGTCCAGCCACCGGCCGCAAGACCGAGCCCGGACAGCGTCAGCCCTGAGGGCTGGGGCTGCCTAGCGAGGAACGGCTCCTCTGGAGCCGGCAGGCCGGTGTCCTTCGTCCGGGGTCGGACGAAGCGGTCAAGTCGCGGGTGGACGCTCCACCGCCTGCCAGCCTGCGCCTGCAAGACAGGCGCAGTCCTTCGTCCGGGGTCGGACGGTCCTCAGGACCGTCCTCGCTCCGGACTCAGCCACAGGCCCCGATGTAGCCGCAGGCGGTGCAGAACTCGCAGCCGTCCTTGTCGATCAGGCTGGCGTTGCCGCATTCCGGGCAGGTGCGGCCGCCGGCGGCAAAGAGCGCCTGCTGGGCCGGGGCGGTGGCTTCCTGGGGTTGCAGCAGGCCCATGTCGCGCAGCGGGTAGCCGCGCTCGTCGAGCAGGCCGAGCTGCGCGTAGCGGTGGATCACCAGCCGCGCCAGATAGGCCACGGTGCTGGGCCAGACGCGCTGGCGGCGCTCGGCGCCGGGCTGCAGCGTGGGCTCGAAGGCCATGAAGTCGCCGAGCGGCTCGGCGTAGTTCAGCAGCTTCCTCAGCTTCATGCCGATCCAGGCCGGGTCGAGCACGCGCATGTCCAGCGAGAGCAGGCGCGCCAGGCCGTCGAGGGCGCGCGGGTACTGGCCACTCAGCGCCATGGCGCAGGGCCGGGTGTGCGGCTGGCCATCGGGGCCCATCACGCTCACTTCCTTGAGCGTCAGCGTCAGGCGGTCGTGGGTGGCGGGGTTCTCCACGTCGACGGTCCAGGCCAGCGTGCCGTCGAAGCCGGTCTGCGGCTCATGGCGGCTGAACAGGGCGTCGAGCAGCGGGGTCGAGGCGGCCTGCGGCGTGGGCAGGGTGCCGAGCTGCTCGCAGCGCCAGCGCACCAGCGCGGCCACGGCGGCCACCACGCCAGGGAAGCGGCGCGCCTCGCCGTCGGGCGGGAAGGGCAGGTCGAAGGGGTGCTCGTCGGCCAGGGTGGCCAGTTGCTCGAGCTTGAGCTGCAGCCAGCCGCGGTCGGCGGCGCGCAGGTCCATCGACAGGGTCTTGGCCAGCGCGCCCAGCGCACGCGGCTGCTCGGCGCCGTTGACCCAGACCTCGAAGACGTCGCCGCCGGTCTCGCCGATGAAGAGCGCGAAGTCACCCGCCGGGGCGCGCAGCATGAAGGTCCAGGCCGGGTTGCCGGCCGGCAGCGCGGGGCGGCCGGGCCAGCGCAGCGAGGCCAGCACCGGCGCGCGCGAGGGCGAGAGCTGCAGACGCTGGTTGGCGTCGCGGCGCGGCAGCTCGGTCTGCGTGGCGGCCACCGGGGCCGGGGTCGCAACACCCGATGCAGGCGCCGGCGTGGTGCTCAGCACCGCGCCCAGCACGCTGTTGGGCCGGTAGGTAGCCAGGCCCTTGAGGCCCAGCTTCCAGGCCTGGATGTAGAGGTCCTGGAAGTCGGCGAAGGGGTACTCGGCCGGCACGTTGACGGTCTTGCTGATGGCCGTGTCGATGTAGGGCGCCACCGCGCCGACCATGGCGGCGTGGTCGGCGGCCGAGATCTCCAGCGCGCTCACAAAGGCCGGCGGCAGCGCCGCGTCGGCACCGTGCAGGTGGCGGAACAACCGGTAGGCGTGGTCCTCCACCGCGTACTTCTTGAAGCTGCCGTCGGCCTCGCGCTTCTTGCGCTCGTAGGTCCAGCTGAAGGCCGGCTCGATGCCGTTGCTGGCGTTGTCGGCAAAGGCCAGGCTGATGGTGCCGGTGGGGGCGATCGACAGCAGGTGCGAGTTGCGCAGGCCGGTCTTGCGGATGCGCTCCTTCAGGTCCTTGGGCAGGCGCGCGGCGAAGCGGCCGCCGCTCAGCATCAGGTCGGCGTTGAAGAGCGGGAAGGCACCGCGCTCCACGGCCAGCTCGCTCGAGGCCGCGTAGGCGCTGTCGCGCATCAGCTCGGAGATGCGCGAGGCCTGTTGGCGCGCCGGCTCGCCGTCGTAGCGCAGGCCCAGCATCACCAGCGCGTCACCCAGGCCGGTGAAGCCCAGGCCGACGCGGCGCTTGGCGGCGGCCTCGGCCTGCTGCTGCGGCAGCGGCCACAGCGTGAGCTCGAGCACGTTGTCGAGCATGCGCACGCAGGTGGGCACCAGGGCGGCGAAGGCCTCCTCGTCGAAGCGCGCCTGCGGCGTGAAGGCGTCGCGCACGAAACCGGTCAGGTTGATCGAGCCCAGGCAGCAGCAGCCATAGGGCGGCAGCGGCTGCTCGGCGCAGGGGTTGGTGGCGGTGATGTGCTCGCAGTACGACAGGTTGTTGTCGCGCTGGATGGTGTCCAGGAACAGCACGCCGGGCTCGGCGTGGTCGTAGGTGGCACGCATGATGGGGTCCCACAGCGCGCGGGCGGCCACGCGGCGGTACACCCACAGGCCGTCGCCGCGCTGGTAGGCGCCGGCGGCCTTCTGCGCGGCGCTCGGCTCGGCCTTGTGCACCAGCTCCACCTCGCCGTCCTCCAGCACGGCCTGCATGAAGGCGTCGGTGACACCCACGCTGAGGTTGAAGTTGCGCAGGTCGCCGCCGTCCTTGGCGTGGATGAAGGCCTCGATGTCCGGGTGGTCGCAGCGCAGCACGCCCATCTGCGCACCGCGCCGGCTGCCGGCGCTCTCCACGGTCTCGCAGCTGCGGTCGAACACGCGCAGGTAGCTGACCGGGCCGCTGGCGTGGCTCTGCGTGCTGGCCACCCAGGCGCCCGAGGGGCGGATGCGCGAGAAGTCGTAGCCCACGCCGCCGCCGCGGCGCATGGTCTCGGCGGCCTCGGCCAGCGCGGTGTAGATGCCGGCAAAGCCCTCCTCGGGCGTGCTGATGCTGTCGCCCACCGGCTGCACGAAGCAGTTGATCAGCGTGGCCTGCAGGCCGGCCCCCACCGCCGACTGGATGCGCCCGGCCGGCACGAAACCCTCGTTCAGCGCCTGCTCGAAGCGTTCGGCCCACAGCGCGCGCTGCTCGGGCGCCTCGGCCTGCGCCAGGCCCTGCGCCACCCGACGCTGCACCTCGGCCACGTTGCGCTCGCCGCCCTTGGCGTACTTTTCGATCAACACCTCCAGGCTGATTGCCTGCGGGGCCAGGGTTTGCGTGGTAGATGACAGATTCAGGTCCATGGCTACTAGATCTAGTGTGGGGCGCGCAGCCTACCCACTACATATGGGCTGCGCAAGCGCGGGTTTGCTCCATCTTGCCCGCGCTTTGCGCGCCGTCAAAGGCCCTGTTCGGGGCGCCGAAGCGCTGGGAAAAACCCCAGGCTCAGCCGGGTCGGCCGTCGATGCGCGGCCGGCCCAGCCAGGCGCCATGGCGCCAGGCCCAGCTCAGCGCCACCAGCGCCCAGGCCAAGGCCGGCAGGCTCAGGCCGATCCAACCCTGCGCCGCGGCCAGGCGCAGCAGCACCGCCGCCTGCAGCAGCAGGTAGAGCGCCCAGGCCAGGCGGTCGACCGCCAGCGGCCGGCCGCTGTGGCCGGCGGCCACGCGCGTGGCCATGGCGACCAGGGTGCAGCCCAGGTAGCCGAGCGTCAGCGCGTGCAGCGGCGCCGCGCCCAGGCCCGGCCAGCCCGCCGCCTGCAGGCCTTGCGACAGCGCCACCAGCGCCAGCGTCAGCCCGAACCAGACGAAGCCGCCGTGCAGCATGGCCAGCAGGCGCAAGCCCGGTGAGCCCAGGCTGCGCGCCAGCCCCCATTGCAGCGCCAGGCGCAGCAGCTGCGCGGCGCCGGCCGCCAGCACCAGCGCGGCCACCCAGCGCAGCGGCGTGGGCAGCGGCCAGCCCAGCCAGGCCGAGCCCTCGGTCACCCCGGCCAGCGCCAGCAGCGCCAGCAGGGCCGGCAGCGGCATGTCCTTGTGCTGCGCCTGCAGGCCCGGCAGCACCGCCGCGCTGAAGAAGGGCAGCATGCGGTGCGAGACGATCACGAAGGTCGGCGCGATCCAGCCCCACAGCATCAGCTGGGTGGTCAGGCGCAGCCACTGCAGCTGGTCGGCCGCCAGCGCCGCCGCCGCGCCCAGCAAGGCCAGCGTGCCGAGCACCGCCGCGCCGACGATGAAGCGCGCATGGCTGCGATCGGGCACCGGACTGGCGCGCTCCAGCGCCGCAAAGCGCGCCGTGATCCAGCCCCAGCCCGCCGCGGCCAGCAGCAGGCCGGCGGCGGCCAGCAGGCGCTCGGCGTGCGCGCCCGCCAACAGCAGCAGCCAGCCCAGGGCCAGCAACAGCACCGGGCGCAGCAGGGCCGGCGCCGCCACCTCGCCCATGCCGAGCCAGCGCGGCCCGGCGGTGAACAGAAAACCGACGAAGAAGAAGGGCATGAAGCCGGCGCTGAACACCAGCCCGTGCGCCACGGTGGAGGGCAGCGTCCAGGGCAATGCCAGATGCAGGGCGGCCAGCCACCACAGCGCCGTCAGGGCCATGCCCAGCGCCCCGGCCATGAAGCCCAGGCGGTGCGGCGCGCTCAGCAGGCGCGACCAGCGCCAGGGGCCCGGGGGCTTGCGCGCCCCCTCAGGGGTGGCCTTCGGCCCGGACGGGACCAGCGGAATGACGGGACGACTCATGGTCGGATGCATCTTGCCCGAGGCGGCAAGACCCTGCCTTGAACTGCCTCAAGCCGCGAAGAAACCGCGCAGCAGCGCCTCGGCGGCCGCCGGGTCGTCGCGCCAGGCGCCATGGCCGACCTTCGGCAGGCGCACCAACTGCACGCAGTCGGGCGGCAGGGCGGCGGCGATCTCCTCGGCATCCTGCGGCGGGGTCACCGGGTCCTCCTCGCCCACCAGCACCAGCACCGGGCAGCGCACGCCGGCCAGTCCGGCTCGCAGGTCCATGGCTTGCTTCTCGCCGGCCACGAAGTGGAACAGCACGTCCGGGCGGAACTGCGTCTCGAACAGCTTGCGTTGCGGCGTGGTGTTGTAGAGGTGCCGGCAGTGGATCTCGTAGTCGGCCCAGGTGTCCGGCCCGGGCTGGAGCCAGAACGCGCGCGCCGCAGCCTCGGCCTGTGGCCCGCCCAGGCGCGCGAAGGCCGCCAGCTTGCGCGGCAGGCCGGTGTGGTGCGAGGTGCTGGACAGCACCACCTTGGCCGGGTGCCCGGGGTGGCGCGCCAGGTAGCGCTGCGCGACGAAGCCGCCGAAGCTCTGGCCGACGACGATGGGCCGCTCGATGCCGAGCCGCTCGCACAGGCGCACCACGTCGTCGGCCCAGGTGTCGAGCGTCCACTCGCTGCGCGGGCGGTCGTCGGAACGACCCTGGCTGCGGTGGTCGTAATAGACCACCTGGGCGATGTCGCTGAAGCGCGAGAAGAAGGGCCGAAAGCCGCCGTGGTCGAAGCCCGGCCCGCCGTGCAGCAGCAGCAGGGTGGGCCGCTGGCGCAGCTGGCCGGCCTCGGGCACCCAGCCCAGGCCCTCGATGTCGACGAACAGCCTGACCCCGGGTTCGATTTCGATGCGCATGGCCCGACTGTGCCGCAAGACAATCGCCCCATGCCCACCCCCACGCTGATTGAACTGCTGGCCCCGGCGCGCGACGCCGACATCGGCATCGAGGCCGTCAACCATGGCGCCGACGCCGTCTACATCGGCGGCCCCGGCTTCGGCGCGCGCGACAAGGCCGGCAACGAGATCGCCGACATCGAGCGCCTGGTGCGCCACGCGCAGCGCTTCCACGCGCGCATCTTCGTCACGCTCAACACCATCCTGCGCGACGACGAGCTGGAGGGCGCGCGCCGCATGGTCTGGCAGCTCTACGAGGCCGGGGTCGACGCGCTGATCGTGCAGGACATGGGCCTGCTGGAACTCGACCTGCCGCCCATCCAGCTGCACGCCAGCACGCAGACCGACATCCGCAGCCCGGAAAAGGCGCGCTTCCTGCAGGACGTGGGCTTCAGCCAGATGGTGCTGGCGCGCGAGCTCTCGCTGGCGCAGATCCAGGCCATCCGCGCCCAGGTCGACCGCGCCACGTTGGAGTTCTTCGTGCATGGTGCGCTGTGCGTGGCCTACAGCGGGCAGTGCTTCATCAGCCATGCGGTGACCGGACGCAGCGCCAACCGCGGCTCCTGCAGCCAGGAGTGCCGCCAGCCCTACACGGTGACCGATGCCGAGGGCCGCATCCACGCCCACGACAAGCATGTGCTGAGCCTGAAGGACAACGACCAGAGCGCCAACCTGGAGGCGCTGGTGGACGCCGGCATCCGCAGCTTCAAGATCGAGGGGCGCTACAAGGACATGGCGACGGTGAAGAACGTCACCGCCCACTACCGCAGCCTGCTGGACCGCCTGATGGAGCGCCGCCCCGAGCTGGCCGCCAGCAGCGACGGGCGCTGCAGCTTCGGCTTCACGCCCGACCCCGGACAGGGCTTCAACCGCGGCGGCACCGACTACTTCGTCAACGGCCGCAAGGACGACATCGGCGCCTTCGACACCCCCAAGCACGCCGGCGTCGAGATCGGCGCCGTGCTGCGCGTCAAGGCGCCGGGCTTCGAGGTGGTGCTGAACGAGGGCCTGCAGCTCCACAACAACGACGCGCTGACCTGGTGGGATCGCCAGGGCGAGCTGCAGGGCGTGCCGGTCAACATCGCCACGCCCGTCGAGGGTTCAGAGGGGCGCTGGCAGGTCGAGCCCAATCTGCCGCCCGGCCAGAGCCTGGCCGACCTGAAGGACCTGTTCCCCGGCACCGCCTTGTTCCGCAACCGCGACATGGCCTGGGAGCGGCGGCTGGCCAAGCCCAGCGCCGAGCGCCGCATCGCCGTCGACCTGACGCTGGCGCAGACGCCGCAGGGCTTGTCGCTGAGCCTCAAGGACGCCCGGGGCCACCGCGCCAGCGTGGAGCTGGCGCTGGAGTTGCAGCCGGCGCGCGACGCGGCGCGCCAGGAGGCGCAGCTGAAGGACGGCCTGGCCGCGCTGGGCGACACGATCTTCGCGGCACGCCGCGTGCGCCTGGCGCTGCGCGAGCCCTGCTTCCTGCCGGCCGCGCAGCTCAAGCAGCTGCGCCGCGACGGCGTGGCCGCGCTCGAAGCGGCGCGCGCCGCGGCCTTTGTGCGCCTGCCGCGCGCCGCCGCCGTCGAGCCGCCGGTGCCCTACCCCGAGGACACCCTGAGCTACCTGGCCAACGTCTACAACCAGCAGGCCGCCGCCTTCTACGCGCGCCACGGCGTGCGCCTCATCGAGGCCGCCTACGAGAGCCACGAGGCGCTCGGCGAGGTCAGCCTGATGATCACCAAGCACTGCGTGCGCTACAGCCTGCAGCTCTGCCCCAAGCAGGCCAAGGGCGTGACCGGCGTGCAAGGCACGCTGCGCGCCGAGCCCCTCGTCATCACGCAGGGCAAGGAGCGCTTCACGCTGAAGTTCGACTGCAAGCCCTGCGAGATGCACGTGATGGGCACGATGAAGAAGTCGGTGCTGCGCCAGCTCAAGGCCGAGCCGCTGACCTTCTACCGGCGCGGCACGGCGCCGGCCTGAGCCGCAGCAGCGGAAGCAGCAGCAGCAGCAGCAGCAGCAGCAGCAGCAGCAGCAGCAGCAGCAGCAGCAGCAGCAGCAGCAGCAGCAGCAGCAGCCGCCGCCACCACGACC
>JAYRUQ010000078.1:0-7959 GCA_041919015.1 Inhella sp.
GTCATCCTGCACTACGCCTGGCGCACCAGCGGCTCGCCGCCGGCCAAGGCCCTGTCCTGGTGGCTGCAGCAGCTCAAGAGCGAGACCACGCGCCGCGCGCTGCTGGAGCTGCACGCGCCGACTTGAGTCGCTCTTGAGCGCCTACCGCGGCCGCTTCGCCCCGTCGCCGACCGGACCGCTGCACGCCGGCTCGCTGGTGGCGGCGCTCGGTTCCTGGCTGGACGCGCGCTGGCACCGGGGGGCCTGGCTGCTGCGCATCGAGGACGTCGACCGCCCGCGCTGCCCGCCCGGCATGGACCGGCGGATCCTGCAGCAGCTCGACGCGCTGGGCCTGAGGAGCGACGAACCGGTGAGCTGGCAGTCGCAGCACGAGAGCCGCTATGCGGCGGCCCTGCAGCGCCTGGTGGACGCCGGCCTGGCCTACCCCTGCGCCTGCACGCGCGCCGAACTGGTCGCGGTGCAGGGAGTGCGAACACGGCACGGCGAACTGCGTTACCCCGGCACCTGCCGCCCCGAGGCCGGCGGCCTGCGCGGCCGCGCGCCGCGTGCCTGGCGCCTGCGCCTGCCCGACGACGCGCGGCTGCACTGGCAGGACCGCCGCCTCGGCCCCCAGCAGCAGGACGTGGCGCAGGCGCTGGGCGACTTCGTGCTGAAGCGTGCCGACGGCCTGTGGGCCTACCAGCTCGCCGTGGTGGTGGACGACGCCGCGCAGGGCATCAGCGACGTGGTGCGCGGCGCCGACCTGGCCGACAACACGCCTCGCCAGATCCTGCTGCAGCGCGCCCTGGGCCTGCGCAAGCCGCGCACCCTGCACCTGCCGCTGGTGCTGGCGGCCGATGGCAGCAAGCTCAGCAAGCAAAGCGGCGCGCAGGCCTTCGAGCTGGACTTCGCGGATGCGCTGGCCGCGCTGCGCGCCGCCGGCCAGGTGCTCGGCCTGCCCGAGCTGCCGGCCACCACAGGTTGCGACTGGCTGGCCCAGGCCGTGGCGGCCTGGGGCCAGGCATTGAAGACAATGCGCACTTTTGGCTGAAGAGAACTCCCATGCAAACCACCCCCAGCGGCCTGCAGTTTGAAGACACCGTCACCGGCAGCGGCGCCACCGCGCAGGCCGGCAGCACCGTACGCGTGCACTACACCGGCTGGCTTTGGCAGAACGGAGAGAAGGGCGCCAAGTTCGACAGCAGCAAGGACCGCGGCCAGCCCTTCCACTTCCACCTTGGCGGCGGCGAGGTGATCCGCGGCTGGGACGAGGGCGTGCAGGGCATGCAGGAAGGCGGCACGCGCGTGCTGATCATCCCGCCCGCACTGGGCTACGGCGCGCGCGGTGCCGGCGGCGTGATCCCGCCCAACGCCACCCTGTGCTTCGAAGTGGACCTGCTGAAGGCGTGAATTCGACGCTGCTGGAGCACCTGAACCCCGAGCAGCTCGCCGCCGTCACGCTCGGCGACGAGTCGGCGCTGATCCTGGCCGGCGCCGGCTCGGGCAAGACGCGGGTGCTGACCACGCGCATCGCCTGGCTGCTCGGGCAGGGCGCCGTCGGCCCCGGCGGGGTGATGGCGGTGACCTTCACCAACAAGGCGGCCAAGGAGATGCTGACGCGCCTGGCCGCCATGCTGCCCTACAACGTGCGCGGCATGTGGGTCGGCACCTTCCATGGCCTGTGCCATCGCTTCCTGCGCAGCCACTGGAAGGCAGCCGGCCTGCCGCAGGGCTTCCAGATCCTCGACGCCAGCGACTCGGTGTCGGCCGTCAAGCGCGTCATCAAGGCCCTGCAGCTGGACGAGGAACGCTATGTGCCGAAGGCGGTGGCGCACTTCATTGCCGCCGCCAAGGAACGCGCCGAGCGCCCGAACGACATCGTGCCGCGCGACGCGCAGGAGCGCGTGCTGGTCGAGGTCTACGCGGCCTACGAGGCGCAATGCCGGCGCGAGGGCGTGCTCGACTTTGCCGAGCTGATGCTGCGCTCCTACGAGCTGATGCGCGACGACGCGGCACTGCGCACGCACTACCAGCAGCGCTTCCGCCATGTGCTGGTCGACGAGTTCCAGGACACCAACACCCTGCAGTACGCCTGGCTCAAGCTGTTCGCCGATCCGCTGCAGCGCAGCGGCCCGCAGGCCGTCATGGCGGTGGGCGACGACGACCAGAGCATCTACGCCTTCCGCGGCGCCGAGGTGCGCAATATGCACGCCTTCGAGCGCGACTACGGCGTGCGCCGGCTCATCAAGCTGGAGCAGAACTACCGCTCCAGCGGCCACATCCTCGACGCCGCCAACCACCTGATCGACCACAACCAGCGGCGCCTGGGCAAGACCCTGCGCACCGACGCCGGTCAGGGCGAGCCGATCCGCGTGATGGAGGCGCCCAGCGACTTCGAGGAGGCGCGCTGGCTGCTCGAGGAGGCCCAGGCCCTGCACCGTGCCGGCACGGCGCGCGCGCAGATCGCCGTGCTCTACCGCAGCAACGCGCAGAGCCGGGTCATCGAGTCGGCGCTCTTCAACGCCGGTCTGCCCTACCGCGTCTATGGCGGCCTGCGCTTCTTCGAGCGCGCCGAGGTCAAGCACGCGCTGGCCTATCTGCGCCTGCTCGAGAACCCCAACGACGACACCAGCTTCCTGCGCGTGGTGAACTTCCCGGCGCGTGCCATCGGTGCCAAGAGCGTCGAGGCGCTGCAGGACGCGGCGCGCGCCAGCGGGCGCAGCCTGTGGCAGTCGGTGGCGGCGGTGACGGGCCGCGCCGGCGTGGCGTTGGCCGGCTTCGCCAAGCTCCTCGAGGACCTGCGCGCCGCCACCGAGGGGCAGACGCTCAAGCACATCGTCGAAAGCGTGCTCGAGGGTTCGGGGCTGGTCGCGCATTACCGCAGCGAGAAGGACGGCAGCGAGCGCCTGGAGAACCTCGACGAACTGATCACGGCCGCCGAGAGTTTCGTGACGCAGGAGGGCTTCGGGCGCGACGCCGTGGCGCTGCCGGTCGACGAACTGGGCGTCAACGGCAAGCTCGGTCCCGGCCTGGCGCCCGACGCCGAGACCGGCGAGATCATGAGCCCGCTGGCCGCCTTCCTGACCCATGCCAGCCTGGAGGCCGGCGACCACCAGGCGCAGGCCGGGCAGGACGCCATCCAGCTCATGACCATCCATGCGGCCAAGGGTCTGGAGTTCGACGCCGTCTTCCTCACCGGGCTGGAGGAAGGCCTGTTCCCCAACGACCGCGCGCTCGAGGACCACGATGGGCTGGAGGAGGAGCGGCGCCTGATGTACGTGGCCATCACGCGCGCCCGCAAGCAGCTCGGCCTGAGCCTTGCGCAGACGCGCATGCTGCACGGCCAGACGCGCTACCACGTCAAGAGCCGCTTTCTCGACGAGCTGCCCGACGCCAGCCTGAAGTGGCTCAGCCCCAAGCAGGGCGGCTTCGGCAGCGGCTTCGCGCGGCCCTACGCCGCCGCCTGGGAGCGCGGCAGCGGGCTCTCCGGCATGGTGGGCGCCGGCCGCCAGGGCAGCGCGCCGGCCTGGCGCAACGAGCCCGCGCCGCCGCCGCCCCCGCTGCGCAAGACCGAGCACGACAGCGGGCTCAAGGTCGGCCAGTCGGTGTTCCACAGCAAGTTCGGCGAGGGCGTCGTGCTCACCCTCGAAGGCCAGGGCGCCGACGCCCGCGCCCACATCCAGTTCGGCCGCCACGGCAGCAAGTGGCTGGCGCTGGCGGTGGCGAAGTTGACGCCGATTTGAGGGCGGCTTGCGCCATGTCGAACGCGCACCCCTCCTCGCACCTGACCGCCGCCGCACCGCCTCCGCACCCCGAGCCGGTGCTGCGCGGCGACCTGGCCATGTGGTTGATCGTGGCGATGGAGATGCTGACCTTCGGCCTGCTCTTCGTGGTGTTTGCGGCGGCGCGGCGGCGCGAGCCGGAGCTGTTCGCGGCCGGGCAGGCGACGCTCGAGCTGGGGGTCGGGGCGCTGAACACCGCCGTGCTGCTGGCCGGCAGCTGGGCGGTGGCGCGTGGCGTGCAGGCGCTGCGCGCCGGTCAGACCCGCGGCGGTGTGGCCGGCCTGCTGGGCGGCGCGGCCTGCGGTCTGCTGTTTCTCGGCGCCAAGGCGTTCGAGTACCAGGGCAAGGCCGCCGCCGGCTACGACCTGTCGACCGACACCTTCTTCATGTTCTATTACCTGCTGACGGGCTTCCATGTGCTGCACGTGCTGGCGGCGGTGCTGATGCTGCTGGCCATCGCGCTGCAGGCGCGCGACGGCCGCTGGAGCCGCGGCCAGGCGCACGCGCCGGAGACCGTGGCGGCCTTCTGGCACATGGTGGATCTGATGTGGATCGTGCTCTTCCCGCTCGTCTACGTGCTGCGATGAGGCCGCGCCGACTCGACCTCGTCGGCCTGGCGCTGCTGGCGGCCACCGCGCTGACCTGGGCGCTGGGCGAGTCCGGCCTGCTGCTGCGCAACCCCGGCGGGGGGCAGGGCTGGGCGCCCTGGCTGGTGCTGGCGCTGGCTCTCGCCAAGGGCACGGGCGTGGCGCTGGACTTCATGGAGCTGCGCGAGGCGCCGCCGCTGTGGCGCCGCCTGGTGCTGGGTTGGCTGGTGGGGGTGATCGGCCTGGTGGCCCTGCTGCGCTGGATCTGAGTCTCAGCCCTCGCGTTCGATCAACCCTCGCGTTCGATCAACCCTCGCGTTCGATCAACCCTCGCATTCGATCAACCCTCGCATTCGATCAGCAACTGCACGCGTTCGCGCCCGTTGTAGTGGTCGAGCTGCAGCCGGTAGGCGAGCCGGGCCTGCTGCGGCAGGGTCTCGCTGCGGCGGAACCAGATGGCGTCGAGCAGCGCGCCGCTGGGGTGTTCGAGTTTCAGTTTCAGGTGGCCGCTGCCCACCAGGCGCTGGTCGCGCACCGCGAAGCGGTCGAGGAAGAGCGGGGCCTCGAAGCCCTGGCCCCAGACCTGGGCTTCCAGTTCGGCCACCGCCAACGCACTGAAGGCGCCGGCGTCGGCCAGCGCGCCGTCGTGGCGCAGCTCGCGCTGCAGTGCCTGCTCGCCGGCCAGTTCGCGCACCGCGGCCTGCAGCGCGGCGGCGAAGCGCGGCACATCGTCCCGCGCGAGCTGGCAGCCGGCCGCCATGGCGTGGCCGCCGAAGCGCGCCACCAGGTCGGGCTCGCGCTTCACCAGCAGGTCGAGCACGTCGCGCAGGTGCACGCCGGGAACCGAGCGGCCCGAGCCCTTGAGCCGGCCGTCGGCGCCGCGTGCGAACACGAAGGTCGGGCGGTGCAGCGCGTCCTTCACGCGCCCGGCCAGGATGCCGACCACGCCCTCGTGGAAGGCCTCGTCGAACAGGGCCAGCGCCGGCGGCGGCTCGCCGGTGGGCAGGGCTGCCGCCAAGAGCGCGTCGGCGCGCTCGCGCATATCGGCCTCGACGGCGCGGCGTTCGCGGTTGATGGCGTCGAGGCGTTGCGCCAGCTCCAGCGCCAGCACGGGGTCGTCGGCGCGCAGGCACTCGATGCCCAGGCGCATGTCGGTCAGGCGCCCGGCGGCGTTGATGCGCGGGCCGATGGCGAAGCCGAAGTCGGCGCTGCCGGCCCGCGCCGGTTCGCGCCCGGCGACCTGGAACAGCGCGCGCACGCCCGGCTGCATCTGCCCGGCGCGGATGCGCCTGAGGCCCTGCGCCACCAGGCGGCGGTTGTTGGCGTCGAGCCGCACCACGTCGGCCACGGTGCCCAGCGCCACCAGGTCGAGCAGGCCGTCGAGCTTGGGCTGCGCGGCGGCGTCGAAGGCGCCGCGCTGGCGCAGCTCGGCGCGCAGTGCCAGCAGCAGGTAGAAGGCGACGCCGACGCCGGCCAGGTGCTTGCTCGCAAAGCCGCAGCCCGGCTGGTTGGGGTTGACGATGGCGTCGGCCGCGGGCAGCTGCGCGCGGCCGTCGGGGCCCAGCGCGCACAGATGGTGGTCGGTGACCAGCACCGCCAGGCCCAGCGCCTTGGCATGCGCCACGCCTTCGATGGAGGCGATGCCGTTGTCCACCGTCAGCAGCAGCTGCGGCCGGCCGGCCAGCGCCAGCTCGACGATGGCGGGTGTCAGGCCGTAGCCGTGCACGGCGCGGTCGGGCACCACGTAGCCGAGCTGCCCGGGCGCAAAACCCAGCAGCGCCAGGCCACGCAGCAGCACTGCGCAGGCGGTGGCGCCGTCGCAGTCGTAGTCGGCCACGATGCACAGCCGGCCCTGCTGCTGCAGCAGGTCGGCCAGCCTGCATGCCGCGGCCTCCAGGCCCTGCATCGAGGCGGGCGGCAGCAGCCGCGCCAGGCCGGGGTCGAGCTCCTCGGCACTGCGCACGCCGCGCGCGGCGTACAGACGCGCCAGCAGCGGCGGCAGTCCGGCCGACTCCAAGGCCCAGGCGGCGCGCGGCGGGCAGTCGCGTTCGATGAGCTGGGTCACAGCGAGGCCAGCAGGGTGGCGGCGTCGGGTGCGCGGCCACCCAGCAGGCGCTGCCACCAGCGCCGTGCGCCGATCTCGAAGCTGCGCACCTGGCGCTCGCCGGCCAGCGCCAGCACGCTGCCGGCCGGCAGCTCGAGTGCGGCGGGCCAGCCCTCGTGCTGCTGCAGCGCCTCGGGCGGCTCGCCGGCGAAGCGCCCGGCGCCCCACCACCAGATCGAGTTGACCGCGGGCAGGCCGGCTTCAAGGCGCGCGCGGTTGAGCGGCTGTTCGTGCCAGAGCATCTGCACCTCGTTGGTCCAGCGCCGCAGGCGTCGGTCCTCGGGCAGCCAGGGGGTCAGGGGACGGCCCTCGGCCTTGCGCAGGCTGGCCAGGCGCAGGCCGTCGAGTTGCTCGTGCGCCAGCGCCCATTGCAGGGGCGACAGCCATTGCAGCTCCCAGCCCTCGGCGGCGGGGAACAGCGGCGCCATCAGCGCGAACAGCGCGCGGCTGTCGGCCTCGCTCAGCGCCAGGGTCTGCTGCGGCAGCGCCAGCACCTGGGCCGCCTCGAGCTGCAGGTGCACGGGGCTGACGAAGCACCAGGGGCGCGAGCGCTCGCGCAGCGTCCAGGCGGCCAGCGGCAGCGCGGCCTCGTCCGGCAGACCGTGCAGCTGGCCCAGCCAGCGTTCGGCCGGGGTGTGTGGGTCCAGGGGGTCGGGTTGGCAGGGTGGCAGCTCGGTGGCCTGCGCCAGCAGCGCTTCCAGCCAGGCCGGCGCGGCGCCCTCGGGCGGGGCGCCCTCGATCAGACAGTGCATGGCGGCGGATTATCGAAGCCCGCCGCGCGGACTCACGCTCACGGCCGCGGGGGCGGCCGCACCAGCGCTTGGAGGCCTACGGCAGCTTGAAGTGCTGCACCGATTCGCGCAGCCGCGTGGCCAGCGCGGCCGGCGTCCCGGCATTCGACGGCGCCGCATGCTCAACGAAGGCCATGACGACCCCGTGACGCATGGATGTCACGGA
Organism: Inhella sp.; assembly: GCA_041919015.1. Lineage (GTDB taxonomy): Bacteria > Pseudomonadota > Gammaproteobacteria > Burkholderiales > Burkholderiaceae_C > Inhella. The sequence continues at coordinate 7,410 of JAYRUQ010000078.1, forward strand.
TCGGTGTCACGGATCGGTCATCAATGGGTATTGAGAATGCCGGCCATGCCAACCCTTTCTCTGCTCGACCGCGAGCAGGCCATCCTGGGCTTCAACCGCCGCGTGCTGGCGCAGGCCTCGCGTCCGGATGTGCCGCTGCTGGAGCGACTGCGCTATGTGTGCATCGTCTCGTCCAACCTCGACGAGTTCTTCGAGGTGCGCTTCGCCGATGTGCTGGACGCCGCGCGCGACAAGAGCAGCGGCGTGGGCGTGGCCGACGTCGAGCAGCTGGGTCGCGCCGGGCATGCGCTGATCGACGAGCAGTACTCGGTGTTCAACGACCAGCTGATGCCGGCGCTGGCGAAGGAAGGCATCGCCATCCTCAACCACGCGCAGCGCAACGAGGCGCAGCGGCGCTGGGTGGCGCGCTTCTTCGAGCGTGAGTTGCGCCCGCTGCTGGTGCCGGTCAGCCTGGATCCCGCCCATCCCTTCCCGCAGGTGGCCAACAAGGCGCTGCACTTCATCGTCAAGGTGGGCGGCAAGGATGCCTTGGGCCGCACCGAGGCGGCCG
>JAYRUQ010000079.1:0-7535 GCA_041919015.1 Inhella sp.
CCGGCGTAGTAGATCAACAGGTTGTCGTTGACCTGCAGGCGTTCGCGCAGCTCGTCGAGCGTCTCGACCACCTCGGCGCGGGTGGCGTTGGTCAGCAGCGTGACGGCGAAGGCATAGCGGCTGCGCAGCAGCTCGGCCAGCACCCGGGCGTCGTGCACCGCCGTGCGCAGGGCGGGCAGGTGGCGGTAGTCGTCGTTGCCGATCACCAGCGCGTGGTAGCGCCCGAACGCGATCGCGGGCAAGGCGTCGGCGGTCGCCTCCCCCGAGGGCGTGGCGCCGGGTGCGCGCAGCGCGCGCGCGCTGGCGATCTTCTGCTCCAGCCGCAACGCCGGGTCGCGCGCCGCGGCGGCCCGATAGGCCTCCTCGGCCTCGGCCGCCCGGCCCAGCGTGAACAGGTGGTCACCGCGTGCCGCCAGCGTGCTGGCGTCGTCGGGACGCAGCCGCAGGGCCTGCTCGCAGGCCGCCAGCCCGGCCGCGCCCGACAGCCGTGTGCAACGCGCCTGCGCCAGCACCCACTCGGCGTCGCCGGATGCTGCCGACGGCGCCCGCCGTCCATCGCTCCAGGCCTGCTCCTCGGCCAGGCTGCGCAGCTCCAGCAGGCGCTGGCGTGTCAGCGCGTCGAGCGCCGGGCGGCGCAGCGCCTCGTCCAGCACGCGCAAGGCGTGCGCGTGGCGGCGCTCGCCCAGCCAGGCGGGCACGGCGCGCGCCAGGCTGTCGAACGGCGCGCCGGCCACGGCGGCCTGGCAGGCGGCGGACAGGCCCTCGCCGGACTCGACACGGCAAGGCCGCAAAAGGTCTTCGTCGGCCGGCGCGGCCAGCACAGGCAGCAGGGCGAGCGCGCCGAGCAGCGCCGCAGCGAACCGGCGCAAGCTGAAAGGCACCGCGCCGCCCACCGCCAGGCCCTCAGTAACTGGAGTAGGAGCCGCCGCCCGTGCGCAGCGACTCCGAAAAGGTCCAGGCCCCGGAGGGCAGGCGGATCAGACCGAACAGGTAGCGCTGTGCCACCGTGCGGTAGGGCGGCTGTTCGAGCTGCAGCAGGGCCTGCAGGCGGGTCTGCAGCTGCTCCAAACCGGCCAGCAGCGCCCGGCTGCGGGACAGGGCTTCCTCGGCGTAGGCCAGCACCTGGCCGGCATCGCCGTCCTGCCGACCGCGCTGCGCCAGCGTCAGCAAGGTGCCGGCCTCGCGCAGCAAGGCCCGCAGGGTCTCGACCTGCAGCGGCAGACCCTGGCGCAGGGAAGCGCTGGCATCGGGCACCTCGGCGGCAAAGCCCAGGTGCTGGGCGGCGCCGTCCAGGGCCTTGAGCAGCCCGTAGCCGCTGCCCGGTCCGGTCGCTTCGAGGCTGGGATCGAGGGCATGCAGCACATGCCCGAGATGCATGCGCACGCTGTCGATCTCGCGCGCACCCTGCACCGCGTAGCCGGCGTGCTCGACCGCCACCCGCGCGTCGGCCAGGGCGACGGGCAGCAGACCCTGGCGTTCGGGGGTGTCGAGCCAACCGGACAGCACATGGCCGACGTGCACATGGGAGATGGCGGGCAGCTCGACGCTCACGCACCCACCCAGCCCGGCCAGGGCGAGCAGGGTCAGAATCCGCCGCCTCTTGAAGGAGCCGCCGGCCGGTGCGGTCAAAGCCTGGAGCGCATGCATGCGCCGAGCATGATCACGCCGACACGCACAGACCTTGCGCCAGGTCAAACCCCGAGGTGGCGCGCCAGCAGTACGGCCAGACCGCCGGCGGCGAAACCGATCAGGCCGAGCAGCAGCGACTGCAGCAGGCGGTTGCTGCGGCGCAGCTCCTCGATGAGTTCGCGCGTCGCGCCGTCCGGCCCGCCCAGGGCGCGCGCCTTCAGCGCATCGTGCAGCAGGCGCGGCAGCTCGGGCAGCATGGGCGCGAAATGCGGCGCCTCCTTGCGCAGCGCACGCAGGAAAGCGCGCCCGCCCACCTGCTCGTCCATCCAGCGCTCCAGGAAGGGCTTGGCGGTGCTCCACAGATCGAGCTCGGGGTCGAGTTGCCGGCCCAGACCCTCGACGTTGAGCAAGGTCTTCTGCAACAGCACCAGCTGGGGCTGGATCTCGACGTTGAAGCGCCGGCTGGTCTGGAACAGGCGCATCAGCACCTGACCCAGCGAGATGTCCTTCAACGGGCGGTCGAAATGCGGCTCGCAGACGGCGCGGATGGCCCCCTCCAGCGCATCGACGCGCGTCTCGCGCGGCACCCAGCCGCTCTCCAGGTGCAATTCGGCCACGCGCTTGTAGTCGCGGCGGAAGAAGGCAATGAAGTTCTGCGCCAGGTAGTCCTTGTCGGTCTCGGAGAGCGTGCCGATGATGCCGAAATCGAGCGCGATGTAGCGCTGGAAGGTGGCCGGCGCGGTGCTCACGAGGATGTTGCCGGGGTGCATGTCGGCGTGGAAGAAGCCGTCGCGGAACACCTGGGTGAAGAAGATGGTGACCCCGTCGCGCGCCAGCTTCTTGATGTCCACGCCGGCTTCGCGCAGGCGCTCGACCTGGCTGATCGGCAGGCCGTTCATGCGCTCCATGACGATGACCTGCGGCGTGCACAGCGACCAGACCATCTCGGGGATCAGCACCAGATCGAGCCCCTGCATATTGCGCCGCAGCTGGGTGGCGTTGGCGGCCTCGCGCACCAGGTCCAGCTCGTCATGCAGGTACATGTCGAACTCGGCCACCACCTCGCGGGGCTTGAGGCGCCGGCCATCGCTGGACAGTCGCTCGACCCAGGTGGCGAGCATCCGCATCAAGGCCAGGTCGTCGTCGATGACCTCCAGCATGCCTGGGCGCAGCACCTTGACGGCCACCTCGCGGCCGTCGTGCAGCTGCGCAAAATGCACCTGGGCGATGGAGGCGCTGGCGACCGGCTCGGCGTCGAAGCGGGCGAACAGCGCTTCGATCGGGCGTCCGAAGGCCTGCTCGACGAGTCGCCGGCTGTCGGAGGCCGGAAACGGCGGCACACGGTCCTGCAGCTTGGCCAGTTCGGTGGCGATGTCGGGCGGCACCAGGTCGCGGCGCGTCGACAGCACCTGGCCGAACTTGACGAAGATCGGCCCGAGGTGCTCGAGCGCCAGACGCAGGCGCTCGCCGCGCGGCTGCTGCCAGCTGCGCCCCATGCGCACCAGGCTGCGCAACCAGCGCGCCCGGCGGTGCTGGTGCAGGCCCGACAGCGCCAGGTCGTCGAGACCGTAGCGCGCAAAGGTCCAGAAGATGACCAGCGCGCGCAGCAGGTTGCGCAGTCTCATCAGCGCGGTCTCATCAGCGCGGTGCCAGCAGCTTGGCGATGGCCGCCCGCGCCGCCATGGCCGCCTGCTCCAGCATCTGCGCCGGTGCCGCGCCGACGATACGCGCCAACTCGTCGCCGAGGTCCCAGCGCAGGTTTTCGAACAGCCAGTTCACCGCCGCCGCCAAGGCCACCTCACCGCTGACCGTGACGCCGCGACGCTCGCCCTGCAAGGCACCGAGTGCCAGTTGCAGCGGGTTGCGGGCGTCGATGCGGATCTGCAGCTGGGCTTGCGTCGGCGCGGCATCGAGGCGCTCGAACAGGCCCGCCGGTGTCAGCAGCAGGTGCAAGGGCGGCAGTTGGGGGGCCCAGCCAGGCTGGCCTTCGAGCAGCACCGAGAGCTGCTGCCCGGCCAGCGGCCGCAGCCGTTCGCAGGCGGCGGGTTCGCGGCTCAGCACATGGTTGAGCAGCAGCACCAGGCGATCCTGCAGGCCGGCACTCAGAAGCGGGGGGAATTCAGGCATGGCGGCATTCTAGGAACCCGCCCCCCCAACCACGGGTCGGCGGCAGGGGGGCGTCAGTGACAATCCGCCGCCTTGCCGCGCCGCCCCGGCGCAGGCCCTGCCCTTGTTGCGCAGCACGAACAGCTGCACCCTGCCCCCACGATGTTCGAAGACCGTAGCTACAAACGGACGTTCTACAGCGCGCCTCAGTCGGTGCAGTCGCTGATCGCGGCCTTCCTCGAGCCGGGCCTGATCGTGGCCGTGCTGCTGGCGGCGCTGGCCTGGTGCGACGAGCCGGTGGTGCGGCCGGTCTACGTGCTGTGCCTGCTGGTCTTCGCGCTGACCTTCCCGGGTCGCGACCGTTTCCTGCTGCACCCGGTCAGCGCCATCCTCGACGTGCTGGGATCCTGGCTGACGCTGCTGGCGATCCTGGCCGCGTTCGGCTACGCCACCAACAGCCTGAAATATTTCGAGCCCGACGTGCTGATGTTCTGGGCCGTCGCCACGCCGCTGGCGCAGGGGGCGGCGATCGGCGCGGGTCGGCTCTGCCTGCGCTGGATGGCGGGGCGGCCGCAGACGCAACGGCCGGCGCTCATCGTCGGCGCCGGTGAACTGGGCGCCAAGGTGGCGCGCGCGCTGGGCGAGGACCCGCTGTCGGGGCGCCGCTTGCTGGGCTTCTTCGACGACCGCGACGGCGAGCGGCTCGACGCGAGCACGCAGGGCCGGGTGCTGGGCCGCCTGGCCGAGCTGCCGCACGAGATCGAGCGGCTGGGCGTGCGCGAGGTCTACATCACCCTGCCGCTGGGTTCGCAGCCGCGTCTGGTGAAGTTGCTGGAGAACCTGCAGGGCACCACGGCCTCGCTCTACTTCGTGCCCGATGTGTTCGGCATCAGCATCATCCAGGGGCGGCTCAAGGACCTCAACGGCGTGCCGGTGGTGGGCATCTGCGAAACCCCCTTCACCGGCACCAATGGGCTGGCCAAACGCGCTGCCGACATCGTGCTGTCCTGCCTGATCCTGGTGCTGATCGCGCCGATCCTGCTGGCCGTGGCGCTCGGCGTGAAGCTCAGCTCACCCGGGCCGGTGATCTTCAAGCAGCGCCGCAACGGCCTGGACGGCGAGGAGATCGAGGTCTACAAGTTCCGCTCCATGCGCGTGATGGACAACGGCAGCGTGGTCAAGCAGGCCACCAAGGACGACCCGCGCATCACGCCCTTCGGCGCCTTCATCCGCCGCACCTCGCTCGACGAACTGCCGCAGTTCGTCAACGTGCTGCAGGGCCGCATGAGCATCGTCGGCCCCAGGCCGCACGCGGTGGCGCACAACCAGCAGTACCGCGAGCTGATCAAGGCCTATATGGTGCGCCACAAGGTCAAGCCCGGCATCACCGGCTGGGCACAGGTCAACGGCCTGCGCGGCGAGACCGACACCCTGGACAAGATGCGACAGCGCGTCGAATACGATTTGGAATACCTCCGCAACTGGTCGCTGGCGCTCGATCTGCAGATCATCGTGCGCACGGCTCGGCTGATGCTCTTCGACCGCAACGCCTACTGATGCCCCTCCTTCGCCGCATTCTTTGGCTTGCGCTGGCTACCGGCGCAGCGCAGGCGCAGGCGCAAGCCGGCGACGAGCCCTGGTACGCCGGCGGCTCGCTGGGCCTGACCCGCATCGACAACCTGTACCGCGTCAGCGATGCCGAGACCGAGAACGCCGACACCGTGCGCAGCGCCACGCTGCTGGCGGGCGTGCAGGCCCGGCTGGGGCGGCATCGCTGGAAGCTCGACACCCGCGTCAGCCAGAACGACTACCAGCGCAACAGCGATCTGCGCAACCTGTCCTACAGCGCGACGACGAGTTGGGACTGGGCCAGCGGCAGCCGGCTTTCGGGCCAGGTGCTGCTCGGCTCCCAGCGCAGCCTGGCGCCCTTCAACCCGGGCAATGCGCCGGTCACCAACCAAAAGAACATCGAACGCAGCGACCGCGCCCGCGTCTACGCGCGCTACGGCCTGGCCGGACTGTGGGCCGTTGACGGCAGCGTCGGCGCCAACCGGCGTGACTACAGCCTGGCGCTGTACGACCGCTACGACTACTCGCAGCGCAATGCCGACATCGGCCTGCGCTACCAGCCCTCGCCGCCACTGGGCCTGCGGCTGGCGTCGCGCCATTCGCGCGGCAGCTACCCGCGCCACACCGTGACGGGCGTGGGTTCGTTCCAGGCCGACCGCTTCAGCCGCCAGGACCTGGATGCCTCGCTGACCTGGACGCCGGGGCCCGAACACCAGGTCTCGCTGCGCATCAGCGACGGCCACAGCCGCCACACCGAGGCCGCGGCGCGCGACTACCGCGGCCGCAGCGGCCAGCTCAGCACCACCTGGGCGCCGACCAGCAAGCTGCTGTTCCAGGCCCAGCTGTCGCGCGACACCGGCGACGACTCGCGCCTGGTCGACCAGGGGCAGTTCGGCAGCATCAACAGCAGCAACAGCCGCAGTTACGACAGCCTGCAGTTGCAGGCCGTGTACTCGCTGACCGCAAAGGTCACGCTCGATGCTTCGCTCACCCAGCTGCGCCGCGAACTGGTCGACCAGTTCGGGCTGCTGAGCGCGACCGGACGCGACCGCAGCAACTCCGCCAGCCTGGGCGCGCGCTGGGCCTTCGACCGCAATGGCCTGCTGAGCTGCCAACTGAGCACCGACCGCCGCACCGGCGCCGCCGGCTTCTCGCTGCCCTTCAGCGCCAGCAGCACGGGCTGCTCGCTGCAATACATGCTCCGCTGATGCGCATCCTGCTGACCGGCGCCACCGGCTACATCGCCTCGCACACCTGGGTCGCGCTGCACGAGGCCGGCTTCGAGGTGCTGGGGGTCGACAACTTCGCCAACAGCTCGCCAAGCGTGCTGGAACGCCTCGCCACCTTGCTGGGGCGCCCCCCCGAGTTCGAGCGTCTCGACGTCTGCGACAGCGCTGCGCTCACCGAGCGGCTGCGCGCCCGGCCGGTCGACGCGGTGGTGCACTTCGCCGCGCACAAGGCGGTGGGCGAGTCGGTGGCGCAGCCGCTGAGCTACTACCGCAACAACCTGCTCGGGCTGATCTCGACCTGCGAGGCGATGCGCGCCACCGGCTGCCGCCGTCTGGTCTTCAGCTCCAGCGCCACGGTCTACGGCGCCCCCGAGTCCCTGCCGATCCGCGAGGACGCCCCGACCTGCAGCACCAATCCCTACGGCGCCACCAAGCTGATGGGCGAGCAGATCCTGCGCGACCTGGGTGCTTCGGATGCCGCGGCCGCGCAAGGCGGGGCCACCGACCCCGCGTGGCAGACCGCCTGCCTGCGCTATTTCAACCCGGTGGGCGCGCACGCCAGCGGCCTGATCGGCGAGGACCCGCGCGGCGTGCCCAACAACCTGATGCCCTATGTGGCCCAGGTGGCGGTTGGGCGGCGCCAGCGGCTGCAGGTGTTCGGCGGCGACTACCCGACGAGCGACGGCACCGGCGTGCGCGACTACATCCACGTGGTCGACCTCGCCGAGGGCCATGTGGCGGCACTGCAGCGCCTGCTGCGCGAGCCGGGCTCCTTCACCGTCAACCTCGGCACCGGCCGCGGCTACAGCGTGCTGGAATTGGTGCGGGCCTACGAGGCGGCCAGCGGCCGTGCCGTGCCCCACGAGATCGTGGCACGCCGCCCCGGCGACGTGGCAGCCTGCTACGCCGACCCGGCGCTGGCCGAGCACCTGTTGGGCTGGCGCGCGCGGCTTGACTTGGCGCGCATGTGCGAGGACTCCTGGCGCTGGCAGCAGATGAACC
>JAYRUQ010000080.1:0-7367 GCA_041919015.1 Inhella sp.
CTGCGCGAATTGCTGGCCGACGAGACGGCCTACGAATACGTCAGCTTCGAGGACGAGCGCGACGCGCCGCGCGGCTTCGCCGAGCTGGCCCCCGCCTGGTGAGGGTGTCGCCATGATGGTCGGCTTTGCTTCGCAGCCCCCCATCCGATGATGGTCGGCTTTGCTTCGCAGCCCCCCATCCGATGATGGTCGGCTTTGCTTCGCAGCCCCCCATCCGATGATGGTCGGCTTCCGCCTGGTCTTTGGCCTGCTGCTGCTGGCGGCCCTCGCTTGCTTCGGCGCCGGACTGTTCAAGCGCGACCCGCGCTGGCACCGGCTCGGCGCGGTGATCCTGAAATGGACGCTGATCGCCGCCCTGGGCTTCTTCGCGGTGCTGATCGTGCAGCGCCTGCTCGGTCACTGATCGAGAAGCAGATCGTCGGCCCAGCCGGCCGGACCGGTCACGCAGAGGTGGAGCTGGATCCAGTCGTCTTCGTCCGTCCGGTCGAGCTGCCAGTCCCAGGCTCCGCCTTCTTCCAGCGGGGCGCGCGGTCCGGGGGCGCGTGCCTCCAGCGCGCTCAGCAGCAGGCGCAGTTCGGATTGGGCGGCGTCCAGGTCCTCGGCGCGCAGGCTGGCCAGACCCTCCCAGGCAGCCTGACCGAAACCGTCCTCGCTGGCGGTGAACACGAAGTAGCGCAGCGGCGCCATGCTCAGTAGGTGCGGCCGCCCTTGAACTGCGCGTGCTGGCGGCGTTGCAAGGCCGTCTTGGCCGACATGGCGCTGAAGCTCACCGACGCGTGCGCGTGCATGATGGCCAGCCCCAGCGCGTCGGCGGCATCCTTGCCCGGCAGGCCGGGCAGGGTCAGCAGGCGCTGCACCATGGCCTGGATCTGCTCCTTCTTGGCCAGACCGTGGCCGACCACGGCCTTCTTCATCTGCAGTGCCGTGTACTCGCTGACCGGCAAGTCGCCCGAGGTCAGTGCCGCCAGCAAGGCGCCGCGAGCCTGGCCGAGCAGCAGCGTGGACTGCGGGTTGACATTGACGAACACGATCTCCATCGCCGCGCAGTCGGGGCGGTAGGCCTGCATGACCTCGCGCGCGCCATCGAACAGCAGCCGGATGCGGGCAGGCAGGTCGCCGGTGGCGACCTCGATGCCCCGGCCGGTGCTGCGGATGGTGCCGCTGGCCACATAGGCGAGTTGCGGTCCCTGCGCGTCGATGACCCCCCAGCCGGTGGTCTGCAGGCCGGGGTCGATGCCGAGAATCCTCATCAGACCGCAAGCTTGAAATACCAGCGCACCGAGTGGAAGAACACCGGCGCCGCAAAGCACAGTGCCGCCACCCGGTCGAGCAGGCCGATGGCGCCGGTGATGGTGTGCGCATTGCCCCAGTAGAGGATGCCGGCATCCTTCTTGAGTGCCTTCATGACGAGCGCACCGAGCGTGCCGGAGCCCGCCGCGATGAAGGCCAGTACAAAGGCCTGTCCGGCCTTGAAGGGCGTCACCCAGTAGAGCAGGGCGCCGGTGAAGGCCCCCGACAACACGCCGATCCACCAGGCGCGCTTGCTGAACGAGCGGCTGATGCGCCGCACCACCGGACGGCGGCGCAGCTTGCGGCTCGCCACCTCCTGCATCACCTGCGCGATCGACACCACCATCACCAGGAAGAACAGCAGGAAGGCGCCGCGTCCCTCGTAGCGCGGGAAGTCCAGCAGCAGCAGCGCCGGCGCATGCGACAGGCCGTAGACGCAGACCATGATGCCCCACTGGATCTTGCTGTTGCGCTCGAGGAAGCGGTGCGGGTCGTCGGCCGCCGCACTGATGACCGGGATGGCCAGGAAGACGTAGACCGGGATGAAGACCGTGAACAGGTCGAAGCGCTGCAGCCCGACGATCACATACTGCGCCGGCAGCACGAAGAAGAAGGCGGCGATCAGCGCGCGGTGGTCGCTGCGCGTGGTGCGCTGCAGCGTGATGAACTCGCGCAGGCAGAAGAACGAGAACAGCCCGGCCAGCAAGGTGGAGCCGACCGCGCCGCTGATCCAGGCCAGCCAGAACAGCAGCGCTCCGATCCAGGCGCCGTTGAGGTCGCGCTTGAACTGGGCCCGGGCACCGCGCGGGTCGACATGCAGGCTGTCGACCGGGTGGCGGGTGCGGTAGAGCACGCCACCGATGGTGATCAGCAGCAGCATCCCGAACAGGATGGCAAACAGCAGCGCCACATGGGTGGCGGGGTCCATCATGCGCAGCTCGCGCAGCAGGTCCTTCATGATTCGGCACGGCGCAGGGCCGCCCCAAGCCGTGCCCCAGCGGGCCGGGCGACGCGCGTCGAAGGACAGTCCGCGTCCTGCGCGGACTGGCGGCGAGTGCGCGAAGCGGCGCAGTCTGGGCGCCTCATGATCTCCAGCCTCCAGGCTTGAGGGCCATCATCTCGGTGCGGGTGCGTTCCAGGAAGGCCCTCTTGTCCTCACCCGGCTGGATCTGCGTCGGGCTGCCGAAGGTCACCGTGCACAGGATCGGCACCGGCACCACCTCGCCCTTGGGCATCACGCGCTGCACGTTGTCGATCCAGGTCGGGATGATCTGCACCTCCGGGAACTGCTCGGCGAGGTGGAACACGCCACTCTTGAAGGGCTGCGGTTCGCCCCGGCTGCTGCGCGTGCCCTCGGGGAAGATCAGCAGCGAGTCGCCGGCGTTCAGAGCCTCCACCAGCGGCTCCAGCGGGTCCTCGTCGGGGCTGGACTTGGTACGGCTCACGTAGACCGTGTTGAACACGTCGGTGGTCAGCCACTGCTTGAACTTGCTCTTGGTCCAGTAGTCGCGCGCCGCGATGGCGCGCGTGCGCGGCCGCAACTCGGTGGGCAGCGCCGCCCAGATCAGCACCAAGTCGAAATGACTCTGGTGGTTGGCGATGTAGATGCGCTGTTCGTTGGACGGGGGGCAGCCCTTCCAGTGGCCCTGCGCGCCGGTGATGACGCGCGCGATGAAGGCCAGCAAGGGCCCCATGAAATCGGCGAGGCGCATGGACGGGATGCTAGCCCTGCGCAGGCCCGCCTCAGGCCGGTGTTTCTGCCAGCAGCGGCACCGCGCCACGCAGGGAATGCGGGTAGGCCTCGGTGATGTCCAGCTCGATCAACTCGTTCATCAGGCGTGCCGCGCCCTTGAAATTGACGATGCGGTTGCACTCGGTGCGGCCCATCAGCTCGCTGGGGTCCTTGCGCGCGTTGCCCGTCACCAGCACCAGCTGATGCGTGCCCACCAACTGCCGGCTGATGGAGAGGGCATGCGCCTCGATGGCCGCCTGCAGCTGCTGCAGGCGCGCCACCTTCAGCTCGTAGGGTGTGTCGTCGGGCAGGTTGGCCGCCGGCGTGCCGGGGCGCGGACTGAAGATGAAGCTGAACGAGGCATCGAAGCCGACCTCCTCGATCAGCCTCATGGTCTTGGCGTGGTCCTCGTCGGTCTCGCCGGGGAAGCCGACGATGAAGTCGGTGGCCAGACGGATGTCGGGGCGCACGGCGCGCAGGCGCCGCACGATGCTCTTGTACTGCAGCGCCGTGTAGCCGCGCTTCATGGCGGCCAGGATGCGGTCTGCGCCGTGCTGCACCGGCAGGTGCAGGTGGTTCACCAGCTGCGGCACCTTGGCGTAGACGTCGATCAGGCGCTGCGTGAATTCGTTGGGGTGGCTGGTGGTGTAGCGAATGCGGCGGATGCCGGGGATCTCGGCCACGTACTCGATCAGCAGCGCGAAGTCGGCGATTTCGGCCGCGCCTTGGTCGCTGCGGCCCATGCGACCCCGGTAGGCGTTGACGTTTTGGCCCAGCAGCGTGACCTCGACCACGCCCTGGTCGGCCAGTCCGGCGATCTCGGTCAGCACGTCGTCCAGCGGCCGGCTGACCTCCTCGCCGCGTGTATAGGGCACCACGCAGTAGCTGCAGTACTTGCTGCAGCCTTCCATGATGGAGACGAAGGCGCTGCGACCCTCGACCTTGGCCGGCGGCAGGTGATCGAACTTCTCGATCTCGGGGAAGGAGATGTCCACCTGCGGCCGCGCGGCGCTGCGGCGCTTGTCCAGCAGCTCAGGCAGGCGGTGCAGGGTCTGCGGGCCGAACACCACGTCGACAAAAGGCGCGCGCTCGATGATGGCTGCGCCTTCCTGCGACGCGACGCAGCCGCCGACGGCGATCTGCACGCCCTTGGCCTTCAGATGCCGCACGCGGCCGAGATCGCTGAAGACCTTCTCCTGCGCCTTCTCGCGCACCGAGCAGGTGTTGAAGACGATCAGGTCGGCGGCCTCCGGGTCGTCGGTCTTCTCGAAGCCCTCGGCGGCGCGCATCACGTCGACCATCTTGTCCGAGTCGTACTCGTTCATCTGGCAGCCGAAGGTCTTGATGAAGACCTTCTTGGTCGTCGAGGCGCTCATGGCCGGCTCCAGGTCTGGGTGGCCGCGTCGAAGCGCCACCGTGCGGCCTGTTCGCGCGTGTTCGGCCAGACCTTGTTGGCGCGCTCGGCGGCGTTCAGCACCCAGATGTCCTGGACCAGGCCGTCGCCCTCCTGGGTGTAATGCACCAGCAGGCGAGCGCCCGCCAACTCGCCGGGCATCAGCAGCAGGTTGTTCTCGCCGCGGATGCGGGCGCCCGGTGCCAGGCGCGCGGCCTTGCCGGCGATCAGCACCTCGGGAGCCGTCAGCACCTGCAGCTCGGCGCGCAGCGCATCGGCCGGGAAGGGACGGGCGACCTGAGCGGTCGCGGCAAAGGGGGCCACCAGGGCGGTGGCGAGCAGTGCACAGCGAAGCATGGGGTTCATCCAGGGGCTGTGAAAGGAAGAAGCCCCGAGGGTAACAACCGTCGGGGCTTCCGGGCTTTCTGGTGGCGCTTCAGGGATTCGAACCCCGGACCTGCGGATTATGATTCCGTCGCTCTAACCGGCTGAGCTAAAGCGCCAATAGCCCGCTAGTATAGACCAAACTTTCGGGCTTCCTGCAAGCCGCGGCCCACCCCAGATGTTCAGCTTCCTGAAGAAAAAGCCGGCGTTCGACGCCGGCGAGACGGTTTTCGTGGAGGTCGCGTTCACCGACCTGCAGGCCAAACCGGTCCAGCAAGAACCGGCCGACGCGCAGTCCGCCCCGTCCCCGGTGGCGCGCGTTGCCGAGGCGGCGCCCGCGGCCTCTGCGGCACCCGTGCTGCCGACACCGATCGTCGCGGATCCGCCGGCCGCCGTCCGGGCGCCCGGGGCGGAGGCTGAGCGGGTTCCCGAGCCGCTGCGCTCGCCCGTGCCCGAACGCAGCCCGGCACCGCATCCGGCACCCGATCCGGCACCCAGTCCGGCACCCAATCCGGCACCCAGTCCGGCACCCAGTCCGGCACCGGTCTCGCCGGCTTCGGCGCCCGACGCACCGCGGCAGAGCTGGATCGCCCGCCTGCGCGCCGGTCTGCGCAAGACCGGCCAGAGCCTGGCGGCGGTATTCAGCCGCACGCAGATCGACGACGCCTTGTACGAGGAGTTGGAGGAGGCGCTGCTGCTGGCCGACACCGGCGTCAAGGCCACCCAGTTCCTGCTCGAAGACCTGCGTCGGCGTGTGCGCGAGGCGCGCTGCACCGATCCGCAGGCCGTCAAGACCCTGCTGGTGGAGGCGCTGGCCGAGTTGCTGCAGCCGCTCGAGCGGCCGTTGGAGATCGGCCGCCATGAGCCGACGGTGATGATGGTGGTGGGCGTCAACGGCGCCGGCAAGACCACCAGCATCGGCAAGCTGACGCGCCATCTGCTGGCCCATGACCAGAAGGTGCTGCTGGCGGCGGCCGACACCTTCCGTGCGGCGGCGCGCGAGCAACTGGCGGTGTGGGCCGATCGCGCCGATGGCGCCGGCCTGCAGCAGCGCGGTCAGGTGGACATCATCAGCCAGCAAGGCGGTGATCCGGCGGCGGTGAGCTTCGACGCGGTGAACGCCGGCAAGGCGCGCGGCTGCGACGTGGTCATCGCCGACACCGCGGGTCGCCTGCCCACGCAACTGCACCTGATGGAGGAGCTGAAGAAGATCCGGCGCGTCATCACCAAGGCGCAGGCCGATGCGCCGCACGAGGTGCTGTTGGTGGTGGACGGCAACACCGGGCAGAACGCGCTGGCCCAGGTGCGTGCCTTCGACGATGCCTTGCAACTCACCGGCCTGGTGGTGACCAAGCTGGACGGCACCGCCAAGGGCGGCGTGCTGGCGGCCATCGCACGCGAGCGGCCCGTGCCGGTCTACTTCATCGGCGTGGGCGAGAAGCTCGAGGACCTGCAGACCTTCAGTGCGCGCGAGTTCGCGCAGGCCTTGCTGCACTGAGCAGCGCGGCGCGCAGTGCCTTCGGGTCGGTCTGCCAGCCGTTGCGCCAGCTGAGCACCGGGATCTCGGCGGCCAGCAGCACGCGCTGGATGCGGTCGCGGCGCCGCTGCGCGCGCGGGCTTTCGTCGGGGTGCTCGAGCAGCACCGCCAGCCAGGGCTGTCCGAGCGCGTCGCACAGCACGAAGTCGACGGTCAGATGCCCGGTGCGCGACAGCCACTCCTTGTAGGAGCGCCGCACCGGCACGCGCACCAGGCGGGGCAGCGGCAGATGCGCCAGCAGATAACCCTGGGGATGCTCGATCTGCAGCGCCGCAGCGAGCGCGGTGTGCACGACGCGCTCCACGGTCCCCAGCGGCCGCACGGCGCTGGGCGGCCAGTGCATCACGGTGTCCCAGGGCGAGCGTGGGCTGGCGCGATGCGACGGGCGCTTCAGGCGAGGCGCCAGGTGGTCGCGCAGGCGCGCGATCCAGCGGTTCCAAACGGGTGGGGCGGAGACTTGCATGGCCGCGCAGGCTAACGACGCTGCGGGTGCCCGGCCCGCCCGGCCCGAATGCGCTTGTGAGCAATGGTGAAAAAACGCACGCTCACAGGCCCGGCGGCAGGCCCTTCATGCCGCCCATGCGCTTCATCATCTTCATCAGGCCGCCGCCGCGCATCTTCTTCATCATGTCGCGCATCTGACCGTACTGGTTGAGCATGCGGTTGACGTCCTGCACCTGCACCCCGGCGCCGGCGGCGATGCGCTTCTTGCGGGTGGCCTTGATGAGGTCGGGCTTGCGCCGCTCCAACGGCGTCATCGAGTGGATGATGCCGGTCATGCGGCGCAGGTCGCGCTCGGCGCGGTCCATGTCGTCCTGCTTGATGCCGCCCGCCTTGGCGGTCAGCTGCGAGGGCAGCTTGTCCATCAGATTGGACAGCCCGCCCATCTTCTTCATCTGCTGCAGCTGCAGCAGGAAATCGTCGAGCGTGAAGGCATCGCCGCTCTTGAGCCGGTCGGCCATCGCCTTGGCCGATTCGAGGTCCACGCCCTTGGTGACCTCCTCGACCAGCGCCACGATGTCGCCCATGCC
>JAYRUQ010000081.1:0-7340 GCA_041919015.1 Inhella sp.
CCGTCCGACACATCGTGTTCAGCGGGCGTTGTCGTTTCTGCGCCGGGCTCAGCTCAATTCGGTCCAGCGCTCCAGCAGCTGCAGCAGTTCCTCCTCCACCGCGCTGGCGCGCTCGCTGACCTGCTGGATGCGCTCGGGACCCTGCGCGTACAGCTCGCCGCCGGCCATCAGCCCATGCAGCTCGGCCTGTTCGGCCTCCAGCGCCTCGATGCGCGCGGGCAAGGCGTCGAGCTCGCGCTGCTCCTTGTAGCCGAGGCGCCGGCGTGCCGGCGCCGCCATCACGGTCGCAGCAGGCGCAGCAGCCTCGGCCTTCTTCTCGCTGCGCGCCAGCAGCGCCGCCGCACTGGCCGCGGCCGCGGCGCGCGCCGACTGCGCCAGCCAGTCGCTCACGCCGCCCTCGTACTCCAACCACCGCCCGCCGCCCTCGGCCACCAGGGTGGAGGTGACGACGCGGTCGAGGAAGCGGCGGTCGTGGCTGACCAGGAAGACCGTGCCGGGGTAGTCGATCAGCAGCTCCTCGAGCAGGTCGAGGGTCTCGATGTCGAGGTCGTTGGTCGGTTCGTCCAGCACCAGCACATTGGCCGGTCGGGCGAACAGCCGCGCCAGCAGCAGGCGGTTGCGCTCGCCGCCGCTGAGCGTGCGCACCGGGCTGTTGGCGCGCGCCGGGGCGAACAGGAAGTTCTGCAGATAGGTCATCACATGCTGGCGCTGGCCGGCGATCTCGACCCATTCCGAACCGGGGCTGATGGTGTCGACCAGGGTGGCGTCGAGGTTCAGGCCGGCGCGCAGCTGGTCGAAGAAGGCCACGCTGAGCCGGGCGCCGGTGCGCACGCTGCCGCTGTCGGGCTGCAGCTCGCCCAGGATGAGCTTGAGCAGCGTGGTCTTGCCGGCGCCGTTGGGCCCGATCAGGCCGACCTTGTCGCCGCGCAGGAAGGTGCAGCTCAGGCGGTCCACCACGACGCGTTCGCCGAAGGCCTTGCAGACTCCTTCCAGCTCGGCCACCAGCTTGCCGCCCGCCTCGCCGGTGTCCACCTGCAGCTGCGCCCGCCCCTGCACGTTGCGGCGTTCCGCATGCGCCTGGCGCAGCGACATCAGCCGCGCCACGCGCGCCACCGAGCGCGTGCGGCGCGCCTCGACGCCCTTGCGGATCCAGGTTTCCTCCTGCGCCAGCAGCTTGTCGGCGCGGGCATTGGCCAGGGCCTCGTTCTGCAGCTCGTACTGCTTGGCGGCCTCGAAGGCGGCGAAGTTGCCGGGGTAGCCGCGCAGCAGGCCGCGGTCGAGCTCGACGATGCGCGTGCACACCGCGTCGAGGAAGGCGCGGTCGTGCGTGATGACCAGCAGGCTGCCGGCAAAGCCGCGCAGCAGCTCCTCCAGCCACAGGATGGCGTCGAGGTCGAGGTGGTTGGTCGGTTCGTCGAGCAGCAGCACGTCGGGCTGCGCCACCAGCGCCTGCGCCAGCGCCACGCGCTTCTTGAAGCCCCCCGAGAGCTCGGCCACCGGCCGCGCGCCGTCCAGAGCAAGGCGCTGCAGGGCTTCCTCGACACGCTGCTCCCAGGTCCAGCCGCCGAGCTGCTCGAGGCGCGTCTGCATGGCGTCGAGGTCATCCTCGGGGTCGTGCTGCTCGAAGCGCAGGCGCAGTTCGCGCGCCTCGCGCACGCCGTCGGCCACGGCGTCGAACACCGTGGCGCCGCTCTCGAACTGCGGCTCCTGCGGCACGTAGACCACCCTCACCTGCTGGCTGCGCTGCAGCAGGCCGTCGTCGAGCCGCTCCAGCCCGGCCAGCACCTTGAGCAGGCTGCTCTTGCCGCTGCCGTTGCGCCCGATCAGTCCGACGCGCTCGCCGGCCTCCAGGCTGAAGTCGGCGGCATCGAGCAGCGGCCAGTGGCCGAAGGCAAGGTGGGCATTGGAGAGGGACAGCAGGGCCATGGCGCGATTGTCCGTGGCGCCGTGCGGTCAATCGATGCGACCGGCGCTTTCATGCACGTCGTGCGGCGTCACAAGGGCCAGCTGCAGCGCCACCCGCACCGCATGCACCAGGGCGTCCAGGCTCAGCGCGCCGCCCAGCGCCGGCACATGCAGGAAGCCGCTGCGCACGCCACGGCGCCGGCGCAGCCGGTGCTGCAGGCCGAAGAAGACCTGGTTGCAGACGAAGCTGCCGGCGCTGTAGGAGATCTCCGCCGGCACGCCGCTGCCCCGCACGGCCTGCGCCATGGCCTTGATGGGCAGGGTGCTGAAGTGGGCGGCCGGCGCTCCCGGCAGCACCGGCTCGTCGATCGGCTGCAGGCCGTCGTTGTCGGCGATGCGCGCGTCCACCCAATTCAGCGCCACCCGCTCGAAACTGAGCAGCGGGCGCGACGCCGCCTGGCCCAGCGCCAGCACCAGGCGCGGGCGCCCGTGCGCCAGCGCGGCGTCCAGCGCCTGCAGGCTGTGCGCGAAGCGGCAGGGCAGTTGCACGGCGCGGATGCCATCCACGCCGTCGAGGCGGCGGGCGAGCTCCCAACTGCTGTTGAGGGCATCGCCGCCAAAGGGCTCGAAGCCGGTCAGCAGCACGCTCACGGGCGCCTCCCGGATCCTGCCTCGGAGCCGGCCAGCGGCCTGCGGTTCGGTGCGCGTGCGATGGTCATGGTGGCCGCGAGGATACGGGGACAAGGCGCCCTCCCTACACTCGCCGCGCCCTTGCAGAACCGAGCCAGCGACCATGAGCGACACCGGCCTCCTGAAGATCCAGCGTGACCCCAGCCAGGCACCGCGACGCTCGCGGCGTTGGCGCTGGGGTGTGGCGGTGGCCATCGGCGTGGCCATCGCCGCCGCCCTGCTGCGCCCACGGGTGCCCGAGGTGCAGCTGGTGTCGCTGACGCGCAGCAGCCCCTCGCTGCAGTACCAGCAGCTCACCGCCTCGGGCTTCGTGGTGGCGCAGCGCCGTGCCGCGGTGGCCAGCAAGGCCAGCGGCCGCTTGCTCGAACTGCGCGTGCGCGAGGGCTCGCGCGTCAAGGCCGGCGACTTGCTGGCGCGCCTGGACGCCAGCGACGTGCAGGCGCAGGCCGCCGTGGCGCAGGCCGCGGTGGGCCAGGCGCTGGCCGTGCTGGCGCAGGGCCAGGCGCTGCTGCGCCAGAGCCAGGTTGAGCTGGCCAACGCCGAGGCCGAGTTCGCCCGCACCCAGCAGCTCAGGGCGCAGGGCTTCGTCAGCGCGCAGTCGCAGGACGCCGCGCAGCGCCGCCTCGACGCCGCGCGCGCCGCGGTGGCCTCGGCCCAGGCCGGCACCGCCCAGGCCAGCAGCGGCGTGACGCAGGCGCGCGCCCAGCTCGCGGTGCAGCAGGTCAACCAGGGCTTCACCGAGATCCGCGCGCCCTTCGACGGCGTGGTGCTGGCCAAGAACGCCAACGTCGGCGACCTCATCACGCCCTTCAGCAACGCCGCCGGCTCCCAAGGCGCGGTGCTGACCCTGGCCGACCTCTCCACGCTGGAGGTGGAGGCCGACGTCAGCGAGGGCAGCCTGGCCAAGGTGCAGCTCGACCAGCCGGTCGAGATCCAGCTCGATGCGCTGCCCGGGCAGCGCTTCCGCGGCCAGGTGGTCAGCATCGTGCCCACGGTGGACCGCGCCAAGGCCACCGTGATGACCAAGCTGCGCTTCGAGCAGCTCGACGCCCGCGTGCTGCCCGAGATGAGCGCCAAGGCGGTCTTCTTGAGCCAGCGCGCCAGCGACGCGGAGATGCAGCCGGTGCTGGCCGCGCCCCCCAAGGCGCTCGATGCCGAGGGCGCGGTGTGGAAGCTCGTCAAGGCCGCGGACGGCACGCACAGCGTGAAGCGCGTGGCCGTGAAGAAGGGCCGGTCGATCGGCGAGCTGGTGGAGCTGCAGGGTGAAGGGCTGTCCAGCGGCGACCGCCTGGTGGCGGCGCCCCAGGGCCTGCGCGACGGCCAGAAGGTGACGGTGGCGGAGAAGTGAGCGTGGACTCCGCCGCCGCCCCGCCGCCGCTGATCCGCATCCGCCAGCTGGCCAAGAGCTACCGGCGCGGCGACCAGACGATTCCCGTGCTGGCCGGCATCGACCTCGACGTGGCCTCCGGTGACTTCGTCGCCTTGATGGGCCCGAGCGGCTCGGGCAAGAGCACGCTGCTGAACCTGCTGGCCGGCATCGACCAGCCCAGCGGCGGACGCATCGAGGTCGACGGCATCGACATCGCCAGCTTCGGCGAGGGCCGGCTCGCCGACTGGCGCGCCGCGCACATCGGTTTCATCTTTCAGTTCTACAACCTGATGCCGGTGCTCAGCGCGCAGGAGAACGTGGAGCTGCCGCTGCTGCTCACGGACCTGTCCGCCGCGCAGCGCCGCGATCACGCGCTGGCCGCCCTGCGCCTGGTGGGACTGGCCGACCGCGTCGACCACTATCCGAACGAACTCAGCGGCGGCCAGCAGCAGCGCGTCGCCATCGCGCGGGCACTGGTGACCGACCCGACGCTGATCGTGGCCGACGAACCGACCGGCGACCTGGACCGCCACACCGCCGAGGAGGTGCTGGACCTGCTCGACCGTCTCAACCGCGAGCTGGGCAAGACCATCGTGATGGTGACGCACGATCCGAAGGCGGCGGCGCGGGCGCGGCGCGTGGTCGAGCTGGAAAAGGGTGTCTTGGTTGTCGGGGAGCCTTCTCCTTGAGTGAGACCGCTTGGGGGCCCTCGGCCCCCAACCCCCCTACCAGGGCGCTTCGCCCCTGGACCCCGACCCCCTTTTCTTTGCGCCGCCAAAGAAAAGAGGGCAAAAGAAAGGCGGCCCCGCACTGCGCTCGCCCGTTTGGCCTTGCAGGCCAAACGGGTTCCCTGCGCTGCTCAGAACCCGGGGGTCGCGCAGAACTCGCTGCACTCGCCTTCGGCTCGCTCCGCTCAAACAGACTGCGCGAAGCCAGAACACGATGCGCGCTGCGCGCGCTCCCCCGGGTTCCTGCGCTGCTCGGCGGCGCAGAGGGGGTTTCAACAGCCAACAGCCAACAGCCGAACCTCGGCTCGCGGCCTGCAGTCAACGAGCTGACAACGGGTTGTTCGGTATTCGGCTGTTCGGTATTCGGCTGTCCCACCCCCCTCTGCGCCGCCGAGGAGCACAGCGAGCCGGCCCGCGCGCCAAAGGCGCGCATCCCTTCTGGCTCGGCCAGTCTGTTTGAGCGCAGTGAGCGCAGCGAACGGAAGCGAGTTCTGGCCGGGGCCGGCTTGCGAGCACCGCAGGGAACCCTTCTGGCCGAAGGCCGGAAGGGCGAGCGCAGTGTGGGGCCGCCTTTCTTTTCCCCCCTTTTCTTTGGCGGCGCAAAGAAAAGGGGGTCGGGGTCCAGGGGCGAAGCGCCCTGGGCAGGGGTTTGGGGACCGCAGGCCCCCAAGGGCTGCCACACAGGAACACCGAACTCATGTTCCTGCTGAAGCTCCTGCTGCGGAACGCCTTCCGCCACCCCCTGCGCACCGGCCTGACCCTGCTCGGCCTGGTCGTCGCCATCTCCGCCTTCGGCCTGCTGCGCACCATCAACGAGGCCTGGTACGCCGGCGTGCAGGCCAGCAGCGCCACGCGCCTGATCAGTCGCAACGCCATCAGCCTGACCTTCGCGCTGCCGCTGTCCTACGCCGAGCGCCTGCGCGGGGTCGACGGGGTTGCCGGGGTGTCCTGGGCCAACTGGTTCGGCGGCGTCTACCAAAGTGAGCGCAACTTTTTCCCGCAGTTCGCCATCGAGCCCGCCAGCTACCTGAAGCTGTATTCCGAGTACCGCCTCAGCGACGAGGAGAAGGCCGCCTTCATCCGCGACCGCCAGGGCGCCATCGTCGGCCGCAAGCTCGCCAACCAGTACGGCTGGAAGATCGGCGACACCATCCCGATCCGCGGCACCATCTTTCCCGGCACCTGGACCTTCACCCTGCGCGGCATCTGGGACGGCGCCGAGGCCAGCACCGACGAAAGCCAGCTGCTGTTCCACTGGCAGCTGCTCAATGAGTCGGTGAAGAAGCGCTTTCCCAAGCGCGGCGACCAGGTCGGGGTGTTCGTGCTGGGCATCGCCGAGCCGCAGCAGGCCGCGGCGGTGAGCCAGCAGGTCGACGCCCTCTTCAAGAACTCGCTGGCCGAAACGCTCACCGAGACCGAATCGGCCTTCCAGCTCAGCTTCGTGGCGATGAGCGAGGCCATCCTGGTGGCCATCGAGGCGGTGAGCTACATCATCGTGCTCATCATCCTGGCGGTGATGGCCAACACCATGACGATGACGGCGCGTGAACGCCTGGCCGAGTACGCGACGCTCAAGGCGCTGGGCTTCGGACCGGGCTTCGTCAGCCGGCTGCTGTTCGGCGAAAGCCTGGTCATCGCGCTGATCGGTGGCGCGGCGGGCATCGCGCTCACCTTCCCGATCGCCGCGGCCTTCGCCAAGGCGGCCGGCAGCTTTCTGTCGGTGTTCCTGGTGTCCGACACCACGGTGCTGCTGCAGGCCGGCGCGGCGCTCGGCGTGGGGCTGATCGCCGCCGCCTGGCCGGCCTGGCAGATGGGCCGCATCGACATCGTCAACGGTCTCAGGCACGTGGCTTGAAACAGCTCCCCCTCTCCTACATCGCCCGCAACCTCTGGGTGCGGCGCGTCACCACCGCGCTCACCGCGCTCGGTCTGGCGCTGGTCGTCTATGTGTTCGCCACCGTGCTGATGATGAGCGAGGGCATCAAGACCACCCTGGTGGCCACCGGCAACCCCGGCAATCTGCTGGCTCTGCGCAAGGGCGCGGGGGCCGAGATCAACTCGGGCGTGAGCCGCGAGCAGGCCGCCATCCTGGCCAGCCTGCCAGGCATCGCCACCGCCGCCGACGGGCGTCTGCTGCTGAGCGGCGAGCCGGTGGTGCTCAACAGCCTGCCCAAGCGCGGCAGCGGCAGCCCGAGCAATGTGACGGTGCGCGGCACCTCGGCCATCGGCCTGCAGCTGCGCCAGCAAGTGCGCCTGGTGGAGGGGCGCATGTTCCGGCCCGGCTCCAGCGAGCTGGTGGTGGGCAAGGCCACGGCGCGCGGCTTCGAGGGCGCCGGCCTGGGCGGCACCCTGCGCTTCGCGCAGCGTGACTGGACGGTGGTCGGCGTGTTCGACGCCGGCAACTCCGGCTTCGACTCCGAGATCTGGGGCGACAGCGAGCAGATGCTGCAGGCCTTCCGTCGCTTGAGCCCTTCCACCGTGGTGCTGCGCCTGCAGGACCCGGCCGCGGCCGAAGCCTTCATCGAGCGCGCCGCCGCCGACCCACGCCTCACGCTCGACCTCAAGCCCGAGCGCCAGTTCTACGAGGAGCAGAGCCGCGGGCTGGCGATCTTCATCAACGTGCTGGGCCTGGCGCTGTCGGCCATCTT
>JAYRUQ010000082.1:0-7265 GCA_041919015.1 Inhella sp.
ATCGTGGCGGTGGGGGCGGTGCTGCCGGCCTTCCAGCCCAGCATCCTGCTGCTGATCGCCGCCGTGGTCGTTGACCTGGTCAAGCGCGACGATGCGCGCGGTTCCTGGCAGGAGAGCCACTTCCGCTACCGGCTCAAGAGCGTGCTCTACGCCGGACTGGCCTATGTGCTGACCATCCCGCTGTGGGTGTTCTTCATCGTTCCCGGCTGGATCGCCTGGTTCATCGTCTCGCTGTGGTTCCTCTACCGCATCGTCAAGGGCTGGAGCGCGTTGTCCGGTCGCCGTGCCATCGAGGCCTGAGATGAGCGACTGCCTTTTTTGCAAGATCGCCGCCGGGCAGATCCCGTCGCGCAAGGTCTACGAGGACGAGGAACTGATCGCCTTCCACGACATCCACCCCTGGGCGCCGGTGCACATCCTGATCGTGCCCAAGCAGCACATCGAGAGCCACGCCGAGCTGAGCGAGGCGCATGCCGCCCTGGCCGGCCGCATGATGGTGCTGGCGCCGCGGCTGATGCGGGAACTGGGCGTGAGCGGGGGCTTCCGGACGGTGATCAACACCGGCCGGGACGGCGGTCAGGAGGTGATGCACCTGCACATGCACGTGATGGGCGGCCCCCGACCCTGGTCAAAAGGGTGAAAGATGGCCACGCCTAGAATCGCGGCCTTCATCTCTCGGAGCATCTGATGGGCGGTTTGAGCATTTGGCACTGGCTGATCGTGCTGGTGGTGGTGGTGCTGGTGTTCGGCACCAAGAAGCTCAAGAACGTCGGTTCCGACCTCGGTTCCGCCGTCAAGGGCTTCAAGGACGGCATGAAGGACGGCGGCACCGACCCCCAGCCCAACGACGTGAACCAGCGTGTCACCCAGGGTGAGACCGTGGACGTGCAGGCCACCGAGAAGAAGAACACGCATTCCTGATTCCTCCCCCCTGATTACCTGAGCGCGCGCCCATGCTGGACCTGGGACTGGACAAGCTCGCGCTGATCGGCGCGGTGGCGTTGATCGTCATCGGCCCCGAAAAGCTGCCCAAGGTGGCCCGCACCGTCGGTCACATGATGGGCAAGGCGCGCCGCTACGTGGCCGACGTCAAGGCCGAGGTCAACCGCTCCATCGAGATGGAGGAACTGGCCAAGGCACGCAAGCAATTCGAGGACGCCGCGCAGGAGGTCAGCTCCAGCGTCGGCAGCACCTTCAGCGAGGCGGCACAGGCCGTCAGCGAGCCCTTTGACGCCGACGCCTGGAACCCGCCAGCGGCCCCTGCGAGCGCCGCGCCGCCGAAGAAGAACTGGCGCCTCAAGCGCAGCCGCACGCCGCAGTGGTTCAAGCAGACCGCCGGGGTGCGCCAGCATGTGCAGAGCGGCGCCGCGCGCGTCAAGCGACACCGCCGATGAATTCAAGCCCGCAAGACCCGCAGGACGAACTGGCCGGCACCGAGCAGCCCTTCGTCGAGCACCTGATCGAGCTGCGTGACCGCCTGGTGCGGGCGCTGCTGGCCGTGGGCCTGTGCTTCGGCCTGCTGTGCCTGTGGCCGGGCCCGGCCGGGCTTTACGACCTGCTCGCCGCGCCGATGAGCCGTGCGCTGCCGGAGGGCGCCAAGTTGATCGCCACCGGCACCATCTCGCCCTTCATGGTGCCGCTCAAGATCGCCATGATGGCCGGCTTCCTGCTGGCGCTGCCCTATGTGCTGTACCAGCTGTGGGCCTTCGTGGCGCCGGGGCTGTACTCGCACGAGAAGCGCTATGTGCTGCCGCTGGTGGTGAGCAGCACCTTGCTGTTCTTCGTCGGCGTGGCGTTCTGCTATTTCCTGGTGCTGCCGGCGCTGTCGGCCTTCATCGTCGCCTTCGCGCCCACGGCGGTGCAGGTGGCGCCGGACATCGAGCAGTACTTCGGCACCGTGCTGACGCTTTTCATGGTGTTCGGTCTGGCCTTCGAGGTGCCGATCGCCGTGGTGGTGCTGGCGCTCTTGAACATCATCCCGATCGAAAAGCTCAAGGAATGGCGCGGCTACTTCATCGTGGTGGCCTTTGTGGTGGCGGCCATCGTGACGCCGCCCGACGTCATCTCCCAACTCTCGCTGGCCATCCCGATGTGCGTGCTCTACGAGGTTGGCATCTGGGCGGCGGTGCTGCTCAAGCGCGGCAGCAAGAAGTCCACCGAATCGCAGCCTACTTAGGAATGGGGCGCTGGCCGACGCGCGCCTTGAGCGTGACGGCGTCGCGCCCGCGCTGCACGCGCAGATCGGTCTCGGCGCCGGGCTTCAGGCGCGCCACCGCGTTAAGCAGCGATTCGGGGCTGCTCACGGCGGTCTGGCCCACCTGGGTGATGACGTCGCCCGGACGGACGCCGGCCTTTTCGGCGGGCGAGCCCTGCTGAACCCCGGCCACCAGCACGCCCTGCAGGTCGGGGGGCAGGCGCAGCGCCTCCATCAGTTCGCCGCTGAGCTCGCGGCTGGTGACGCCCATCCAGCCGCGCGCCACGCGCCCCTCGCTGCGCAAAGCCTGCATCACCTCCTGTGCCAGCTCGATGGGGATGGCAAAGCCCAGCCCGACGCTGCCGCCGCTGCGCGAGTAGATCGCCGAGTTGATGCCGACCAGGCGACCCTGGCCGTCGACCAGCGCGCCGCCCGAGTTGCCGGGATTGATGGCGGCATCGGTCTGGATGAAGGACTCGAACACATTGATGCCGAGCTGCTGGCGCTGCAGCGCCGAGACGATGCCGGCGGTCACCGTCTGCCCGACGCCGAAGGGGTTGCCGATGGCCAGCACCGGGTCGCCGACGCGCAGGGCCTTGGAGGCGCCGACGGCGATCACCGGCAGGCGCGGCAGGGGGATGCGCAGCAGCGCCAGATCGGTCTCGGGGTCGGCGCCGACCAGTTCCGCGCTCGCCTCGCGGCCGTCGCTGAGCTGCACGTCGATGCGCTGCGCGGCGTCGACCACATGGTGGTTGGTCAGCACATAGCCGGCGTCGCCGTCGCCCTCGACGATCACGCCCGACCCCATGCCGCGCCGCTCCGGTCCGTTGCCTTCGCCGCCGAAGGGCCACAGGCGCTGCGTGCGCGCGCCCCCGCTGGTGCCGATGCTGACCACGGCCGGGGCCGCCAGCGCCGCCGCCTCGGCCAGCGAATGGGGCGAGGCCTGGAGCGGCGCGAGCGCCGCTGCGGCTGGTCCGCTGGCGCCGGCGGCCGAGGTCGCTGCGGGCGCCGTTGCTGCGGCGGACTCCGAGGCCGATCGCTCCAGCCATTGCGGCTTCAGCGTGTGCAGCACGAAGACGGCGCCCAGGGCCACCGTACAGGCCTGGGCAAAAATCAACCACAGTGAACGCAACATGGGCAATCCGGCAAAGGGGCAGGGCATGGCCAAGACGGCCGAGATCGAAGGCTACCTGAGCGAGGCGCTGAGCGTCGCCCAGTTCAAGGACTACGGACCCAACGGATTGCAGGTCGAGGGCCGGGCCGAGGTGCGCAGCCTGGTCAGCGGGGTGACGGCCAGCCTGGCCTTCATCGAGGCCGCGCTGGCAAGCGGCGCCGACCTGCTGCTGGTGCACCACGGCCTGTTCTGGCGCGGCCAGGACGGTCGGCTGACTGGCTGGCTGCGCCGGCGTCTGGCGCCGCTGTTCGCGGCCGAGGCCAATCTGCTGGCCTACCACCTGCCGCTCGATGCCCATCCGCAGTGGGGCAACAACGCGCAGCTCGGGCGGCGCCTGGGCTGGCAGGCCGATCGGCCGTTCGGTGAGCAGATGCTGGGCTTCAGTGCGGCGTTGCCGCAGGCGACCGCGCTGGGCGCCTTGGGCGAACAGTTGCAGGCCGTGCTGGGCCGGCCCGTCACCCTGCTGCCGGGCGACGGCCGGCCGCTGCGGCGCGTGGCCTGGTGCACCGGCGGTGCGCAGTCCTATTTCGAGGCCGCCATCGCCGCCGGCGCCGATGTCTTCGTCACCGGCGAGATCAGCGAACCGCAGCTGCATCTGGCGCGCGAGACCGGTGTGGCCTTCGTCGCCGCCGGCCACCACGCCACCGAGCGCTACGGCGTGCAGGCGCTCGGCGAGCACCTGGCCGAGCGCTTCGGCCTGCAGCACCGCTTCATCGATGTGGAGAACCCAGCATGAGCCGCATCCTGCTGACGATGGGCGACGCCGCCGGCATCGGGCCCGAGATCCTGGTCAAGGCGGCCGCGCAGCAACTTGGGGGCGTGGTGGTGGGCGACGTGGCGGTGCTGCGCCGCGCGCTGCAACAGTGCGCCAGCAGCGTGGCGCTGGTGCAGCTGGACGCCCCCGACGAGCCGGCGCCGCCCGGCGCGCTGGCCGTCTGGCAGCCGCCCGGCTTGCCTGAGGGTTTGGTCGACGAGCCGCAGGGCGTGGTGAGCGCGCGCTGCGGCGCGGCTGCGGCGCTCTGCATCGAGGCGGCGGTGCGCGCCCTGCAGGCCGGACAGGGCCGGGCGCTGGTCACCGCGCCGATCCACAAGGAAGCCCTGCACGCCGCAGGCAGCCCCTATCCGGGCCACACCGAGATGCTGCAGCAGCTGGCCGGCGGTGTGCCGGTGCGCATGATGCTGGCCAACGCCGAACTGCGCGTGGTGCTCGTCACCGTGCACCTGGCGCTGCGCGACGCCATCGAACGCATCGACAGCGCCAACGTGCTGCAGACCCTGCAGATCAGCGATCGCGCGCTGCGCTGCATGGGCGTGGCGGCGCCGCGCATCGCGGTGGCCGGCTTGAACCCGCACGCCGGCGAGGGGGGCTTGTTCGGTCGCGAGGAGATCGAGCAGATTGCGCCGGCCATCGAGCGCGCGCGCGCCGAGGGCATCGACGCCCGCGGACCTTTCGCGCCGGACACGGTCTTCATGCGCGCCCGTCAGGGTGAATTCGACGCCGTGGTGGCCATGACGCACGACCATGGGCTCATCCCGGTCAAGTACCTGGGCTTGGATGAGGGGGTGAACACGACGCTCGGCCTGCCCTTCGTGCGCACCAGCCCGGACCATGGCACCGCCTTCGACATCGCCGGCCGCGGCCTGGCCGACGCGCGCAGCCTGCTGGCCGCCTGGCGCATGGCCGAGGCGGTGTCGGCGCTCGCTACTTCTTAGCCGGCAGCAGGGCCGCGAGCTGCTGGCGGGCCCGCGCGGTGGCGCGCTCCAGCAGGTGCGCGCTCTCGAACGCGCGCAGGCGCTCGGTCTCGCACATGCGCCGCAGCATGCGCGCCGTCATGGTCACGGTCTTGGGCGAGCGGTCCCCCTCGGTGAAGATGAAGAAACTGCGCTGCGCGCTGATGTGCGAGAGCCGCACCTTGCGCCACTCGCCCTCGGTGTTGAGCCGGTAGGCGCAGCCCAGTTCGAGGTGGTCGAACAGCGCGGCGCCATGCGTGGGCGCCGGTGCGTCGGGTGTGGGCAGGCCTTCGATGGCGATGTCCACCGCCTCGATCGGCGCATCGTCCACGCCCAGCTCGATGTCGACCTGACCGTTCCACTGCACCTGCGCCTCGGCCATCAGGCCGACGCCCTGCGCCTCGGCCGGCGCGAACACCTGCTCCAGGTCGATGTCGAGGGTGGCTGTGGCGCGCTGTGCCGCGGCCTCGTCGGGCACCGCCAGGCCGAAGGCGGCCTCGATGCGCTTGACCAGCAGGTTGTGGTCGAGCGGCGAGAGCGCCGGGGTCTTCAGACTCTCGGCGTGGATGGGCAGCAGGTCGGAGAACAGCTGCTTGCGCACGGCCTCCGGGCTGCCGACCCGGTCCAAGCCCTGGTTGACGGCGCGCACCAGCATCGGCAGCTGCGTCAGGAAGTCGCGCCGCGCCGGCGAGCCGCCCTTGGGCAGCACCGACTGCGCGAGTTCCTTGCCCAGGCGCTTCATCTCGATGGCCTGGGCTTCGCCGAGCTGCAGCGTGGCGTGCACCACCACCGCCGACCAGTCGCGCACCAGGAAGCGGCGCAGGAACTCGGGCAGCGGCAGGTCGGCCAGCGATCGCTCCAGCTGCTGGCCGTAGGCATGCTGCTGCCGGGCCAGCGCCTCCTTGCGTTCGAGCAGGGCCGCAGCCTGTTCGCCGGCCCGACCGGTGGCGGCCAATGCGGCCTGCTGCTGCTCGCGGGTGACGACCTCGAGCGCGTCGAGCTTCTCGTCGTAGACCTTGACCTTGTCGAAATCGCCGGCGGCGATCTCCTCCACCAGTTCGGCCACACGCTGCAGGAAGCCCAGGCCGGGGTCGTGCGTGAAGTCATCGAACGCGCAGGCCAGCGAGGCCAGGCGGTTGATGAAGCGGCGCACCGGGTGGTTGCGCTTGGCGAAGAAGCTGGTGTCGCCGAGCGCCGCGCGCAGCACCGGCAGTTGCAGGCGGGCCAGCAGGCGCGCCATCTGCGGCGGCACCTTGGGGTCGGCCAGGATGGCGTCAAAGAGGCCGGCCACGACGTCGATCACCATGTGATCGAGCGGCGTCTGCGTGGCCTGGCGCAGTTGCTCGCGGTGCAGGTGGATGACGTTGGACGGCAGGGTGAGCGGCATGCTGCCGCTGGCCTCTCCGGTCAACTCCTGCGCCAGCGACATGCCGGGCGCCGGTGCGCCCGCCACGCTGAGCTGGCGCAGCAGGTTCATCATGCCGATGTCGACCTGGCCGAGCATGCCGCCGCCGCCCATCCGGCCACCGCCGTAGCCGCCGCCCGCCGAAGCGCCGGAGCCTCCTGCAGCCCCCATGCCACCCGGTCCGGCGCCGCCCATTGCCGCAGCGCCGCGCGGCACCGCACCGCCCATCGGACCCGGCTCGGTGTGCCCGAACGGACGGTTGCCCGCCTCGGAACTGATCGGGCGCAGCGCCTGCGCCTTGAAGCCACGGTGGCGCAGGAAATCGCTGGTGTCGGCGTAGAAGGCCGCCATCATGGGCGCCATGGCGCGGGTCAGTTCCTCGCTGAGCGTCTGACGCAACTGCGCCTGATCGGTCAGCGCGTCGACTGTGGCCATCAGGGCCCGCGCGATGATTTCCGGCCGCAAGGGGTTGCGCTCCGGCCCGGCGCTGTCGTCGCGCAACAGGGCCGCGGTGAAGGCCTCCATGTCGCGCAATTCCCATTCGCTGCCATGGCCCAGGGCCTGCCCGATGCGGTCCGACACCACCAGGGCATCGACGGCCGAGTCATCCATCAGGGACAACTCGCCCCAGTTCGTGGCCCGTGGCGCTGGCGTCTTGTCCTGCTGGCGGTCCCATTCGCGCGTCAGCGCCTGTTCAAACTGGCGCACGCTGGCCGACTGCTGTTGCCGCAGCAGGCCCTGGGTGAGCAGCAACTCATCAC
>JAYRUQ010000083.1:0-6994 GCA_041919015.1 Inhella sp.
CGCCGAGCCGGGCACGCGCCGTGTGCTGCGCCAATGGTGCGACGACCTGGCTCGTGCCCTGCCGCTGCCGATCCCGTTGCTGTCGGAGATGGAGGTGGCCGGCCAGGGCTTCGACGCCGAGGAGGCCGCCTTCCTGGCCCAGGCCGACAAGCTGGACAACGACATGTCGCACAGCGTGGAGCGCCTGCTGCGGCGCTGGAGCGATCGACGCGCGCGCTGCAGCGGAGCGCATTGCGGGCACGGCGACGCGCGCGTTGCCGGCCCCACGCTGCGCTGGGTGGCGCAGGCCTGCGCCGCCTCGCGCGAGGCGCGGGGCACGGGCGCGGCGCGCATCGCCCGACCGCTGCTGCTGCTGAACGGCGGTCAGGACAGCATCGTGGAGCCGGCCGCACAGGCCGAGTTCTGCGCCAACGTCAACGCCGCCGGGGGCGCCGGCGGCCGATGCACGGCCTACTCCCTGGCCGAGTCGCGCCACGCCCTGCTGGTGGAGAGCGACGCCTTGCGCGATGCCGCGCTGGTCACCGTGTTGCGTTTCTTCACCCAGCCTAGAAACGGCAGTTGACCGCTCGCTTCCGCATGCAAGTCCGCCGCAAGACTGAGATTTCCGCTGACGACCGCCCGCACCGCTTGGGTGAAAGCGCTACACGGCCCATCGCACCGCGCTGCGGCACGCTGGCGGCGTTGCCACGCCAAGGCCGGGCGGCCTTGGCCTTCGGCAGGCACAAGCCGTCCTCAGGACTGCTTGTGTCCGGCCTCAGTCTGGCGGGCATGAGCCCGCTGCGTCGTCACGCCTTGCCAGCGCACCGCATCACGGCGCACTCGGCCGTGTCCAACTGCCGTTTCTAGGCCCAGTCCAGCAAACGGCGCAACGCCATGGCGTCACACTGACGGACTGCCGCGGACTGCTAGTCCGGATCTCGGCACGCCCTGAACCGCGTGGGCCGGGCTGCGCCTGCCGATCAATCGTCCGCCAGCGGCACGCCCTTGATCGTCTCCAGCCGCAGGCGTCCCGCGGCCAGCAGGGCGTCGAGCTGCGCCAGCTCGGCGTCGTCAAACACCTCCTCGCTGCCGGCCAGCAGCAGGCGGTTGCGGCCTTCGGCCTTGGCACGGTAAAGCGCTGCGTCGGCCAGCGCCAAATGGCGCGCCCACGAGCGCCCGCGACCGGCGGCCCACACCAGCGCACCGATCGATGCACGCACCGGCAGCGCGCTGCTCAGTGAAGGCAAGGCGACCGGCGCCTCGCCGATGGCCGCCAGCAGACGCTGCGCGAAGCGCCGCAGTCCCGGCTCGCCGACGCCCGGCAAGACCAGCAAGAACTCCTCGCCACCCCAGCGCACCAGCGCGTCGCCCTGGCGCAGCATGGTCTGCACGCGATGCGTCAGCTCGACCAGCACCGCGTCGCCGGCGGCGTGGCCGTGACCATCGTTGACGCGCTTGAAATGGTCGATGTCGAGCAAAAGCAGCGCCACGCCGAGGCGCTGCTCCTGCGCCAAGGCGGCGTTGTCGGCTTCGAGCTGCTGCAGCAGGTTCTCGCCGTGGCGGCGGTTCCAGGCGCTCGTCAGCGCGTCGTGCAGGGATTCGTCGGCCAGCCGCGCCACGTCGCCGCGCAGGCGCTGGTTCTGGCGCCGCGAGCGGCGCAGTGCGCGCCAGCCGATGGCGGCCAGCAAGGCCACCAGCAGCGCGGCGCCGGCCCAGGCGCGCTCGCGCCAGGCGCGCAGCTGCAGTTCGGCCTCGCCCTTGGCCTTGTCCAGACGCAGGCGTTCGATCTCGCGCTGGCGCTGCTGCGCATCGAGGCGCTCCTGCATCCGGGCGATGGCCTGCTCGCGCGCCGATGTGGTCAGCTCGCCGTTCAGGCTCACCCAGCGGCGCAGCGCCTGCAGCGCCGCCGGCGCGCGTCCGGCGGCCTCCAGTGCGTTGACCTGCTGCTCGATCAAATCGGCCAGCTCGCGCTTGACGCCGGTGCGTTTGCCGATCTCGACGGCGCGCTGCACCAGCTCCAAGCCCTCGTCAAACTGGCCCTGGTGGACCAGGGCCACGCCGCGGTTGACCAGCGCGAAGGCGTAGCCGTTGGGGTCGAGTTCGCGGTCGGCTCCCTGCTCGGCGCGGTGTGCATAGGCCAGCGCGTTGCGGTACTCGCCGATGTCGTTGCTCAGCGCCGCCAGGTTGATCAGTACGTTCTGGCGTTCGAAGCCCAGCTCGGGCTGCCCTTCGGTCAGCGTCAGCAGCTCCAGCAGCAGCGCCTTGCGCTCGACGTTTTCCTTCTGCGTCGCCAGCGCGTAGCTGAGGTTGAAGAGGCTGCGCACCAGTCCGTAGCCAAAGCCGATCTCGCGCGCCAGCGCTGCGCTCTGGCGGGCGTGCTCGACTGCCTTGGGCATGTCGCGTCGCGTGGCGCTGATGTTGCCGAGCAGTTCAAGTGCCATCACCCGATCGGCCGGCCGCTCGAGCACGGCGCCGATCTCGGCGGCCTGCAGCGCCTCGGTGATGGCGCTCTGCGGGTCGTTGAATGCCATGTGGGCGGTGGCCAATGCCCGGTGCCGCTCGAAACGCAGCCAGGGGTCGTCCGGCACCGGCAGCGCCTGCAATGCGTCGAGGCGCTGGCGCAGGGTGTCGGGGTCCTCGGACTCGGCGCGCTGCAATCGGCGCAGCGCCTGCAGCGTGGCGCAGGGCGTGCAGGCTTCGCGCTCGACCATGCGCTGCAGCGCTTCGAGGCTCAGACGCAAATGCGCGTCGTCGCCGGCACCCAGGGCCAGGCCCGACAGCGCGGCCAGGTAGCGCCAGCGCGACTCCAGCGGCGCGTCGGCCGCCGGTGCACTGGCCTGAACCAGGCGCCGCAGCGCCTGCTGGGGCGTCGCGTAGCCCTGCGCCGCAAGCTCGCCCATCACCAGCTGCGCCGTTTCGCCGAGCCCGGGCGCCGCCCCTGCGACGGGCTGGGGCGCCGCCTGCGCCGCCAGCGCCAAAGCGCCCAGCAACAGACTCAGCCGGGCGGCGGTGGCAGCGCGCCCCAGGTGCGGCGATCGACCCTTGGCCGGCATGCGTTCAGCGCGCTGCGCCTCAGGAGGCCGTCCAGCCCTGAATGGCGTTGATCGGCACGATCTGCGTGTCGGTGAAGCGCTCGAAGGGCTGCTGCAGGCGCTGCAGGGTGGCGATGTCGGGGGCCTCGATCACCGCGTAGTTGTGCGACTGGTCGGCGGCCGCCCACTCGCCGTGGATCTTCACCTCGGCCGGGATGGCGGCGTAGAAGGCCTTGGCGCGGGTGGCCAGCTCGGCGTAGTCGGCGGCGGCAAGGCCGGAGCGGGTGCGGTTGATCAGCATGAACAGCATCGGGGCATCTCCAACGGGTTGGGGGCCGCACTCTCGCCGAAGCGGCGTCCAGACGGCTTGGGGCAGGTCAAGGGGGGCTCGATCGACGCGCCCGGCTCACCACACTAGGCGGCCGCCTCAGGGTCCTTCCAGCACCGTTAGCGGCGGTCCGCCGCGCCCCACCCCGCGCAGCTCCGGCCGGTACATGTCCTCGGCCATCGGCGCGGGCACCGTGAAGCGGCCCGGGCTGACGACGCGCAGCAGGTACTGCACGCTGACCCAGTCGGGCCCGAGCTCGGCGGCGGCCACGTAGCGGTCGTCGCGGTACTCGCGGTGGCGGATGCGCGCGTCGGCCTGCGCCATCGCGAAGGGCGTGGCCAGCGCCGGGCCGAGCGTCTGCTCGAGCGCGCCCTGGCTCAGGTTGAGGTTCTCGATCTCCAGCCCGGCCGGCACGGCGTCGACGATCAAGCCGTCCTTGATGGGCGTCTTGCTGCGCACCTTCAGGTTCACCAGCAGGGTCTCGCCCACCTTCAGCGGCCGGCCGTCCCAGGCGCTGCCGTCGGGGTGCAGCCATTCGCGCTCGAACTCGATGAGATCCTGGCGCGGCGTCGGGGCCTGGGTCGGCAGTCCGGCGGCCTGCAGCGCCACGAAGAGCGGCTGCGTGCCGCTGTTGACGAGTTGCACGCCCTTGGCCAGCTCGGCGGGCGCGACGCTGCGCTGCAGGGTCTCGCGTCCCTCCAGCGCCTGCGCGGCTGCGCCCACGCGCCACTGCGCGCGCCAACCCGGGTTGCGCTCGCGTCCGGCGGCGGCGGCGTCGCCACCGCTGGCGCGCGCCGCCATCAGCAGCGCCATGCGCTCCTGCGTGCTGGTCCAGCGGCGCTCGCGCAGCTGCTCGGCGGCCTCCTCCAGCAACTGTTCGCGGCGCTCGTGCAGCAGGGCGTGGCGGTGCAGCAGCGCGTAGGCCATGGCCAGATCGCGCAGGCGGCTGCCGTAGTCGCCCAGCCACTCGCTGGCCCCGACCGACTCGGGCCGCTGCGCCAGCACGCCGTAGGGGCGGCGCATGGCGTCGTCGAGCGCCTCGGCGGCGCGGCGGCCGTCGCCCATCAGCTTGAGCGCCGCCGCCAGATGCACCAGCGGCAGCGGCGAGCGCGCACGGTCGCGCACCTTGTCGTGCAGATAGCGCAGCAGCGACAGCGGCGCCTTCTGCTCACGCGCCAGCATGTAGCCGATGTGCGCCAGTTCGGCGAAGCGCCGATGGCTGTCGCGCAGCAGTTCGAGGTCGCGCTCCTTGAAGCTGGCCTGTCCGGGCTTGATCTCGCGCGGCAGGGTCGGGAAGCGGTTGGGCGCCTGCGCCAGCTCGCCCTGCAGCCAGCCGATGGCGCGCTGCTGCAGGCCGGCGGGCGGCGCAAAGCCCGCCGCCTGCGCGTCCTGCAGGAAGCCCAGCACATAGGCACCCAGGTAAGCCTCGTACCGGCTGCCGCCGCCCCACAGCGTGAAGGCGCCGCTGCTGGCCTGCATGCCGGCCAGGCGGCCGAGCGCACGCGCCACGCGCTGCCGGCGTTCGTCCTCGGTGAGCGGGGTGGCGAGCTTCAGGCCCCAGGCCTTGGCCTGCTCGGCGTCGACGAACAGCAGCGGGTAGGCGCTGCTGACGGTCTGCTCCAGGCAGCCATAGGGGTAGTCGAGCAGGTCCTGCACCAGGCGCGCGACGTCGAGCGGCGGCCGGTCGCTGAGGGCCACACCGAGCTGGGCGCTGGCCGGGTGGAAGCGCGCCAGCCAGGCCGGATCGAGCGCGAGGCTCTCGCCGGGCGCCACGCGCATGCGCCGGCCGTCGCGCTCCGGCGCCCAGGGCGGCTGCAGCTGCAGCCAGCTCTGGCGTCGCAGCGTGAGGCCGCTGCGGGCCTTGAGCTCCAGGGTCAGCGGCACCAGGCCGTAGCCGGCGCCGGCCTCCACGGGCCAGCGCAGCACCTGGCGCTGCTGGTGCGCGAGGTTGACGGTTTGCGGGCCCGCGCCGACCCGCAGCGGCGCAGCGCCGCTGAGCCGCACGCTGACGGTCTGCGCCTGGCCGCTGAGGTTGCTGAGGTCGAGCGCCAGTTGCGCCTGGTCGCCGGGGGCGATGAAGCGCGGCGTGGAAAGCTCGGCCACCAAGGGTGCGGCCACGGTCAGCTCGGCCTCGGCCCTGCCGTAGCGGCCGGCCAGCCCGGCCACCGCCATCAGGCGCAGGCGGCCGTTGAAGTCGGGCAGCTCGAGTGCCACCGTGGCCTCGCCCTGCGCATCAAAGGCCACCGGGCCGCTGAACAGGTCGACCAGGCGCACCTTGCGCGGCAGGCTCTGCGTGTCGCGGTTGGCGGCGTCGCCGCCCCAGCGCATGCGCGCCGGCGTGCCGTCCATCTTCTCGATCAGGCGGCCGTACATGTCCAGCCACTCGGGCGCGAAGCGCTGCTTGCCGAAGAAGAAGTCGAGCGGATCGGGGCTGGCGTAGCGCGTGATGGCGAGGATGCCGACGTCCACCGCGCTGAGGGTGACCCAGGCCTGGCCGCGCTCGCCCGGCGTGGCGTCGGCCAGCTTCAGCTTCACCGCCACGCGGCGCTCGGGCTCGCTCTTGGCGGGCGCCGTCAGCGTGAGCTTGAGCGCGCGTTCGCGGCGGTCCAGCGGCAGATGCAGCAGGCCCACGGCGCGCGCCGGCGTGACGCGCTCGCCCTGGCTGCCGGGGCGCAGCGCGGTGACGGTGGCGTAGAGGTCGTGGCGCGCCCATTCAGGGCCCTGGCCGAGCGGGATGTCGACCGTGCTGCCGGCCCCCGGCAGCGCCATGCGCTTCAACCACAGCAGGCGCGCACCGCTCTGCACGGTCACGAGCGCCTCGCCCTCGTGCGGCGGGGTGATGGCGAGCCGCGCGGTCTGGCCGGCCTTGAACGGCGCCTCGGCGCCCGAGGTGCCCGAGGCGCCCTTCACCCAGGCCAGCTTGACGCGGTCGGGCCGGCTGCCGATGCGCTCGGCCTCCTGCGCGCTCCAGCCCCCGTAGAAGCGGTAGCGCAACTTCAGGCGCGTCTCGGGGTCCTCGATCTCGATGCGAAAGCGCCCCCAGCTCAAGGGCAGGTCGACGCTCTGGCGCGTGGCGCCGAGGTCGATGGCGCGCTCCAGCACCAGCGACTCGGTGTCCACATAGCCGCTGTGCCAACCGCGCTGCTCGTCGAAGCGCCAGTGGTACTGGCGATCCTCGCGCAGCAGCCTGAGTTGGAGGCCGCGCGCCGGCTGCGCTCGTCCGGCGGCGTCGACACGGATCAGCTCGAAGCGCGCCATGCCGCTCTCGGCCGCCACGTCGCGCTCGAAGCCGGGGCGGATCGCCAGCAGCACCGGCGCCGGCCAGACCACGCGCTCGATCGAGCGCACCACCGGTCGCCCGCCGCTTTCCAGCAGGCTGAAGCTGCCGGTGACGCGCATCGGGCTGGCGTTCCTGTCGGGCAGCGGCAGTGACACCTGGGCCTGGCCCTGCGCGTCGAGCTGGGCGTCGGCCACCGGCTGGCGCGTGCGCCGCGCGTCGTCGTCGACGTCACCGAACACGAAGCCCGGCCACTGCCGCGGCAGGGCCTCGCGCTGGCGCTCGCTGGCGGCCTGCACCACCAGGCGGTTGCCCGCCGCCGGTGCGCCGTACAGGTAGTCGCCCTGCACCTGCACCTCGAAGGCGCCGGCCAGGGTC
>JAYRUQ010000084.1:0-6765 GCA_041919015.1 Inhella sp.
CGCTCACTCTGCTCAAACAGGCTGGCCGAGTCAGAAGGGTCGCGTGCCTGCGGCACGCGGGCCGGCTTGCTGTGCTCCTCGGCGGCGCAGAGGGGGTGGGAGACCGAACAGCCGAATACCGGACATCAGCTCGCTGCCTGCCGTCAACGGCTCGAGGTTCGGCTGTTGGCTGTTGCCCGCCGTCTGCGCCGCCGAGCAGCGCAGACAAGGGGCCCGCGTGCCGCAGGCACGCATCCCTTCTGACTCGCGCAGCTTGTCTGAGCGGAGGGAGCGAAGCGAGCGCAGCGAGTTCTGCGCGTGGGCCCCTTGTCGAGCAGCGCAGGGAACCCCTGCCCGCCGATGGCGGGCAGGGGCGAGCGCAGTAGGCCCGCCTTTCTTTTCCCCCCTTTTCTTTGGCGGAGCAAAGAAAAGGGGGTCGGGGTGTGGGGTTGAAGACCCCACGGGCTGTTCCGCAAATGCTCACGCCGCCACCCCCAAATACGCCTGCTGCACAACGTCAGAAGCCATCACCTCGGCCGGCACCCCATCCGCCACCAAGGCCCCCTGGTGCAACACCACGATCCGATCCGCCAGCTCGCGCACCACGTCCATCTTGTGCTCCACCAGCAGCAGCGTGCTCGCGCCCTCGCGCTTGAGCTCGCGGATCAGGTCCAGCACCACCGGCACCTCGTCCACGCTCATGCCGGCGGTGGGCTCGTCGAACAGATAGACCTTGGGCTTGAGCGCCATCAGCACCGCCACTTCGAGCTTGCGCTGGTCGCCGTGCGGCAGGCTGGCCGCACGCTCCTGCGCACGCGACTGCAGGCGCACGCGCTCCAGCAAGGCCATCGCCTCGTCGATCAGTTCGCGGTGCGAACGCCAGACCGACAGCATGCGCAGGCCCACGCCGGCGCGTGCCTGCACCGCCAGGCGCACGTTCTCCAGCACCGTGAGCATCGGGAACAGCTGCGTGAGCTGGAAGGCCCGGCCCAGGCCCTTGCGCGTGCGCAGCGGCGCCGACAGGCGCGACAGGTTCTCGCCGTCCAGCCAGACCTCCCCCTGCGTGGCCGGCAGCTGCCCGCTGATGAGGTTGAAGTAGGTCGTCTTGCCGGCGCCGTTGGGGCCGACGATGGCGGTCAGCGTACCCGGCTCGAACGCGCAGCTGACGCGGTCCACCGCCACATGGCCGCCGAAGCGAATGGTCAAGTTTTTGGTTTCGAGCACGGCGATGAATCCGAATTTCCAGAGTTCGAGGCGCAGCGAGCGACCGCAGGACCAGGCGCGGGAGGACCCATGGACCGGAACGTACTTCCTGTACGTGAGGATCCATGGGGGGAGCCGCAACGACGGCATGCGGTCGCGCAGTAGCCGAGCGATCACTTGGCGCCGTTGCGGATCGGGACGTTCATCTCACCCGGCTTGATCTCGCGCACCAGCTCCGGCACGCCCCAATCGAAGGCCGGATCGACCTTGATGCGGAAATGGAACATCGACTGCATGGCCTGGTGGTCCTGCGGCCGGATGAACATCTCGCCCTTGGGGGTCTGGAACTTCAGGCCCTTGAGCGCCGCCTGCAGCTTCGGCGTCCTGGCGTCGCCGCCGGTCTTCTTCAAGGCCTCGACGATGGCGATGCCGGCGCTCATGCCGCCGGCGGTGAACATGTCGGGCGGTGCCTTGAACTGCTGGTAGTGGTTGGCCACCAGCCACTCGTTGACGGGGTTCTTCGGCATGCCGAAGTAGTAGTAGGCGGCGCCCTCCATGCCGGGGAAGGCTTTGTAGGCCGTCATGGCCGGCAGGATGTTGCCGCCGGTGGCGATCTCGATGCCGTGGCGCTTCAGGTCGAGGTCGGCGATCTTGAACGGATTGCCCGCACCGGCCCAGAGGATGAAGACGATCTTGCGCCCCGGCTGACCCTTGAGCTTGTCGATCAGGCGCTGCGCGCCGGCGGTGAAGTCCGTCGTGGTGGTGGGCAGGTACTCCTCGTGCACCAGCTTGGCGGTCTTGAGCGCCTCGCGGAAGGCCTTGATGCCGTCGCGGCCGAAGGCGTAGTCCTGCGCCAAGGTGGCAATCACGGTGCCCGGCCTGTCCAGCGCCACCGCGTTGGCGATGGCGTCCTGCGAGCTGTTGCGCCCGGTGCGGAAGATGAAGGGGTTCCACTTCTCGCCGGTGATCGAGTCGGCCACGGCCGGCTCGACGATCAGCAGCCTGCCCATCTCCTCGGCCACCGGCAGCAGCGCCAGCGCGACGCTGGAGCTGGTCGGGCCCACGGCCAGGTCGGCCTTGTCGTCCTCGTAGGCGGCGGCCAGGCGGCTCTTGCCCACGTCGGGCTTGCCCTGGTCGTCCTTCTCGATGACGACGAGCTTCTTGCCCGCCACCGTCATGCTGCCGCCGGTGGCGTACTGCAGGCCCAGCATCAGGCCGGTGTGGGTCTGCTTGCCGTAGGCCTCCAGCGGACCGCTCTTGCTGTAGACATGGGCGATGCGGACCTCCTTGCCCTGGGCCTGGGCGGCGCCGTTCGACAACAGTGCGGTGGTGGCGACGGCGGCGGCCAGCAGGGCGGCGCGGCGGGGCATGCGGTTCATGGACGTCTCCTGGGATTGAGGCAATGACTGCAAGGCCCGTGCCATGGGCCATTCCCCCGGGCGTGTGCTGCCTGATCGGCGGACAGGGCCTCGCGCTGTCTGCCGGGCAGACAGATCGGCTGTTCAGAGCCCGTACAGCGCCGCCTTGGCGGACAGCCAGCTCAGCGCATGGCGTCGCCCGGCGCCGGGCGTCCGAACCAGTAGCCTTGTCCTTGGCTGCAGCCCATGGCGCGCAGCATCTCGGCCTGCCCTTCGGTCTCGATGCCCTCCGCCACACAGGGCAGCCCAAGCTTGTCGGCCAGGCCGATGATGAGATCGACGAACTGACGGTCAACCGGATCCTGGGCCACGAGGTCGCGCACGAAGCTCTGGTCGATCTTGATCTTGCGAACCGGCAGGGCCCGCAGCTGGCTGAGCGAAGAGTGTCCGGTGCCAAAGTCGTCGAGAGCCGTCAACACGCCCCGGGAATGCAAGGCCTCCAGAACCCGGCGGGCGTGTTCTGGGTCGGCCATCACGGCGCTCTCGGTGACTTCGATTTGCAGCAGTTCGGGTGGACAGCCACTGTCCTGCAGGGCGTCGAGCACCTCTTGCACCGCCTCCTCCCGACCGAGTTGATGGGCAGAGACATTCACGGCAATGGGAATGCCCTTGCCCGCCCGCTGCCAGAGCACCGCCTGCGCGCAGGCTTGCGCCAGCACCCAACGTCCGAGGGGCAGGATCAAGCCCGTTTCTTCGGCCAATGGAATGAACTCGGCCGGGCTGGTCCAGGCCGCGTCTTCGCGAGGCCAGCGCGCCAGGGCCTCGGCCGCCACCACCTCACCGCTGGCCAGGTCCACGATGGGTTGGTAGTAAACCTGCAGCCCCTGTTGCTGCAGGGCCAGACGCAGCGCCTGCTCCATGTCCAGACGGCGGCGCACCAGGTCGAGCATGGCCGGCGTGTAGGTGGAGACGCCGTTCCCGCCTGAGCGCTTCTGCCGGTACATCGCGGTGTCGGCTCGCTGCAGCAATTCGTCCGAGGCCTCGGCATCGCGCGGGAACAGCGCGACCCCGACGCACAAGCCCACAAGCAGCCCCTGGCCCTGGACGAGGACGGGCGAGCGCATGGACTCGACCAGCTTGTGCGCCACATGCACCACGTCCTGCTCCGACCCTACGTCACTGAGCAGCACGACAAACTCGTCGCCCCCCACACGGGCCACCGTGTCAGCCTCACGCAGGCAGGTCAACAGGCGCCGGCCGACCTCCTTCAGCACTTCATCGCCGGCGCCGTGGCCCAGCGAGTCATTGATGGTCTTGAAGCGATCAAGGTCCAGCATCAGCAGCGCCATGATCCGTCCGTGGCGGCGCGCGTGCAGAACCGCCTGGCTCAGGCGGTCCGCCAGCAGGTGGCGGTTGGGCAGCCCGGTCAGCGCATCGGTGTCGGCCTGCAGCTTCAAGGTCCGCTGATCCTCTTCGATGCGTTGCTGCTGGCGCTGCAAGGACTGGCGCAAGCGCTCCAGGGCCGAAAGCATGTGGCCCACTTCCCCCGAGGGCGACCCCTCGACGACCGGCTGCTGCAGTTCGCCTTCGGCCACGCGATCGATAGCCCGCATGAAATGCTTGTAGGGCCGTCGAATGGTCCACTCGGCCAAGAGGTAGGCGGCCAGCAAGAGCATTGCGCACACCGCGCCGGCCGTGAACAACAGACGCTGATAGCGGGCATTCACCACGCCCACGATCTGGGCCTGCTCCCGGCACACCGAGACCCGCAAGTCGGGCGCAACGGCGGGGTCGATGCGCGCATGGGCACAGGCCATGCCCGCCAGGTCACCCGGCTCGTCCGCGTCGGGTGCGGGCGCGGTCAGGTCGGCCGGCCGGCCCATGGCTTTCACGCCCGAGCCGCGCAATGCAAAGGCCTGCGGGCTGCCGGCCGACCACAGCAAAGCGCTGATCTGTTGCGCCTCGAAATCCTGGCGCTGCGCCAGCGTCGCCCGGTCCAGATCCAGCGAGGCCAACAGGAGGAATGAAGGGTCCAGGTTCGATGCTCGAAAGGGCTGCGCGATCTGGATCACCGCTTTGCCGGTCAGGCGGCCGACGGCCGGCTCGATCGCGAAACGGCCTCTGGCGCGCACCTCCTTGAAGTAGCGCCGATCCGAGACGTCGAGCTTGCGACCACTGCGCAGCGAGTCACAGCGCAAGGCCCCGTCGCGGGTCACGGTGAGCAGTCCGGTGAACTGCGGATGCTCGGCCAGCACCGCTGCCAGCAGCTCGGAACAGGCCTCGACGGAGCCCTCGCGCACCAAGGGGATCTGCGACAGGCCGTAGAGCAGCTGGACGGTGCCGGCCAGGCGGTTCTCCAAGTCGTTGGCCTGGCCCAGCGCGCGCGATTTCAGCTCCCGCTGCGCCTCCTGCAGCGCGCGGTCGCGCTCGCGGTCAAGCAGCACCGTGAGCAGCAGCAGTGGCACCAGTCCGGCCGCCACGATGAGCGTCAGCAGGCGCGTACGCAGCCCGGTCGATTGAAGGACGGCAGCCAGGCTCGACCGCATCGTGTTGACCCCTCCCTGTTTCAACCCCTGGGGGTTGCGCCGATCCATTGTGGGGGTGTCGGCCGAGCGCAGCCGATTCAAAGCCCGTACAGCGCCAGCTTCTCGTACAGCGCGGCGCGCGAGATGCGCAGCAGCTTGGCGGTGGCCACCTTGTTGCCGCCGGTGTGGACCAGTGCGGCGGCGATGGCGCGCCGCTCCAGCTCGGCGATCTGCTGCGGCAGCGGGCGCAGCACCTCGTCGGCCGTCGGGCCGGCCGCGCCTGCCGGAGCGACGCCCTGCGCCGCGCCCGGGGTGCCGGTTGCACAGGATGCGCCGGGTGCACCCGGCGGCAGCATGCCCTGGAAGTGGCGCGCGCCCAGCATCAGCTCGTCGCTCATCATGCTGGCCTGTTCGAGCAGATTGCGCAGCTCGCGGATGTTGCCCGGCCAGGGCTGCTGCTGCAGCAGCGCGATGGCGTCCGGCGCCAGCGTGCGCAGCGGCATGCCCGAGCGCCGCGCGATGTCCTCGCCGAGCGCCTCGGTGAGCAGTTCGATGTCCTCGCGCCGCTCGCGCAGCGAGGGCAGGCGGATCGGCAGCACCGCCAGCCGGTAGTAGAGGTCGGCGCGAAAGCTGCCGGCGGCCACCATGGCACCGAGGTCGCGGCTGGTGGCGGCGATCACGCGCACATCGACGCGGCGCAGCTTGTTGCTGCCCAGGGGCTCGAACTCCTGCTCCTGCAGCACGCGCAGCAGCTTGCTCTGCAGCGCCAGCGGCATGTCGCCGATCTCGTCGAGGAACAGGGTGCCGCCGTCGGCGATGGCGAACTTGCCGTCGCGGCCCTTGCGGTCGGCGCCGGTGTAGGCGCCGGCCACCACGCCGAACAGCTCGGCCTCCAGCAGCGCCTCGGGAATGGCGGCGGTGTTGATGCCCACCAGCGGTTTGCCGGCGCGCGGGCTGGCGGCGTGGATGGCATGCGCCAGCAGCTCCTTGCCGGTGCCGGTCTCGCCCAGCAGCAGCACGGTGGCGTCGAGTTGGGCGACGCGGCGCGCCTGGCGCTTGACCTCCTGGGCCTCGAAGCTGTTGCCGACGTAGGAGCTGATCTGGTACTTGGGCCGGCGCTGCTCGCTCAACTGGCGGCGCGCGTCGTCGAGCTGCTGCTGCAGCGCCGCGAACTTCTGCAGCAGCGGCTGCAGCGTGGTCTCGGGGTGGTCGGCCAGCACCAGGCCGATGGCGCCGATGACGCCGCCCGCAGCATCCCGCAGCGGCAGCCGGCTGACGATGAAGGTGCCGGCCTTGTTGGTCAGCAGGTCCACGAGGATGGGCCGGCCGTTGTCGATGACCTGCGCCAGCAGCGTGCCGGGCACCACCTCCTCGACGCGCCGGCCGACGAACTCATGCTCGCCGGCAAAACCGAGCGCCGGCAGGAAGCGCTTGTAGCCGTCGCTGATCCAGACGATGCGGTGCTCGCGGTCGAGCAGCATCATGCCGGCCGCCGCTGCGGCCAGGTGATCGAACATCGATTGCGCAGCCATGCGCAGCACGCCGTCGAGGTCGGCGGGCAGCTGGGGGGCGCGGGGCAAGGTCTCCTTGCCCGAATGAAGCGGAGTGACGGTGGCCATGGCGGGGGCGCTATTGGAACCGCAGGCGGCCCGCCCGGCCATCGGGGTTCAGCCCAGCGTCTTGTACAGCTCGCGGTAGGC
>JAYRUQ010000085.1:0-6705 GCA_041919015.1 Inhella sp.
CGCTGCTGGCCGCGCTGCACGCGCTGCGCCAGCAGGGCGGCGCGATGCGCGTGCGCACCGCGCTGGTGACCGCACGCAGCAGCCCGGCGCACGAGCGCGCGGTGCGCACCTTGATGAGCTGGGACATTGAGGTCGACGAGGCGATGTTCCTCGGCGGCCTGTCCAAGGGCGAGTTCCTGCGCGAGTTCGCGCCCGACTTTTTCTTCGACGACCACATCGGCCATATCCGCAGCGCCAGCGCCCATGTGCCGGCCGGCCATGTGCTGGATGGCGTGCAGAACGCGGACTGACCCCCTGATTGCGGGGTGTTTGGGCCGCGCTTTTCCCCCTCGTTCAGGGCCAGCCCCCTAGTAACCGTCACAAAGCGCTACTAACGTTCGCTCACTCCGGGGCCGTGCGCGGCCCCGGTCTTTTTTTGCCCAACCCCATCCATCATGACCCTCAAGCCCATCGCCCTCGCCGCCTTCGCGGCCCTCGTCGCCACCAGTTCCCAAGCCGTCACCGTGGTGCAGTGGAACTTCGACAACCTGCCCACCCCGGTCACCGCCGACGACCTCAAGGCCTCCGAGACCTTCAACGGCGAGCAGAGCCCGGTGATGAGCACCGTGGGTGCCATCACGCTGGCCCGAGTCGGCACCGCCCCGAACTACGCGCTGAACACCCTTACCTACGCCGCGCAAGGCACCGGCGACCTGACGCGCGGCCTGCGCATGATGGTCGACACCAGCGGCTTCGACAGCCTGATGGTGAGCTGGGACCAGCGCAACAGCACCACCGCCTCGGCTTGGACGCAGTTGCAATACACGCTGGACGGCGGCGCCAACTGGACGGCGGCAGCCAACTTCCAGATGCTGGTCGACGGCAGCTTCGCTGCGCGGAGCTTCGATTTGTCGGAGATCGAGGGTGCGGCCAACAACGCTCAGTTCGGCCTTCAGTGGTTGGCGATGTTTGCCCCGGGTACCGGCTCCTATGCCGCCACGAAGGCAGGCTCGACCTATGCGACCACCGGCACCATCCGCTACGACAACCTGACGCTGTCGGGCACGGAGATCCCTGCGGTGCCCGAGCCCCAGGCCCTGCTGCTGATGCTGGCCGGCCTGGGCGCCATGGGCCTGCGCCTGCGTCGCCGCGACGCCTGATCCCGACCCATGACCGTCGGGGCGCACGCC
Organism: Inhella sp.; assembly: GCA_041919015.1. Taxonomy (GTDB): domain Bacteria; phylum Pseudomonadota; class Gammaproteobacteria; order Burkholderiales; family Burkholderiaceae_C; genus Inhella. The sequence goes on from JAYRUQ010000085.1 coordinate 1,170, forward strand.
AAGCTGTGCGCCCTTCCTGAATCAACGCCGCCACCGGCTTGCCGGTGGCGGCTTTTCTGCTCAGCACCATGAACCGCCCTGCTGCCCCCAACTCCCGCCCGCTGCGCCTTGCCGGCGCCGTCTCCCTTGCCCTGCTGCTGGCCGCCTGCGGTGGTGGCAACGATGCCAGCGCCCCCGAGACACAGCCCCAGGCGGCGCAGCCCGGCGTCAGCGAGGCACTGGCCAACCGCATCCGCGCGGCGGCCAAATACGCCGACCACCAGGAGTTCCATGCCTGGCTGGATGTGCCCTTCACATCCAGCGCGGCGCATGGGGCACGCAGCTTCAACCTGACCCTGCACTACCCGGGCGCCCCCCTGGGTCTGCCGATGGTGTACCGGGTCGAACTGATCTCGCCGCAGGGTGTGGTGGTGCAGCGCTTCATCGGGCAGCACACGCATCAGGGTGAGGCGGCCACCCTGCCGCTGACCTGGGCCGGCCGGTCCGGATTGCGGGCGGGCCTCTACACCGCTCGTCTGACGGCGATGGATCTCTACCCGCAGGAGTTGCCGGCGCCCGAGGCGTTGGAGGCCCAGTTCGACACCCTGGCCGCCAACTACGTGCACGGCCATGGGCCGGTCGAGCAAAGCTGGCAGTTCGTGGTGGGCGCCACCCCCAAGGTGGCGGTGCCTGCGCTGCGTGCGCTGGCCGTGGGTTCATCGGGCGACAACGAGGGGCGCAAGCGCGCGCTGGCGGTGGCCAACCAGGTGGGCAGCTGGCCCTACACGATCCACTACGGCACCCTGCACGGCCAGACCAACGACTCGGACGGCGGCGGCGAGATCGGCAATTGCAGTTCCTCGCAGCCGGCGCAGAGCGGCCGCTACGGACCCGACTTCGCCTACCCCTACGCCAAGGGCCGTGGCCTGGACTTCCTGGCCAATACCGAACACAACCATTACTTTGACGGATCGTCCGGCACCAACAGCGGCGGCAGCGCTGCCGCCGCGCGCAGCCGCTACGAGGCCGGCGTGGCGACGGCGAACAGCCACAACCTCGCCAACCCGGGTTTCCTGGCGCTCTACGGCATGGAGTGGGGCACGATCGACGGCAACGGCCACCTCAACATCTTCAACAGCACCGAGCTCTACGCCTGGGAGTACAACGCCAGCAACGAGTTGTTCGGCCATGTCTATGTGGCCAAGGGCGACTACGCCGGCCTCTACACGACGATGCGCAGCAAGGGCGCAATCGGCCAGTTCAACCACCCGTCGACCAGCAACCAGTTCAAGGTCAACAACGTGTCGCTGGGCTACACGGCCGATGGTGACGAGGTGATGGTGCTCAGCGAGGTGATGAACACCTCGGCCTTCTCCTCCAACACCACCGAGACCGAGACCGCCCGCAGCACCTACGAAGGCGCCTTCCGCATCCTCCTGGAACGCGGCTTCCACGTGGCGCCGGCGACCAACCAGGACAACCATTGCGCCAACTGGGGCGCCTCGTACACCAACCGCACCGCCGTGCTGATTCCGACCGGCACGCCCCTGACCAAGGACAGCTTCCTGGAGGCCCTGCGCGCGCGCCGCGTCTTCGCCACCATGGACAAGCACTCGCAACTGGTGTTCAGCGCCAACGACCAGATGATGGGCTCGCGCATCAACAACAGCGGCGCCCTCAACCTGAATGTGGGCTTTCACAACCCCAACGGGCGCAGCGTCGCCGGCGTCGAGATCTGGGCCGGCGTTCCGGGTCGCAACGGCACCATGACCGTGCTGAGCACCAGCGCCACGCACAGCTTCACGCCTGCCGCGGGCCAGCATGTCTTCTATGCCAAGCTGACACAGGACGACGGCAAGATCATCTGGTCGGCGCCGATCTGGGTCACCCAGGGCGAGGGCGGCGGCGGTGGTGGCGACAGCACGCCGCCGACCGTGACGGCCAGTGTGTCCGGCAACAGCGGCACGCTCACGCTCAGCGCCAGCGCCAGTGACAACGTGGGCGTGAGCAAGGTCGAGTTCTGGATCGACGGCAGCCTGGTCGGCTCCCTGACCAACGGCCCCTTCACGCTCAGCTACGACTCGCGCCAGCTCGCCAACGGCAGCCACAGCCTGACCGCCAAGGCGTTTGACGCGGCGGGCAACAGTGCCACGTCGAGCCCGGTGGCCTTCGAGATCAGCAACGCCCAGAGCAGCTTCACCGAGCTGGAGCCCAACGACGGCGTCGGCACGGCCAATGCACCCGGCGCGGCGAGCTCGGTGACGGGCTTCATCGGCGCGGCCAAGGACAAGGACTACTTCAAGCTCAACCTGGCCGCCAACCAGCGTCTGCGCGTGGACATGGTCGGTCCCTCGGGCACCGACTACGACCTCTACCTGGTCAGCAGCACCGGCTCGGGGCTGGCGCGCTCCGAGGGCATGAGCAGCAGCGAGAGCTTCACCTACCAAAATGGCGCGACGGCCCGCACGGTTTACGTCAAGGTGCAGTCCTACAAGGGCTTCAGCGTGAACCAGGCCTACACGCTGTCGCTGAGCCACCCCTGAGTGGTGGTGACGTTGCGGTGACGGTGCGGTGCCGGCAACGGCGCCGCATCCCTTGCGACCCGCAAGGCCCTGCGGCGCGCGTCGTCAGCGCGGCGCGCTGGCCGGGATGATGCGGACCTGAACGCTGCCGTCGCTGGGCGCCGGCGGCGTTTTTTTCGCCTGCTCGGCCTGCGCCATCTCGAGGCGCTTGGCGGTCCAGGCCTGCCACTGCGCCAGCGCCTTGAGCGCCTGGGCCGGATCCATCACCGGCGCCGGCCTGTCGTTCCAGGGCATGGCGAGCAGGCCGACCAGCATCACCAGCGGCAGCACCCAGCGCGCGTGCCAGGTGGCGCCGCGCGGCAAACCATGCGTCGGCGCGCCATCCATGCTCAGGCGCTCAGGGTGACGCGCACGAACTTGCGCTTGCCCACCTGCAGCACGAAGGTGCCGGGCGACACGCGCAGGGCCTTGTCGCTGACGACAGCGCCATCGATGCGCACACCGCCCTGCTCGACCATGCGCAGACCCTCGCTGCCCGAGGCCACCAGACCGGCCGCCTTCAGGAGCGCGCCGATGCCCATCGCGCCGCTCAGGCTGAGCGATGGAATGTCGTCCGGGATGCCGCCGCGCGCCCGCAACTCAAAGTCCTGCAGCGCCGCTTGCGCCGCTGACTGGCCGTGGAAGCGAGCCGTGATCTCGAGCGCCAGCGCCACCTTGGCGTCTTTCGGATTGGCCCCCTGTTCCACCTCGACCCGGCGCCGCGCGATGGACTCGAGGGATTCGAAGCTGAGCAGCTCGTACCAGCGCCACATGAGCAGGTCCGAGATCGACAGCACCTTGGCAAACATGGTGTTGGCCGGCTCGGTGATGCCGATGTAGTTGTTCTTGCTCTTGCTCATCTTCTCGACGCCGTCGAGACCCTCGAGCAAGGGCATGGTCAGGATGCACTGCGGCTCCTGGCCATATTCCTGCTGCAGATGCCGCCCCATCAGCAGGTTGAACTTCTGGTCGGTGCCACCGAGTTCGAGATCGCTCTTCAACGCCACCGAGTCGTAGCCCTGCATCAGCGGATAGAGGAACTCGTGCACCGAGATCGGCGTGTGGCTCTCGAAACGCTTGGTGAAGTCGTCGCGCTCGAGCATGCGCGCCACCGTGTACTTGGCGGCCAGCTGGATCAGCCCGGCGGCGCCCAAGGGTTCGCTCCACTCGGAGTTGTAGCGAATCTCGGTGCGCTCGGGGTCGAGCACCAGGCTGGCCTGTCGGTAGTAGGTGTCCGCGTGGGCGCGAATCTGCTCGGGTGTGAGCGGCGGACGCGTGTTGTTGCGCCCGCTCGGGTCGCCGATCAGGCTGGTGAAGTCGCCGATCAGGAACACCACCTGGTGCCCGAGGTTTTGCAACTGGCGCATCTTGTTCAGGACCACCGTGTGGCCCAGATGGATGTCCGGCGCCGTAGGGTCGAGCCCGAGTTTGATGCGCAATGGCTGCTTGTTGGCGGCAGATCGCGCCAGCTTGCGCTCCCAATCGGCCAGCGGGAGCAATTCTTCGGCGCCTCGCAGCGAAACGGCCAGCGCTTCGCGAACGGCATCGGTGACGGGAAAAGGGAGGTCTGACATGGCGTGCGGGCGGCAGATGCGGGCGCTGGCTTCCCCATCAGGATCAGTCCCGAGGGCGCCCGGTTGGGCTGTCGGTAGAATTGACAGCTCGTGCCCGTTGGACGGGTGAATTCTAGGTGAGAGGTCGGTGCGCGCTCCCGAGTGACTCGGTCGAGCAGGCGGATCGGCCGCAGAGCGTTCTCACCCCAAGACCAGTGACCGCCGCAGGCGGTCGCGACGTTTCGCCCCAGTCGGGCGGGACGCGCAAGGAACAGGCATGTTGGAAACATTCGGGCTGGGCCAGTCGCTCAAGCCTTTTGAGCGCTTCGTGGCGCGCCACCCCAAGGCCTTGATGGGCGGCCTGCTGAGCCTGCTGGGCGCCTTCGGCGTGACCGCGTTCGGCATCGCGCCCCTGGTGCCGCAGGAGCGGACGCTCAGCGTCCAGGCTGTCGAGGCGCTGGCCGTGCCCTCGCTCGACGAGCAGTTGGCGGCATTGGCCGAGCACAGCCTGCGGCTCAAGCGGCAGGACGCGACCCGCTCGGGCGACAGCGCCGAAGCACTTTTGGCGCGGATGGGCGCCTTCGACCCCGGCTTTGCGGCCTTCCTGCGCCACGATTCGGTGGCACGCCAGCTGCTGAGCGGCCGCGCCGGCAAGCGCGTGGTCATCGAGGCCGACGGCGGTGGCCGCGTCCACGCCCTGGTGGCGCGCTACCCAACGCAGGGCGAGAGCCTGGCCCGGCACTTCTTCAACCGCCTGGTGGTCGAGCGCGACGCCAAGGGCGGCTACGAGAGCCGGCTGGAGCTGGGTCGCTACGAATCGCAGACCCGTCTGGCCAGCGGCGTGCTGCACAGCACGCTGTTTGCCGCCACCGACGAGGCCGGCGTGCCCGACGCCGTGGCCACCCAACTGGCCGAGATGTTCTCGGCCGACATCGACTTCCACCGCGAGGTGCGCAAGGGCGACCGTTTCTCGTTGGTCTTCGAAGCCCTGAGCGCCGACGGCGAACCGGTCCCCTGGGCCGACGGGCGATTGGTGGCCGCCGAGTACGTCAATGCCGGACGCGTCCACCAAGCGCTCTGGTACCAGGACGAGCGCATGGGCAAGGGTGGTTTCTACGCCTTTGACGGGCAGAGCAAGCGCCGCAGTTTCCTGGCCAGTCCGATGGAGTTCTCGCGCGTCTCGAGCGGCTTCGCGATGCGCTTCCATCCGCTGCTGCAAAGCTGGCGCAAGCACAAGGGCATCGACTACTCGGCACCGACCGGAACGGCGGTGCGCAATGTTGGCGACGGTGTGGTGGACTTCGCCGGTCGCCAGAACGGCTACGGCAACGTCGTGATCGTGCGGCACAACGGGGGCAAGGAGACGCTTTACGCGCATCTGAGCCGCATCGACGTGCGCAAGGGGCAGCGCATCGAGCAGGGTCAGCGCATCGGCGCCGTCGG
>JAYRUQ010000086.1:0-6689 GCA_041919015.1 Inhella sp.
ACACAGAGCACAGCAATCAGGCCCATCCAGGCCAGCAACTGGGTCACCCCGGCTCTCCCCATCCCGCAATGGCACGGATGCTAAGCAGAGTGACGGATTCGTGAAAGCTGGAATTGCGAGCAGTTGTGGGTTTGCCGGCAACGACCAAGCTCAACGCCGCCGCAATCTCTGCAGTCCTTCCCACACCAGCAGCACCAGCGCGCCCGCTGCCACGCCAACGGCCAGCGAGGCGGCGGGCTCCACCCACCAGCCGTCGCCCAACTGCTGGACCCGGTGATGCAGCGCATGCCACTCGTGCACCAGGATGCCGCCGCCCACCAGGAACATCGCCAGCGTGCCGACCACGCCGAGCAGCTTCATCAGCGGCGGGGCGAGTGCCAGCAGACCCCGCCCAAGTTGGTGCAGGAGGCCCGCGGCGTGACGGCGGGTCAGCCACAGTCCGGCGTCGTCCATCTTGACGATGGCGGCCACCAGGCCGTAGACACCGATCGTCATCACCAGTGCGATCAGCGTCAGCACGCCGAACTGCACGCCGAAGGTCTTGCCGGCCACCGCACCGAGCGAGATCACGATGATCTCGGCCGACAGGATGAAGTCGGTGCGGATGGCGCCCTTGATCTTGTCGGCCTCGAACTGCACCAGGTCGACCTCGGGCTGCAGCAGGGCCCGGGTGAGCGCCTCGTCCTGGGCTTCCTTTTCGTGGCGATGGGCCAGCAGGTGCCAGACCTTCTCGACGCCCTCGAAGCACAGATAGGTGCCGCCCAACATCAGCAGCGGAGCGATCAGCCAGGGCGCAAAGGCGCTGATGGCGAGCGCGGCCGGCACCAGGATGGCCTTGTTCAGCAGCGAGCCCTTGGCCACCGCCCAGACCACCGGGAGTTCGCGTTCGGCGCGCACGCCGGCCACCTGCTGGGCGTTGAGTGCCAGGTCGTCGCCGAGCACGCCGGTGGTCTTCTTGGCCGCAACCTTGGTCAGCACGGCCACGTCGTCCAGGACGGTGGCGATGTCGTCCAGCAGGGCCAGCAGCGAAGCGCCGGCCATCAGGCTTTTTCCGCCAACTGCTTGAGGTTGGCGAGGCCGGCCTCGAAGTCGGGGCCGACCAGCTTGTCCATGAACAGGCCGAACCAGCGATTGATCGGGTTGCCGCCCATGTCGCCCTGCATCAGCCAGATGACGCGCGTGCCGCCCGTCTCGGGCTCCAGACGCAGTTCGCCGCTGCTGGGGTTGAAGTCGTCGATGCGCAGCTCGTAGGCGACGCGCCGGCCGGCCTCGGCCGCCGTGATCAGCATGCGCCCGTTGCCCTGGCTGTCGCTGGTCCAGTCCCAGGCGGCGCCCGTGCCCAGCGCGGACCCGCTGGCCGTGATCTTCATCTGCGGGTCGCGGCGGTACCAGACGCCCCAGCGCCGCCAGCCTTCGCTGGAGTCCAGATGGGCGTAGATGCGCTCGGCCGGCGCATTCACCAGCAGGCTTCGTTCGACCCGGTAGCCGGGCTTGAGCAGCCAACCGCCGACGATGAGCAGGGCCAGCAAGCCGATCAGCACGGCGCCGATCCATTTCAATGCGAACTTCATGTTTTCTTCTCTCCCTTGGGGTTCTTGACCGGACGCCGCCAGCCTTCGATGTGAACCTGTTTGCCGCGCGCCACGGCCAGCTGACCGGCGGGCACGTCCTTGCTGATCGTCGACCCACCGCCCACGGTTGCGCCGGCGCCGATGCGGATCGGGGCGATCAGCACACAGTTGGAGCCGACGTGCACATCGGCACCGATCTCGGTGCGGTGTTTGTGGGCGCCGTCATAGTTGGCGGTGATGCTGCCGGCGCCGTAGTTGACGCGCTCGCCCACCATGGCGTCGCCGAGGTAGGCCAGGTGGTTGGCCTTGGCCCCGGCGGCCAGACGGCTGTTCTTGACCTCGACGAAGTTGCCGATGTGCACCTCGGGGCCGAGTTGCGCGCCGGGCCGCAGCCGGGCGAACGGGCCGACCAGGGCCGCCTCGCCGATCTCGACCAAGGCCGCGTCACCCTCGATGTGCGTGAACGGGTGGATGACGGCGCCGGCGGCTATGGACGCGTTCTTGATCACGCAGTGCGCGCCGATCTGCACGCCGTCGCCCAGCTGCACCTCGCCCTCGAACACGCAGCCGACGTCGATCTGCACGTCGCTGCCGTGGCGCAGCACGCCCCGCAGGTCGAAGCGCGCCGGATCGAGCAGGCGCACGCCGGCGCGCATCAGCGCGTCGGCCTGCTGGCGCTGGAAGCGGCGTTCCAGGTCGGCGAGCTGCAGCGGGTCGTTGACGCCCAGCACCTCGGCCTCGCTGGCGGCCTGGGTGGCCACCACGGGCATGCCTTCGGCCACCGCCATGGCGACGATGTCGGTCAGGTAGTACTCGCCCTGGGCGTTGTCGTTGCGCAGCTGCGCCAGCCAGCGGCGCAGCGCGGCCGTCGGGGCGGCCATCATGCCGGTGTAGCCCTCGCGGATCTCGCGCTCGGCCGCGCTGGCGTCCTTGTGCTCGCGGATGCCCAGCACGCCGCCGCTGGCGTCGCGCAGGATGCGGCCGTAGCCGCTCGGGTCGGCCAGCAGCACGGTCAGCAGCGCCAGCCGTGCGCCACCGCAGGCCGCGGCCAGGGCCTCGGCCGTCTCGCGGCGCACCAGCGGGGTGTCGCCGTTCAGGATCAGAGTGGTGCCGGCCTCGTCGTCCAGAAAGGGCAGCGCCTGCTGCACGGCGTGACCGGTGCCGAGTTGCGGCTGCTGGCGCGCGAAGTGCAGGTCGGTGCCATGGACCCGCTGCTCCACCCACTCGGCGCCGTGGCCGGTGATGACGATGGTGCGCAAGGCCGGCAGCGGCGCCACCGCGTCCAGCACGTGTTGCGCCAGGGGCTTGCCGGCCAGCGGGTGCAGCACCTTGGGCAGCGCCGACTTCATGCGCGTGCCCTTGCCGGCGGCCATCACCACGATGTTGAGCGACATGCTTGCACCCCTGTTCGACAAAGCCGCAGATGATACGAAGCCGCAGCGAGCCATCGCCCCCCGCCCCGGGGGCGCGCGATCAGGGGGAGGGCAGCAGGGTGACCGATACCTCGTGCGACTGCGGTCGGGCCTGCGGGAAGTCGCCCAGCGCGGCCTCGAAGAGCGCGGCGATCAGACGGTCGTCGCCGCGCGTCGCGCCGTCGAGGCTGGCGCGCGCTTCGTAGAGCGCGCTGCCGCTGGCGCGGTCGCGCAGCAGCACGCCGACCTCGCGCTCGTAGCGCCGTTCGATGAACATCGGGTGCGCGCGCGGCGGCAGGCCGAAGCGCCAGTGGTAAAGCGGGGCGTTCCAGCGGTACCAGAGCGGATCGGCCCAAGGGTCGGCGTCGCTCACGCCGACGCGCACGCCCAGCGAGACGATCAGATCGGGCGCGCTGCCGGCGCTCGCCGGCTTGAGCCCGGCCTTGGCCAGCGCCGGCGCGGCGAGTTGCTCCCACTCGGCCGCACGGCTCAGCGGCTGGTCCTGGCTGGGCAGGCGTTCGAAACGGTAGGTGCCGGGCGCGCGGCCCTCGGGCCAGTTGCCGAAGCTGCGCACCTCGGGCCTGACGGTCATCAGGCTGGCGCAGCCGCCCAGCAGCAGCGCACTGCCCAGCAGGAAAACGGAACGACGCAGCAATGTCATACGGGCCTCCGGTGGCGTGAATGATCGGGCATGCTTCAAACGGGCTGCGGATTCAGGCGGATGACCCTGCTGTCGGGTGCGGGAAGCGGCGGCTCGCCACAGCCCTCGTCCTCGTCGAAGGCGATGTCGCCCCCGGCAAAGGCGGCGCCGGTCGGCCGGATGGTCTCGAAGGGAAAGAGCCGGCGGTCCATCAGATGGCTCGGCACCACATGGGCGAGTGCGCGCAGCATGTTGTCCAGCCGCCCCGGCTGCTGCTTCTCCCAGCCCTGCAGCATGGCCTTGATGGCGGCGCGCTGCAGGTTCTCCTGGCTGCCACACAGATTGCAGGGAATGATGGGGAAACGGCGCTGCTCGGCCCAGTCGGCCAGGTCTTGCTCGGCCACGTAGGCGAGCGGGCGGATCACGGTGTTGCGCCCGTCGTCGCTGACGAGCTTCGGCGGCATGCCCTTGAGCGTGCCGCCGTGGAACATATTGAGCATCAGCGTGGTCACGATGTCGTCGCGATGGTGGCCGAGCGCGATCTTGGTGGCCCCCAGCTCCTGCGCCACGCGGTAGAGGATGCCGCGGCGCAGGCGCGAGCACAGGCTGCAGGTGGTCTTGCCCTCGGGGATCAGCTTCTTGACGATGCTGTAGGTGTCCTGCTCCTCGATGTGGAAGGGCACGCCGATGCCCTTCAGGTAGCCGGGCAGCACGTCCTCGGGGAAGCCGGGCTGCTTCTGGTCGAGGTTGACGGCGACCAGTTCGAAGCGGATCGGCGCGCGCTTTTGCAGATTCAGCAGGATGTCGAGCAGCGCGTAGCTGTCCTTGCCGCCCGACAGGCAGACCATCACCTTGTCGCCGTCCTCGATCATCTTGAAATCGCCGATCGCTTCGCCCACCTGGCGGTGCAGGCGCTTGGAGAGCTTGTTGAGCTCGTGGCTGTCCTTGTCCTTGCGGCTCATCGTCGTGCTCAGTGTTCCTTGATGCCGAAGACCTCGACGCCGACCGCGTCGCAGTCCGGGTAGACGTCGGGCTTTTCCGTGCTGACGCGCGCCGCCTTCACCTTGGGGTGGGCCAGCATGCGCGCCAGGATGGCGTCGCAGAGCGTCTCCTGCAGGTGGATATGACCCTTGGCAACGTACTCGGCGATGGTGCGGCGCATGAAGTCGTAGTCCAGCACCTCGTCGAGTTGGTCGGCCTGCGGCGTGGTGTCGGCCAGCGGGGTGTAGAGGTCGACGTTGATCAGCACGCGCTGCTCGCCCTTCTTCTCGAATTCGTGCACGCCGATGTTGATCCACACCTCGTAGTTGCGCAGGAACAGGCGGCGGCAGGTCAGCAGGCTGGGGTGGGACAGGGCCGAGGGCATCAGGCGCCTTCTTTCTTCACGAGGTAATTGACGTCGCGCGGCTGCGCGGCGAGGTGCTGGCCGCCGTCCACCAGCAGGGTGCTGCCGGTCACTCCCGGCGCGCCCAGCAGGTAGGCGACGGCGGCGGCGAAATCGTCGGGCGTGCTGGCGCGGCCCAGCGGCGTGAGGCGGTGCGCGGCCTCGAACTCGGCCTGGCTCATCGGGCCGCTGGGCAGGGTCAGGCCGAGCGCCACGGCGCAGACGCGCACGCGCGGCGCCAGCGCCATCGCCAGCAGCGGCGTGGCAGCCTGCAGCGCCGCCTTGGACAGGGTGTAGCTGAGGTGGTCGGGGTTGGGGTTCCAGAGCTTCTGGTCGAGCACGTTGACGACGCAGCCCGTGTGGCCGGCCGCCTCGCAGTGGCGGTGCAGGGCGCGCGCCAGCAGCAGCGGGGCGGCGGTGTTGGGGCCCAGGTGGCGCGCCAGGGTGTCGGCGCGGAAGGACTCGATGCGGTCCTCGCTGAACAGCGAGGCGCTGTTGACCACGGCGTCCAGGCGGCCCAATTGCGCCACCGCAGCCGGCACCAGCGCCTCGACGGCGGCCTCGTCGGACAGGTCGGCGGGAAGCAGCACGGCACGAGCGCCGAGTTGCGCCAGTTCGGCGGCCAGCGACAGGGCATCGGCCTCGCCGGGCTGGCGATGGTGCACGGCGACGTCGTGGCCCTGCCGCGCCAGGTACAGGGCCAGATGGCGGCCCAGACGACGGGCCGCGCCGGTGACAAGAACTGCAGGACGCATGGGGGGCGGGGGCGGGGGGCGGGCAGAAAACCGCGAATTATCCTGGGCGGCCTCATTGCCCTTGCGACCACCATGTCCGACCTTGCCCCCCTGCCCGCCACGCCCCCGGGCCGCTACCGCCACTACAAGGGCGGCGAGTACGAGGTGATCGGGGTGGCCCGGCACTCCGAGACCCTCGAGCCGCTGGTGGTCTACCGCCCGCTCTACAACGATTCGGGACTGTGGGTGCGGCCGCATGCCATGTTCTTCGAGGACATCGAGCACCAGGGGCGCCGGCAGCCGCGCTTCATCCGGGTGTGACCGGATGCGCGGGCGCCCGGGCTCGCGTCCACTGGCCGGGCCGCAAGCCTGGAGATGCCCGATGCCCGACGCCCTGCGCTGCCTGATCCGCACCCTCACCCTGGGCTGTGTTGCGCCCCTGCTGGCCGGTTCGGCGTGGGCGCAGGCCTGGCCGGCGCGCCAGGTCACGGTGCTGGTGCCCTTCCCGCCGGGCGGCGGCACCGACGCCTTTGCGCGGCCGCTGTTCGCCCACCTGGGCAAGCTGACGGGCAAGCAGTTCGTCATCGACAACCGGGGCGGCGCCGGCGGCACCCTGGGTGCCGGGGTGGCGGCCCGCATGCCGGCCGACGGCCACAGCTTCTTCATGGGGGCCGTGCACCATGCCATCGCGCCGTCGGTCTACAAGAACCTGAGCTACAGCCTGGAGGGCGATTTCATCCCGGTGGCGCTGCTGTCCAGCGTGCCGCAGGTGATCGTCGTCAACGCCAGCCGGCTGCCGGTCAGCACCCTGCCCGAGCTGTTGGCCCATGTGCGCGCCAACCCCGGCAAGCTCAATTACGCCTCGGCCGGCAACGGCACCTCGCACCACCTGGCCGGCGAGCTGTTCAAGCAGCAGACCAAGACCTTCATCACCCACATTCCCTACCG
>JAYRUQ010000087.1:0-6677 GCA_041919015.1 Inhella sp.
TGAGCCTCGAAGCCGGCCACGAGCCGGGCCTTCCGGCACCGGCCGTCGATCTGCGCCAGCACCTCGATGAGTTGTTGCGCACCGAGGCCTTCACCATTCACTTCCAGCCCATCGTCGATCTGGGCACGGTGTCCTTGTTGGGTCACGAGGCGCTGACGCGCGGACCGGCCAACTCGCCGCTGCATTCGCCGCTGGTGCTGTTCGACCTGGCGGCGCGCTTCGACCGCCTGGTCGCGCTGGAGCGGGTGCTGGTGCGCATGATCGCGCGCCGCTTCGTCGAGCTCGACCTGCCCGGGCGCCTGTTCGTCAACGTCACGGCCGACACCCTGACACAGGTGGTGAACAACCACGCCGTCGTGCTGATGGACAGCATCGCCATCGGTCTGGACCCGGGGCGCGTGGTGGTCGAGCTGACCGAGACGCGCCCGATCCTCGACCTCGAGGCGCTGCGCGCCAGCATCGAGGTGCTCAAGGCCATGGGCTTCAGCATCGCGCTGGACGACCTGGGCGAGGGCTTCGCGGGCCTGCGGCGCTGGAGCGAGATGCGGCCGGACTTCGTCAAGATCGACCGCCACTTCATCGACGGCGTCGCCACCGACCCGCTGAAGCTGCAGTTCGTCCGCTCCATCATGGAAATGGCGGCCAGCAGCGGCGCCACCGTGATCGCCGAGGGGCTGGAGGACGAGGGCGATCTGGGCGTGCAGTCATGCGCCGGCGTGACGGTCTTCCAGGGCTATCTGCTCGGGCGGCCGCAGGCGCTGCCGCGCAGCAGCCTGCGCGCCGACCTGCCGACCCTGCTGAACCGCCTGCGGCCCCGCACCGACGGCGCCGGCAAGGGCTCGGAGCCGACCGGCGCCGAGCTGGCGCGTCCCAGCGTGACCCTGTCACCCGCGCACAGTTGCCGCGATGCCATCGTGCGCTTCCAGTCGGACTCGGACCTCAACGCCATCCCTGTGCTGGACGCGGCGCAGCGTCCGATCGGCGTGCTGCGCTCGGCCCAGGTGTTCCGGCGCAGCACCGAGCGCTTCTTCGACGAGCTGTTCGGCCGCCGCAGCTGCACCGAGCTGATGGACCGCGACCCGCTGGTCTTCGACGTGTCGGCCAGCCTGCGCCAGATGAGCGAGGCGGTCTCGCAGCAGGACGACCGCCTGCTCGGCGACGGCTTCCTGTTGACGCGCCAGGGCGTGTTCGCCGGCGTCGGGCGCAGCTCGGAGCTGATGCGCGCGGTCTCCGACCTGCAGGTGCAGACCGCCCGCCATGCCAACCCGCTGACCGGGCTGCCGGGCAACGTCGCCATCGAGCGCCATCTGGACGCCCTGCTCAAGGGCAGCGCCGGCTTCGTGGTCGTGCACTGGGACCTGTCGCACTTCAAGTCCTTCAACGACGAGTACGGCTTCGCGGCGGGCGACGACATGATCCGCCTGTGCGCCGACCTGCTGCGCCGCAGCATGGACTCCTACTCGGACTTCGTCGGCCATGTCGGCGGCGACGACTTCGTGCAGGTGCTGATGACCGCGTCCTGGGAGCAGCAGCTGGCGCAGGTGGTGCGTGACTTCGACCAGCTGGCCGACACCCTGTTCCGCGAGGAGCACCGTCTTGCCGGTGGCATCCAGGGCGTGGATCGGCAGGGTCAGCCTTGCTTTCACCCGCTGGTGAGCCTGCGCGGCGGGGTGCTGCAGGTGGCGCCGCTGGACTTCCCCAACGCCCGCGCCATCGCCACCGCCATGACCGGCACGCGCAAGCAGTCCAAGCGCCTGGCGGGCCGCAGCGGCACCTTCGTCGAGCGCAGAAGGGTGGCCCCCGGCGCCTGAACGCGAGCCGCCCGATCCGCGCCGGCGGCCGTCGGATTCACCCGGGCGACTTTTTGCCCACGGGAGCGGGGCTCCCGAATCACCAGGAGTTGTGTTGTGCGTGCATTGAAAAAAACCCGTCTGCAGATCGAGAGCGACCCCACGGCCGCCTCCTCGCTGCTGCTGTCGCGCCTCGTGCTGGCGCTGGAGGGCGAGCAGGCCTTCGACGTCAAGGAGCTCTACGCGCTGGATTTCGACAGCTTCGAGCTGGCGCTGCAGGTCCTCGGCGAGTGGCGGCTGGACCGCCACTTCAGCGCCAAGTTCAGGCTGATGGACATCTCGCTGGCCGCGCAGGACCTGAAGGCTCAGGCCGGCACCTGAACGCCGCCGGGCCGGCCTGCGACCGGCCCGGTGTGCCGCATCAGGTGGTGAGCGGGTCGTAGCGCTCGCCGCGCAGCAGCGCCAGCGGGGAGCGCCAGTACTGCGCGACGTTGTGGAACGGATCGCTGAGGATCTTGTAGGCCCAGGCCAGCGCCCAGCCCGGTCCGCGCAGCAGCACCAGATGCGCGGTGCGCAGCAACAGGCCGCCGGCGCCCAGCAGCAACCAGCCCGTGCCGAGCTGCTGCCAGAAGGCTGCCGCCCCTTCCCAGACCGGCAGCAGGCCGAACAGCGAGGGGCTGATCAGCAGCAGCACCGGCAGCGACAGCCAGATCGAGATCAGCACCGCCTTGCGCTGCATGTTGAAGCCGGCCTTGATCGATTCCTTGTGCGCGTAGCTGCACTGGTGGATGGTGTCGAAGCCGCGCGGCTCGAAGAAGATGTGCCCGGACTGCCGCGTCACCATGCCGACCAGCCAGCCGATCAGACCGGCCAGCGCCGGCTGCTTCCACACCAGCGCATAGGCGACCAGAAAGCTCAGCGCACTGACGAAGTGCAGGCTCTGGTTGATGCGGCACTGGTGGTAGTAGCGGTGATCGTCCCAGCGCAGGGTCTCGACCTTGGCGAAGAAATCCTTCAGCAGCGTTTGGCTCACGGTGGTGGCTCCGTCCTCGGGTTGACATCGGTGGCGCGCAGCGTGAATCCGTCATGTGACCGCGCCTTGACCGTTGCTTGACCATTCGGCGTCAGCGCCCGTCAGATGCGCGGGGTTCTGCGCAAGCTCAAATCACCCACAGGCTGACGCAGCCCAGATAGACCAGCAGGCTCAGCAGATCCTGCAGGATGGTCGCCAGCGGACCGGAGCCATAGGCCGGATCCAGCCCCAGGCGCCCCAGCAGCCAGGGCAGCAGCAGGCCGATCAGCGAGGCCAGGGTGCAGGCGCACATCAGGGCCACGGCAACCGCCAGGGCCAGGCCGCGCTGGTCGAACAGCAGCTGCACCAGGCCGAAGGCGGCCAGGCCGAGGATCAGCCCGACCAGCAGGCCGGTGCGCAACTCCCCGCCCAGCAGCCTGCCCAGGCCGGCATGGCTGAGCGAGAGCCCGCGCACCGCCACCGCCTCGCTCTGCGTGCCGACGGCGTCGGCCAGATAGACGACGCCCGGCACGAAGAAGGCCACCGCCGGCACGAGCGCCAGCGCGGCCTCGAAGCGCGACATCAGCCAGGTCGCCAGCACGCTGCCCAGCAAGCCCAGCAGCAACCAGGGCAGGCGGTGGCGCGCCCGGCGCAGCGGCGGATCCTCCAGCGCGTGACGGGCCTGCGCGCCTTCGCGCATCACGCCGGCCAGGCGGTGCAGGTCCTCGACATGCTCGCGGCGCAGCACGTCCATCAACGCGGCCGGGCCGACCACCCCCACCAGGCGCTGCGCCTCGTCCATCAGGGGCAGGGCCAGCGCACCATGCTGCAGCGCGATGGAGGCCAGGCGCTCCTGGTCGGTGTGCTGCGGCACGCAGGGCAGCTCGCGGTGGCAGGCCTGTGCCAGCAGGGCGTCGTCGGGCAGCGCCAGCAGTTCCGCCGCCGACAGCGTGCCCAGCAGTTGCCCGCCGGCGTCGACGACGCACAGCAGCGACCAGGCGCCGCCCGCGCCCGGCGTCGAACCCGGGCGCTGGCGCAGTCGCAGGCGCAGGTCGGCGGCCGTCTCGTCGGGGCGCGCCAGCGGCGTGTCGGGATCCAGGTGCCGGGCCGCCGTCTCGCCGGACGCCTGCTTGCGCGGAAGTTTGAACATGGCTTGATTCTGCGCATGCCGCCTGTCCGCTTCCGCCGGCGCAGCCTTCGCTGACTCACGTTGCGATCGGGCTCAGTACACCGCCGGCACGATGCGCTCGGCCGGCACCGGGTTGCGCACATAGTCCTCGTGGCGCTCGCGCGGCGGCAGCTGCACCGGCTCGCGCTCCACCTCGGCGTAGGGCATCTGTGCCAGCAGGTGGTGGATGCAGTTCAGGCGCGCACGCTTCTTGTCGTCGGCCGGCACCACCCACCAGGGGGCCTCGTCGATGTGGGTGCGCTCCAGCATCGCCTCCTTGGCCTTGGTGTATTCCTCCCAGCGGCGGCGGCTCTCCAGGTCCATGGGGCTGAGCTTCCACTGCTTCAGCGGGTCGTGGATGCGGCTCAGGAAGCGCAGGTTCTGCTCGTCGTCGCCGATCGAGAACCAGTACTTGATGAGCTGGATGCCGCTGCGCACCAGCATGCGCTCGAACTCGGGCACCGAGCGGAAGAACTCCTCCACATCGTCCTCGCTGCAAAAGCCCATCACGCGCTCGACGCCGGCGCGGTTGTACCAACTGCGGTCGAACAGCACGATCTCGCCGCCGGCCGGCAGGTGCGGCACATAGCGCTGGAAATACCACTGCGTGCGTTCGCGGTCGCTGGGCGCCGGCAGTGCCACCACGCGCGCCACGCGCGGGTTCAGGCGCTGCGTGATGCGCTTGATGACGCCGCCCTTGCCGGCGGCGTCGCGCCCCTCGAACAGCACCACCACCTTGTGCTTGGTGGTGGCGACCCAGTCCTGCAGCTTGACGAGCTCGCCCTGCAGCCGGAACAGCTCGGTGAAGTAGCGCTGGCGTTCGCTGCGGTAGTCGGCGTCGCGCGCCACGCCGGCCAGCTCGTCCACATGGCGGTCCTCGACGTCGAGCTCGAACTCCTCGTCGTAGCTGTCGAGCAGTTCGCGCTCGATGCGGCGCAGCAGGTCCTCGTGGAAGTTGTCGGGGTGCTTGCTCATGGCATCGGTGGGCGTAAAGGGCGGCAACATGCCCGAAGCCGATGAAGCCCCGATGACAGCGGGGGCCGTTCTTGCGCCGCGTCAGAGGGCTGGCGGCGCGTCATGTCGCGGTCACGCCGCTCGCGCATCGTCCTCGGCATGAATGCCATTCCCTGTCCGTCCCCGCGCAGTTTTGGCCCGCTGGCGGGGCGCACCGGCCTCGTGATGGGCCTGGCCGACGCGCACAGCATCGCCTGGGGCTGTGCGCGCGTGCTGCGCGAGCGCGGCGCGCGCCTGGTGCTGAGCTGTGTGAACGAGAAGGCGCGCGCGGCGGTGCAGTCGCTGGCCGACGAGCTGGAGGCGCCCTTGCGCGTCTGCAACGTCGAGCAGGACGGCGCCGTGCAGGCGCTGGTGAGCGAGGCCGGCGAGCTGCTGGACGGGCTGGACTTCGCGGTGCACTCGATTGCCTGGGCGCCGCTCGAGGACCTGCACGGGCGCGTGGCCGACAGCAGCGCCGAGGGTTTCGCGCGCGCCATGCGCGTGTCCTGCCATTCGTTCGCCGAGCTGGCGCGCTGCGCCGAGCCGCAGTTCCGCGACGGCGGCACGCTCATCACCATGAGTTACCTGGGCGCCGAGGACGCGGTGCCGCGCTACGGCCTGATGGGGCCGGTGAAGGCGGCGCTGGAGTCCCTGGTGCGCTACCTGGCGCTGGAGCTCGGGCCGCAGCGCATCCGCGTGCACGCGGTGTCGCCGGGCCCCTTGCCGACCCGCGCCGCCAGCGGCCTGCAGGGCTTCGAGGGCCTGATGGACCAGGCGCGCCGGCAGGCGCCGCTGCGCCGCCTGGCCACGCTCGACGAAGTGGGCGGCTGCGTGGCTTTCCTGGTCGGCTCGGACGCCACCGGCATGACCGGCCAGACCCTCTACGTGGATGCCGGCGTGCATGCGGTGCGATGAACCCACGCGCCGACTTCATCGAGAACCGCACCTTCGACGAGCTGCTGGCGGGCCAGCAGGCGCTGCTGCAGCGCAGCGTGACGGCCGACGACATCAAGGCCTTCGCGCTCGTCTCGGGCGACGTGAACCCGGCCCATGTCGACGCCGAGTACGCCGAGGCCTCGCGCTTCCACGGCGTCATCGCCCACGGCATGTTTGCCGGCGCGCTGATCTCCAGCGTGCTGGGCACCGAATTCCCCGGCCCCGGCACCATCTACATCGCGCAGAGCCTGCACTTCCACCGGCCGGTGCGCGTCGGCGACCGCCTGAGCGTGCAGGTCACGGTGATCGACAAGGACGCCGAGACGCGCAACGTGCGGCTCGACTGCGCGGTCCTCAACCAGCTGCAGCAGACTGTGGTGTCGGGCGAGGCGCTGGTGCGGGCGCCCACCAGCAAGGTGCTGCGGCCGCGCGCCGATCTGCCGACCCTGCACCTGTTCGACCCCGACACCCGGCTGCGCGACTGGATGGCCGGCCTGCTCACGCAGGCCACGCAGGCCGGACAGACTGGACAGGCCGGACAGACCGGACCGGTGGACCCGCCGGCGCTGCCTTGCGCCGTCGTCCACCCCTGCGATGCCCTCGCGCTGCGCGCGGCCCTGGCGGCGCGCGACCAGGGCCTGATCGTGCCGCTGCTGGTGGCGCCCGAGGCGCGGCTGCGGGCGCTGGCGGCCGAGCTCGGCCTGTCGCTCGACGGCGTGGAGATCGTCGACGTGCCGCACAGCCATGCGGCGGCGCGCCGCGCTGCCGAGCTGGCCGT
>JAYRUQ010000088.1:0-6539 GCA_041919015.1 Inhella sp.
CAGCACCTCCAGCACGCGCGAGGACACCGTGCCGCTGGGCAGGCGCAGCTCGCCGTCGCGCAGCCCCAGCTCGACGCCGGCGGCGAAGCCGTAGTCCTCGTCCTTGCGGCGGTGCGACAGGTGCTGGCGGTCGACCCGGCTGGCGAACACCTGCTCCCAGTCGAGCTTGAGCAGCTCAGCCTCGAGCTGGGCGGCGTTCAGGCCGCTGGCATAGAGGCCGCCGACGATGGCGCCCATCGAGGTGCCGGCGATCAGGTCGACCGGAATGCGCTCGCGTTCCAGCACCTTGAGCACGCCGATGTGGGTGAGCCCGCGCGCGCCGCCGCCACTGAGCACCAGGCCGATGCGCTCGCGCGGCTCGGCCCATGCCCCCAGGGACGCCAGCCACAGAGCGACCCAGAGCAGCCGTTTCATTCGTCGTCGAGGTCTTGCAGCAGGGTGCCGATGGCACGCTCGACCAGGCCTTCCTGTTCGAGGTACATGGCCAGGCCGTTCAGATAGAGCTGCGACAGCGCGCCGAGGGTCAGCGAGTGGCGCTGCCCGGCGTCCTGGCCCACAAACAGGAAGAGGTCGCGTTCGCTGCCGATCCAGACCAGTTGGGCGGTGCACCATCCGCTGTCGACGAACAGATGGAACCAGCCGCCGACACGCAGGGCATCCAGCCACAGGCGCGCTTCGACCTGCTGCTGGGCCTCGGCGCTGTCGGGCAGGGGCAGCGGCTGGGTCGGCAGCGCCGAGCGGTCGACCTGGGCGTGCGCCCACACCGAGGCGTAGCCGCTCTCGCGCTCCTCGACGAAGCGACTGACCGCGGCCTCGTCGGGGGCGGCACTGTCCATTTCGGCCTGGGACGGGGTGGGTAGTTCGCTGACGCCGGCTTCCTGCGCGCCGGCGCCCGCCTGCGCCGAAGGTGCCATCAGCCGGCTGTGCAGCTTCATCAGCGCGTCCATCAAGGTCTGGCGCTGCTCGGGGCTCAGGCCGAGCGGCTCGAGCAGGGACTCGATGCCCGAAACCAGGGCTGGCAACTGCAGGCGCAGCTCGGCGCGCGCGGCGGCGTCGGCGCGCTCGCGCAGGCTGTCGATGAGCGGGTCGACCCAGTGCAGCAGGCGCTGCACGAGGACGCCGTCCTGGCCCTCGCGCACCATGGCCTGGACGATCAGCACCGACCAGCGCGCGTGCAGGAAACGCCGCGCATGCGGCCCCAGCCCGGCGCGACGTGCCAGCTCGTCGAGCTGCTCGCGCAGCAGCTTCAGCCAGGCGCCGCTCTGGCGTTCGCGCTCCAGGGTCGCCAGTTCGGCCTCGGAGGGCGCGCTGCGCTCGCGGGCCTGTCGGGCAATGAAGGCGTCGACCAGGCGCAGCAGGTACTCGAACTGCTGGCTGCTGGGCTGCGGGGACTGCACCAGCGCCGCGGTCTGGTCCTCGAGAAAACGCAGGAATTCCTGCAAGCGCTCGTCGTTCGCATCGGCAAAGCCGCCGGCGTAGGCGGCGATGGCGTTGATGAGGCGCCAGGTCGGGTGGCTTTCGTCGCGCAGCAGCGTGGCGTCCTCGAGCGCCAGGCGCGTCACCGCGACCTGCAGACGCGCCAGCTGGGCCTTGACCGGAGCGGCCAGCGCGGGGTCGTCCAGCATGCGCTCGTAGAGCCGGTCGAGCAGGCTCTCGCTGGCCGGCGCGTGCAGACGCTGCGGGCGTGAGCTGATGGCCACGCTGCGCGCCTGCAGTCCGGCCAGCGCGCCCGACTGGCTGTCGCGCACCGCCGGCGAGCGGCGCCGTTCCTGCCCCAGGCGGGTCGACACCATGGGTGCCAGCTCCGCCTCGTGCAACAGGCCCACCAACTGCTGGTAGCGCCGCGCCAGTGCCGCCGCCAGCGCCGGCGCGGCGGCGCGCATCAACGCGTAGTGGCCGTCGGCACTCAGATCGGAGCCGGCCAGTGCATCGGCCAGGGCGCGGGCGAACAGCGCCGGGCGCAAGGCATTGAGGTCGCGCCCGTGCACCGGTCCGCGGTGCAAGGCGGTGAAGAAATTGCCCAGCTGGAACAGCTCGGTGCGGCTGGCCTCCTGGCACAGCTCCACCGCGTGGGCGATGCCGACGTCGCGCAGCGCCTGGCTCTCGTCCACCAGGCTGAGACCGCCCAGGCCGCTGTTGCCGCCGCGCGGCCGGGCCTGCAGATCACCGGCGCGCATCCGCACCAACTGGGGGCGCAATTCGCTTTCGAACTCGAGCAGGAAGCGGCTGCGTCGGCGCGACCAGGCGTCCTGCAGGGCGAAGGCGCGCGGATCCTGGTGCAGCGCGTGCTGGATCGACTCCAGCAGTTCGCGACCCAGCGCCGGCAGTTCTGCCAGCAGCAGGTCGGTCATCGCCTTGAGGGTGGGATTGATCGCCATGGGGCGCGCATTGTTCCAGACGCGACCCATGAAAAAGGCCACCCGAAGGTGGCCTTGGCGCAATCCGCTGTCGCGGGTTGCGATTTACATGTCCATGCCGCCCATGCCGCCCATGCCGCCACCCGGCATGGCCGGAGCAGCGTCTTCCTTGGGAGCCTCGGCCACCATGGCTTCGGTGGTCAGCATCAGGCTGGCCACGGAGGCGGCGTTTTGCAGCGCCATGCGGGTCACCTTGGTCGGGTCCAGGATGCCCATCTCGATCATGTCGCCATAGGTGTCGTTGGCGGCATTGAAGCCGTAGTTGCCCTTGCCGGCCAGCACCGCGTTGACGACCACCGAGGCCTCGCCACCGGCGTTGAAGACGATCTCGCGCAGCGGCGCTTCGATGGCCTTCATGACCAGCTTGATGCCGGCGTCCTGGTCGGCGTTGGCGCCCTTGATGTCGCCCACGGCCTGCTTGGCGCGCAACAGCGCCACGCCGCCGCCGGCCACGATGCCTTCCTCAACGGCGGCACGGGTGGCGTGCAGCGCGTCTTCCACGCGGGCTTTCTTTTCCTTCATCTCGACTTCGGTGGCGGCACCGACCTTGATCAGCGCCACGCCGCCGGCCAGCTTGGCCACGCGCTCTTGCAGCTTCTCGCGGTCGTAGTCGCTGGTGGCTTCCTCGATCTGGATGCGCACCTGCTTGACGCGCGCCTCGATGTCGGCGGCGGCACCGGCGCCATCGATGATCGTGGTGTTTTCCTTGGCGACTTCGATGCGCTTGGCCTGGCCCAGGTCGGCCAGCGTGACCTTCTCCAGCGTCAGGCCGACTTCCTCGGCGATGACCTTGCCGCCGGTCAGGATGGCGATGTCTTCCAGCATGGCCTTGCGGCGGTCGCCGAAGCCCGGGGCCTTGACGGCGACAACCTTCAGGATGCCGCGGATGGTGTTGACCACCAGCGTGGCCAGCGCCTCACCGTCGACCTCTTCGGCAATGATCAGCAGCGGGCGGCCGGCCTTGGCCACCTGCTCCAGCACCGGCAGCAGGTCACGGATGTTGCTGATCTTCTTGTCGTGCAGCAGCACGAAGGGGTTGTCCAGCAGCGCGACTTGCTTCTCGGGCTGGTTGATGAAGTAGGGCGACAGGTAGCCGCGGTCGAACTGCATGCCTTCGACGACATCCAGCTCGTTGTTCAGGCTCTTGCCGTCCTCGACGGTGATGACGCCTTCCTTGCCGACCTTGTCCATGGCGTCGGCAATGATCTGGCCGATCGACTCGTCGCTGTTGGCCGAGATCGAGCCGACCTGGGCAATTTCCTTGCTGGTCGTGGTGGCCTTGCTGGCCTTCTTCAGCTCCTCGACCAGGGCGGCGACGGCCTTGTCGATGCCGCGCTTGAGGTCCATCGGGTTCATGCCGGCGGCCACGTACTTCATGCCTTCGCGCACGATGGCCTGGGCCAGCACGGTGGCGGTGGTGGTGCCGTCACCGGCGTTGTCGCTGGTCTTGGAAGCGACTTCCTTGACCATCTGCGCGCCCATGTTCTGCAGCTTGTCCTTCAGCTCGATTTCCTTGGCCACGGACACACCGTCCTTGGTCACGGTGGGGGCGCCGAACGAGCGCTCGAGCACCACATTGCGGCCCTTGGGGCCGAGCGTGACCTTGACCGCATTGGCCAGGATGTTCACGCCCTCAACCATGCGCGCGCGGGCTTCGCCGCCGAACACAACGTCTTTTGCTGCCATGTTGATTTCTCCGAATTCAGTGGGTGGGTGTGCTGCCTTCCACCTTCGACGCTCGATCGTCGAGAAAGGAAGGCGTAGCGAGCGGGCGCTGGACCAGGCGGACGGAGCGCAGGGACCGCAACGTAGCAGCGCTACGTGAGGATCCCGAGCACCGCCCAACGACGGCCAGGGCCCGCGCAGTAGCCTTACTTCTCGACGACCGCGAAGAGGTCGTCTTCTTTCATGACGAGCAGCTCATCGCCGTCAACCTTGACGGTCTGGCCGCTGTACTTGCCGAACAGCACGCGGTCACCGACCTTGACGTTCAGGGCAATCTGCTCGCCCTTGTCGTTGCGCTTGCCCGGGCCGACGGCCAGGACTTCGCCCTGGTCCGGCTTCTCGGCGGCGTTGTCGGGGATGACGATGCCCGAGGCGGTCTTGGTCTCGTTTTCCAGGCGCTTGACGATCACGCGATCGTGCAGGGGACGCAGCTTCATGCGACGGTTCTCCGATGGGTTTGCGGTTGGGATGCGACGGCGGCCAAAGCCCTGATGCCGGCCTGCCGAAGCTGTTAGCACTCACTCAATGCGAGTGCTAGTGGTCGGAAGTATAGGGGCGCTCCGGCCGGCTTCAAGGGGCAGGGCCATGGGGAAATGGGGACATGGCGTTGCAGCGACGAAATGGCGGTCGACGTGGCGGTCGACGTGGCGGTCGAAGTGGCGGTCGACGTGGCGGTCGACGTAGCGGTCGAAGTGGCGGTGGAAGTGGCGGTCGACCTGGGGTCGAGCTGCGTTCGATCCAAGCCGCTCGCCGTCTCGGGCGCCATGACCCCGCCTTGCGGGAGCGTGCGTGCGCGCTTGCCGGGTGCTTGCCGGGTGCTTGCCGGCCCCTGCGTACCATGCGCCCCATGTCGCACCCTCGCCCGCTCGCCGCCTCGCCCCGCCGGGGCTGGCTGTGGGCGGGTTTGCTGTGCGCGCTGCTGGCTTCGCTGCTCGGTTCGCAATGGCTGGGCTTGCTGCACGCCCAGCTTCACCCGGGTGCGCATGCGCGACTTCAAGCGGTGGCGCACGCGCATGCCGGGCACCCTGCTCAGGGGCCTTCGTGGGCGGGGCTGCCGCCCGAGCCGGGCGATGAGGCGCCTCACGCCCACGCAGCGCATGCCGGGTCGGGTGCGGGGGGCTCGCTCCTGCTGGAGCTGCTGGAGCTGCTGGACCAGCACGAGGTGGGCTCCGCAGCCTGCCAGTTGCTCGACCAGCTCGGCCATGCGGCGCCGAGCGACGGTTTGGTGCTGCTCAGCCCGCCCAGCTGGGGTCTGCTGCAGCAAGCGGACCGCGCCAGCGTCGGGCCAAGGCGCCAGGCCTGGACCCGCCCGCCGGCGCGCGCACCGCCTTCGGTCGGCTGAAGTCCTCCGCTGCCCTTCCGGTGCCCTGAGCGCGGCCTGAGCCCGCGCGGCGCCGGCCTGCGCCTTGACGACGGCTGTGCGCGACCTTTCCTGCGGGTCGCGCTGCCCGTCGCGACCCTGTTTCGCATTCCCCATGAAAAACCAGCTCCTATCCCGTGCCGCCGCCGCGGCCTGTGCCCTTTCTGTGCCGCTGTCAGCCCTGGCCGACACGCCTTCGACCGCCTTGCCCGCCGTGCTGCTCACCGGCAACCCCCTGCGCAGCGAACCCCGCGCGCTGCCGGCCGCCGTGCTCGACGGCGAAGCGCTGCTGCTGCGCCGCGGCAGCTCGCTGGGCGAGACCCTCGAGGGGTTGCCCGGCGTGTCCTCGAGCTACTTCGGCCCCAACGCCAACCGGCCCGTGCTGCGGGGCCTCGACGGCGACCGCATCCGCGTGCTCAGCAACGCCGGCGCCTCGCTCGACGCCTCCAGCCTCAGCTTCGACCACGCGCTGCCGCTCGACCCGCTGATGGTCGAGCGCATCGAGGTGCTGCGGGGCCCTCAGGCCCTGCTCTATGGCGGCAGCGCGCTGGGCGGCGTGGTCAACGCCATCGATGGCCGCATTCCCAGCCGGGCGAGCGAGGGCCTCGCCGGTGCCGCCGAACTGCGCCTGGGCGGCGCGGACGGCGAGCGCGCCGCCGCCGCGCTGGTGGAGGGCGGTGGCAAGGCTTGGGCCTGGCATGCCGACGCCTTCGCGCGCCGCACCACCGACCTGCGCGTGCCCGACTACCTGCGGCCCGACGAGGCGGGCGGCAGCGCGCTGCAGGGCCGGGTCTTGAACTCGGCCAGCCGCGCCCAAGGCGGTGCGCTCGGGGTCTCGCGCGTCGGAGCGCAGGGTTTCCTGGGCCTGGCCTGGGACCACTACGCCAACGATTACGGCACGGTGGCCGAGGAGGGCGTGCAGATCGAGATGCGCCGCGACAAGCTGGCGCTGGCCGGGGAGTGGCGCGATGCCACGGGTTTCACGCTGCGCGCTCAGGCCGCGCACACGCGCTACCAGCACCTGGAGCTGGAGGGGG
>JAYRUQ010000089.1:0-6120 GCA_041919015.1 Inhella sp.
ATCTGATCGGCATGGACCTGTCGGCGCGCGCCGGCTACAGCCCGCAGGCCGGCGTCAGCCTGTGGCAGAAGATGGGCGCGCAGAACAAGGGCGCGCCGCCGCAGTGGCTGAGCACCCACCCGAGCGGTCCGACGCGCATCCGCGACATCGAGGCCACGCTGCCCAAGGTCGAACCGCTGTTCGCCAAGGCGGCCAAGCCGGATCGGCGCTTCGCCGTCGCCAAGGGCTGAACGAAGGTCGAACCCCATGGAACTGCAGATCGCCAAGCGCTACCCGGTGGCCGCCACCGTCGACCAGGCCTGGGCCGTGCTGGCCGACCCGCCGCGCCTGGCCGCCTGCATGCCCGGCGCGCAGCTCACCGAGGTGCTCGACGCCACGCGCCACAAGGGTCAGGTGAAGACACGCATCGGCCCGGCCAGCCTGGCCTTCGCCGGCGAGATCGAGTGGCAGGAGAGCGACGCCGCGGCGCGCCGCATCCGCCTGCACGCCAAGGGCGCCGACAAGGGCGGCTCGGCGGCGCAGATGCAGCTGAGCGCGCACCTGGAGGCGGACGCCGAGGGCGCCGGCTGCGTGCTGGTCGGCGCGGCGACGGTGAGCGTCAGCGGCAAGCTGGCGCAGTTCGGCAACCGCCTGCTGCAGCCGGCCAGCGACGCGCTGCTGGCGCAGTTCGCGCAGGCCTTCTCGGCCGCCGCGGCGGCGCAGCCGGTCGAAGCGCCGGCCGCCGGAGCGGCCCGCGCGGAGACCGCCGAACCCGCTGACCCCGCTGCCCCCCCGCAGAACCCGGATGCCGCACCCGCACCGCGCGCGCCCAACCCCTCCGCCCTGCCCCCACCGCCGCCGGTGCGCGAGCTCAACGTGCTGGCCCTGCTCGGGCAGATGCTCAGGGCCTGGTGGGCCGGGCTCTTCAAGAAGCCGTGAGCACCGAGCTCGACACCCTGCGCACCGCACAGGCCTGGCGCCAGGCCGGGCGCGGCGTGGTGCTGGGCACGGTGGTGCGCACCTGGGGTTCGGCGCCGCGGCCGCCGGGTTCGCTGATGGCGATCCGCGACGACGGCCAGGTCAGCGGCAGCCTGAGCGGCGGCTGCATCGAGGACGACCTGATCGGCCGCGTGCAGCGCGGCGAACTGGCCGTCAGCCTGCCCACGCTCACCAGCTACGGCGCCAGCGCCGAGGAGGCGCAGCGCTTCGGCCTGCCCTGCGGCGGCACGGTGCAGATCCTGCTGGAGCGCCTCGGGCCCGCATCGCGCCTGGACGAACTGCTGCAGCGCCTGACCGCGCAGCGCCGCGTGCGCCGCCGCCTGGCGCTCGCCAGCGGCGCGGTGGAACTGGCCGACGCCCAGGCCGGCGACGGCCTGCGCCTCGACGCGGCGGTGCTGCAGACCGTGCTGGGGCCGCCCTGGCGCCTGCTGATCATCGGCGGCGGCCAGCTCAGCCGCGGCCTGGCGCAGATGGCGTTGCTGACCGGCTACCAGGTCACCGTCTGCGAACCGCGCGTCGAGTACCTGGAGGGCTGGGAGGGCCTGGAGCTGACGCTGACCCGCGCCATGCCCGACGACGCCGTGATCGCCCTGCAGCCCGACGCCAACAGCGCCATCGTCGCGCTCACCCACGACCCCAAGCTCGACGACCTGGCGCTGCTGGAGGCACTGCGCAGCCCGGCCTTCTACGTCGGCGCGCTGGGCAGCCTGCGCAACAACCAGGCGCGGCGCGAGCGCCTGCGCACGCAGTTCGGCCTGAGCGATGCACAGCTGGCGCGCCTGCACGGCCCCATCGGCCTGAACCTCGGGGCGCTGACGCCGGCCGAGATCGCCGCCTCGGTGATCGCCCAGCTCATCGCGCTGCGGCGCGGCGCCGAGCTGGTGCGCGTCAACGACTGGAGCGCCTCGCAGACGCAGTGCCACAGCGCCTGAGCGGGGCCATCAGCGCCTACGGGCGTTGAGCGCCCGGATGGCGAGCGCCGCCGCGCCGACCGCCACCAGGTGCTTGAGCGTGTGGCCGGCCAGCAGACCGTCGCTGAGCGCGAACAGCGCGGCGTCCTGGCCCTCGCAGACCTTGGCCAGCGCGTAGAGCGCCACGATGCCGGTCAGCGGCAGGCGCGGCGCACCCGGGCGCGTGGGCCGGGTGGCCAGCGCCAGCAGCGCCAGCACGCCGCCGAACTGCACCAGCAGCCAGGGCATCAGGTTGCCGGCCAGCGGCAGCGCGGCGGCCAGCAAGGCCAAGGGCGTGAGCACGCCCAGCAGCAACCGCCCCTCGCGCTCGCCGACGCGGCTGCGCAGCGCCAGCGCCAACAGGCCGGCAAAGGCCAGCGCCATGCCGGCACGGTCCAGCACCAGGGTCTCGGGCCGCGGCCAGGCGTGGTAGCCGGCGGAGCCCAGCGCGGTGGCGGCAAGTCCGATGCGCAGCACGGCCTCGTCCGCCTTGACGCCGATGCGCCGGGCGCCACCGAGGCCCCACAGCGCCAGCAGCGCGAAGGGCAGATTGCTCAGCACGTCGGCGGCGTTGGGAATGCCCAGCCAGGCGCGCGCGTCGGCAAAGGGGTGGCCGTGCGCGTGCAACTCGGTGTGGCCATGGGCGTTGAGCGCCGGCAGCCAGTCGGCCTGCAGCGCGGCGCCGCCCAGCAGCAGCGCCGCGTAGAGCAGCAGCAGGGCCACGCCGAGACCGGGCAGCAGGGGGTTGGGGCGCAGGGGGGAGGCGGTGGTCGTCGGCATGGCGGGCGGGGCTCGGTGGAGGGACGGGCCATGCTCGTTGCGGCGCCGGCGCCCGTCCAGCGGGGTGCGCGCGGGTGCCCTGCGGCGATACCTCAGGGCGCTCGAAGCGCCTCGCCGGCTCCAAGGCGTCCCACCTCGATGCCGCGCCAGTTGTGCAGCAGCGGCGCGGCCAGGGACTCCACCAGCGCGAGGTCGGCACCCTCCAGCGGCAGCAGGCGGCGCAGCAGCGCGGCCATCGCCACCTCGGCGGCGCGGGCGTTGTTGCCGTCGTCCATCTTCAGCGCCACGCCCAGGCCCAGGGTGGGCAGGGCCGCGCAGTACACGCCCTCGGCGCCCACCTTGCAGCAGACGCGCTCGCCGAGCTGCTGCATCAGCCGCGTGTCGAAGCGCCCCGTGCCGCCCACCATGAAGGGCTGGCGCGCGATGGCCTCGCGCAGGCGCTGCGCAGCGCGCGCGTGCTCGGCCGACAGGCCCACGCCGCCCGCCACCCGCGCAAAGCCCAGCGCCAGCGCGCGCAGCGGCAGCGCGTAGGTCGGGATCGAGCAGCCGTCGACGCCGCGCGGCGCGTCGGCCAGGCGCGCGCCGGTGGCCGCCTGCAGCGCCGCGCCCACCTCGCGCATCACGGCGTGCCCGGGCTCCACATAGCCGCTCAGCCAGCCCGGCTCCGGCCGGCCGATGTGCGCGCCCAGGCAGACGAAACCGGCGTGCTTGCCCGAGCAGTTGTTGTGCAGCGCGCAGGGCGTCTGGCCGGCCTGCGCCAGCGCGCGCTGCGCCGTGTCCAGATAAGGCCAGTGCGTGCCGCACTCCAGCACGGTCTCACTCAGGCCGGCCTTGGCCAGCGCGCCGGCAGCGGTCTGCACATGCAGCGGCTCGCCGTTGTGCGAGGCGCAGGCCAGCGCCAGCTCGGCATCACTCAGGCCCCAGCGCTCGGCGGCCCCGCTGGCCACCAGCGGCAGGGCCTGCAGCAGCTTGATGGCCGAGCGCGGGAAGACGCGCGCGTCCACGTCGCCGGCCGCCGCCACCTGGCCGCCCGCGCCGTCCAGCACCACATAGGCGCCGCGGTGCCGCGACTCGACGGCCGCGCCGCGCCAGACCTCCACCAGCACCGGGTTGGCGGCGCTCACCGGCCGGCTCCCAGCGCGGCGTCGCCCACGAAGGGGTTGCTGCGGCGCTCGGCGCCGAAGCTGCTCTCGGGCCCGTGGCCGGGGATGAACACGGTGTCGTCGCCCATCGGCCACAGGCGCTGCGTGATGGAGGCCACCAGCTGGTCGAAGTTGCCCTGCGGGAAGTCGGTGCGGCCGATGGAGCCGGCGAACAGCACGTCGCCCACGAAGGCGCGCCGCGCCGTGGCGCTGTGGAACACCACATGGCCGGGCGTGTGGCCGGGGCAGTGGCGCACGGTGAGCGTTTCCTCGCCGAGCTGCACGCTGTCGCCGTCGGCAAGCCAGCGCGTCGGCGTGAAGGGCTCGGCGCGCGGGAAGCCGAACATGACGCTCTGCTGCGCCAGGCCGTCGATCCAGAACTGGTCGCCCGGGTGCGGCCCGACCACCGGCAGCGCCAGCTCGCGCGCCATCTGCCCGGTGGCGCCGGCGTGGTCGATGTGCGCGTGGGTCTGCAGCAGCATCTTGAGCGTCAGGCCATGGCGTTTCACCGCCGCCAGCAGGCGCGGGATCTCACCGCCCGGATCGATCAGCGCCGCCTCGTGGGTGCGGTCGCACCAGACGAGCGAGCAGTTCTGCTGGAAGGGGGTGACGGGCAGGGTTTCGTAGCGGAGCATGGGCGGGATGGGAGCGGACGACGAGGTCTTGACGGGGCGGTCAAGGTCGTGATCATCGTGGCTGACCGGGCGGTCCGCCCGCTGTCCGTCTCATGAACGGCCCGCGGTCAGCAGCCTTTGGCCGCGATCTGGCGGCGGCTCGGT
Organism: Inhella sp.; assembly: GCA_041919015.1. Lineage (GTDB taxonomy): Bacteria > Pseudomonadota > Gammaproteobacteria > Burkholderiales > Burkholderiaceae_C > Inhella. The sequence continues at coordinate 4,630 of JAYRUQ010000089.1, forward strand.
CGGGGGTTGCTGTGCAGCGGGTGCGGACGTTTTGAGCTTGCTGATCAGGAGCCAGGCAAAGCCAAGGGTGCCAGTCGCAGCCGCACGCCCCGACATGGCCATCATGGACAGCCGCAAGGCTTCTTTGAATTGCTTAACCGGCGTTGTCAGACGTGGGTAGTGACTGGATGATTGCAATACCTGCTGAATGGAGCGCGCCCACCGTGCCCAGGAGCCCAGCGATCGGTAAACGATGAGCTCCAATCTCCAGGTATTTCCCCGTCTTGTCGATGGTCAGAAGGTGCGGCGCGCCCGCAGGAAGTCCAGGGCTAGAAACGATATCCGCATCCATGTGCTCGATCGCGTCTCGTAGGCCCGTGACCAACTTGGCTTGCGACTGGGCCATCTTCCGAATGACGCGGTCAATCTCGGGGCCGTCGTCCTGGGTTCCCAGCCGCCCAAGCACTCGAAGCGCCCGCTTCGAAGCATTGATGCAGTTCTCGAAATGACCGGTCCCTTCCACGAAGGCTTGGATACCCCCGCCAGCGTTCATGTGATCGCGAATTCGGTCACACGCAGCCGCGTACTCCCTCGCCGCTTTGTCAGAGACGACCACGTAAGTCATGAGAAGGCGGGCAGTGTTCGCGGACGGGGGGACTTGCCGGGCATGAAAGATCATGCCGAGCTCTAGCTGCTTCCGAAGTGTCGATGCGCCAGTTGGAAAATCTGGAGGCTCGAAGCGATCAAGGTATGCCATCAATGCTTGCTCAAGCCAACTCGAGTGACGCGGTCGTGTTCATGAGGCCTGAGCGGATTTTGCCGAGGCCGCCATAGCCTGCCATCGCGCACAGCGAGTGCTCGCCAGGGAAGACTCGGAAACGCTGCCGACACTCGAGGCGCAGGCCGCGATGTCCGAAATCAGCCTTGACCACGCATTCACCCGCCGCCCCGCCCACCCGTTGCGGCCCCGCGGTGAAAGCGCCACAGCCCCACCCCCGCCGCGTCCAAGTTTCACGCCAGGGCCCCACCGAACCCCGGTGCCGTGACGGCGCGACGCGTTCGCGCCTCTAGGATGTACCCATGCACCCCTCGGATCGCCGTCAGCTGCTGGGGCAGGGCCTGGGTCTGCTCGGGCTGGCCGCGCTGCCGCGCCCGGCCTTCGCGGTCGGTACGGCCTTTGCGGCCGGCGCGGCCGGCGCGGCCGGCGCCAGCCTGCGCGTGCTGGCCTGGCCGGGCTATGCCGAGCCGGAGGTGGTGCAGGCCTTCGAGCGGCGCCACGGCGTGCGCGTCGAGCTGACCACCATCGACACCGACGAGGCGATGTGGGCGCGCGCCAGTCGCGGCGACGAGTTCGACGTGCTGGCGCTCAACACCGCCGAGCTGCAGCGCTACCTCGACGCCGGTCTGGTGCAGGCGCTGGATGCGGCGCGCATCCCGAACCGCCACCGCCAGCTGCCACGCTTTCGCGAGCACGCGCGCATCCCCGGCCTGCAGCGCCAGGGCAGGCTCTAC
>JAYRUQ010000090.1:0-6117 GCA_041919015.1 Inhella sp.
GCAGGCCGGCACGCCCTTCGAGCCCGCCAGCGCCGCCCCCGACGAGCACCTCGACGCGCTGGCGCAGACCCTGCGCCGCCTCGCTTTAAGCGGACGCTGGCGCGACGAGACCGTGCGTGTGGCCCACCCGGCCGGCTGGACGCGCATCGAGCGCGGCTGCGCGCGCGTGCTCGGCCTGCCCACGCTGGCCGTGCACCGAGTCCAGCGAATCAGTGAAATCGGCGCTGCGCCGGGGTCTGCAAGGCGGCGCGGCGTAGGCGCGGCGCGCAGCCCAGGCTGGACGCCTGGGCCAGCGACGCAACACCCGCCGGGCTGCCTTGCAGGCCCGGCCCTTCGGGTGAGCGCCTGCGCGGGGCGCCCTCGTCGTTGCCGGCGCTCGCCGTGGGACCTGCCACGGCTTCCCGCCGCCGCCTAGACGGCACCCCGCGCAGGCACTCACGCAGTGCCGATTTCACTGATTCGCTGGACTGCTTGGCTGGAGCGCCGACGGCGGCCTGTGGCTGCAGCAGCGCAGCGCGCACAAGGCCGAGGACCCGAACCTCTGGGACACCCTGGTGGGCGGCATGGTGGCCAGCGGCGAGCGCCCGCGCGAGGCGCTGGCGCGCGAGAGCTGGGAGGAGGCCGGGCTGTTTCTGACCGAGTTGGCTCCGCTGCGCCCCGGCCCCACGCTGTGGAGCCGCCGCCCGCTGCCCGACGGCGGCGGCCAGGGCTACCTGAGCGAACGCCTGCTGTGCGCGCAGCTCACCCTGCCCGAGGGCCTGCGGCCGGTCAACCAGGACGGCGAGGTGCAGGCCTTCGCGCTATGGCGCCCGCACGAGCTGCGCGAGGGCATTGCGCAGGGTCTTTTGACGCTGGATGCGGCGCGGATCTTGATGAGGGTGTTGGCGGGGGTGGGGGGCTGTAAATTAAAGGCCCCGAAGCGCCGTGACCCCGAAGCCCGGACCCCGAAGCCCGTGTGGACCTCGAGGCGGTGTGACCCCGAAGCGGTGTCGAACGGGTGGCCAGCGCCCTGGGCTGCGTGCGTCAAGTCGCTGCTTCCCTTAAGAGATTTCTTGTCACGCAGGGAGCAATCTTGTCAGTATTCCTATCGGTCTGCTCGACATCGAGATAGGATTACGAGCTATTTTTATCATTTGATGGGATTTGGCTCGAAATCTCCTCTGCTGACAAGATTGATGAAATTGACAAGGTTCGCTGCCCCATGACGACTCCCTCGCTGTCGCCCCGCCATGAGGCGCTGCTCCGCCGAGTCCTGGCAGCGGGTGAGCCGGTTTCGCCAAGCGCGCTGGAGCTCGCTCTCCAGGTCTCCCGGCCCACCATCAACCGGGACTTGCGGGACCTTCTGGCCGCTGGCTTTCTGGAGAAGCGCGGGGATGGTCGCTCGACCCGCTACCTGGCCACCGCAGTGGCCGAGGCAGTGCTGCGCGCTTTGCCCGCTGGCGCCCAGGCGCCGGCCGGGTCTGGCGGCCTTCAATGGTCGGCGGCTGCACAGCCCCTGGTCGAGTCTCTGCGTGCACCCTTGGGCACCCGCACCTCCGTGGGCTACGACAGCGGGTTCGTGAACAGCTACATCCCGAACCAGTCCAGCCTGCTGCCGCCGCAATTGGCCACAGACTTGTACGACGCCGGCCGCAGCCAGGACCAGCAACCTGCAGGAACCTACGCGCGCGAAGTGCTGGAGCAGTTGCTCATCGACCTGTCCTGGTCGTCATCGCGCCTCGAGGGCAACAACAAGAGCTTGCTGGACACCAAGGAACTCTTCGAGCTCGGCCAACAGGGCGGCCCACTCGACGAGGACACGCTGATGCTGCTCAATCACAAGAGCGCCATCGAGTACATGGTCGATGCGGTACCGACCGAGGGCATCACCGTGCCCGTCATCGTCGACCTGCAGGCCAAGCTGATGCGGGACCTTTTGCGCGACTCACGCGACATCGGCAGCATCCGCCGGCGCGTGGTGAACATCGACGGCTCGGTCTACACCCCGAGCAGCATTCCCTCGCTCCTTGAGGAGACGCTGAACGCCATCGTCGACAAGGTGCGGAACATCCGCAATCCGGTTGAGGCTGCGTTTTTCCTGTGGGTCAACCTGGCCTACCTGCAGCCCTTCGCGGACGGCAACAAGCGCACGAGTCGTCTGAGCGCCAACATGCCGCTGATGCTCTACAACTGCGCACCACTGTCATTCCTTGACGTGGAGCGCTCGGACTACGCGACCGCCATGCTCGGCGTCTACGAGCAGCGCAACGTGACTGCGGCGGTGGACTTGTTCGAGTTCATCTACCGCCGCTCGATTCAGAAGTACAGCGTGCTGCGCGCGGCTCTGTCAGCGCCCGACCCGATTCGGACCAAGTACCGGCAGGCCTTGAACGAGCTGATGCAGTTCGTGGTCTTCCATGGTCGGACTTTGGAGGCGGCATTCGCCGATGTGCATGTCGATGCCGCTGACGGCGTGGCGCTGCGCCTCATCGCGAACACCGAGCTCGACCAGCTGGAGCAGTACAACTGCGCCCGGTACAACCTCGCGCGAGGCATGACGCAGCGATGGATAGACGCGGGGCGGCGCCGTTGATGGGCCCGCTTCGGGGTCTGGGGCTTCGGGGTCCGGGGCTTCGGGGGCTTCGGAGGGGCTTCGGAGGGGCTTCGGGGTCTTGCCTTTTGCCGCAAAAGGCAAGACCTGACCCCGAAGCCTCAAAAGGCAAGACCTGACCCCGAAGCCCCGAAGCCTGCCGGTGCTGATCAATGCCAACACCTGTGAACTGGTACCCAATGCCTAGGACCTCGATGTAGAACGCTCGCCGCCAATGGGTTGCCACCAAGACCACAAATTGGTCATCTTCAAGGGCCTGACTACCCATCCCAAAGGCTGTGAGACCCGTGGCACGTGGACTGCGCGGTCCAAGTCCTGGGGCACCGGCGAAAAGACGAGGCTCCCTGCCCGGAGCCATGGCGCAACTCAGCGGGGCCTAGTGCTTGTGAACCCCATGGACGTGGCTCTGGTTCGCTCTGGACTTGGGGACTCCCGAGTCTTCACTCTCTCCGAGCCCGCGCATGATCCCGCAAGCGGCCACCGTCTGTTGTTGGGCGCACTGCCCACGCAAGAGCTTGAGCGCTTTTTCCAGGGCCTTCAGCTCCCCAATCCTGGCGCTGACGTGCTCGATGTGCGCATCGAGGATGCCGTTCACGCCGTCGCAGCTTTGCGCAGGTCGATCTGCGATCAGCAAGAGCGCGCGTATCTCAGAGAGTGCCATGTCCAGGCTGCGGCACCGCCGGATGAAACGAAGGCGCTCAACGTCGTCTGCGCCATACGCTCGGTAATTCGATTCGGTGCGCGCCGCCTGGGCAAGCAGTCCCTCCCGTTCGTAAAACCGGATGGTTTCGACGGGCGTACCACTTGCCGCGGCCACCGCGCCGATCTTGAGGAGCTTTGGCGCCCCGGCCGAATGCGTCTTCATGCGCCGACTCTAAACCGGCTTCAAGGTTCAGCAAGGTCCAACAACCGCGAAACAAGACGCTTGACTCTGCACCAACTTCAGGGTTTTCAATAGCCGCATGAACAAAACAAACCCCTCTCACACGGCAAGCGCTGCATGCACAGACGGATGCGGTGACTTGGCCATCAGCGAACCCAGCGCAGTGGCCGAGCCAACTGGAACGGTCACGCTTCGCATCGCCAACATGGACTGCGCGAGCGAGGAGTCCGAGATTCGGCGGGCGCTGGAGCCCATTGGCGATCTGGACACGCTCCGATTTGACCTCGGCCGCAGAACCTTGTCGCTCGGTGCACAGGGCGCGCGACTGGATCAGGCGATGGCCGCCATCTGCAAAGCCGGATTCCAGCCGGAGGTGATTGGGACATCCGCTGCCGGTACGGGCGAGGGCGGAGCGCAAGGGGATGCATCGGTTGCAGCGCATGCCCAGGTTGCCCCCAGCCTTGATTCACCGCGAATGTGGATGCGCGAAGGTTTACCGCGCCTGGTGCTGGCGCTTGTGCTGGCGATTGGCGCGGAGGGGCTGGCGTTCTTTGCCCCATCTGCCCTCCCGTGGGACATCGCCAAAATGGCCGTGGCGGCCGTCGCGATCTTTCTGGCGGGTTTCGGCACCTACCGAAAGGGCTTCGCAGCGCTGCGCGCCGGCCGGTTGAACATCAACGCACTGATGACAGTGGCGGTCACCGGCGCCTTCGTCATCGGTCAGTGGCCGGAGGCGGCCATGGTGATGGCGTTGTACGCGATCGCCGAGGCCATTGAAGCGCGCGCGGTGGACCGCGCGAGGAACGCCATCCGCGGCCTGCTGGCCCTGGCCCCCGAGCAAGCTGACGTGCGCCAAGCCAACGGCAGCTGGACTCGCACAGCGGCGAAAGGCATACCGGTAGGCAGCATCGTCCGCGTTCGACCCGGCGAGCGATTTGCGCTCGACGGCGTCGTGTTCTTGGGAAGCGGGGCCGTGGACCAAGCCGCGGTGACCGGCGAAAGCATTCCCGTCGACAAGGGACCAGGCGACGAAGTGTTCGCCGGGACCATCAACGCGGCGTCTGAGCTGCAGATTCAAACCACAGCACCGGCGGGCAATACCTTGCTGGCCCGCATCATCCAAGCAGTCGAGCAGGCCCAGGGCAGTCGAGCGCCAACGCAGCGATTCGTCGATCGTTTCGCTTCAATCTATACGCCCGCCGTCTTCGTGCTGGCAGTGCTGGTCGCCGCACTGACGCCGTGGCTGATGGACTGGACTTGGATGCAAGCGGTCTACAAGGCACTGGTGATCCTGGTGATCGCCTGTCCCTGTGCCCTGGTGATCTCGACACCGGTCACCGTGGTCAGTGGTCTGGCGGCTGCCGCACGGCGCGGGGTGTTGATCAAGGGCGGGGTGTACCTGGAAGAGGCCCGCAAACTCAAAGTCGTTGCGCTCGACAAGACCGGGACCTTGACCGAGGGAAAGCCTGCGCTCGTGGCCTTCGATTCCGTCGCCACGACCCGATCCGAGGCCATCGTTCGAGGGCTGGCATTGAGCCTCTCCGCTCGGTCCGACCACCCGGTGTCAAAGGCGATTGCTGCAGGCCTCTTGGCGGCAGGAGGCTCCGAGGAGAGCCCGGTCGACGACTTCGCCGCGCTGCCAGGTCGCGGTGTTCGTGGCCTCATTGGCGGCGAACTCCTGACCTTGGCCAACCACAGATGGGTAGAAGAAAAAGGCCTTTGCAGCGTTGAGCTTGAAGGTCGGCTGGCCGAGCACGAGCGGCAAGGACGCACCGTGACGCTATTGGCCAGTGAGCACGAGGTGCTGGCCTTGGTGGCGGTGGCCGACCGCATCAAGTCGACCTCAAGGCAGGCGGTGCAAGAACTGCTCGATCTCGGGGTCATTCCAGTGATGCTCACGGGCGACAACGCAACCACGGCCAAGGCAATCGGCCAGCAAGCCGGGATCGATGAGGTGCGCGGCCCCTTGCTGCCGGACGAGAAATTGAACGCCATCCAGGAACTCCAGCGCACCCGTGGCATGACTGCCATGACAGGGGATGGCATCAACGACGCACCGGCACTTGCGAAAGCCGACATCGGATTTGCGATGGGTGGCGCTGGCACGCATACCGCCATGGAGGCAGCCGACATCGTGGTGATGAACGACGACCTACGGCGGCTCCCTGAGAGCATCCGCTTGTCCAAGCGAGCCCACGCGGTATTGGTTCAAAACATCACCCTCGCTTTGGGCATCAAGGCTGTCTTCCTTGTGCTGGCGGTGTTTGGGAACGCGTCGATGTGGATGGCGGTGTTCGCAGACATGGGGGCCAGCCTGCTGGTGGTGTTCAACGGGCTGAGGCTGTTGCGACCGGAGGCCCGGCGGCCGTAGCTGCGCGCCGGAAGATCGATCAACGCTTTGAGCACAAGAAAAAGGGGCCCATTGGGCCCCCAAAGCTGAGATGCGCTGAGCGCACAAGGCCCTGCTAAGGGAGGAAAAGCAGGGTAAGCGTCCGGCCATCCCGTCTTGACGCCGTCTTCAGTCGGAGTCCAGCACTTGGATGATGGGGCAGCCCCCTGTCGATGAGCCCCTTTGGCATTTGCGCAGCAGCCCCGCCAGTGCGCTGCGCATCGCCTCAAGGTCCGCCAGCTTTTGATCGATCAC
>JAYRUQ010000091.1:0-6077 GCA_041919015.1 Inhella sp.
CGGTCTACACCGGCCAGGTGCGGGTGCATCGGCAACTGATCCTCGCCGCGCTCAAGCGCAAGCTGTTCCCGGCGCAAGCCGATGTGGTCCATGCCGTCACCGAGCTGTTGGTCGATCGCGGCGAACGCGCCGCGATCGTCAATGGCGAGATGGGTTGCGGCAAGACGACGGTGGGTATTGCCACCGCCGCCGTGCTCAACGCCGAAGGCTACCGCCGTACCCTGGTTCTGTCTCCGCCGCACCTGGTCTACAAGTGGCGGCGCGAAATCCAGGAGACGGTGGCCGGTGCCAAGGTCTGGGTGCTCAATGGCCCGGACACGCTGGTCAAGCTGCTGAAACTGCGCGAGCAGTTGGGCGTGCCGGCCCAGGGCCAGGAGTTCTTCGTCCTGGGCCGCGTGCGGATGCGGATGGGGTTCCACTGGAAGCCTGTCTTCGTTCGGCGGCGCACGCCTCACGGCGACGTGGGGGCCTGCCCGGATTGCGGGCATGTCATCACCGACCTCGACGGCGAGCCGATCAACCCGGTCGAGCTGGAAGCCGAGGAGTCCCGCCGCAAGTGCAGCCACTGCCGTGCACCGCTGTGGTCGTTGATCCGTCCCAGAGGCCTGTCCGCCAGCGACCAGTCCTCGACCGTGCTCAAGGCACTGAAGCGTATTCCAACCATCGGGGAAGTCACCGCGCAGAAGCTGATGCAGAAGTTTGGCGACGCCTTCCTCGCGTCGATGCTCGGGGACAACATCCACGAGTTCATCAACCTGATGGATGGCAACGGCGAGCTGGTCTTCTCGGACCGGCAAGCCCATCGCATGGAACGTGCGATGGCCAACATGGAGTTCGGCTTCGGCGAGGGCGGCTACCAGCCGTCCGAGTTCATCAAGAGGCAGCTTCCCCAAGGCACGTTCGACCTGCTCATCGCCGACGAGGCACACGAGTACAAGAACGGCGGCTCCGCACAGGGCCAGGCCATGGGGGTGTTGGCGGCCAAGGCGCGCAAGACACTGCTGCTCACCGGCACACTGATGGGCGGCTACGGCGACGACCTGTTCCACCTGCTGTTCCGAGCCCTGCCGGGGCGGATGATCGAAGACGGCTACCGGCCGACGAAGAGCGGCAGCATGACCTCGGCCGCGATGGCGTTCATGCGCGATCACGGTGTCTTGAAGGACATCTATTCCGAGAGCACCGGCACGGCGCACAAGACGGCCAAGGGCACCAAGGTATCGGTGCGCACGGTCAAGGCGCCGGGTTTCGGTCCCAAGGGCGTACTGCGTTGCGTCCTGCCGTTCACGGTCTTCCTCAAGTTGAAGGACATCGGCGGCAACGTGCTGCCGCCCTACGACGAGGAGTTCCGCGAAGTCGCGATGGATACGGCGCAAGCCGCGGCCTACCGCGATCTGGCGGGTCGGCTGACCCAGGAGCTGAAGCAGGCCCTGGCGAAGCGCGACACGACGCTGCTCGGTGTGGTCCTCAACGTGCTGCTGGCCTGGCCGGACTGCTGCTTCCGGTCGGAAACGGTGGTGCATCCGCGCACGCGCAACACCTTGGCGTTCGTTCCGGCTCAGTTCAACGAGCTGGAGGTGATGCCCAAGGAACGCGAGCTGATCGAGATCTGCAAGCAAGAGAAGGCGGAAGGTCGCAAGACCCTGGTCTATTCGGTCTACACCGGCACGCGCGACACCACGTCGCGCCTGAAGGTGCTGCTGGAGCAGGAGGGCTTCAAGGTGGCGGTACTGCGCGCGAGCGTGGATGCCTCCCGCCGCGAGGACTGGATCGCCGAGCAGTTGGACCGTGGCATCGACGTGCTCGTCACCAATCCCGAGCTGGTGAAAACCGGCCTGGACCTGCTGGAGTTCCCGACCATCGTGTTCCTCCAGAGCGGGTACAACGTGTATTCGCTGCAGCAGGCCGCCCGGCGCTCATGGCGCATCGGCCAGAAGCAGCCGGTGCGCGTGATCTACCTCGGCTACGCCAACTCCTCGCAGATGACCTGCCTGGGGTTGATGGCCAGGAAGATCATGGTCTCGCAGAGCACGTCGGGCGACGTGCCCGAGTCCGGACTCGATGTCCTGAACCAGGACGGCGACTCGGTGGAGGTGGCACTGGCACGGCAGCTTGTCACGGTCTGATCCATGTGCTCATGCCGGCGGCCCCTCGGGGTCGCCGGCTTCTTTCCACGGCCCTTCGGGGCTGCCTTCTGTTAGGTTATCTTCGATCTCTTTATGAGGCGGGTAATGAACAAGAACGGTAAGCAGAGGGCATTGGTCGTGATGGGGGCCGGAGCCTCGGTGGAGCTGGGCATCCCCGCTACGATTGGATTCGGGAATCTTATCGATGACGCCATCAAGGCCGACAAATACTGTGCCCATGTGGGAGGAACGGAGGTCTATTTCGACATTCGAGACAAGTTGCGCACCTACTATGCCAGCGAGGCCGAAGCCCACTTTGAGCGCATCTATCACGTCATGCACGAACTCAGCCAGTTGCGCGCAAAGCAAGGCGCGGTTCCCAAGTTCCTACCCGTGATGTATCCGTTCCTGGGCACCGCTGTGACGCACCCTGAGCAAGCACTCAAGGCCGCCTGCAGCGCGATGCTTGATTTCATCTATGCGAAGGTCTCGGAAGTCTGCGACAACCCAGCCCTACCATTGAATCCCTTGTCTGCGTTCTTCGAGGTGCTGGAGCAGCAGTACGTCCCTCGCGTGTACACGACCAACTACGATGATTTCGTCGCCCAGGCGACCCAAGGGCGCTACTTCACCGGCTTTACGCAGCGACATGGCGATCACTCGGACTTCGACGGAAAGGCTTTCTGGGCGGAGTGGGGCAAGCCGGCCTTGTTCCATCTACACGGATCAGTCCATATGGGATTCTCCGTGCCCGGCGAGCATCAGATCGGTGACATCGTTTGGTTCGATGACAAGGCCGTGGCACGTCGGCAAGCCAGATTCAATGGCTCGGGCGTTGACAGGATGGATGGCACCCACGTCGAGCGGGGCGCGATCATCACCGGATTGGACAAACTCGGCCGCCTTCAGCAGTCGCCCTATGCGTTCTACTACTCGGCGCTCAACCGGGAGGCCATGGAGGCAGACCTGATTCTGGTGCTAGGCAGCGGGCTAGCGGATCTCCATCTGAACACGTTCCTGAAGGCTGCCCGGCGTGCCAGACCCGACGTGCCGATTCTCTACGTCGGCTATTGGGGGCGAGAGGCGCTGGACTTCTACAGCACCATCCATTTCGAGTTGGAAGATCGTGACATCGCGCTGTTCCATGAACTAGGCATCGATCTGGTAAACGTCGCTGAAGCACGCTTCAAAGCGGACGACGGCTGGACTGTGGATGCCCGTGGCAAAGCGGCGGTGTGGGCTGATGGCTTCCAATCGTTCCTCCTTGCACCAGAAGCATTCACGAAGGTATTGCTGAAAGTCGCTGCCACGTAGGTACCTGTCCAGGGCAACGATTTCTTGACCCACCGCACTAATCGGTCGGCGTCCAGTTCCCTTTGTTTGCTGCCAGCGCTCGTCACGGCAGCGATGGTGACGGCTCCACATTCTGGGGAGCCGAACCATGCGACTGTTCGCCCGTTTTCGTAGCCCTCCCACAATCTACGGCGCGATAGCCAGCTCCGTCCTGGCCGCCGGCTGCGCCACGACCGCCACGCCGTCTGTGCCAGCGGTGCCGGCCGCATCGCCAACCGCCGTCGCGCCGGAGCCAGGTTTCGTTCCGGTGGCCCGCTACGGCCGCTACACCCTGGTCGAGCTGGTGCCGGAGCCCGCGCAGCGTGATCTCTTGCAGCAGGCGGTGGAGGTCTCGATTCCGCCCATGCTTGATGCCAGCGTGGGCGATGCCATGCGCCATGTGCTCCTGCGCTCGGGCTACCGGCTCTGCGATGCGGCCGAGGCCGCCGCGCTCTACGCGCTGCCGCTGCCTGCCGCACACCTGCGCCTGGGCCCGCTGATGCTGCGCGATGCCTTGCTGACCCTTGCCGGCCCGGCCTGGGAGCTGTCGGTCGATGACTTGAGGCGCCAGGTCTGCTTCAGCCGGCGCGGTGCTCCCACCTTCCTTTCCGCCAACCCGCCCGGCACCGCCACGCCCGTGCCGGACGCCGACCGGCCCGAGGAGATGCAGCCATGACCTTTCCCCAAGCGCCATCCGAGCGCAATTCCTGCACGCGCTGGCTCAAGATCGCCGCGGCCTTCTGGCTGCTGCTCATCAGTGCCGTGGCACTCATCAACAGCGTCGGCCTGTCGCGGCTCGCCGAACGGACCCAGAGCAGCGCACAGGATGCGCAGGTCAACGCGCTGGGCCTGCGCGTGGCCGATCTCGAACAGCAGGCCGATGCGGACAAGCGCCGGCCGACGCCGATCAGCCAGGCCGAATTCGCCACCGCGCGGCAGGCGCTGGACGAACGGATGACGCGCATCGAAGAGGCCGACGAGGCGAGGGCTCTGGCCGTCGACCTGCAGACGCTGCAGGCGCGCGTGAACGGAATCGAAACCCGCCTGGAGAAGGCCCGGCAGGTGGCATCCGCCGCTCGCCCGCACGCTCCGGTTGCGACGAAGCCCAAGGTGCCGGAGCCGCCGTTCCGGGTGCTCGGCGTGGAGCTGCGTGGAGGCGAGCGCTTTCTGTCGATCACCTCCACCGCCGCGGCCTCGCTCGCGGGCGCCCGGCTGCTGCGCCAGGGCGATGCCGAGGGCGGCTGGCAACTGCAGTCCATCGAGGCGCAGGCGGGCGTGTTCCAGGTGAACGGCCAGACGCAGCGCGTTGCGGTGCCGTAGGGGGTCGCCATGAACCTGCGGCCGTTGCTCGCTACCGTCGTTCTGTTCGCCGCTTTCGGCGCATCCGCCCAGCCGGCCCCGGTGACGAACTCGCGCATGGTGCCCGCCCAGGTGCAGCCGGGCGCTGATGCCGCGCTCGACGAGAGGCAGGCGCGGGAGTGGGGGCTTCAGCCCGAGGAGTGGGCACGTTACCGCCAACTGATGCAGGGGCCGCTCGGGGTCTATTCGCCCCAGCTCGATCCGCTCACGGCGCTGGGCATCGAGGCCCGCAGCGAGGAGGAGCGCAGGCGCTACGCGGAGTTGCAGGTGCAGGCCGAGGCCCGGCGCGTCGGCAAGACGCTGGCCTACCAGCGTGCCTACGACGCGGCGTGGCAGCGCCTGTTTCCCGGCCAGCCGCGCGTGAGCCTGCCCGGCGCCAAGGCGCAGGGTGCCAGCAACACCGGCTCCGGGCGCCTGGCGGTCTTCGTCAAGGCCGACTGCGCACCGTGTGCGCAGCGCGTGCAGCAGTTGCAGGCGGCCGGCACGGCCTTCGATCTCTACATGGTCGGCAGCCGTCAGGACGACGCGCGCATCCGGCAGTGGGCCACCCAGGCGGGCATCGACCCGGCCAGGGTGCGCGCCCGCACCATCACGCTCAACCACGATGCGGGGCGCTGGCTGTCGCTCGGCCTGCCCGGCGATCTGCCGGCCGTGGTGCGCGAGGTGAACGGCCAATGGCAGCGGCAATAGGTACTCCGGGCCGGAAGCGTCGGCCATCCCGCGTCGCCATCCGCTGCGCCAGCGCCGCGCTGCTGCTCGCCACCGGCGGCTGGGCGTTGGCCGCCCTGGCGCGGGAAGTGCCGCCGCCGGCCTATCGACTGGCGGCGCATCGTGCAGACGTGCCGGCGGCGGTGCTTTACGCGGTGGCCTTGCAGGAGAGCGGCGCCATGCTGCGCGGGCGCCTGATCCCCTGGCCGTGGACGCTCAACGTCGCCGGCACGCCGCAGCGCTACGCCACCCGCGCCGAGGCCTGCGCGGGGCTGCACCGTGCGCTCGCCCACACGCCGGCCAATCGCATCGACGCCGGCCTCGGCCAGGTCAATCTCGGCTACCACACTCATCGCTACACGCACCCCTGCGAGCTGCTGGACCCGTACCGCAACCTCGCCATCGCTGCGGAAATCCTGCGCGAACAGCACACGCCGGGCGAGGACTGGCTGCTTGCCATCGGCCGCTACCACCGGCCCGCCGGCGGGGCACCCGCGGCGCGCTACCGGCGCAGTGTGCATCGGCACCTGACCCGCGTGCTCGACCCCGGCG
>JAYRUQ010000092.1:0-6048 GCA_041919015.1 Inhella sp.
ACCGAGCGGGCCACCGTCGCCGCCGCCGCCCGGCGCTTCGCCGCGCGCGTCCGGCGGTGCTGCCGGGGCGGTTGGCGCCGCTGTTCCCTGGTTGGTCGGCTTGGGCGTGGTGGCGCTGGGGGCCGGGGCGCTGAGCTGGCAGACGCACGCAAGGCTGCGCGATCTGGAGCAGGAACTGGTGCGGCGCCAGACCAGCAGCCAGGCGCTGGCCCAGGACGCCAAGCTCGCCGTGCAGTCGCTGTCGGAGCAACTGCGTGACTTGGCCACCAAGCAGACGGTGGCCGAGGCCAAGCTGGCTGAGGTGGCGCTGCAAAGGGCGCAGCTGGAGGATCTGCTGCAGTCCTTCAGCCGATCGCGTGACGAGAACATCGTCAGCGATCTGGAGGCCAGCCTGCGTCTGGCCAGCCAGCAGATGGTGCTGGTGGGCAGCGCCGAGCCCCTGCTGACCGCGCTGCGTCAGGCCGACGAGCGCCTGCAGCGCCAGAAGGTGGCGCGCCTGGAGGGGGTGCGCCGGGCCTTGCTGCGCGACATCGACCGCCTGAAGGCGGTGAGCGCCGTCGACCCCGGCACCCTGGCCTTGCGCCTCGACGAGGTCTCGCGCCTGATCGATGAGCTGCCGCTGCTCAGCGAGCCACAGCGCCGCGAGCCACGCCGCGCCCCAACTGCGGTGCCCACGCCGCCCGAACCCGAGGCCAGCGGCGTCTGGCAGCGCTGGCTGCGCGGCAGCCGGGTGCTGGGCCAGCAGATCTGGGAGGAGGCCAAGGGACTGATCCGTGTCACGCGCATCGAGCACCCGGAGGCGATGCTGCTGACGCCCGAGCAGAACTTCCTGCTGCGCGAGAACCTCAAGCTGCGACTGCTCAACGCGCGTCTGGCCCTGTTGTCCCGACACCATGAGGCGGCGCGCCAGGACCTGGCTGCCGCCCAGCAGGCGCTGCGACGCCACGCCGATGCGCGGCAACGCCGCACGCAGATCGCGTTGGAGCTGATCGATCAGGTGTTGGCGCAAGCGAAGCCGGTGGCGTGGCCGCGCCCGGATGACAGCCTGGCCGCGCTGGCCGCCGCCGCGGGCGTGGTGCGCTGATGCGGGGCATCGTCTGGCTCACGGTGCTGTTCGCGGCGGCCGTGGTGGCGGCGCTGACGCTGGGTCGCAACGATGGCCTGGTCAGCCTCTTCTGGGGCGGATGGCGGGCCGACCTGTCGCTGAACCTGTTCCTGTTGTTGCTGTTGGGCAGCTGCCTGCTGGTGTTCCTTGCCCTGCATGCGCTGCGCGGGGTGCTGGCCTTGCCGGCCAAGGCGCGTGCCTGGCGCGCCGAGCAACGCGAGCGCAGTGCCCAGCAATTGCTGCGCGAGGCCTTGATGCTGCTCTGGGGCGGGCGTTACGGCAGGGCGCAGGCGGCGGTGCAGCGCTTGCAGGCGCTGCGGCCCGGCGCGCTGGGCCAGAAGGCGGAGTCCGGTGCCGCGACCCTGGCGCATCTGCTCGGTGCCGAGGCGGCGCACCGGCTGCAGGACCGGGCTCAACGGCAGCTGCAATGGGAGGCCGCATGGGCCGGTGCACAGGCCGGCGACGAGCGGGATGCGGTGCGTCTGCAGGCGGTGGCCTGGGCCATCGACGACCGCGACGCCGAACGCGCACTGGCGCTGCTGGCCGAACTGCCGCCGGGCACGGCCCGACGCACCCTGGGCCTGCGCCTTCGCCTGCAGGCGGCTCGGCTGGGCGGCCAGCCGCTCGAGGCCCTGCGCGCTGCACGCCTGCTCGGCAAGCACCAGGGCTTCGCGCCCGGTGTGGCGCAGAGCCTGATCCGTTCGCTGGCCATCGAGCTGCTGGGCGCAGCGCGCGATGCCGATCAACTGCGCCAGGCGTGGTCGCAGCTGGAAGCCGCCGAGCGGCGCGACGCCTTTGTCGTGGCATGGGCGGCCGAACGCTTCGCACAGTGGGGCGAGACGGCCGAGGCACGGCTGTGCCTGCGCCCCTTGTGGGATGAGGCGGCGCAGCGCAGCGAGGACGAGCGCCGTGCCATTGCGTTGGCGCTGCTGCGCTCGCTGCCCGGTCTCGGGGCCGACTGGTTGCCGCGTCTGCAAGCCGCCCAGCAAGCCTGCCCACGCGATGCCCATCTGCAATTGGTGATGGCCCACGCGCTGGCCGAGTTGCAGCTGTGGGGCAAGTCGCTGCAGTTGATGCGGGATGTCGCCGAGGACTCGAGGTTGGCGGCGAACTGGCGCCGCCGCAGTTGGCTGCGCTTGGCGCAACTGCACGCGCAAAGTGGCGACGAGCTGGCGCGCATCGAGGCCCTGGAGGCCGCCGCGCGCGTCGAATAGCGAAACTCCTCTGCTATAGTCTCGCCTCTTTGCTGTGCGGCTGTAGCTCAGTTGGATAGAGTACTTGGCTACGAACCAAGGGGTCGTGGGTTCGAATCCTGCCAGCCGCACCACCGCAAAGAGCGTGTCGACCCCGAGAGGGGCCGGCCATGCGGCTGTAGCTCAGTTGGATAGAGTACTTGGCTACGAACCAAGGGGTCGTGGGTTCGAATCCTGCCAGCCGCACCAATCACATGAACCGGCTTGATCTGTGAAGGTCAAGCCGGTTTTGCTTTGGGTTCGCTCAGGCCCACGCAGTGGGCCTGGACAGCCCTTAGGGCTGGCAATCCTGCCAGCCGCACCAATCACATGAACCGGCTTGATCTGTGAAGGTCAAGCCGGTTTGTCTTTGTCGGCGGCGATGAAGCGCGCCGCCTTCTCGGCCATCATCAGCACCGGGCTGGCCGTGTTGCCACTTGGGATGAGCGGCATCGCGCTGGCATCGACCACACGCAGCCCGGCCACTGCACGCACGCGCAGTCGGGCATCGAGAACGGCCTCGGCATCGCAGCCCATGCGCGCGGTACCCACGGGGTGGAAGATCGTCGTGCCGATGTCTCCGGCGGCGTGGGTCAGATCGGCCTCGGTCTGCAGTGCCGCACCGGGCCGCAGCTCCTCGATCTGGAAGCGCTTCAGCGCCGGCTGCCCGGCCAGACGCCGCACCGCCCGCAGGGCCAGCGCCGCGACGCGGCAGTCCTCAGCGCTGCTCAGGTAGTTGGGGCGGATCAGCGGTGCGGCCCGCGCATCGGTGCTGCGCAGCTGCACCGATCCGCGGCTGCTCGGGTTGAGGTGGCAGACCGACAGGGTGATGGCGTCGAACGGATCGAGCGCTTGGCCGAAGGCCGGCAGGCTGAGTGGCTGGACGTGGAATTCGAGGTCCGCGTGCGCCGCCGCATCGCTGCTGCGCATGAAGAGGCCCAGTTGCGAGGGCGCCATGCTGAGGGGGCCACGACGCCGCAAAAGGTAATCCAGGCCCATCGCCAGGCTCGAACGCCAGCGTCGGCTCAGGGTGTTCAAGGTGGCGCAGCCCTGCACGCGCCACACCGAACGCAGTTGCAGGTGGTCCTGCAGATTGCCACCGACCTCAGCGCGTGCGATCCGCACCGGGATGCCCAGCGACTGCAGCAATTGCGGGGGGCCGATGCCCGAGCGTTGCATCAGCAGCGGCGAGGCCACCGCACCGGCGCAGAGCAACACCTCGCGTCTCGCCCGCCATTGGCGCCGCTGGCCGTTTTCGAGGCCTTCCACGCCGACGCAGGCCCAACCGCGCTCGGCGCTGTGCGCCAGCAGCAAGCGCTCGACGAGCACGCCGGTGTGCAACTCGATGCGTCGCCGTGCCGGGTCCAGGAAGGCTTGCGCGGCGTTCCAGCGCCAGCCCCGGTGTTGGTTGACCTCGAAATAGCCGACCCCCTCGTTGTCACCGCGGTTGAAGTCCGCGAGTGCCGGCAAACCCAGCTGGCGTGCGGCCTCGTGCACCGCATCGAGGATGGGCCAGTGCAGGCGCTGCGGCGAGACGCACCATTCCCCCGTGCCGCCATGCCAGTCGCCGGCGCCGGCGTGGTGCGCCTCGTGGGCCATGAAGTCGGGCAGCACCTGTCGCCAGCTCCAGGCGTCGTCGCCGCACAGGCATGCCCAGGCGTCGTAGTCCCGTGCCTGGCCGCGCATGTAGATCATGCCGTTGATGCTGCTGCAACCGCCCAGCACGCGGCCGCGCGGGTAACGCAGCGCGCGCCCGTTCAAGCCGGGCTCGGCCTCGGTCGACCAGCCCCAGTCCAGGCGCGGATGGCCGATGCATTTCAGGTACCCGATGGGCACGCGCACGAAGGGGTGCGTGTCGTTGCCGCCGGCCTCCAGCAGGCTCACCCGGGCGTGCCGGCTGAGCCGGTTGGCCAGCAGGCAGCCGGCCGTTCCGGCACCGACGATCAGGTAGTCCGCGTCCACGGCGGAACAATAGCGCCCCATGAGCAAGGCCTTCACCAAGGAAAGCGAGCAGGACGAGGACGACGGCGATGGCGACGCTGCCGCGCCCGAGTTGCCGGCCGGTGCCAAGAACTACATGACCCCGGCCGGCTTCGCGGCCCTGCGCGCCGAGTTGCTGCGACTGCTCGACGATGAGCGCCCCAAGGTGGTCGAGGCGGTCCACTGGGCGGCCAAGAATGGCGATCGCAGCGAGAACGGTGACTACCTGTACGGCAAGAAGCGCCTGCGGGAGATCGACCGGCGCACGCGCTTCCTCACCAAGCGGCTGGAGCGCGCCGAGATCGTCGATCCGTCGGTGCACGCCGGCAGCGAGCAGGTGTTCTTCGGTGCCACGGTCACCTATGCGAACCTGCACGGCGAGCAGCACACCGTCACCATCAAGGGCATCGACGAGGTGAATCACCTGCGCCAGGAGGTGAGCTGGATCGCGCCGGTTGCGCGCGCCTTGCTGAAGGCGCGGGTGGGCGATGAGGTGCGCCTGCGAACGCCGGGCGGCGAGCAGATCCTGGAGGTGCTGGCGGTGCGCTACCCGCCCAGGCTCTGACCGGGCTTCATGCGCTTGACGCTGCGCACCGGCGCCAGGCGCTTGATGCTGCGCAGCACGTCGGCCAAATGGTGGCGGTCCTTCACGGCGATCAGCATGCGCATCTCGGCCGTCAGATTGCCCATTCCGGCTTCCTGGTCCATTTCGAGGTGATTGATGTCGGCTTCGGCGGCGCTGACCGCGGCCGCGACCTGTGCCAGCACGCCCTTGGCATGGGTGAGCAGGAGTCCGATCTCGGCCTCGAAGGCGCGCGTCATCTCGTCGGCCCAGGCCACGGCCAGCCAGTGCTCGCTGTCGCGTTGAAAGAGCCGGCGGCCGATGCCGCATTC
The DNA here is from genome assembly GCA_041919015.1 of Inhella sp. Classification (GTDB taxonomy): domain Bacteria; phylum Pseudomonadota; class Gammaproteobacteria; order Burkholderiales; family Burkholderiaceae_C; genus Inhella. Next base: position 5,212 of record JAYRUQ010000092.1, read on the forward strand.
GGCGGTGTGCACCATCAGGCCCTCGCCGCGCCCCAGGTAGCCGCGGATTTCGTCGCCGGGGATCGGCCGGCAGCAGGGCGCGTAGCGCACCGAGGCGCCTTCGCTGCCGTCGAGCAGCACCAGGCCCTGAGCAGCGCCATCGTCGGCGCCGTAGCGCCCCATGCTGAGCAGCACGGCGTCGGGGCGCTCACCCGCCTCGCGCAGCATGCGCGCCAGATGCTTGGCCACGATGCTGGCGATCTTGCGCCCGACGCCGATCTCCATCAGCAGATCGTCGGCATGGCGCAGACCGGCCCAGCGGGCCAACTGCTGCCATAGCGGCGCATTGGCTTCGCTGTCGCGTGCCGGCAGAGCCAAGCCTTCGCTGCGCAGCGCCTGAGCGAGCATCTTCAAGCCCAGTTCCCGGGCTTCCTCGTGAGCCAGGGTGCGCAGGTGGTGGCGGATCTTGGAGCGCGCTCGGCCGGTGCGGACGAATCCCAGCCAGTTCGGGTTGGGTCGCGCGTGGGGCGCCGTCACGATCTCCACCACGTCCCCGCTGCGCAATTCGTGACGCAGCGGCACCATGTCGCCGTTGACCTGTGCCGCCACGCAGTGGTCGCCGACGTCGGAGTGGATGGCGTAGGCGAAGTCCAGCGGCGTGGCGCCCTTGGGCAGGTTGACGATGCGGGACTTGGGCGTGAAGACGAAGATCGAATCGGGAAACAGGTCGATGCGGACGTGCTCGAGGAACTCGCCGGCATCACGCGTGTCGGCCTGGATGTCGAGCAGCGACTGCAACAGCTTGGAACCCAGGTGCTGTGCCTCGATGCTGCCGCCCTTGAGCTTGTAGATCCAGTG
>JAYRUQ010000093.1:0-5846 GCA_041919015.1 Inhella sp.
TCGCGGCTGGCGCGGCTCGCCAGCCAGGCCGTCAGGGCCACCGTCAGCGGCAGACCGAGGCGCGGCAGCGCCAGCGCGAACAGGCAGATGCTGGCCGCCACCACCGCCAGGGGTCGCCAGCCGATGGCGCCGATGCGTTCGCCGTCGGGCGCCTCGATGCTCATGGCCCGCAGCAGCACCAGGCCGCCCAGCAGGGCCAGCAGCACGCCCAGGCCGAACGGAAAGTAGCCCGGCCCCGGGTTGGAGGAGGTGCCGAAGTCGTAGCGCGTGGAAGCCCAGGCGAACCCGACACCGGTGACGACGAACAGCAGTCCGGCCGCCAGGTCGCGCTCGCTCTTGGGTCGCATCAAGCTTCCCAGACCGGGGTGCTGCGCAGCACTTCCTCGAGCGTGGTGACGCCCTCGGCCACCTTGCGCACGCCGCCCAGGCGCAGCGAACGCAGGCCTTCCTGCGCGGCCGCGCGGCGCAGTTGCATCAAGGTCCCCTCGGACTGCAGCAGCGCACGCGCCTGTTCGTTGAAGACCATCAGCTCGTAGAGGCCGGCCCGCCCGCGGTAGCCGGTGTGCCGGCATTCCAAACAACCCACCGCCTTGTAGGCGCCCTTGACGGTACCGATGCGCCAAGGCTTGCAGGCCTCGTTGAGCATCTCGGCGCTGACCGATTCGTCGGGCTGCTTGCACTGCGGGCACAGGGTGCGGATCAGGCGCTGCGCCAGCACGCCGATCACCGTCGCGCCGATCAGATAGGGCGGCACGCCGATGTCGGTCAGGCGCGTGATGGCGCTCACCGCGTCGTTGGTGTGCAGGGTGCTGAAAACCAGGTGGCCGGTCAGCGCCGCCTGGATCGCCATCTCGGCGGTTTCCAGGTCACGGATCTCGCCCACCATGATGATGTCGGGGTCCTGCCGCATCAGTGCCCGCAGGCCCTCGGCGAAACCGAACTCCAGCGCCGCCTGCACCTGGGTCTGGTTGAACGCCGGCTCGATCATCTCGATCGGGTCTTCGATGGTGGTGACGTTGACCTCGTCGGTGGCCAGGCGCTTGAGCGTCGAATAAAGCGTCGTCGTCTTGCCCGAGCCGGTCGGACCGGTCACCAGGATGATGCCGTGCGGCTGGGCGATGAGGTTCTGCCAGCGCTCGGCCTCGTGGCGCCCGAAGCCCAGCTGGTCGAGCGTCTTGGTCGCGTTGTCGGGGTCGAAGATGCGCATCACCATCTTCTCGCCGAAGGCGGTGGGCAGGGTCGAGAGGCGCATCTCCACCTCGTCGCCGGCCGGGTTGCGCGTCTTGATGCGGCCGTCGAGCGGGCGCCGCCGCTCCACCACATCCATGCGACCGAGCAGCTTGATGCGCGACACCATGGCGCTCATCACCGACACCGGCAGCTGGTACACGTTGTGCAGCACGCCGTCGATGCGGAAGCGGATCACGCCCATCTCGCGGCGCGGCTCCAGGTGAATGTCGCTGGCGCGCTGGTCGAAGGCGTACTGCCACAGCCAGTCCACCACCTGCACCACGCCCTGGTCGTTGGCGTCGAGCTGCTTGTTGCTGCGGCCCAGCTCCACCAATTGCTCGAAGCTGGCGACCTGGGTGCTCTCCCCGGACTTGGTCGCCGCGCGCACGCTCTTGGCCAGCGTGAAGAACTCGGTGGTGTAACGCGCCACGTCCAGCGGGCTGCTGACGACGCGCTTGATGGGCTTCCTCAGATGCCCCTCGATCTGCTCCATCCAGCCCGTGTCGAAGGGCTCGCAGGTGGCCACGGTGATTTCGGTCGCGCCGACCACCACCGGCAGGCAGCGGTGCTTCTCGGCGTAGGCGGCGTTCATCACATCGCCGATGCGCCCCACCTCGACCTTCAAGGGGTCGATGCGCAGATAGGGCAGACCGGCGCGGCGCGCCAGCCATTCGGTGAGCGCCTCGATGTCGAGCGACTTGCCGTCGGCCAGGCGCGTCAGCCCGGCACGACCCAGGCGCACCAGCGGGTGCTGGGCCGAATCCCCGGCGCCGAAGCGCGCCTCGGTGCTGGCCACCAGTTCGGCGTCGATCAGGCCATCCTCGGCCATGGCGTGCAGCATGGCGCGCCAGTCGAGCTTTTTGTCGGCGCCGGTCAGGGTCTGGCTGGAGGTCGAGGCTTTGCTCATGCAGCGGTCGAAGTCACGGGCTTGAGCCCGCGCAGCCAGCGCGGTGCCGGCAGTCCCAGGGCCAGGTTCATATTAGTGGCGCGTCGCTGCAGCTCGGCCTTGTCAGGCAGCGGGGTTTCCCGGGTGGCGACGACCACGGTATTGCCTTCCTTGGTCGCCGCCAGCCGCCACACATGGCCCTCGCCGAAGGCCTCCAAGAGGCGGGCACAACTGCCGTCGAAGCTGGCGCGGCGGCCGAACAGATTGACGGCCATCGCACCGTCCGGCGCCAGCAGCGCGCGGCAGGCGGCGTAGAAGTCCGCGCTGTCCAGCACCGGCGCGGCGGCCTCGTGGTCGTAGAGGTCGACGTGCAGCAGGGACACGCTGCCGGCGCGCGCCGGCCCGCGTACCCAGTCGGCCGCATCCGCCAGATCGACCTGCAGACCCGGCGCCTGGCGCGGCAGGGCGAACCATTGCTGGCAGGCCGCCAGCACGCCGGGGTGCAGCTCCACCACCGTGGTCGGCCGCTGCAGCACCTGCAGACAGAACTTGGTGAGCGCCGCCGCGCCGAGTCCCAGCTGCACCGCCAGCCCCTCGCGCCAGCGCTGCGGGTCCTGCCAGAGCAAGGGCGCCATCATGCGCTGCACATATTCGAGCTCGAGCTGCAGCGGCTTGGCGATGCGCATGGCGCCCTGCACCCAGATCGAGTCGAGGTGCAGCGAGCGGATGCCGCCGTATTCGGAGACGGTGACTTCGGGGAGTTCGTGGGGATCGAGCATGGGCGGCGGATTCTGCGCGTGCCGGCCGGCGCGCCGACCCGGGCTTGCCCTGCCGACAATCCGCCGATGGACCAGCTCAGAGCCCTGCGCGCCTTCGTGCGCGTCGTCGATGAAGGCAGCTTCGCGCAGGCCGCGCGCGTGCTCGACCTGGCGCCCGCCGGCGTCACGCGTCTGGTGGCCGATCTGGAGCAGCAGCTCGGGGCGCGCCTGCTGCACCGCACCACCCGCAAGCTCTCGCTCACCCCCACCGGCGAGCAGTACCTGGAGCGCGCCCGCGCCATCCTCGGCGACCTCGACGAGGCCGACGCCTTGGTCAGGGACCAGGGCCGTCAGCCCGACGGCGTGCTGCGCATCAGCGGCCCCCTGCCCTTCATGACCCTGCAGTTGGCGCCGCGCCTGCCGCTCTTTCACGTGCGCTGGCCGGGCATCGTGCTGGAGGTGGATTCCACCCTGCCGTTGGCCGTACCGGACGAGCGTGCCGACCTCACGCTGCTGCTCAGCGACCCGCGCGGCCTCGACGGCGACTTCGTCGCGCGCCGCCTGGCGCGTGCCGAGGTGCTGCTGTGCGCGACGCCCGACTACCTGCGCCAGCTGGGGCGCCCCACCACGCCGTCGGAGCTGCTGCGACACCGCGTGCTCGTCCCCAGCACCGCGCTGTCCGGCAGCGGCTGGACGCTGCAACGGCGCGGCAGCACCGAGTGCTTCGAGATCCCCGGTTCGCTGGCCGAACGCGCGCCGGTGACGCTGCGCTCAGCCAGTGCGGCCTTCCTGCTGGAAGCGGCGCGTGCCGGTCTGGGCATCGCCACCACCCTGTCCTTCCAGGTGGCCGAGGAGCTGCGCGCCGGCCGGCTCGAGCGTGTGCTGCCCGACTGGCAACTCGGCCACTACACGCTGCACGCTGCCATGTCCTCGCGCAGGTTCCTGCCGGCGCGCACGCGCGTCTTCGTCGACTTCCTGCTCGAGCAGTTCGGGGGCGAGGACCGCGATCCCTGGCTGTGATCGTTGCGGCCTTCGCAATGCTGCATTGCGGCGCAAGGGCTGTTTCGAAAAGGCGCTGATTTCTAGAGTTCGGGCCATGGACGAAGCGCACTCCGCGCCCTCCGAAACCCCTCGAAAGGAAACCGCCATGAACCGCAGCACCCAGACCCTTGCCCTGATCGCCGTCACGCTCGCCAGCAGCCTCGCCACCGCGCAGACCCTGCCGGGCCGCACCCGCGCCGACGTCGTTGCCGAGCTGCGCGCCGCGCAGGCCAGCGGCGAACTGCAGGCCGAGCGCCTGCGCATGGAAGGCGTGGGCCACCTGCTGGGCACGCCGGCAGCACGCAAGACGCCGGCTCCGAGCGCCGCCGTCAGCGTCCCCAAGCCGGATCCGCGCGCGACCGCCCTGGCCCCGGAGAGCGACCGCGCGGCGCGCTGAGTCACGCCCGCAGATAGGACGCCAACGCGACCGCCCAGGCGGCGCGCTTGGCCTCGAACCGCAGGCTGGCCAGGGCCGGACTGCTCGATGGAAGTGCCTGCAACGGCCAGGGCGTACCGGGGAGCGACGCCTTCGCCTGCCTGAACGCCATGGCGCCGTTGCAGCCGATGGCACGCAGCCTTGGCAGGCGCGCCACCAGTTCCGGCAGCGCGTTCGGCTGGGCGCCGCGAATGGCCGCATCCAGGCTGCCCGGGCGGACGCAGCGGTCCACCACGTCCCACAGCGCGATGCGCCGCTCCACCAGGTACTGCAGACGCGCCGCGTAGGCCCGGTGCGGCAGGTCCGGCTCACCCAGCAGGTCGCCCATCAGCGGCCAGAAGGCGTTGCGCGGGTGGGCGTAGTACTGCCGGGCCGCCAGGCTCGCCTGACCGGGAAAGCTGCCGAGCAACAGCAGTTCGGCGTCCTCGCGCCAGACCGGCCCAAGACCCTGGCTCATGCCCTGGCTCAGGGCTAGAGCTTGGGCAACACGCGGCATGCGTTGGCGCTCGTGATGGCCGCCGTCTGCGGCAGCGTCCAGCCGCGCAAGCCCGCCAGGGTCTGGGCGATGCGCGGCAATTCGGCCGGCTCGTTGCGGCTGCGTTCGCCCACCGCGCGCTGCTGCACCGTCTTGTAAAGCCACTGCGGCGGGATGTCGGGCGCGTCCGTCTCCAACACCAGGGCTTCAGCCGGCAGTTCGGCCGCAAGCCGGCGGATCTGCAGCGAGCGCTCGAAGGTCAGCGTGCCGCCAAAGCCGAGTGCGAAACCGCGGTCGATGAAGGCCTCGGCCTGCTGGCGGCTGCCGTTGAACGCGTGGGCGATGCCGCCGTGCACCGGCGTGCGGCGCAAGCCGGCGAGCAGTTGATCGGCGCTGCGTCTGACGTGCAGGATGACCGGCAGCCCGTGCCGGACCGCCAGCTTCAGCTGCTCGGCGTAGAAGAACTGCTGGCGCTCGGCATCCAGACCGGCGACGAAGAAGTCCAGCCCGATCTCGCCAACCGCGACCAGCAACGGATCCGCCGCCGCGCCGGCCAGCGCCCGGTCGAGTTGCTGCAAATCGTCTTCGCTGGCCTGCGGCGTGAAGAGCGGGTGGATGCCGAGCGCATAGGGTTGACCAGCGGCACGGCACAGGGCTTGAGTGCGCGCGAAGTCGGCGGCCTGCACGGCGGGCACCACGAAGCGCTCGACCCCGGCGGCCAGGGCCCGCTCGCGCACCGCCTCACGGTCGGCGTCGAACTCCGGCGCGTCCCAGTGGCAGTGGGTGTCGATCCAATTCACTCGATCACTTCGATGCCGAAGCCCGGGTGGTGTTCGCTGATCGTGGCGAGCCGGGCTTCAATGTCCGCGACGTCACCTGGATCGATCGAAACAACGAACTCGCTCACGTCGATTCCAGTTGCGCGAAGGCTCTCAACCTCTTCTCGCGACGCCACATGGGCAGCCAACCAGACCGACCGATGCGCAACAACTCGATGCCGATGCAACAGCCAAGCGCCTC
>JAYRUQ010000094.1:0-5812 GCA_041919015.1 Inhella sp.
CGCCATGCGGCCCGAGGCCGGCGCGTCCACCGCCGCCAGCGGGCTGCGTTCGCCCAGGCTCATGGCCTCGCCGGCCAGTCCGTCGAAGTCGGCCAGGGTCACCGCGCAATCGCTGACGGGCACCTGCCAGGGGCCGACCATCTGGTCACGGTGCGTGAGGCCGCCCACCGTGCGGTCGCCGATCGTCACCAGGAAGCGCTTGCTGGCCACCGTGGGGTGGCGCAGCACGGCGCGCGCGGCGCGCTCCAGTTCGATGGCGTCGGCCTCGAAGCGCCCACCGTCGCGCGCCACGCGCTGCACATCGCGCGTCATCTTGGGCGGCTTGCCGAGCAGCACCTCCATCGGCATGTCGATCGGCGTGTCCTGGCCCTCGTCGGCCAGCACCAGCTGCGGCGCGTCGGTGACCGTGCCGACCACCGCGAACGGGCAGCGCTCGCGCTCGGCAAACGCGCTGAAGAGCGGCAGCGACTGCGGCGCGATGGCCAGCACGTAGCGCTCCTGGCTCTCGTTGCACCAGATCTCCTTGGGCGCCAGGCCGGATTCGTCGAGCGGCACCTTGCGCAGGTCGAAGCGCGCGCCCTTGCCGGCGTCGTTGACGAGCTCCGGAAAGGCGTTGCTGATGCCGCCCGCGCCGACGTCGTGGATGGCCAGCACCGGGTTGTCGGCGCCCAGCTGCCAGCAGCGATTGATGACCTCCTGCGCACGGCGCTGGATCTCGGGGTTGCCGCGCTGCACCGAGTCGAAGTCGAGCTCGGCGGCGTTGCTGCCGGCGGCCATCGAGCTGGCGGCGCCGCCGCCCATGCCGATGCGCATGCCCGGTCCGCCGAGTTGCACCAGCAAGGTGCCGGCCGGGAAGGCGATCTTGTGCGTCAGGTCGGCGCGGATGGCGCCCAGCCCGCCGGCGATCATGATGGGCTTGTGGTAGCCGCGCCGCACGCCGGCGACCGCCTGTTCGTAGGCGCGGAAGTAGCCCAGCAGATTGGGGCGGCCGAACTCGTTGTTGAAGGCCGCACCGCCGATCGGGCCCTCGACCATGATCTGCAGCGGGCTGGCGATGTGCGCCGGCTTGTGCTCGGGCGTCTCCCAGCGCTCGGGCAGGCCGGGCAGGCGCAGCTGGCTGACCGTGAAGCCGGTCAGACCGGCCTTGGGCCGCGCGCCGCGCCCGGTGGCGCCCTCGTCGCGGATCTCGCCGCCGGCGCCGGTGGCGGCCCCGGCGAAGGGCGCGATGGCGGTCGGGTGGTTGTGCGTCTCGACCTTCATCAGCACCTGGGCCTGCTCGGCTCTCAGGCCGTAGACCCCGTCGGCGCCCGGCAGCCAGCGCTGGATGGCGTGGCCTTCCATGATGGCGGCGTTGTCGGCGTAGGCCACCACGGTGTGCTGCGGCGCCAGCCGCTCGGTGTTGCGGATCATGCCGAACAGCGACAGCGCCTGCTCCTGGCCGTCGACGACGAAGCGGGCGTTGAAGATCTTGTGCCGGCAGTGCTCGCTGTTGGCCTGCGCGAACATCATCAGCTCGACGTCGCTGGGATTGCGGCGCAGCTTGTTGGCGAAGGCGTCGGCCAGGTAGTCGATCTCGTCGTCCGACAGCGCCAGACCCCAGTCGCGGTTGGCGCGCTCGAGCGCCGCCCTGCCCTCGCCCAGCACATCGACACGCTCCAACCCTGCGGCGTCCTTGTGGGAGAACAGCTGGCGGGCGTCGTCGCGCGCTTTGAGCACCGACTCGGTCATGCGGTCGTGCAGCAGCGCCGCGCAGGCCTGCCATTCGGCGTCATCGAGCGGCCGGGCCGAGCCCAGCAGGGGCTTGTCCAGCAGCAGCGTGAACTCGGTGCAGCGCTCGACATGCGCGATGGCAAAACCGCAGTTGTGTGCGATGTCGCTGGCCTTGCTGGCCCAGGGGCTGAGGGTGCCCAGGCGCGGCGTGACGACGACCAGGGCCCCGTCGGCGGCCGGCGCAGCGGCGTCGCCGTAGCGCAGCAATTCGGCCAGTCGCGCGGTCTGCGTGGCGTCCAGCGGCGCGCCGCTGCTCACCCAGTGCACGTAACGCGCCTGCAGCGCGCGCACGCGCGGCACGGCGGCCTGCAGCCGGCTCAGCAGCGCCTGGGCGCGGAAGGCGGAGAGCGCAAGGCCCCCCTCGAAGCATTGCAGGTGCAAGTTGCTGCTGGACATGGGCTGGAAAAGCGACCGGCCGCTGGGCGCGGCCGGGTGGGTCAGGGATGCGGGATTCTACGAAGGCGGGTCAGCTCGGCGGGTCAGCTCGGAGGGTCAGGCGCCGGCACGCATCTGCGCCACCGTGTCCTCGACCTGGGCCAGGGTGTCGCTGAGGCTGAAGCGCGTCAGGCGGCGGCCCTTGAGCACACGCCGGCCGTGCACCCAGACGTCGCTGACATGCTCGCGCGCCGCCACATAGACCAGCTGCGCGTCGGGGTGGTAGACCGGCCGGCATTCGGGTGCCGAGAGGTCGACGGCGATCACGTCGGCCAGCTTGCCGACCTCGATGGAGCCGAGATCGGCCTCGCGACCCAGCGCCTTGGCGGCGTTGAGGGTGGCCATCTCCAGCGCGCGGCGCGCCGGCACCACGGTGGGCACCCCGCTGCTGCCCTTGGCCAGCAGCGCGGCCTGGCGGATCTCCTCGAACATGTCCTGACGGTTGTTGCTGGCGGCGCCGTCGGTGCCCAGCGCCACGTTGACGCCGGCCGCGTCGAGGTCGGCGACGCGGCAGATGCCCGAGGCCAGCTTCAGGTTGCTGCTGGCGTTGTGCGCGATGTGCACGCCGCGCCGCGCCAGCAGCTCGATCTCGCCATCGGTCAGGTGCACCATGTGCACGGCGATCATGCGTTCGTTGAGCAGGCCGAGGCGGTCGAGGCGTTCCAGCGGTCGGACGCCGTGCTCCTTGAGCGAGCCGTTCACCTCGTCGAGGGTCTCGTGGATGTGGCAGTGCATCTGCATCGCCTCGCGCTCGGCAAGCTCGCGCAGCTTCACGAAGCTGGCGTCGCTCACCGTGTAGGGGGCGTGCGGGCTGCTGGTGAACTGCAGCAGGGGCTCGCCCTTGAACTCGCGGTAGGCCTCGACGCCCTTGGCGATGTAGTCGTCCGGCCCGCTGGCGTAGCCGGTCGGGAAGTCGATGACGTTGATCGACACCGCGCAGCGGATGCCCGCCTCGAGTGCCGCCTCGGCCATCGCCTTGGGGAAGAAATACATGTCGTTGAGCGTGGTGACGCCGCCGCGCAACGCCTCGGCGGCGCTGAACAGCGAGCCCAGGCGCGTCCAGGCGTGGCTGACCCAGCGCTTCTCCAGCGGCCAGATGTGCTTGTTGAGCCAATCCATCAGGCCGAGGTCGTCGGCCACGCCGCGCAGCAGGCTCATGGCGCTGTGCGTGTGCGCGTTGATCAGGCCCGGCAGCAGCACATGCTCGGGCAGGTTGACGCGCTGCGCGCCGGGGTGCTGCAGGCTCAGGGTCTCCGCGTTGCCGACGGCGGCGATGCGCTCACCCTCGAGCAGCACGGCCTGATCCGTCAGCACGCCCTCGCCGGGCTTCATGGACAGCAGCCAGCGCGGCAGCAGCAGGGTCTGGTTCGTGGACATGGTGGGTTCTCCGTCAGGGACGCGCCCAGGCGTCCAGGCACAAATGGATGATGGGCTCGGCGGCGGCATCTTGCGCCACCGCATGGGCCGGCAGCGCGCACCACTCGGGGTCGAGGCGGCCGAGCTGCTGCCAATCCTGCAGGCTCTGGCCATGCGCCAGCCCGCCCTCGACGACGCGCAGCGGCCCTTGGCGCCAGTGGAACAGGCCCGGGTCGAGCAGGGCAAGGAGCGCCGTGGCGTCGTGCGCCACCAGCACGCGCTGGCCGTACCACGCCGCGTAGAAGTCGAGATAGGGCTGCACGGCACGCCACAGCCAGGCGCCGCGCCCGCCGGCGCGGCGCAGGGCCTCGAGCCGCTCGGGCTCGATGCGCACGCGGTGCGTGGCGTCCAGTCCCACCACGCGCAGGCAGCGCCAGGGGGCCGCGAACACCTCGGCCGCCGCGCGCGGGTCGTTGTGCACATTGGCCTCGGCCGCCACGCTGACGTTGCCGCTGAACCCGAACAGGCCGAAGGCGCCGCCCATCACGGTCAGGCTGGCCAGGCGGGTGGCCAGACCGGGGTCCAGGCGCAGCGCCTGCGCGATGTTGGTCAAGGGGCCGACCGCCACGACGTGCAGCGCGTCTTCTCGGCGGCTGGCCTCCAGCAGGGCCTCGGCGGCGGGGGTTGCGCGTTCGGCCAAGCCGCCGGGCAGTTCGGCCGCCAGGCCGCTGAGCCCGTCACCGCCGTGCACTTCGGCGGCCAACCGGGCCTCGCCGCGCAGCGGTCCTGCGGCGCCCCGGTGCAGCGGAACCTCGGGCCGACCCAGCAGGGCCAGCAGGCCGGCGGCGTTGCGGGTGGTCTGCGCGACGCCGGCATTGCCGAACACGCTGGACAGGCCCACCAGCTGCCACTCGGGGCGCGCCAGCAGCAGGGTCAGCGCCAAGGCGTCGTCGACGCCCGGGTCGGTATCGAACCAGAGTTTCATGGGCTTCCCAGCAACTGTTCGACCTCGGCACGCCGTGGCATGGCGTCCTGCACGCCGGGCCGCGACACCGCCAACGCGGCGGCGGCCTGCGCGAAGGCGAGCGCGGCATCGCGTCCCTGCCCCTCGGCCAGCGCGGTGACCAGCGCGCCCACCAGGGTGTCGCCGGCGCCCACGGTGTCCACCGCCTGCACGCGGCGCGCCGGAAGGTGCATCAGGCCCTGCCCGTCGGCCCACACCAGACCGTCGGCACCGAGCGACAAGAGCACGGCGCTCGGGCCACGCGCCCGCAGGGCCTGCGCCAGCTGCTCGGGCGTCGCGTTCGCGGTGTCGAGCAAGGCGCCGGCTTCCAGGCGGTTGACCACCAACAGGTCGACGAGCGGCAGCAGGCGCGCGCCGTCCTCACGGAAGGGCGCGGCATTGAGCAGGCAGCGCACGCCCTGGGCGCGGGCGCGCTCGAAGGCCAGCGCCACCGAGTCGATCGGCAGCTCCTGCTGCGCCACCAGCCACTTCAATCCCGCCATGGGCAGCAGCGCGACCTGCGCCAGTGGCAGGCTGCCGTTCGAGCCGGCCACGGTGACGATCTGGTTCTCGCCATCCTGCGCACCGACGACGATCAGCGCCACGCCCGGCGTCTCGTCGGCCGCCAGCACCACGCAGCAGGTGTCGACGCCTTCGCGCGCCAGCTGCGCCACCAGTTCGCCCCCCTGCTCGCGTTGCCCGACACGGGCCGCCAGCATCACGCGGGCGCCGAGCCGCGCGGCCGCCACGGCCTGGTTGGCGCCCTTGCCGCCGAGGCAGGAACCGAAGCGCTGGCCGCGCAGGGTCTCGCCCGGCAGCGGCAGGCGCGGCGCGTGGACGATCAGGTCGCGGTTGACGCTGCCCAGCACCAGGATGTCAGCCATCGGACTCCCAAACAAGAAGCCCCCGCGGGGCGGGGGCGTTCGGGGTGGCGAGCCGGATCAACGCGCCGCCAGTGGCTTCACGTCGCGCCGGGCGGCACCGGCGAAGAGCTGGCGCGGGCGGCCGATCTTGTACTCGGGGTCGCCGATCATCTCGTTGAGCTGGGCGATCCAGCCCACCGTGCGCGCCAGCGCAAAGATGGCGGTGAACAGCGGCACCGGAATGCCGATGGCGCGCTGCACGATGCCCGAGTAGAAGTCGACGTTCGGGTAGAGCTTGCGCGCCACGAAGTACTCGTCTTCCAGCGCGATCTTCTCCAGCTCCATGGCGAGCTTGAACAGCGGGTCGTCCTGCAGGCCGAGTTCG
>JAYRUQ010000095.1:0-5656 GCA_041919015.1 Inhella sp.
TGACGGCGTCGACCAGTATGGCGGCGGCCCTCTTGACGCTCTGCACCACCTCGTCCTCGACGTTGGCCATGGTCGAGGAGAAGGGCAGGCTCAGGCCCAGGGCCTCGAACGACGAGGACATGGTGTTGGCGGTGTACATGCCGCCGCAGCTGCCGCTGCCTGGGATGGCCAGACGCTCGATCTGGCAGAAGTCGTGCTCGCTCATCTTGCCGGCGCTGAACTGGCCGACGGCCTCGAACACCGAGACGATGTTGAGGTCCTGACCCTGGTACTTGCCAGGCAGGATGGTGCCGCCGTAGACGTAGAGCGAGGGCACGTTGGCACGCAGCATGCCCATCATGCCGCCGGGCATGTTCTTGTCGCAGCCGCCGATGACGATGACGCCATCCATCCACTGGCCGCCGACACAGGTCTCCACGCAGTCGGCGATCACCTCGCGGCTCACCAGGCTGTACTTCATGCCCTCGGTGCCCATGGCCATGCCGTCGCTGATGGTGGGGGTGCCGAACAGCTGGGCATTCGCGCCGGCCGCCTCCAGGCCTTCGACGGCGGCGTCGGCGAGCTTTTGCAGGCCCGAGTTGCAGGGCGTGATGGTGCTGTGACCGTTGGCCACGCCGATCATCGGCTTGCCGAAATCGCTCTCCTGGTAGCCCATGCCGTAGAACATGGAGCGGTTGGGGGCGCGGGCGACGCCCTCGGTGATGTTCTTGGAACGGCGGTTGGCGGCAGACATGGCGTGCAAGGTTGCGGCTGGAAGAGGCGCGAAGTATCCCGTCCCAGCCTCTGCCGGCCGCGATGTGCCCCTGTCCTCGGGCGAAGATGCGAGCCTCCCGTCAACCCCGCCGGGTCCTCGCCCCGCGCTGCGCTTCCATGCTTCGTCGTCTTGTTTTGCTGATGCTGCTCTTGCCGCTGCTGGCATCGGCTGCGGTGCTGAAGGAGGAGTCGCTGCAACGCCTGCTCGACCAGGGGCGCCACGAGGAACTCGAACGCGAAGCGCGCCAGACAGGCGGCGACCAGGGCCTGGCCGCCCAGCTGTTGGCGCGGCTGGCGCGAGCCGGCGCCGGCGAGTTCGATGCCCTGATCGAGCTCGGCGAACAGTGCGTGCAGCAGTTCGCACAATCGGCGGCCTGCCACTACGCGCTGGGCAGTGCGCTCGGCATGGAGGCGCAGAGCGGCGGCGTGTTGCGCGCCATGCGGCTGGTCGGGCGTGTCAAGGACAGCCTGGCCCGCGCCGTGGAACTGGACCCGGCGATGTTCGAGGCGCGCAGCAGCCTGCAACTGGTCTATTTGCTGGTGCCGGCGATCGCCGGGGGCAGCGTCGACAAGGCCGGGCAGTTGGAGCGCGCGGTGCGCGACAGCCAACCCGAGGTGGCGCGCTTGCTGCGCGCACGCCTGGCGGCGCATGCCAAACAGTGGGAGCAGGCCGAGACCGAACTGGCCGCCATCCGTTTGGGCGAGCAGCGCAGCTTTCAGCTCGAGGTGCTGAATGCCTGGGCGGGTCTGGCGCGTCACTGGATGAAGCAAGGCCAGCACGCCAGGGCGCGTGCGCGCTTCGAGCAACTGGCCCAGCAGCTGCCGCTGCTGGCCCAGCCGCAGTACCAACTCGGGCGCATCGCGGCCGACGAACGTCAGCACGAGCTGGCCTTGCGCCACTACGAGCGCGCCAGGGGCCTCAGCGGGGCCGCACAACTGCCGATCGACCATCGCGTGGGTGTGGCCCACATGGATCTGGGTGACAAGGAGCGGGCACGCCAGGCGCTGCAGCGCTTCGTGCAGGACAAGCGCGCCACCCGCAACAACCTCGAGGACGCGCGCAAGCGCCTCAAGGAACTCGGCTGACTACACTGCCGCGCCCTGACCGCAACCTTGCCGGCGCATGCTGATCCATCCGCAGTTCGATCCCGTTGCCCTGAGGCTCGGGCCCATCAGCGTCCACTGGTACGGGCTGATGTACCTGGTGGCCTTCGGCTGCTTCCTGTTGCTGATGCGTCGGCGCATCAAGCTGCACTGGGTGCAGGGCTGGAGCAGCAAGGACATCGACGACCTGCTGTTCTACGGCGTGCTCGGCGTCATCGTCGGCGGGCGGCTGGGCGAGGTGCTGTTCTACGAACCCTTGAAGTACCTGGCGGCGCCGCTCGAGGTCTTCAAGGTCTGGAAGGGCGGCATGTCCTTCCACGGAGGCCTGATCGGCGTCATCGTCGCCATGGCCTGGCTGGCGCGTTCGCGCGGTCGGAGTTTCTTCGAGGTGGCCGACGTCGTGGCACCCTGCGTGCCCACCGGGCTGCTGGCCGGCCGCATCGGCAACTTCATCAACGGCGAGCTGTGGGGACGCCCGGCGCCTGCCGACCTGCCCTGGGCCATGGTGTTTCCGCAGGCCGGCGACGCCCTGCCACGGCATCCTTCCCAGCTCTACCAGGGGCTTAGCGAGGGCCTGCTGCTGTTCGTGCTGCTGTGGTGGTTCGCCAGCCGACCGCGAGCGCGCGGCGCCGTCAGCGGCATGTTCCTGATCGGCTACGGCAGCCTGCGTTTTTGCACCGAGTTTTTCCGCAACCCCGACCATTTCGACATCGGCCTGCACGGCAGCGGATTGACGCAGGGGCAAACGCTGTGCCTGCTGATGGTGGCTGCGGGCGGGGCGATCCTGGCCTGGAGTCGTCGCCAGGAGGGGCGGCCGTGAGGCAGGTCTTCTTCGACACCGAGACCACCGGTCTGGAGGCCGAGAAGGGCGATCGCGTGGTCGAGATCGGCTGCGTGGAGATGCTCGACCGTCGCCTCACCGGGCGCCATCTGCACCTCTACCTGAACCCCGAGCGCGACATGCCCGAGGAGGCCTTCCGGGTGCACGGCCTGTCCGCCGCCTTTTTGGCCGACAAGCCCCGGTTTGCCACCGTGGCCGATGAATTGCTGGCCTTCCTGGATGGCGCTCAGCTCGTCATCCACAACGCCGCCTTCGACGTCGGGTTCATCAATGCCGAGTTGCGTCGTCTGCAGCGCCCCATGCTGGCCGAGCGCGTTGCCAGCGTGCTCGACACCTGGCAGCTGGCCAAGGAAGTCTTTCCCGGCAAGTCCAACTCGCTCGATGCCCTGTGCCGGCGTCTCGAGGTCGACAACAGCGGCCGCAGCCTGCACGGCGCCTTGCTCGATGCGCAGTTGCTGGCCGAGGTCTACGTGCGGCTCACGCGCGGCCAGCACAGCCTGCTGGGCGAGGAGAAGGCCGCCAGCGACGTGCAGGGCGAGCCCGAACAATGGGCGGCGATCGACGTCTCGATGCTGCGGCTGCCCGTCATCGAGCCCAGCGAAAGCGAGCGCGCGGCACACGAGAAACTGCTGGCCGGACTCGACAAGGAAGCGGGTGGTGCCTGCCATTGGCGAAAGCTGCTGGCGTCGATGGCATAATGCGCGGCTTTCCCGGACACAGACCCGGCGTGGGCGGTTAGCTCAGCGGTAGAGCACTGCCTTCACACGGCAGGGGTCGCAGGTTCGAACCCTGCACCGCCCACCACGCAATGGTCTGTCGCTCCCGGGCGGTTAGCTCAGCGGTAGAGCACTGCCTTCACACGGCAGGGGTCGCAGGTTCGAACCCTGCACCGCCCACCACTCCCGATCGAAGTCCCCCCGGTGCAGCGCTGGAGCGCCAGCGCGCGCCAGTGTCCGATCGAGTCGTCCATCAAAGGCCAGGGGCCACGCAGCCGACGGACCTGACGCCGCGCATCGCTCGCCGCGCGCAGGCTGACAGGGGTGGTTATTGGGCGCAGCGACAGCGGGCCAAGTCAGGTGCGGGCTGACGACGCACGGCCTCGTGCGCGGGAGGCGCGGCCGACTCGCAAAACAAAAAAAGGGCCTGACCGAAGCCAAGCCCTTGATGTCCATGCGGTCTGTGGTGCCGGCAAGAGGAGTCGAACCCCCGACCTTCGCATTACGAATGCGCTGCTCTACCAACTGAGCTATGCCGGCCCTGCTTTTTGCGCAGCCCGGCATTCTAGACCGATAACTGCGGTGCTTCGGCGCATCCATGATGCGCGCGATCGATTGCGTCCAAGGCTGCGGACGAATTCATGCGCTGCCTCTTCGGACTAGGGAGAAGTCCGCATGTCATGGAATCGACGCTGAGCCGGTCGCGGCCCGAGGATGCTGGCACATTCACATCCGTGTCGTGCGCTGCGCGACGCTCTCTGGAGATGCCGATGCTGCGCTTCATGACCCTTCTGGTGCTGACCTGGTTGATGGCCACCGACGCATCGGCCCAGGCCTGCGATGTCTGTGGCAAGCCGATTGCGTCACTCGACCAGCCGGTGAAGTTGGCCGGAACCTGGTTGTTCACGCGGGACGATGCGCCTCAGAACGCGGATCCCGCAGCGGCGACCAGCCACTGGGTGAGCCTGCGCACGCCCGGCCCTTGGAAGAAGGCCTACGGAGACGGCAAGGTGTTCTCGGTGGGCTGGTATCGGGGGGACTTCGTCTTTGCCCCCGAACTGGTGGGCCGCGAGGTGGTGTTGCTCGTCAACACCTACATGGCGCCCATGCAGATCTTCGTCAATGGCCGTTCGGTCTACGCCCGGCCGCAGCGCGCCAATCTGGAGCGCTTCTATTCCATCCAGGCCGCACCGGTGCGCTTCACGGTGCCGGCCGAGCGCGTGACGCTGGCCATGCGCGTCGACACGCCGCTGATGACAGGGGTCTACCAACTGCCCTTCGAGTTGCACGCCTACCGAACCGACGATCACAGCCTGGTGGGCTGGGCCCTGTGGGGCGGTGAGTTGCGCAGCCTGGCCGGTTGGGTGGCCTTCTTCTTCGGGCTGTTCTTCCTGCTGGTGTTCGCGAAGACGAAGTACGGCCTCTACCTCGCCGCCGCGCTGGGTTCGATCTTCGGCAGCCTGTTCCTGATCATCCCGGCCGACTACCTGCTGGCGTTGTTCCCGATCCGGACGCTGACCTATTTGCACTACGTCGGCCTCTGGGGGCTGATCTTCTTCTTCCATTTCGCGCAGTACTTTCACCGCTTCATGCCGCGCGTCACGATCGGCCTAGGCCTGCTGATGGCGATCCCGGCGCTCGGTATCGCGGCCATGGCGGTGCACGAGAATCTCGCGGTGTTCCAGGCGCTGCGCAGCGCCTTCTTCGCGATGCTGCTTGTCGTCACCCTGACCACCGTGTATTTCTACGCGCGAGCGGCCCTGCTCCGAAAGCCGGGTGCCAAGACCATGCTGGTGGGCATGCTGCTGTTCTTCCTCGGCGCGCTCAACGACACCTTGCTGGCGGTCGGCGTCATCCAGTCGGTGAGCCTTGCGGCGTCGGCGCTCATCCTGGCCATCGGCGCGATGCTTTACGTATCGGTGCAGAGCTTTGCCAACACCTTCGTCGAGAACAAGCGCCTGGTCGGTGATCTGCGCGAGGTCAACGAGAACCTCGAGGGCCTGGTGGCACAGCGCACCCTGGCGCTGCGCGAGAAGACCAACGACATCCAGGCCATGCTGCAGAACATGCCGCAAGGCGTGCTGACCCTGACCCGCGACGGTCGCGTGCATCCCGAGTACTCGGCCTTCCTGGAACGCATCTACGGTACCGACAAGGTGGCGGGCCGGGACGGCATGGAGTTCCTGTTCGGCCACGCCCAATTGGGCAGTGATGCGCGCGACAGCCTGCAGGCCGCCATGGG
>JAYRUQ010000096.1:0-5265 GCA_041919015.1 Inhella sp.
ACCAGCTCTCGCTCAGCCACGGCAACCGGCTCGACGGCGGGCTTTGGTACCAGCTCGACGCCAACCGCCAGACCAGCCGCAGCCAGCCCATGCAGTGGGCCACGGTGAGCGCCAACGCGGCCGGCCAATTCCCTGCCGTGAGCGGCGCCACCACCGCGGTGCAGGGCATCGTCTACGACCTCGACCCCAAGGGCCTCCAGCGCGCCGTGTTCGGCGCCAGCGGTGGCGCCATCGACGACAGCACCCAGCACACGCTGAACCTGCGCGGCGGCGTGTCCCTGCCGGCCGGTCTGGACCTGAGCGGCATGCTGGCGCTCTGGCACAACGACAGCGAGACGCGCAACCAGAGCTTTCTGCGCGATGCCACCGGCGCCAGCGTCTGGTCCGGCAAGGTCAGCGACGGCCGCAACAGCTTCAACATCCTGCCCTCGGCCTTCGCCATCAGCCGGCGCCAGGAATCGCACCGCCAATGGGGCGCCACGCTCAAGAGCCGGCCGGTCGAGGGGCTCAGCGCCTCGCTGGTGCTGAGCGGCTACCGCATCGCCGACGACGCCAACCGCGTGTCGAGCACCCCCGAGCCGCAGGCCCTGCAGGGCGGCGCGGGAACCGTGACGCGGCGCGACGGCACGGGCTGGAGCACCGCCGAGTTGCAGGCGGTGTGGCAGGGCGCTGAGCACGCGCTGTCGGCCGGCCTGCACCGCAATGGCTACACCCTGCACAACACGGTGTCGCCGCTGGCCGACTGGCGCGCCGGCGAGGCGGCGCCGAACCAGCGCTACGACGGCCGCACCGCCATCACCTCGCTCTACGCGCAGGACCGCTGGCAGTTCCACGCCGACGCCAGCCTCACCGTCGGCTGGCGCGCCGAGCGCTGGACCACCAGCGAGGGCCGGCAACTGGGCGGCGGCAGCAGCGTGCTTTACCCCAAGCGTTCGCTGCAGGGCCAGTCGCCCAAGGCGGTGCTGCGCTGGAACCTCGACGACAGCTGGCAGACCCGGGTCAGCCTGGGCCGCGGGGTGCGCTTCCCCAACGTCGAGGAGCTCTACAACGGCACCGTCACGGCCACCAGCCAGACCCTGGCCGACCCGAATCTGCGTGCCGAGCGCAGCGACGCCGTCGAATGGGCCTTCGAGGGGCAATGGGACGAGCGCCGCCTGCGTCTGGCGCTGTTCAGCGACGACGTGCGCGACGCCATCCTGCGCCAGAGCACGCAGGATCCCAGCGTGTGCAAGACCAGCGCCAACGGCGCCAGCAGCTATACCTGCGTGCAGAACGTCGACCGCGTGCGCACCGAGGGCATCGAGCTGGCCGGCGGTTGGCAGCCGCTGCCGGGTCTGCAGCTGGACGCCAGCTTCAACCTGACGCTGCGCAGCAAGGTCACGGCCAACCGCAACGACCCGGCCATGGTCGGCCAGTGGTGGCTGCGGGTGCCGCGCACCCGCGCCAGCGTGCAGGCCAGCTACCGCCTCGGTGACAGCACCCTGGCCGCCAGTTGGCGCCACCAGGGCCGGGCCTACAACGACCCCTACAACCAGGACGTCAACCCGAACGTGTACGGTGGCGTGTCGTCGGTGAACCAGCTCGATCTGCGCGTCACGCACAAGCTCAGCCGGCACCTGACGGGCGCGCTGGGGGTCAACAATGCCACCGACCGCGCGGCCTACCAGGCGCACCCCTATCCGGGGCGCACGCTGTTTGCCGAGTTGCGCTTCACGCTCTGACGCCTTCCCGGGACCGGGCTCGCCCGCGTCCCGAATCCCTTTCAAACGTCTCAAGCCCAAAAGTCCTCAATCCCAAGATGAAACCGCTCCGCTGCGCCCTTCGCTTCGCCTTCGTCCTGCTGGCCGCCTCGGTCCAGGCCCAGACCACCGCCACCGACCCCTGGGTGCGCGCCACGGTGAGCCCGGCACAGAAGGCCACCGGCCTCTTCGTGCAGCTGCAGTCGGTCCAGGGCGGGCGGCTGGTGGCGGCCGCCAGCCCGGCGGCCGGCCTGGTCGAAATCCACGAGATGAAGCTGGTCGACGGCGTGATGCGCATGCGCGCCTTGCCCGACGGCCTGGCGCTGCCCGCCGGTGAGCCGGTGTCGCTCAAGCCGGGCGGCTTGCACATCATGCTCATCGACCTCAAGCAGCCCATCAAGGAGGGCGAGGCCGTGCCGGTGACGCTGACCGTGGAAGGCAAGGACGGTCGGCGCGAGACCCTGCAGCTGTCGGCCCCGGCGCGCCTGATGGCCGCGCCGATGAAGAGCCACTGACGAGTCCGCCTCCATGGGGGCGGGCAGAATCGCCCCCCTCATGAATCTCCCCTACGAGCTGCAGGTCGGCTGGCGCTACCTGCGCGCCGGCCGCGGCGGCCGGCGCAACGCCTTCATCTCCTTCATCTCCGGCGTGTCGATGGTCGGCATCGCGCTGGGGGTGGCGGCGCTCATCGTCGTGCTGTCGGTGATGAACGGTTTCCAGCGCGAGGTGCGCGACGCCATGCTGAGCGCCATCGCCCACATCGAGATCAGCCGCTACGACCAGGGGCCGGCGCAGGACTGGCAGGCGCTGGCCGAGCTGGCAAGGCGCGACCCGCGCGTGACCGGCGCCGCCCCCTATGTGGCCAGCCAGGCCCTGCTGGCGCGCGGCGAAGCGATGCGTGGCGTGATGGTGCGTGGGGTGGACCCGGCGCTCGAACCCCAGGTGACGCCGATGGCGGCGCGCGCCCAGGGCCTGCAGGACCTGGCGCCGCGCAGCTGGCGCGTGCTGGTGGGGCAGGAGCTGGCACGCCAGCTCGGCGTGCAGGTGGGCGACAGCGTGACCCTGCTGGCGCCGGGCGGCAACACCACGCCGGCCGGCCTGGTGCCGCGCACGCGCGGTTTCACGGTGGCCGGCATCTTCCAGGCCGGGCATTACGAGTACGACGCCGGCCTGGTGCTGATGCACGCCGAGGACGCGGCGCTGTTCTTCAAGACCGGGGGCATGAGCGGCGTGCAACTGCGCCTCGCGGACCTGCACCAGGCGCGCACCGTCACCGCGGCGCTGCAGCCGCAGCTGGGCGTGGATTGGCGTTTGGCCGACTGGACGCGCGCCAACCCGACCTGGTTCGCCGCCGTGCAGGTGGAGAAACGCATGATGGGCATCATCCTGACGCTGATCGTCGCGGTGGCGGCCTTCAACCTCGTCAGCACCCTGGTGATGGTGGTGACCGACAAGCAGAGCGACATCGCCATCCTGCGCACGCTGGGCGCCACGCCGCGCTCCATCCAGGGCATCTTCATGCTGCAGGGGGCGTTTGCCGGCGTCATCGGCACGGCGGTCGGCGTGGGCCTGGGCCTGCTGCTGGCCTTCAATGTCGACGTCATCGTGCCGGCCATCGAGGGCCTGCTCGGCGTGCGCTTCCTGCCGCCCACCATCTACCTGATCAGCCAGATGCCCAGCGACCCGCAGCAGGGCGACATCGTGCCGATCGCGCTGGTGTCGCTGCTGCTGGCGCTGCTGGCCACCCTCTACCCGAGCTGGCGCGCGGCGCGCGTGCAGCCGGCCCAGGCGCTGCGCTATGACTGATTCCTTCAGCCCCGCGTCGGCCGGGGTGCCGTCCCCCGTGCTGCTCGCCGAGGGCCTGAGCCAGCGCTTCCACGAGGGCCCGCTCGACGTCACCGTGCTGCAGGCCCTGGACCTGGCGGTGCAGGCCGGCCAGACCGTGGCGGTGGTGGGTGCCTCGGGCTCGGGCAAAAGCACCCTGCTGCACCTGCTGGGCGGCTTGGAGCGGCCCTCAAGCGGGCGCGTGCTGCTCAAGGGCCGCGACCTGGCCCTGCTGGGCGCCACCGAGCTGGGCGCCTGGCGCAACCGCCACCTCGGCTTCGTCTACCAGTTCCACCACCTGCTGCCCGAATTCAGCGCGCTCGACAACGTGGCCATGCCGCTGCGCATCCGCCGCGTGCCGGTTCAGGAAGCCCGCGCCAGCGCACTGCAGATGCTGCAGCGCGTCGGCCTGGGGCCGCGCGCCGAACACCGGCCGGCGGAACTCTCGGGCGGCGAGCGCCAGCGCGTGGCCATCGCCCGCGCGCTGGTCACCCAACCGGCCTGCGTGCTGGCCGACGAACCGACCGGCAACCTCGATCGCGGCACCGCCGACGCGGTGTTCGCGCTGATGCTCGAAGCCGCGCGCGAGCAGGGCACGGCCTTCGTGCTCGTCACCCACGACCCCGAATTGGCCGCACGCTGTGAACAGCGCCATGTGCTGAAGGGCGGACGCCTGCAATGATGAAACCCGCCAACTACATCCTCAAGCTCAGCTGCCCGGACGGCCCCGGCATCGTGCACGCCGTCAGCGGCGTGCTGCTGGCACACCAGGGCAACATCCTGTCGAGCGCGCAGCATGGAGACGCCGACCACCAGCGCTTCTTCATGCGCATCGCCTTCGAGAGCCCGGCCGACCTGCAGAGCCTGCGCGCGGCCTTCGCGCCCTTGGCCGCCGAGCGGCGCATGGACTGGCAGCTGGTGGATGCGGCCACCAAGAGCCGCGTGCTGATCCTGGTGAGCAAGTTCGGCCACTGCCTGAACGACATCCTGTTCCGCGTCGCCACCCAGCATCTGCCCATCGAGGTGGTGGCCATCGCCAGCAACCACCGCGACTTCTACCAACTCGCGGCCAGCCACGACATCCCCTTCCACCACTTCGCGCTGCTCGGCGCCAGCGCCGAGCAAAAGGCAGCCCAGGAGAGGAAGCTCATCGAGCTGATCGACGAGCAGCAGGTCGACCTGGTGGTGCTGGCGCGCTACATGCAGATCCTCTCGCCCGAACTGTGCGCCCGGCTCGCCGGCCGCGCCATCAACATCCACCACAGCTTCCTGCCCAGCTTCAAGGGCGCCCGGCCCTACCACCAGGCCTTCGAGCGCGGCGTCAAGCTGATCGGCGCCACCGCCCACTACGTGACCAGCGACCTCGACGAGGGGCCGATCATTGAGCAGGAGGTCTCGCGCATCGACCATGGCGATGGGCCGGAGCAACTCGCCGCCGTGGGCCGCGACACCGAATGCCTGGCGCTGGCGCGGGCGATCCAATGGCACGCGGAGCATCGGGTGCTTTTGAACGGGAAGCGGACGGTGGTGTTCCGCTGAAGCGGTGCGCGATGCGTGCCTTACTCTTCTGCACGCGAGGCGCTTGGCTGTTGCATCGGCATCGAGTTGTTGCGCATCGGTCGGTCTGGTTGGCTGCCCATGTGGCGTCGCGAGAAGAGGTTGAGAGCCTTCGCGCAACTGGAATCGACGTGAGCGAGTTCGT
>JAYRUQ010000097.1:0-5223 GCA_041919015.1 Inhella sp.
TTCAAGGAAGAGCAAGGAAGAGGGTCAGGTCTCCCAAATCCCATTCTTGAAATCACCTACCTGAGTTTCGTAGCTTTCGTGTTCGGATTCAGGTTTTGGCAACGACCGCAATGGGCACTTTGCTGCCGTACGGACGCCGGCCTCGACCGTCAGAAACCGCTGCAAAAGCGATGGCAATCTATAGAACAGTCGACCGCAGACCCTAGCTGGTCTCGATCACAGCACACCCACACGCTTTAGGGCTCTTCGTGCAGCAAACGCTGCCGGTGCAGCAGCTTCCGGAGGTGCGTGATCGATTAGCTTCATCGGAGTCTTCGAAAGCCATAGCGACTGCGCAAGCAACGTCCGTTCTGGCCATTCGTACAGACCAACCTCAAGCTGGAACGCGAGTTCCTTCAGCGAGCCGAGTACGCGCCGATCTGCAGTTTTCGCAAACGCCCATTGAGCCATTGCTGAGCGCTCAGCAACGACGTCCTCAGCCGGGACGTTCAAGCACAGCAACATCGGCTCGAGCGCGTCAGTGAGTCGCTGCGCCATGCTCCGCGCGTCGCGAGCTGGTATGACCACGGGCAGCAAAGTGTGCTCGCTGACCGCAAGGATGACCTGGGTGCGCCCAGCGCGGACCAGGTTGGCGTACCAATCACCCAGTGCGGTTGTGGGTTCCTCCGTTTCCAGCACAAGCTCAACGGGGAGCCGGTCCAGTAGCTTCTGGGTGCATCGAATCGTGAACAAGGCGATTACTTGGCGGGGCCGAAAGTACTTTGGTATCGGTGCGAGTGGAACATCAAGACGGGGCGCTAAGCTGAGGGCTCGCGCATCAACGCACGGCACTGGTTCCATGACATCAGAGCCGCAGGCTCAGACCACTCTCGGCTCCCAATCGGACCGTGAACCCAACGGTGCGTTCGCTCCAGGTCTTCCAGGGTAGCGAGTAATCGTTGGCGTAGTTGAAGACCAGCTCAACTTCCGGAATCTTTTGCAAGGCCCAGGCCAAGGTTTCGGCATGAGGATGACCGTACCCACTGCCGTCTGTCGAGATCAGCAACTTCCTCGGCTTCATTAGAGCCAGCAACTGCGGCGATGTGTTGGTGCTGCTCCCATGGTGCGAAAGCTTGAGAAGGTCCAGGGCGATCGTCCCGCCCCGCTCCCGGCACAGGCGCCGCCACGCAGCAGTCAGCACGCTCGGATAAGCATCCCCTGCCATCAAGGCTGCTCTGCCCTTGTGCTCCAACAGTAAGGCAAGGCTGCTCCCATTGGCCACGCTTGAGTCTTCGCTGAAGCGTGTTTGAGCCAGCGATGCGAGATCGATAGGCAAGGAGGCAGCCGGACGCTTTGGTGAGGCTCCTAGCGCGCGGGGTAATGGCTGGGAGTCGGACGTCTCGGAAAGAGTCTGTGGCCACAGTGCGGCTAGTCGCTTCAGCTGGGCCAGGTTCGGCGATAGAACCGTCACGGTCAAGCCGCCAGGCAGCTCTACCCGTGGCAGGGGACCGCGCGCCGGTGTGCGAATCGCACCGCCGGAGAAGGCCGCGTTCCAAGCCAGTCCTTGCTCCTGAAGCATCGCTCCGAGAGCTTCCGCCTGGGCAATGCTTCGCGGCTGCGGAGCGCCGGCCGGCAAATGACGCTCGCCGTTGAACCAAACATCCCGGATGCCGAGCTGGTGCTGTTGGCGCCGCCGAATGACATCGGCAATGCCCCCTATGTGGTCGCGATCGAGGTGCGTGACAACCAAGGCCTCCAGAGTCTGAACTCCTTGTTCCCGAAGCGCCGCAAAAGCAGGCTGAATGGACTCGACATAGGTCTTGCCCACACCACCGTCAATGAGCAGCGCTCGCTTGGGACGACCCCACAGCACCAGGATGCTGTCACCAAAGCGAGCTTTGAGTGGGCGGATTTCCATGGGCCTCCCAGCGTGTGCGTATGGACCTCTGTCAGACCGATTGCAACAGGAAATCTGAGCAAGGGCTCCAACGTAGATCTCCGTCAGCAGCAGTGGCGATACTCAATGCACCTAACCCGGAGCTCGGACTATGGCCAAGACTCTTCAACAGATTGAAGCGCAGATCGCTCGACTGCAGGCGCAAGCGGAGGCGGTGCGTCAGAAAGAAATGGCTGGCGTCATTGCCCGAATCAAGGACGCCATCGCTCACTACGGACTGACCGCCGAGGACCTTGGCCTTGGCGTGAAACGACAGACGGCCCAAGGTAAGGCGGCATCACCGACGGCTTCAAAGTAAGCGTCCACCCAGCACCGCATTGATGCTGCGGGCCTGAGCCTGCAGCATGTGTCCATATGCAGACCTCTGGACACACCCCTCAGTGGCAGGGCCCGATAGTGGAGCGGGTGCTGAGCAACGGCAAGCGTTTCTACTTCACCGACTTCAAGGCCTGGCTGGTCGAGCAGGCGCGCCGGCCCGGCGCATCTGTGAGCGGCCTGGCCACGCGCCACGGCGTCAACACCAACCTGCTGCGCCATTGGATGCAGTTGCCGCACTGGACTCAGGCACCATCTGATCCGGCATCGCCGCGCCTGCTGCCGGTGGAGATGGCGCTGGCGCCGATGGCCTGCGCTGCGCCGCCGCCAGCGGTCGTCGTCGGTACTGCTCCCGCGCAGAGTGCCTCCATCGAGCTGCAGATCGGCGACGCCGTGCTGCGCCTGCGCGCGCCCATCGACATCCAGGCCCTGCGCCAGGTGCTGCAGTGCCTGCGCGATGTGCAGGCTTGCACAGCCTCTTGATGATCGGCCCGCCGGCCAACACCCGCGTCTGGCTCGTCGCGGGCCGCACCGACATGCGCAAGGGCTTCGATGGCCTGGCGGCCATTGTTCAGACGGCGCTTGCCGCCAACCCCTTCGAGGGGCATGTGTTCGTGTTCCGTGGCCGCCGCGGTGACCTGATCAAGCTCCTGTGGTTCGACGGCCAGGGCTTGCTGCTGCTGGCCAAGCGACTGGAGCGCGGCCGCTTCATCTGGCCGCAGGCCACCGAGGGCCGCGTTGTGCTCACCGCCGCGCAGCTCTCCATGCTGCTGGAGGGCATCGACTGGCGCATGCCCGTGCGAACACAAGCGCCTGAGTTGGCTGCGTAGCACTGTCCTCGGGCCGTCACCAATGGCGCGAGGGGGAGTGCCTCGGCACAGTCGCGCCCCGTGTCCAGCGCATCGTCCACCACACCCACCGTCGAAGAGTTGCTGCGCATCGTCGCGGCGCGCGACAGCGAAGTGGCGCTGCTCAAGCTGATGGTGGACAAGCTCAAGCTTCAACTGCTGCGCCGCGTGCGTGCCGAGTTCGGTGCCTCCAGCGAGCAACTCGACGCGCAGGCGCTTCTGATCGACACCGGCGCGCCAGCACTTCCTGCGGCGGCGCCCAAGGCAGCTGCACAGCCCGCCGCCAACGATCCCCAAGCTGCAGCGGATCGCGGCCTGCCCGATCACCTGCCGCGCGAGACGCAAGTCCACCGCCCCGACACCACCGCCGACCACCACGACGCTGCGGGCCAGACCTGCGGCTGCACGGCCTGCGGTGGCCGGCTGCGCCTGCTTGGTCAGGACGTCTCCGAGCAACTGGAATACGTGCCCGCGCACTTCAAGGTCATCCGCCACGTGCGCCCCAAGCTGGCCTGCACGCGCTGCCAGAGCATCTTCCAGGCCCCGGCCGCCAGCCGCCCCATCGCGCGCGGCCTGCCCGGCCCCAGCTTGCTCGCCCAGGTCTTCGTCGCCAAATACTGCGATCACCAGCCGCTCTACCGTCAGAGCCGCATCTACGCGCGCAGCAAGGTGGAGCTGGGGCGCTCGCTGATGGGCGGTTGGATCGACCAGGGTCACCAACTCATCGACCCGCTGGTGGCGGCGCTGCAGCGCTACACGCTGGCCACCCACAAGTTGCACGCCGACGACACGCCGGTGCCCGTGCTGGCACCGGGTCAGGGCCGCACCAAGACCGGCCGCTTCTGGGTCTATGTGCGCGATGACCGGCCGGCAGGCTCCACCGACGCGCCGGCCGTGTTCTTCCGCTATTCGCCCGACCGCAAGGGAGAGCACCCGCAGGCGCACCTGCGCGGCTTCAAGGGCGTGCTGCAGGCCGATGCGTATGCAGGTTGGCGGCCAATCATTGAAGCCGGTGCCACCGAGGCAGCCTGCTGGGCGCATGCGCGCCGGCCTTGGTGGGAGCTGTACCAGGCCTGCAGCAAGGACGAGAACTCGCTCGCGGCCGAAGCATTGAGACGGATCGCCCAGCTCTACGCCATCGAGGCCGACATCCGTGGGCAGCCGCCCGACAAGCGCCAGGCCGAGCGACAAGCCCGTGCCGGACCGCTGCTGGCCGAGTTGCACACCTGGCTAACGAACCTGCTCCCCCGCGTGTCAGCCAAGTCCCTGCTTGCACAAGCCATCGGCTACAGCCTCACGCGCTGGACGGCGTTGACACGCTACGTGCAGGACGGCCGCATCGAGATCGACAACAACGCTGCCGAACGCGCGCTGCGCGGCGTGGCGCTGGGCCGGGGCAACTACCTCTTCATGGGCTCGGACGCGGGGGGCGAGCGCGCTGCGGCGATCTACAGCCTGATCGAGACAGCCAAGCTCAACGGCCTGGACCCGCAGGCCTACCTGTGCGAGGTGATGGAACGCATTGCCGAGCACCCGATCAACCGGGTGGATGAGCTGCTGCCTTGGAACATCGGCCGCAGCCCGGCCAGCGACAAGCTTCAGCGCGCGGCATGAACGAGGGTGTGGACGAGCGCTTGTTGCAAGCCCTGCAGCAAGCCAACAACCTAGACCTGTACCGGCTCAGCGGCGTCATCGAGCGCTTGCTCGCCGACCCGCGCCGCATCATTGCCGTGCGCCGCCACCTGCATCTGGGGCAGGCGGTGCGCTACGTGGATTGGCGCAATGGCAGCTTGCGCGAGGGCCAGTTGATCGCACTGCACGAGACGCAAGCGCTGGTGCGCGACCGGCTGGATGGGCATCAGTGGAAGCTGCCCTACGCGGCCATCGAACCGCCGGAGCCTGGGGCTGCACAGGCCCCCGCTGAGCCGCCACAGCGCGCCGCGCCAGTACCCACACGCAACGACTTCCGCTGCGGCGAGAAGGTGGCCTTCGAGGACAAGTACCTCAACACCGTGGTGGGCAAGATCGTGCGCATCAACGATCGCACGGCAAGCATCGATCCGGGCGATGGCACCAAGTGGCGCGTGGGCTTCGCGCTGCTGCGGCACGTGGTCGACATCTGAC
>JAYRUQ010000098.1:0-4939 GCA_041919015.1 Inhella sp.
GTTTGTTCGTTGCCATCAGTCTTTGAGACAGCGCATCAAACTCCGAGACAACGCATCAAAGTCAGAGACAAGATCGCTGACTTGAAGCGGCAACTTCAGCCTAGGAGCGGTCTGTCGTTTCAGGCCTCGCTGAGAGCTGTTTCCGAGCCTGAGCCGAAATCCACTGTCCCGATCTCTCCGCCCTGAAGCTGTCTTTCGTACGGATTCACTTTGGTACGGCAGGACGGAGGCAGGTCAGGAGGTCGATGTGGCGGCGTTCCGAGCCGAGGCCCTGGCCACCGGGTTCATCGAGTTGCCGGTGCTGGGGCGGCACATCGAAGCCCTGTGTGGTCTGCCGCATCACCACCGCGATCCGTTCGACCGCCTGTTGGTAGCCCAGTCCGCCACCGAGCCCATGCGGCTCATAACGGCCGATGCGAAGGTGGCCCTGTACGGCAATCACATCGAACTGATTTAGGGAGGGTCTGCATAACCCCGTGCAGCCCGCGTTTGCGAGAGAAGTGGCCGGCTCGTAGGCGGCGCGCGAAGGTCGGACTCGCCGTCCGACAGCTGCAGCAGAGCCAACGACCGAGCAGGCCACTTATCTCGCAAACACATGCGGGCCAACGATTTTTCGGGTGATGGCCGGCGTTGCGAACCTTGCCCAGGCCGCCAGCCTGGGCTGCGGCTCGCGCCTTGACCAGTCAGCCCGAAAAGTCGCGGCGCGGGCGCAGGGGGTTATGCAGACCCTCCTTAGGTCGGAAAGAGCTTCGATGACCCGCGCCAACGTTGCACGGTCAGCCCTGCCGAAGCTCTTGCACCGCGCCAGCCACAACCAAAGCCTGTTTGTGGCGCGTTGGCGCGCTGTTTGATGTTCCTGAAATTGCATTTCAACGACTTGTCGAGCCATGCATGTCGTCACGAGCGACATGCATTCGGAACGAGTCGCCATTTCATTGAAACGAGAACATGTTTCGTTGACCTGTCCTCGATGGCGCCATAAGCTGTTCATTTGTCGCCTAAACAAGCTTTTTGCATCATGACCGACGCCGCCTTTGGCTGGCACCCTGCGCAGCCCCACAACCAGCTCGCTGCGCTGCCTCCGGCGCACGAGCTGGAGACCCGGGCCGTGCTCAAGGCCTGCATAGAGGCCCGCGTCGCGCTGGCCGAACTCAAGCAGGCCGCCGAGCTCATCCCCAACCAGGCGATGCTGATCAACACCATCCCGCTGCTGGAAGCCAAAGACAGCTCGGAAATCGAAAACATCGTCACCACGACCGACCAACTCTTCCAATACGCGCAGGGGCATGAGAGCGCCGACCCCGCCACCAAAGAAGCCTTGCGCTACCGCACCGCGCTGCACCAAGGCTTTCAGTCGCTCAAGGCCCGGGCGCTGTGCACCGCAACTGCCGTGGACGTCTGCCGCACCCTCAAGGGCGTGGACATGGACATCCGCCGCACCCCTGGCACCCAGCTCGCCAACGACCGCACCGGCGAGGTGGTCTACACCCCGCCCGAAGGCGAAGCCCGCTTGCGCGACATGCTGGCCAACTGGGAACGCTTTCTGCACAACCAGACCGAGCTGGACCCACTGATCCGCATGGCCGTGGGCCATTACCAGTTCGAAGCCATCCACCCGTTTACCGACGGCAATGGCCGCACAGGCCGCGTGCTCAACATCCTCCACCTTATTCAGGAAGAGCTGTTGAACCTGCCCATCCTCTACCTCAGCCGCCATGTGATCGCCCACACGGCCGACTACTACCGCCTGCTGCTCAGCGTCACCCGAGACGGCGCATGGGAGCCCTGGTTGCTCTTCATGCTGCAGGCCGTTGCCGACACATCCAAATGGACCACCGGCAAGGTGGCTGCCATCCGCGCGCTGGCCGAGCACACCACCGAACACGTGCGCGCGCGCCTGCCCAAGATCTACACCCGTGAGCTGGTGGACGTGATCTTTGAGCAGCCCTATTGCCGCATCGGCAACCTGGTGGACAAAGGCATTGCCCAACGCCAGGCCGCATCGCGCTACCTTCACGACCTCGCTGCCCTGGGCGTGTTGCGCGAAATGCCTTTCGGCAAAGAGAAGCTCTTCATTCACCCCAAGCTGATGCAACTGCTCAGCCGGGACGGCAATCAGTTCCAGCCTTACGCCTGAAGTCGCCGGCCGTGTTGTGAACGGACTGCGCAAGCCCTGGCAAGGCCGTTAGGCTCTACGGGTGCCGCTGCACCCCTCTGATTGGCTCGAGCCCAGCCGCAGGATCTTCCTGGGCGGGGTCGCACTGTGCTGCACGCCCGGACGCGCCCAGCCGCAGCCGGGTGCCGCCCGCGAGACCGTGCCGGTGCTCTACCCGGACATCGGCGAGCCCTTCCGCTCGGTGTTCGGCAGGATCGTCGAGGGCATCGACGAGCGCGTCAGCGCCGAGCGCCTGCTGCTGCCGGCGCAGGGCGACCCTGCACCGCTGCGGGCCGAACTGCAGCGCCGCCGTCCACGCGTGGTGGTCGCGCTGGGTCGCGCCGGGCTCAAGCTGGCACTGGAGCTGGAGGGGGTCGAGGTGGTGGGCGCCTGCATCATCAGCCCGGTGGAAGGCGACCAGCGTGCCGCCGCCCTGCAGAGCCTGAGCCCCGACCCGGCCCTGCTGCTGCAACGCCTGCGTGGCCTGCAGCCGGCGGTGCGGCGCGTCAGCGTCGTCCACTCGGTCCGGCACAGCGCCTGGTTGATCCGCCTGGCGCAGGATGCGGCACGCGGCATGGGTATCGAGCTGAGGGCCCTGGAGGCCGAGGACCTGAAGACGGCCCTGCGCCACTACCAGGACTTCTTTGCGGAGGCCGGCGCACAGGACGCGCTGTGGCTGCTGCAGGACCCTTCCACCGTGGACGAGGGTACGGTGCTGCCGCTGGTGCTGCAGCAAAGCTGGACGCGCCAGGTGACGCTGTTCTCCAGCAACCTGGCCCATGTGCGGCGCGGCGCATTGTTCGGCCTCTACCCCGACAACCTCGACCTCGGCCGCAGCCTCGGGCAGACCGCGCTGGGCCTGTTGGGCCGTCAATCCGGCGTGGCACGCGGACTGCAACCGCTGCGCAACGTCCAGGCGGCGCTCAACACGCGCACCGCCAGCCACCTGGGTCTGGACCTCAACCCATTGCAGCAGCGCGGCTTCGCGCTGCTGCTGCCCGAGCGATGAAGGCGCCGCTGCGCTCCTGGCTGCGTCCCTTGTGGCGCAGCACCTTCCGCCGCCAGCTCAGCGTGGCGGTGGGCGTCGGCGTGCTGCTGATGGGGGCGCTGTCGGCCTGGATCAGCAGCTGGCAGGCCGGCCTGCAGGCCCGCGAGGCCCTGCTGCAGCAGGGGCTGACCCTGGCCGCCAGCATGGCGCAGCAAAGCCGGCTGGCCCTGCTGACCCAGAGCGCCGACAACGCCCTTGCGCCGCTGGCGCAGGCCTTCTACGACCCCGAGACCCTGCGCATGGAGCTGCTGCAGGCGCAAGGCGGCCTGCTGGCGGCCCGCGGTGAGCCGGTGAGCCTGGCGGCCTCGCAGCCGCAAGCCCAGGCAGCCGGCCCCTACCTGGACGCCGAGAGCGATCAGCACTGGCGCTTCGTGGCGCCGGTGCGCACCCCGGCCGGCGAGGCCTCGCCCTTTGACGCCGAGGCGCCGCGGGCCGCCGAACTGCTCGGCTTCGTGCGCATCACCCAAAGCAAGCTGCAGCTGCAGCAGCTGACCCGGCGCCTGGCCTGGGTCAACTTCGGCGTCGGCCTGGCCTTTGCGGTGCTGCTGCTGGCCATGCTGCGCCGGCTCACGCACAACCTCACCCAGCCGCTGGGCGAACTGGCCGGCGTGATGGCGCTGGTGGGGGGAGCCGACGGCCCCACGCCGCGTGCCCGCCTGCGCGGTCCGCGCGACATCGTGCGCATGGCCCAGGTCTTCAACCGCATGCTCGACCAGCTCGAGCAGCGCGAGCAGGAACTGCAGCAGAAGAACCAGGAACTGGCGCGGCATGCGGCCACGCTGGAGCAGCGCGTCGACGAGCGCACGCGCTCGCTCAGTCAGGCCAACGCCGAGCTGCAGCACACCCTGCACACGCTGGAGCAGGCGCGCGAGCAGTTGGTCGAGGCCGACAAGCTGGCGTCCCTGGGCGGCCTGGTGGCCGGCGTGGCCCACGAACTGAACACGCCGCTGGGCAACGCGCTGATCGCCGCCACCACGCTGGAGGAGGAACAGCGCCAGCTGCGCGTCCGCGTGGCCGAGGGCGGCCTGCGCAAGTCCGAACTCAGCGAGGCGATGGCGCAAGGCGCCGAGCTGTCCGAACTGGTGCACCGCAATGTGCAGCGCGCCGCCGAGATCATCCGCGGCTTCAAGCAACTGGCCATCGACCAGACCACCGTGGGCCGGCGCCGCTTCCTGGCCGACGAGGTGCTGGCCGAGGTGCTGACCACGCTGCGTCCGATGTTCAAGCCCACGCCCTTCGGCATCGAGTCGGACCTGGAACCGGGGCTCGAACTCGACAGCTTTCCCGGGCCGCTCGGCCAGGTCATCACCAACATTGCGCAGAACGCGCTGCTGCACGGCTTCGAGGGCCGCGATCACGGGCTCTTCACGGTGCATTGCCGCGCCTGGGGCGAGGGGCAGGTGCAGATCGTCTGCAGCGACGACGGCCGGGGCATGGACGAGGCGGTGCGCGCGCGCATCTTCGAAGCCTTCTTCACCACCAAGTTCGGGCAGGGTGGCTCGGGCCTGGGCATGCAGATCGTCCACACCCTGGTCAACGGCCTGCTGGGTGGCCGGGTCGGCGTCGACAGTGGACCCGGGGCCGGCACCCGTGTCACCATCACCCTGCCGCGGCGGGCCCCCGAGCGCGGCTAGTGTGGTGAGTTGGGAATTCGTGGCATTGAGATTCGACCAGGCGGTGAAGATCGTGCGGCCGGCGCACAGGGTGGATACCGGGCGGTATCCACCCTGTGCGCC
>JAYRUQ010000099.1:0-4552 GCA_041919015.1 Inhella sp.
TGCGCAGCCGCTATGCCTTCGCCGTCACGCTGCTGACCAACGCCACCCGCGCCGAGGTGGTCGAGACGCTCGACGAGCTGCGCGAACGCCTGCAGGTCAACGACAACCTGTTGATCTACTACGCCGGACACGGCTGGCTCGACAACGAGGCCGACAAGGGCTTCTGGCTGCCGGTCGACGCGCGCGAGGACCGGCGCACGCAGTGGATCTCCAACGACACCGTGCGCGACGCGCTGCGCGCGCTCAAGGCCAAGCATGTGCTGGTGGTGGCCGACAGTTGCTTCTCGGGTGCGCTGATGCGCGGCCTGGCCGACAAGCCGCAGCGCGGCGACGACTACCTGCAGCGCATGGCGCGCTCGCGCTCGCGCCAGGTGCTGAGCTCGGGCGGGCTGGAGCCGGTGGCCGATGCCGGCAGCAGCGGCCACTCGCCGTTCGCCGCGGCGCTGATCGCCGCGCTGCGCGGCAACCGCGGCGTGCTCGACGCCACCACCTTGTACGGCGAGTTGCGCCGGCCGGTGGCGCTGAACGCCGACCAGGTGCCGCAGTTCGCCGACATCCGCATGGCCGGCCACGAGGGCGGTGATTTCCTCTTCGTGCCCACGAAGTGAGGCGCGGCGCCGCGGCGCCACTGGGGGAAAGCGTCTAAGCCGACGGCGGCCCGGCCTGCCGATAATCGCGCCCCCCGCCGCGCCAGACCCCGGTTTCGCGCGGCGGTTTCGTGTCGTCCTCCTGCCGGTCCCATGAACCTCACGCTGATCGTCTTCGTCGTCGTCTACCTGCTGGGCACCCTGGCCATCGGCGTCTGGGCCGGCAGGCGCATCAAGGGCACGGCGGATTTCGCGGTGGCCGGTCGCAGCCTGCCGCTGATCATGGTCGTCACCACCACCTTCGCCACCTGGTTCGGTGCCGAGACCGTGATGGGCATCCCGGCCAAGTTCGTGCAGGGCGGCCTGGGCGCCATCGTCGAGGACCCGTTCGGCGCCGGCATGTGCCTGGTGCTGGTGGGCCTGTTCTTCGCCGCCAAGCTCTACCAGAAGAACCTGCTGACGATCGGCGATTTCTACCGCCAGCGCTTCGGCCGCGGCGTCGAGATCTTCTGTTCGCTGGCCATCATCCTCAGTTATCTGGGCTGGGTGGCGGCGCAGATCACCGCGCTGGGCCTGGTCTTCAGCGTGCTGACCAATGGCGCCATGAGTCCGGCCGCCGGCATGATCGTCGGCACCCTGGCGGTGCTGGTCTATGTGGTGATCGGCGGCTTCATGGCCGTGGCCTGGACCGACTTCATCCAGATGATCGTGCTGGTGCTCGGTCTGTCGGCCATCGCCTGGTTCGCGGCCGACTTGGCCGGCGGCGCCGGCGTGGTGCTGGACCTGGCCACGCGGAAGGAACTGTGGAACTTCCTGCCGCCGCCCAAGCTGCACGACATGCTGTTCTTCTTTGCGGCCGCCATCACCATGATGATCGGCTCGATCCCGCAGCAGGACGTGTTCCAGCGCGTCATGTCGGCCAAGGATGCGCGCACCGCGCAACGCGGCGCGGTGATCGGCGGCGTCAGCTACATCCTGTTCGCCTTCGTGCCCATGTTCATCGTGCTGGCGGCCGTGACGGTGATGGGCGGCCGCGCCATGGAACTGGCCGAGAACGACTACCAGCGCCTGCTGCCGGCCTTCATCATGGGCCATATGCCGCTGGCGATGCAGATCCTGTTCTTCGGCGCCCTGCTGTCGGCCATCAAGAGCACCTCGTCGGCCACTTTGCTGGCGCCCTCCACCAGCTTTGTCGAGAACATCCTCAAGCAGATTCGCCCGGGCATGAACGACCAGCAGCAGCTGCGGGCGATGCGCATCACCATCGTGGTGTTCTCGGTCTTCGTGCTGCTGTACGCCATCGCCATGCAGGGCACGCCGATCTACGAGCTGGTCAGCGCGGCCTACCAGGTGACGCTGGTGGGCGCCTTCGTGCCGCTGGTGATGGGCCTGTACTGGCAGCGCGCCACCACGCAGGGCGCGATCTTCTCCATCTTCGCCGGCGTCTTCACCTGGATGCTGTTCTTCCCCCAGGTCAGCACCTGGGGCGAGGCCTTTCCGGGCCAGTTGGCCGGCTTGTTGGCGGCCTTCGCGGGCATGCTGTTGGGCTCGCTGGCGCCGCAGTGGCTGGCCGACCGCCACGACCATGTCAGCCACCACCTGCGGCCGCATCCTTAAAATCGCGCGTTTTTTCGCCCCTCCGCATCAGGATCGCCTCCCACCATGCCCATCTACGCCTACCGCTGCGACGCCTGCGGCCACGCCAAGGACGTGCTGCAGAAGCTCTCCGACGCCCCGCTGACGACCTGCCCGGCTTGCGGGGCGGCGGCCTACAGCAAGCAGATCACCGCCGCCGGCTTCCAGCTCAAGGGTTCGGGCTGGTACGCCACCGACTTCAAGGGCGGCGCCGCCGCCAAGCCCGAGGACAAGAAGGCGGCCGACGCACCGAAGGCGGACGCGCCGAAGTCCGACACCGCCGCTGCAGCGGCGCCGGCCTGCGGCGCGGGCGCCTGTCCGGCCTGCCCGTGAGCCCGGGCGCGATCTGTTGATGGCCCTGCTGCGCAAATACCTGATCGCCGGCCTGCTGGTCTGGCTGCCCCTGGCCATCACCATCTGGGTGCTGCTGTGGGTGCTGGGCCTGCTCGACGGCATCTTCGCCAGCGTGGTGGGCGGTGCCGCGTCGCTGCTGCCTCAAGGTTCTGGCGATTCGCTGCGCAGCCTGCGCGGCATCCCCGGCCTGGGCGTGCTGACCCTGGCCGTGCTGCTGGTGGGGACCGGCGTGTTCGCCGCCAACGTGCTGGGTCAATGGTGGCTGCACCAGTGGGACAAGGTGCTGCACCGGGTGCCCATCGTCAAGAGCATCTACAGCTCGGTCAAGCAGGTCAGCGACACGCTGTTTTCCAGCAAGGGCAACGCGTTTCGCGAGGCGGTGCTGGTGGAGTACCCGCGCCAGGGCGCCTGGACCATCGCCTTCGTCACCGGCACGCCGGCCGCCGAGGTGGCGCCGCTGCTGGGCGACCCTGCCGGCGCCCACGAGCATGTGTCCCTCTACGTGCCCACCACGCCGAACCCGACCTCGGGCTTCTTCCTGATGGTGCCGCGTGCCCAGCTGCGTCCGCTGGCCATGAGCGTGGACGCGGCGCTCAAGCACATCATTTCCATGGGCGTCGTGGCGCCCGGATCGAACGCCGTGGTTTCGAACGCCGCGGTTGCCACGGCCGCGGCTTCGGCGGACGGACGAAATCGGGTCGGTTGAGCCTGCCGGCGCCGGGCTCAACCGCGTTTCCCAAGCATCGCCCCCACCCCTGACACTGATTGACGCCGGCCGACAGCGCCGGCACGGAGTATTGACATGCGAACGAGTTATTGCGGCGATGTGAGCGAGGCCCTGCTGGGCCAGGACGTGACCTTGATGGGCTGGGCGCACCGCCGTCGCGACCATGGCGGCGTGATCTTCATCGACCTGCGCGACCGCCAGGGCCTGGTGCAGGTGGTCTGCGACCCCGACCGCGCCGAGATGTTTAAGACCGCCGAGGGCGTGCGCGGCGAGTTCTGCCTGCAGGTGCGCGGCCTGGTGCGCGCGCGCCCGGCCGGCACCGAGAACGCCGGCCTGACCAGCGGCAAGATCGAGGTGCTGTGCCACGAGCTCAAGGTGCTCAACCCCAGCGTCACGCCGCCCTTCCAGCTCGACGACGACAACCTCAGCGAGACCACGCGCCTGACGCACCGGGTGCTCGACCTGCGCCGTCCGGCGATGCAGAAGAACCTGATGCTGCGCTACCGCGTCGCCATGCTGGTGCGCAACTACCTCGACAAGCTCGGCTTCGTCGACATCGAAACGCCGATGCTGACCAAGAGCACGCCCGAGGGCGCACGCGACTACCTGGTGCCGAGCCGCGTGCACGACGGTCAGTTCTTCGCGCTGCCGCAGTCGCCCCAGCTCTTCAAGCAGCTGCTGATGGTGGCCGGCTTCGACCGCTACTACCAGATCACCAAGTGCTTCCGCGACGAGGACCTGCGCGCCGACCGCCAGCCCGAGTTCACGCAGATCGACATCGAGACCAGCTTCCTGGGCGAGCAGGAGATCCGTTCGATGTTCGAGGGCATGATCCGCCACGTCTTCCAGGAGGCGATGGGCGTCGACCTGGGCGAGTACCCGGTCATGGCCTATTCGGAGGCCATGCACCGCTTCGGCTCCGACAAGCCCGACCTGCGCGTCAAGCTCGAGTTCACCGAGCTGACCGAGGTGGTCAGGGACGTCGACTTCAAGGTCTTCAGCACGCCGGCCACCACGCCGGGCGGTCGCGTTTGCTGCCTGCGCGTGCCCGGTGGCGCCGAACTGAGCCGCGGCGAGATCGACGCCTACGGCGAGTTCGTCAAGATCTACGGCGCCAAGGGGCTGGCCTGGATCAAGGTCAACGAGGTGTCCAAGGGTCGCGAAGGCCTGCAGTCGCCCATCGTCAAGAACCTGCACGACGCCGCGCTGGCCGAAATCCTCAAGCGCTCGGGCGCCCAGGACGGCGACA
>JAYRUQ010000100.1:0-4506 GCA_041919015.1 Inhella sp.
ATCTCCAGACCCACCTCACCGGCAGCGATCTCGCGCAATGCGGTCACGCCGGGCTTGTTCTTGGTCTCCACCTTGGGCGAATGTCCCTGGCTCAGCATGCGGGCGCGGTAGGTCGCGGTCAGCACCAACTGGAAGCGGTTGGGGATCTTTTCCAGGCAATCTTCAACGGTGATGCGGGCCATAGGAGGGGAACTCGAGGTTCAGTCACAGAGATCGAGGGCGCGGAACACCGCCGAGCGGTGCCGCAGTTGAGCCGCGTATTTTAGCCGTTGCGCGTGGACGATCGACTTGAGGTCGAAGAGAGCCGTCTCGAACACCCCATTGACCACCACGTAGTCGAAATGACGCGACTGCGCCACCTCGGCGCGTGCGGCCTGCATGCGCCGCTCGATGACCTCGGGCTCCGTGTCGCCGCGCCGCATCAGGCGCTGGTGCAATTCCTCCCAACTGGGCGGCAGGATGAAGATCAGCACGGCGCTCGGAAACAGCCGCTTGATTTGCAGCGCGCCCTGGTAATCGATCTCGAGCACGATGTCTTCGCCGGCCAGCAGCCGACCCTCGATGGCGGCGCGCGCGCTGCCATAGAGGTTGCCGTGCACCTCCGCCCATTCGAGGAAGGCGCCTTCGGCCACCATCTGCCGGAAGCGCTCGGCGCTGACGAAGTGGTACTCGCGGCCCTCGCGCTCCTGGCCGCGCGGGGCCCGCGAGGTGTGCGAGACCGAGACCATCAGCTTGGCCTCGATTTCCAACAGCGCCTTGACCAGGCTGGACTTGCCGGCACCACTGGGCGCCGCAACGACGAACAGGCTGCCCGGGGGTTCGGCGGGGAGAGCGGTCGGATTCATTCGATGTTCTGCACCTGTTCGCGCATCTGTTCGATGAGCACCTTCATGTCGACGCTGATGCCGGTCAACTCCAGCGCAGCGGATTTTGATCCCAGGGTGTTGGCCTCGCGGTGCAGTTCCTGGATCAGGAAATCCAGGCGCTTGCCGAGTTCGCCCCCGCGCGTGAGCTGGGCCTCGATCTCATCGAGGTGGGCGCGCAGCCGGGTCAATTCCTCGGCCACATCGATGCGCAGCGCGTAGGCCGCCGCCTCTGACAGCGCGCGCTCCTCGGCAGCGACCGGGATCGATCCCCCCTGGCCGAGCGCGTCGCGCCAGCGTTCCAGGAAGCGTTCGCGCTGTCGTTGCACGACGGCCGGCAGCAGCGGTTCGCAACGCGCGGCCAGATCCCTGAGCTGCCCGATCCGGCTGCTCAGGGAGGCCACCAGCTTGGCCCCTTCGCGTTCGCGCGCAGCCAGCAATTCGCTGACGGCCTGCTCGGCCAGTTCCACCACCGCTGCGTCTTCCCAGCGCGGGGTGGACTGCAGGGTGCGCCCGAATTGCAGCACTTCGTGGACGGACAGCGGGCGCGCCTGGGGCAGCGCGGCGAGCACCGTGAGCTGCCAATCCTGCAGGCGTGCGATGAGCCCGGCGCTGAGTGCGCCGCTGGCCCCCTCGCTCTTGGCTTGAGCGTTCAGGCGCAGTTCGACCTTGCCCCGTTTCACACCACGGCTCACCCTCTCGCGCAGCGGCCCTTCCAGATGGCGGAATTCATCGGGCAGTCGCAGCGACAGATCGAGAAAGCGACCGTTGACGCTGCGGATCTCCAGCATCAGCTGGGCATCGCCGGTGTCGGCTCCAGGGTTCGAGGACAGGCCGCGCAGCACGCTGCCATATCCTGTCATGCTATAGACTCGCATGATTCTCGCAGGCTTCAGAACGAACCCGCATTATGTCAAAACCAAAACCAGCCCCCCTGCCCGCGGGTACCGTGGTGGGCGGTTACCAGATCATCAAGAAACTGGCGGCGGGTGGTTTTGGCGTGGTGTATCTGGCCGAGGATCCAGAGCACCATCTGGTGGCCATCAAGGAGTATCTGCCGTCGAGTCTGGCGGAGCGCAGTCCGGGGGAGTTGGTGCCGCGCGTCAAGCCTGACAAGCTGCCGCTCTACCGCCTGGGGCTGCGCAGCTTCTTTGAGGAGGGGCGCTCGCTGGCGCAGATCTCGCACGCCTCCGTGGTTTCGGTGCTGAATTTCCTGCGCGAGAATGAAACCGTATATATGGTGATGAATTACCTGCAAGGTGATACCTTGCAGGATTTCATCGTCACGGCGCGCGACCTGAAGCGCGACAAGGTGTTCAGGGAATCGACGATCCGCTCGCTCTTCGACGAGATCCTGAAGGGGCTGCGCATCGTCCACCAGCACAAGATGCTGCACCTGGACATCAAGCCGGCCAACATCTTCATCACCAATGACAACCGGGCGGTGATGCTTGATTTCGGCGCGGCGCGTGAGGTGCTGAGCAAGGAAGGCAACTTCATCCGGCCGATGTACACGCCCGGCTTTGCGGCGCCCGAGATGTACCGGCGCGATGGTTCGCTGGGGCCGTGGACCGACATCTACGCCATCGGGGCCTGCATCTACGCCTGCATGCAGGGCTACCCACCGAACGATGCGCCGCAGCGACAGGAAAAAGACCGCCTGGCGCTCAGTCTGTCGCGACTGCGCAATGTGTATTCCGACAACCTGATCGAGGTGGCCGAGTGGTGCATGGCGCTGGACCCGCTGGCGCGACCGCAGTCGGTGTTCGCGCTGCAGAAGGAACTGGCCCGCGAGACCGAGCGGCGCTACACCAAGCTCAGCTTCAGCGAGCGTCTGAAGATGCAGCTGGAGAACATCAAGAGCGGAGCCAAGGCGTGAAATTCGGCGTCTTCCAGGTCAGCCGCAAGGGCGGTCGCGAGAAGAACGAAGACCGCATGGGCTACTGCTACACGCGGGACGTGGTGATGTTCGCGCTGGCCGACGGCATGGGCGGCCACCCTGAGGGCGAGATGGCGGCGCAACTCGCCTTGCAGACGCTGGCGGCGCGCTTCCAGTTGCTGGCCAAGCCGCGCCTGCCCGATCCCAGCGCCTTCCTGCGGGATTCCGTGATGCTGGCGCACCAGGAACTGCTGGCCTACGCCAAGGGACGCGGGCTGACCGATACGCCCCGCACCACCGTGGTGGTCTGCATCGCACAGGGCGGTGCGGCGTTCTGGGCGCATTGCGGCGACTCGCGGCTCTACATCGTGCGCGAGGGGGAGTTGTTGGCGCGCACGCGCGACCACTCCTACACCGAGTTGCAGGAGGCGCTCGGACGCGGGTCCGAGAAGGTCAACCGCAATGTGCTCTTCACCTGCCTGGGCAGCCCCGGGCGGCCGATGGTCGACATCCAGGGGCCGCTGAGCCTGCAGATGGGTGACCGCCTGATGTTGTGCTCGGACGGGCTTTGGAGCCAGGTCAGCGATGCCGCCATCATCGGCACGCTGGGCGCCAAGGCGCTGCCCGACGCCGTTCCCGACCTGGTCGAGCTGGCTTTGCGCCAGGGCGGCGCCAAGTCGGACAACGTCACGGTGCTGGCGCTGGAGTGGGAAGGCGAGGACGAACCGGCGGCCGAGACCGAGGGTCTGTCGACGCGCAGCCTGCACGAGTCGGCCTTCGCCACCACCATCCAGGCCGCCCTGCTCGAGCAGATGGAGCCCAAGGCGCAGCTCGACGAGGACGAGATCGAACGCGCGGTCGAAGAGATCAACGCCACCATCAAGCGCGTTGCGCAGAAGAAGGGCTGAACCATGAACGACACGACGCTGCGCGCCGACGGCCGGCGCGCCGATGGCCTGCGTCCGGTGCGCATCGAGCGCCACTACACCAAGCATGCCGAGGGCTCGGTGCTGGTGGCCTTCGGCGACACCCAGGTGCTGTGCACCGCCTCGGTGGAGGAGCGCGTGCCGCCGCATCGGCGCTCAAGCGGCGCGGGTTGGGTCACGGCCGAGTACGGCATGCTGCCGCGCGCCACCCACACGCGCGGCGACCGCGAGGCGGCCAAAGGCAA
The DNA here is from genome assembly GCA_041919015.1 of Inhella sp. Lineage (GTDB taxonomy): Bacteria > Pseudomonadota > Gammaproteobacteria > Burkholderiales > Burkholderiaceae_C > Inhella. The sequence goes on from JAYRUQ010000100.1 coordinate 3,914, forward strand.
GCAGAGCGGGCGGACCCAGGAGATCCAGCGCCTGATCGGCCGCTCGATGCGCGCGGTGTTCGATTTGGGACGGCTCGGCGAGCGCAGCATCCAGATCGATTGCGACGTCCTGCAGGCCGATGGCGGCACGCGCACGGCCGCCATCACTGGCGCCTACGTGGCCGCCCACGACGCCTGCAACTGGCTCATGGAGCGCGGCCAGATCAGCCAGTGGCCCTTGCTGCACGGCGTGGCGGCCGTGTCGGTGGGCGTCGTGAACGGTCAGGCCCTGCTGGATCTGGCCTACAGCGAGGATTCGGCCTGCGACACCGACATGAACGTGGTGATGACGGACGCCGGTGGTTTCATCGAGGTGCAGGGAACGGCCGAGGGCGCACCGTTCTCGCGGCCCATGCTCGACCAATTGCTGGCGCTGGCCGACAAGGGCATTCGCGAACTGCACGCTGCGCAGCGCGCAGCGCTGGGGCTGTGAGCGCGAAGCGCCTGCTGCTGGCGTCGAACAACGCCAAGAAGCTCACCGAGTTGCGCGCACTGCTGGTGCCGCTCGGCGTCGAATTGCTCGCGCAGGGCGACCTGGCGATTGCCGAAGCGGC
>JAYRUQ010000101.1:0-4434 GCA_041919015.1 Inhella sp.
CCGCTCGGGTGGGTGCTCAGCCACTGCGGCGGCGCGCCCTTGTTCTGCGCGCCCATCTTCTGCCACAGGCTGACGCCGGCCTGCGGGCTGTAGCCGGCGCGCGCCGACAGGTCCATGCCGATCAGATCGGCCTCGCTCTCGTCCTCGCGGCCGAATTTGAGCGTCAGCAGCTGCGCACCCATCTGCAGCGCGGCGTCGCCGAGATTGCCCAGGCCCAGCACCGCCGACAGCACGTTGGCGCCAATGCGCGTGGCGGCCGTCTTGCCCATGCGCTCGCGGGCGTGCTCGCGCAGCGCGTGGGCGATCTCGTGGCCCATGATGGCCGCCACCTCGTCGTCGTTCAGCTCCAGCTTGACCAGGATGCCGGTGTAGAAGGCGATCTTGCCGCCCGGCATGCAGAAGGCGTTGAGCTGCGGGCTGTTGACGAGGTTGACCTCCCAGCGCCACTGGCGTGCGCGGGCGTTGAAGGGCTGCGTGAAGGGCAGCAGGCGCTGGCCGATGTAGCGCAGGCGCTCGACCTGCGGGTGCTTGGCCGGCACCAGCGCACGCTGCTGCTGGGCCTCGCCCATCATCTGCGCGTACTGGGCGGCGCCGGCGCGCTCCACCTGCTCGGCGCTGACCAGCTTCTTGGCCAGCTTGGTGGCGCTGTCGTCCTTGACGCTCACGCCGTCCTGCGCCAGCACGCCGGCGGCGGCGCCGCCCAGCAACAGGCCGGTGAAGAGGCGGCGCGTGGGCGGCGCGCCGGCCGGGTGGCAGGCGCAGCGGCCGAAGCCGTGCAGCGGGGCGCTGGGCAGGTGCGGGGCGATGTCGGGCAGCGTCAGCTTCATGGCGCGCGGTGGGTCGGTCGACGGCGTGGGCGGCCGAAGTGGGAGCACAGATGGGGACATTGTGGTGCGCTCACAATGACCCATGCCCGACCCGCAGGAATTCCGCGCCGCCCTCGGCCTGTTCGCCACCGGGGTCACCATCGTCACCGCGCGCACCGCCGACGGGGTGCCGGTCGGCCTGACCGCCAACAGCTTCAATTCGGTGAGCCTGAACCCGCCGCTGGTGCTGTGGAGCCTGCGCAGCGCGGCGCTGTCGATGCCGGCTTTCGCGCGCGGCAGCCATTACGCCATCCACATCCTGGCCGCCGAGCAGCTCGAGCTGGCGCGGCGCTTCGCCACCCCGGGCATCGACCGCTTCGCCGGCCTGGCGTTCGAGCACGGCAGTGGCGGCGTGCCGCTGATCCCCGGCTGCGCGGCGCTCTTCGAATGCGCGAACCGCAGCCAGTACGAGGAGGGCGACCACGTCATCTTCGTCGGCGAGGTGGAACGCAGCCGCCACCTAGCGGGCGCGCAGCCGCTGATCTTTCACGGCGGGCGCTACTACACCGAGTTGCCGCTGTAGCGGCCGGCCGGGAAGGGCTCGGCGCCGCTCAGGCCCCCGGGGCCTTCGGCGCGGCGTTGGGCGGGGCCGGGGTGCGCGGTGCGCGTTGCGGCTGCTGGTAGTCGCCGGGTACCTTCATCAGCGCGGCGTCGGGCTCGCCGCGCTTGACGCGCTCGAGCCGGTAGCTGACCTCGCCGCGCCGTGGGTCGCTGTCCTTGCTCAGCACGGTCAGCATCAGCTCGGGGCTGCGCCACACCTCGCGGCTGATGACGATGGGCTTCTCGTTGCCGATCTTGCCGGCCTCGATGGTCCAGGTGGTGCGCTCGCCGTTCACCTTCAGGCCCTCGATCTCGCGCGCCGGCAGCGCGCTGCTGACGCCGCCCTCGCGCGGCAGCATCGGGCCGGCCTCGGCCACGAAGGGCATCGGCGGGAAGGGGGGCATCGGCGGGACCGGCGGCATGGGCGGCATCGGCGCGCCGTGCGGCAGGTCGCTGAGGCGCAGCACGCGCACCTCGCGGCGGCGTTCGGGCTCGCTGGCGCCGGGCTGGCGCGTCAGGATCTCGGTCTCGATGACCACGCCGGGTTCGCCCTCCAGGGTCGGCACCGAGGGGGCGGTCCGGGCCTGCTTGCCGGACCTTGCGGCCTCGGCCTGGCGTGCAGCCTTCTCGGCCTTCTCGGCTTCGGCGGTGGCCGCGCGCTCGGCGCCGCGTGCGCCCTCGCGCGCCCGTTCGGCCACCTGCGCCGCCCAGTCGCGCCAGCGCTCGGCCTGTTCGCGCATGCGCTCGGCCAGGCCACCGGTCGCGTCATGGCGCTGGCCCTGCCACTCGAACGCCAGGTCGCGGCCCAGCTTGCGCGCGGTCTTGCGCTCGGGGTCGAGCACCCAGCGCTCGCGCGCCACCGGGTCGTTCAGGTAGACCAGGGCCGGGCGGCTCTCGCGCTGTACCTCGCGGCGCGTGCGGCCCTCGCCGTCGCGGCACAGCTGGGTGCTCTGCTTCCGGACGATGCGGTTGCCGTCCGTCAGCAGCTGCACGGTCTCGTGCACGGCGGTGGCGCAGTAAGGCGCGCCCTTGACGACGCGCTCGGCGTCGAGCTCGCGGCCGGCGAAGGCCAGCGCCTCGTCGCCGATGTGCAGCGCCATCGGCAGCAGCTCCTGCGCCATCTGCTCGAGCGGCGCAAGGTCGAACTGCACGGCGAACTGGCGCTGTGCGTTTTGCGCCTGCGCCAGCGGCAGCGCGGCGAGCAGGCTGAGGGTGAGAACGGTTGGGCGCATGGCAGGACTCCTCGAGTGAATCAGGGAACGAAACGCACCGCCAGCAGTTGCCCGTTGGGGTGCAGCATGAGTTCGGCGCGCACGCGCTCGTCGGCGCGCGCGGTGTCGAAGGGCAGGCCGAGCAGCGCCAGGCGCTCGCGCGGCAGCTCGGCGGGCATCAGCCAGACGGCGCTCTGGCGCTGGTCGGCCAGCGCGCGGCGCCACTCGTCCTGCGAGACCAGGGGCAGGAAGCCGCTGTCGGCGGCGCCGGCCAGCGCGCGCGGCGTGGCGCCCATGCCCTCGAGCTGCGGCGGCTCGAAGGCCAGCAAGGCGCCGGCCAGCAACAGCAGCGCGCCGGCCAGCCAGGCGCCGCCGCGGGCCGCGCGCTGCGGCAGGCTCGGGCCTGTGCCGGCCGACGCAGTGACCGGCGCATGGGTCCGCACGGGCTGCAGCGCGCGCGCCTGCTGCAGCTGGGTCAGGCGCGCCAGCAAGGCGGCGTCCTGCTCGGTGCCGGGCGCGCGAGCGGCCAGCTGCCGGCGCGCCTCGCGCAATGCCTGCGACAAGGGGGTGAGGGTCATGGTTTCGGTTCTCCTTGCGGCGCGGCCAGCAGTTCCGCGAGCCGGGCGCGCGCGCGGTGCAGGCGGCTGCGCAGCACGTCGACGCTCGTTCCGGCCACCGCGGCGGCCTCTTCGTAGCTGCGCTCCTGCAGGTCGACGAGCACCAGCGCCTCGCGCTGGCTCCAGGCCAGGCGGCGCACGGCGCTCCACAGCTGCTCGCTGCGCTGCGCGTCGACCAGGCGCTGCTCGGCGCTGAGCCCGGCGCCCGTCGCATCGGCGCCGGCTTTTTCGTCATCGGCCGCTTCGTCGTCCACGTCGTCGATGAGTGCCACGAAGCGCTTGGCGTCGCGCCAGCGCGCCAGCAACTGGTGGCGGGCGATGCCGGCCAGGTAGGCGCCGAGCGTGCCGCGCCCCGGCTCGAAACCCTGCGGGTTGAGCAGCAGCTGGGTGAAGGCCTCCTGCATGGCGTCGAGCGCCGCCGCCTCGTCGCCCACCAGGGCCAGCGCGTAGCGGTACACCGGGCCGCTCTCGCGCCGGTACAGCAGGGCCAGGGCCTGGGCGTCGCCGCGCAGCACGCGCGCCAGCAGCGCCGCCTCGTCGGCGCGGCGTCCCTGGGCGTCGGCGACGAAGCCGAGGCGGGTGAGCCAACTCATGTCGGCGAGCATGGCAGGGGTAAGCGGCGCTGCATGTCGGCTATGGCAGCAGCACCCGTCCGGCGTTACTCCGGACAAACCCGAGGGTGGCGAGGGTTCAGCGCGGCAGGCGCGCGCTGTCGATGTCCAGGTACTGGTAGAAGTCCTGCCAGAACAGCGGCCGGCGGTAGCCGATCACCCAGGGCCAGGCCATGTCGTTGATGATGCGGTGCACATGCACCTTCATCGGCATGTAGGCCACCTGGATGCGCTGTGCCTCGCGGAACAGCGCGGCGCGCTCGGGGCCGTCGGGCAGGGTCTGGGCCTGCTCGTAGAGGCGGTCGAAGGCCGGCAGCTTGAAGCGCGAGTAGTTCTGCTGACCACTCTGCGGGCCGTAGAGGCGCTGCAGCATGCCGATGCCGTCCGGGTAGGAGGCGGTGCTGCCGAGGAACCACAGCATCAGCTTGCCGGCGCGCGCCTGCTTGAGCTGCTCGGGCCATTTGCCGTGGAAGAAGCGCGGGCGCAGGCCGATGGCGCGCAGGTTCTTGTTCCACAGCTCGTCGAACTGGCGGCTCAGCGCGTCGGGTTGCGAGGCCACGTCGATGGTCAGCGGCCGGCCGTCGGGGTG
>JAYRUQ010000102.1:0-4370 GCA_041919015.1 Inhella sp.
CCTCTACCCCAACGGCTTGCACCGCGACCGCATCCTGCCGGCCATCGCCTTGCTCAAGGAGGGCATGGAGATCGTCAACGTCGATGCCGGGGTCGATTACCGGCGCCGCACCCTGACCGATGCCAAGCTCTACCACTGCCCGCTGGGGCCGCGTGCAGAGGTGGCGCTGCGCGTGCTGTTCGACGAACTGGCCGAGACGCAGGACGAGGACCCGCTGCTGCTCATCGAGCACCGCGAGTTGCGCGCGCGGCGGCGTGCCGGGGGCGCCGTGTGGTTCGACTTCGCCACCCTGTGCGGCGGCCCGCGTTCGCAGAACGACTACCTGGAACTGGCCAGCCAGTTCCACACCGTGTTCCTCTCCGACGTGCCGGAGATGCCGGTGCGCCTGGCCAGCGAGGCGCGTCGCTTCACCTGGCTGGTGGACGTGCTGTACGACCGGCGCGTCAAGCTGGTCGTCTCGGCGGCGGTCGAGCCCGAGCAGCTCTACACCGAGGGGCCGCTGGCGCACGAGTTCCCGCGCACCGTCAGCCGGCTGCGCGAGATGCAGTCGGCCGAGTACCTGGAACTGCCGCGCCGCGAGGTGCAGACGGCGCTGACCTGAGCGCAGTTCATCGCAGCAACCGGCCGTTGGAGCCCGAATTCATCCGCTTGGTCCCATCACGGTCGCAAGCCGTCGGGCGCGGCGGCACACTGCGGAGCATGTTGCACGCTGCCGAGGTTCCCATGCTGAAGTCCAAGACCGGATGGCTGTTGACCGCCATGGCGTTGGCCGTGGGTCTGAGCCTGTCGCCGGCCGCCGAAGGCAGCGAGTTGGCCAAGCTGGGGCGCTTGATCGTCACCGGCAAGCGCGCGCCGTCGGCCGATGTCGGCAAGGCCGGCACGCTGCCGGCCGTCCCGGGTGTCGAGCGCTCGAAGGCGGTGGAACCCGAACGCGTCGCGACGCCGCCGAGGCCTCTGGAACTGGGCAGCGTCGACCTGCCCGAGGGGCTGGGTGAACAACGTGTGCATGAGGCGCCGATGTCGCCGCGCGGCAGCAGCGCCCAGCCGGCCGGCGAGACGCCCCTGCCCCGGGCCGATCGCCTCGGACGGCTGGCGCAGCCATCGGCGAGCTACGGCTAACGCGCACTGCCGGGCATGAAAAAGCCGCCCTGGGGCGGCTTTTTTGTTGCCAGGGGCCGCGCGCCCGAACGGCGGCGCCGGCCCTGCAGCGTGCGTCAGCGCTGGCGGCGCTTGGCCCAGCCGACCAGACCCAGACCGAGCGCCATCAGCGCATAGGTGCCGGGCTCGGGGATCGGGGCCTGGGCGCCTGTGTACGCGTAGGCACTCATGTACAAGCTCATGGTGTCGGCGCCGAAATTTCCGACCGAGCCGGCAATGGTCTGCTGCGCGCTGGGTGACAGATTCGAGTAATCCGAGCCGGTGTTGGTCTGCAAGTAGCCGTAGCTGCCGACCTGGGTGCCGTCGCTGTAGCTTGAGAAGCCGATCTGTCCGTAGCCATAGGTCCACTCGTCGCTGCTGCCGGCGCTGGCCAGCGAAGCGACGCTGACATCTCCGGACACCACCAGCAGGGTGCCGGCCGAGATCTCGATCGTCAGGTTGGTCTGGGCATCGCCGTAGGTCCTGCCGCCCGTCGAGGCGCTCTGCGCCGACATCAGGAAGTTGCCCAGGCTCATGGCCGACACCAGCTTGGCGCCCGAGGCCTGCGCCAGCGCCGCGCTCATGACGGTGGCGTTGGCGTTGGCGCGCGACAGCGCGGCCAACGGGGAGCTGCCATCGCTGAAGCTGCCGGTGGACGAGGCCGAGCCATCGTTCACCGAACTGCTGAACGAGGCTGCGCAGCAGTCGGAATCCCAAGCGCCGTCCACGATGTAAGCGTAGGTGGAACTGTCCGGGCCGCCGACGATGGTGTAGCTCGGGTCGACGCCGTCGAGGGGATTCAGGTCGAAGACCCAGATCGTCAGGTTCGTCAACGAGGCGGTGGACGAGACATCGGCCTGGGCGGCCGGGGCCAGGGCCGCCATCGCGGCCAATGCGATCGCGCCAATGCGTGCAGATTTCATGCTCACTCCTTGAATGTCCGCGCCGTCAGCTTGACGGTCGGCCGCGACTGTAGCCAAGGAAAATGACGCTTCGCCACTTCAGTCGTGGGGGGTCCGGTAAGCAGCGGTAAGCGCGGCCGCTCAGGATGCCGCGCGCAGCGCCACCCAATCCTTGACGCTGGCCAGCGCCGCGGCCAGCGCGCCGGGTTGGCTGCCGCCGGCCATCGCCAGGTCGGGCTTGCCGCCGCCCTTGCCGCCCACCTGCTGGGCCACATGGTTGACCAGTTCGCCGGCCTTCAGGCCGCGGGCGATCAGGTCGGCCGTGACCGCCGCCGCCAGTTGCACCTTGTCACCGTCGACCGCCGCCAGCACGATGGCCGCGCTCTTGAGCTTGTCGCGCAGCTTGTCGAGCGTCTCGCGCAGGCTCTTGGCGTCGGCGCCTTCGAGGCGGGCGGCCAGCACCTGGATGCCGGCGACGTCCACGACCTGCGCGGTCAAGCGATCGCCTTGGGCGCTGGCCAGTTTGCCCTTGGCCTGGGCCAGCTCCTTGTCGAGCTGGCGGATCTGCTCCAGCAAGGCGTCCACGCGGCCGGCAGCGTCGGCGGGTGCGACCTTGAGGCTGCTGGCGATGTGCGACAGCCGGCCCTCGAGCGACTGCAGATAGGCCAGCGCGTTGGCGCCGGTCACGGCTTCCACGCGGCGGATGCCGGCGGCCACTGCGCCTTCGGCGACGATCTTGAAGAGCCCGATGTCGCCGACCCGCTGGACGTGCGTGCCGCCGCACAGTTCCTTGCTCGAACCGATGCTGAGCACGCGCACGCTGTCACCGTATTTCTCGCCGAACAGCATCATGGCGCCGCTCTTTTGCGCGTCGTCCAGCGCCATGACCTGGGCGCTCGCCTCGGTGTTGAACAGGATCTCGGCATTGACCAGGCGCTCGACCTCGGTGACCTGCGCGGCCGTCAGGCCCGCTCCGTGCGCGAAATCGAAGCGGGTGCGCTCCGCGTTCACCAGCGAGCCTTTCTGCTGCACATGCTCGCCCAGCACCTCGCGCAAGGCCTTGTGCATCAGGTGGGTGGCGCTGTGGTTGCGCATGGTGTGGGCGCGCGCCTCGGCGTCAACCTGCGCGCGCAGCGGGTCGCCGACGCGGATCTCGCCCTCCAGCACCGCGCCGTGATGGCCGAACACGTCGGCCTGGATCTTCAGCGTGTCGTGCACCGCCACGCGGCTGCTGGGGTTGCGCAGCTCGCCACGGTCGCCGGCCTGGCCGCCGCTCTCGGCGTAGAAGGGCGTGTGGTCGAGCACCACCACCACCTCGTCGCCGGCGCGGGCCAGGGGCACTGCGGCGCCGTCGATGTAAAGCGCGGTGATGCGGCTGGTCTCGCAGACCAGGTGCTCGTAGCCGTGGAAGGCGGTGGGCACGCCCTCGTAGGCCAGGCCCTGGGCCATCTTGAACTTGCCGGCCTCGCGGGCACGCGTCCGCTGTTCCTCGAGCAGCAGGTTGAAGCGCGCCTCGTCGACGCCGACGCCCCGTTCGCGGCAGACGTCGCCGGTCAGGTCGACCGGGAAGCCGTAGGTGTCGTGCAGCTTGAAGGCGGTGTCGCCGTCGACGTCGCCGCCGCGGGCCAGGGCGGCCTCGAGGATCTCCATGCCGTTGGCGATGGTGCGGAAGAAGCGCTCCTCCTCCTGCTGCAGCACCTCGGTGACGCGCTTCTCGGCCTGACGCAGCTCCGGGTAGGCCTCGCCCATCTGCGCCACCAGCGCCGGCACCAGCCTGTGGAAGAAGGGCGTGCGTGCGCCGAGCTTGTAGCCATGGCGGATGGCGCGGCGGGCGATGCGGCGCAGCACGTAGCCGCGGCCGGCGTTGCCGGGAATCACGCCGTCGCAGACCGTGAACGCGCAGGCACGGATGTGGTCGGCAATCACCTTGAGCGAGGGCGAGGCGGCGTCACAGCCCGACGCGCCGGCCTCATCGACGGCCTGCTTGGCGGCGCCCAGCAAGGAGGCGAACAAGTCGATCTCGTAGTTCGAGTGCACATGCTGCAGCACCGCGGCGAGGCGTTCCAGGCCCATGCCGGTGTCGACGCTGGGCTTGGGCAGCGGATGCATCACACCGTCTTCGCTGCGGTTGAACTGCATGAAGACGTTGTTCCAGATCTCGATGTAGCGGTCGCCGTCCTGCTCCGGGCTGCCCGGGGGGCCGCCGGCCACGTCGGGACCGTGGTCGTAGAAGATCTCCGAGCAGGGGCCGCAGGGGCCGGTGTCGCCCATCATCCAGAAGTTGTCGGAGGCGTAGCGCGCGCCCTTGTTGTCGCCGATGCGCACGATGCG
>JAYRUQ010000103.1:0-4189 GCA_041919015.1 Inhella sp.
CCACCACATGCTCGGGCGTGTCGTCGGTGGCCTCGGCCTTGGCCAGTGCGGCGGCCTTGTCGGCGTCGAGCTTCTCGCCGATGGCGCCGAACAGCGAGCGCGAGAACCAGAACTGCAGCGCGCCCAGGATCATGAAGGCGCCGGCCAGGCCGAAGCCGAGGTTCCAGCTCACCTTCTCGCCGATGTAGCCGCACAGCGAGATGCCGAAGAAGGCACCGGCGTTGACGCCCATGTAGAACAGCGTGTAGCCGCCGTCGCGCTGGCCCTCGTTGTCCTTGCCGTAGAGCTGGCCGACGATGGCCGAGATGTTCGGCTTGAAGAGGCCGGTGCCCAGGATGATCAGCCCCAGGCCGAGGTAGAAGGTCGGCACCGTCTCCATGAAGAGCGCGGCATGGCCGGCGGCGATGACGAAGCCGCCCCACAGCACCGAGCGGCGCGTGCCCAGCACGCGGTCGGCCAGGTAGCCGCCCAGGATGGGCGTCAGGTACACGAGGCCGGTGTACCAGCCGTACAGGCTGGTGGCGTCGGCGCGCGTCCAGCCCCAACCGCCCTTGCCGACCTCGCTGACGAGGAAGAGCACGAGCAGGGCGCGCATGCCGTAGTAGCTGAAGCGCTCCCACATCTCGGTGAAGAAGAGCACGAACAGCGCGTTGGGCTGGCCGAGGATGGTGTCGCGCGGGGTGACGGCCGCGGGCCGTGCGCCGGCGGTGGGGCTGAGGGTGGACAAGGGCGGACTCTCGGGTGAATGGCGTGAACCCGGCGCATCGGGGCGCCGGAGAAGTGGCGCGATTGTCCGGGCCGACTTCGCGCCCGGCGGGGCGGGATTTCGCTAGCGCGGCGCCGTCCGGCCGCTATCGTGCGCCGCCATGAAGATGGCCCTCGCCTCGCTCGTCCTGGTGCTGCTCGGCACCGCCCATTCGGCCCCGCTGCGCCTGCACGTTCCCTCGCCCGACTGGCGCGACCAGATCATCTACTTCGTGATGACCGATCGCTTTGCCGACGGCGATGCGCGCAACAACGACCAAGGGGCGGGCGAGTACGACCCGACGCGCGTCGACCGCTACAACGGCGGTGACCTCAAGGGCCTGCGGGAGCGGCTCGACTACGTCCAGGGCCTGGGCGCCACCGCGCTCTGGCTGACGCCGCCGGTGCGCAACCAGTGGGTCGACGGCCAGCTTGGTTTCACCGGCTACCACGGCTACTGGGCGCAGCACTTCAAGCAGGTCGACCCGCACCTGGGCACGCTGGCCGACTACCGGGCGCTGTCCGACGCGCTGCACCGGCGCGGCATGTATCTGGTGCAGGACATCGTCGTCAACCATGTCGGCAATTACTTCGACTACCCGGGCGGCTGGGACCGGTCCGACCCGCGGCGCTTCTACACGCCCAACCCGGCATCCCGGCCGACGTCCGCGCCGACCCAGTGGCCCTTCAGCCTGAACGACCCGCGCCGCGCCGCCGACCGGCGTGCCGGCGTCTACCACTGGACGCCGCCGCTCGCCGACATCCAGGACCCGCAGCAGGAGCGCGAGCACCAGATGGGCCATCTGGACGACCTGGCCACCGGCAACCCGCGGGTGCGCCGCGCGCTGCGCGACAGCTTCGGCCACTGGATCCGCGCGGTCGGCGTCGACGCCTTCCGTGTCGACACCGCGTTCTATGTCGAGCCCGAGTTCTTCCACGACTTCATCCACTCGCGCGACCGGCGCGCGCCCGGCATGGCCGAGGTGGCGCGGCGCACCGGGCGCAAGGACTTCTACGTGTTCGGCGAGGGCTTCGGCATCGATGCCCCCGGCGCCACGGCGCAGGCCGAGCGCATCGAACGCTATGTGCGCGGTGCGGACGGTCAGCCGCGCATGCAGGGCATGCTGAACTTCCCGCTCTACGGCGGCCTGGTCGACGCATTTGCGCGCGGCCGCCCGACGCAGGAACTGCGCGAGCGCATCGAGGCGGTGATGCGCGTGCACGGCGACCCGCACCGCATGCCCAGCTTCGTCGACAACCACGACGTCGACCGCTGGCTGGCCGGCGGCAGCGAGGCCGGACTGCGCCAGGCCCTGCTGGCCATCATGACCCTGCCCGGCGTGCCGGTGCTGTATTACGGCACCGAGCAGGGCCTCAAGGAGCAGCGCGGTGCGCTGTTCGCCGGCGGCTTTGCCAGCGGCGGGCGCGACCGCTACGAGCGCCAGGCGCCGCTCTACCGGCTGATCGCGCAGATGAGCGCCTTGCGCCGCAGCGAGAAGGCGCTGACGCGCGGCGTGCCGCGCCTGCTGGCCGCCAGCGCCAGCGGCCCCGGCCTGCTGGCCTGGCGCATGGAGCATGAAGGCGAGGCGCTGCTGGTGGTCCTCAACAGCGCCGACCACGAACTGCTGGTGCCGGCGCTGCCCAGCGGCGCGGCGCCCGGCGCGCGCTGGCGCGGCCGCTTCGCGCTGCAGGGCGAGGCCGGCGACCTGCAGGCCGACGCCGCCGGCGCGCTGCTGCTGCGCCTGCCGGCGCGCGGCGCGGCGGTCTGGAAGCTCGACGGCCAGGCCGGCCCGCCGGCCGCGGGCGCCACCCTGCGGCTCGACCCGCTGCCCGCGGGCGTGCAGCGCGGCGACCTTGAGCTCAGCGGTACGGCGCCGGCCGGCGAGGCGCTGCAGCTGGTCGTCGACGGCAACCTCGACCAGGCGCTGGCCGTGCAGGCCGGCGCCGATGGGCGCTGGCGCGCACGCCTGCCGACCGCGCGCCTGCACGCCCCGCAGGTCGACCACGAGCTGCTGCTGTGGTCGCCCGGTCGGCGCGAGGCCAGCGCGGCGCAGCGCCTGCGCGTCGAGCTGCCCTGGGTGCTGCTGGCCGATGTGGCCGACCCGGCCGGCGACGACCATGGCCTCGACGGCCAGCTCCGCTACCCGACCCACGAGAGCTTCCGGCGCGGTCAGATGGACCTGCTGCGCACCCGCGTCTGGGCCGCCGGGCAGAGCCTGCGCATCGAGCTGGAGATGGCCGAGCTCAGCCAGGTCTGGGGGCCGCCCAACGGCTTCGACCATGTCGCCTTCACGCTGTTTCTCGAACTGCCGGGCGCCGCCGCGGGCCAGCGCGTCATGCCCGAGCAGCACGCCGAGCTGCCCGAGGGCCTGCGCTGGCAGCGCCGGCTGCGCGCGCACGGCTGGAGCAATGCATTGTTCGGCCCCGAGGGCGCCGGAGCGGCGGCCAACGGCGCGGCGGTGGCGCCGGCGGCGCGCATCGAGGTCGATGCCGCAAGGCGCCGCGTCAGCTTCCTGCTGCCGGCCGCCGCGCTCGGGACGCGGGCCGAGCTGCACGGCGCCCGGCTGTTCGTCACCACCTGGGACTACGACGGCGGCTACCGGCCGCTGGCGCCGCAAGCCGGCAGCTACACCTTCGGTGGCGGCGACCCGACGCGCACGCCGCGCGTCATCGACGCCTCGGCGGTCATCACCCTGTCCACGCCACCGCCCTGATACCCCGGGCCGCCGCGGCGCTATCCTGCCGGCAAACCGATGTCATTCGGGGAGGCAGCGATGAGCGCACGCGACGCGATGCAACGCGACGTCGGGTTGATCTGGGTCGACGACTCGGGTCGGCTGCTGAGCGTCAACACCACGCTGCTCGCCCTGTGCGGCCCGCGCGCCAGCCTTGCGGACTTGTTGCCGCAGCTCGACCCGGCGGCCTGGCGCAGCTGGCGTGACGCGGGGCTCGGCGGCGTTCGCTCGCTGACCATCCGACCGCACGATGGCGCCGAGCTGCGGGTGCAGGTGCAGGCCGACGCCGCGCCGGGCGGTGGCTGGCTGCTGTCGGTGCTGGACCGGGCACCGGCCGGCGAGCGCATTGCGGTGGACGCGCTGCAGCGCGTGGTGCTCGGCGCATTGGCCACCGGCGAGCCGCTCGGGGGGGTGCTGGACCAGCTCTGCCGGGTCGTCGAGCAACTCGCGCCGGAGCTGATCTGCAGCGTGCTGGAGGTGGACCGTGAGGGTCGCCTGCACCCGCTTGCCGGGCCCAGCCTGCATCCCGACTATTCGGCCGCACTCGACGGTCTGGCCATCGGCCCCGTGGGCGGCAGCTGCGGCACCGCGGCCTGGCGGCGCGAGCCGGTGGACGTGCGCTCGATCGCCACCGACCCGCTGTGGGCGCCCTACAAGCACCTCGCGCTGGCGCACGGCCTGGCGGCCTGCTGGTCGACGCCGGTGCTGCT
>JAYRUQ010000104.1:0-4001 GCA_041919015.1 Inhella sp.
CTGAAGATCCGCCTCGACCCCGGCCATGTGGCGCGCCCCACGCTGTTCCTGGCCGCCGACGACAGCGACGGCATCACCGGCCAGCATGTGCTGGTCGACGCCGGCATCGCCCAGCAGTCCGTGCTCACCTGATGCAACGAAGCGAACTGCTGCAGCGCCTGCGCGGCGTCGAGCGCCACGACCTGATCGTCGTCGGTGGCGGCGCCACGGGCCTCGGGCTGGCGCTCGACGCCGCGCAGCGCGGTCTGCGCGTGGCGCTGCTGGAGGCCGAGGACTTCGCCAAGGGCACCTCCTCGCGCGCCACCAAGCTGCTGCACGGCGGCGTGCGCTACCTCGGTCAGGGCCAGATCGGCCTGGTGCGCGAGGCCCTGCACGAGCGCAGCACGGTGCTGGCCAACGCCCCGCATCTGGCTTCAAGCCTGCCCTTCGTGATGCCGGCGCGGCGCTGGTGGGAGGCACCGTTCTACGGCATCGGGCTGAAGGCCTACGACCTGCTGGCGGGCCGGCGCAGCCTCGGACCCACCGAGTGGCTGGGCCGCGAGCGCGTCGCCGCGCTGCTGCCGGGCCTGTCGAGCACCGGACTGCGCGCCGGCGTGCGCTACTGGGATGCGCAGTTCGACGACGCCCGCCTGGCCGTGGCGCTGGCGCGAAGCAGCCTGCGCCTCGGCGCCACCGTGCTCAACCACTGCACGGTCGAGGGCCTGCTGCACGAGGACGGGCCCGGCGGCGTGCGCGTGGCCGGCGTGCGCGCCCGCGAGCGCGAGAGCGGCGAGGCCTTCGAGCTGCGCGCCGCCTGCGTGGTCAATGCCACCGGGGTGTGGGTCGACGCGCTGCGCGAGCAGGACGCGCTGGGCGCCGGCCGAACGCCCGGCGCGCCCATGGTGCAGCCCAGCCAGGGCGTGCACCTGGTGGTCGACGCCGACTTCCTGCAAAGCGATCACGCGCTGCTGGTGCCGCGCACCGACGACGGCCGCGTGCTCTTCGCCGTGCCCTGGCTCGGCGCCACCCTGCTGGGCACCACCGACACGCCGCGCCGCGACCTGCCGCTTGAACCCGAGGCCCTGCACGAGGAGGTCGAGTTCATCCTGCGCGAGTCGGCCAAGCACCTGCGCCGTGCCCCGCAGCGCGCCGATGTGCGCTCGGTCTGGGTCGGCATGCGCCCGCTGGTGCGGCCCGACAAGGACGACGGCGCCGACACCGGCGCGCTGTCGCGCGAGCACAGCGTGCGCCTGTCGCGCAGCGGCCTGGTCACCGTCACCGGCGGCAAGTGGACCACCTACCGCCCGATGGCCGAGGACGTGCTGGCGCGCTGCGTGGCCGGCGGCCTGCTGCCGCCGCTGCCGCCCTGCGCCACCGCGCACCTGACGCTGGTCGGTGCGCAAGCCGGTGGCCCGCCGGTCAGCGCCGCGCCGGGCCTGCACGGCTACGGCAGCGAGGCCCAGACCGTGCAGGCGCTGCCGGGTGCCGGGCGCTGGCTGTGGAGCGGCCGGCTCAGCGAGGCCATGGTGCGCTTCGCCGTGCGCCACGAACTGGCGCGCAGCGTCGAGGACGTGCTGGCGCGGCGCAGCCGCATGCTCTTTCTCGACGCCGCGCAGGCCGAGGCGCAGGCCGACGCGGTCGCCGCCATCGTCTGCGACGAGCTCGGCGGCGCGCCGCCGCTGCTCGGGCTGGACGACTTCAAGGCGCTGGCGCGCCGCTACCGTCACATTCCCTGAGAGCCCGAGCCCATGACCCTTGTCCTCACCGACCCCGGCCTGCTGCAGCGCGACGCGCGCATCGGCGGGCAATGGCAGGGCGGCCCCAGCCGCTTCGCCGTCACCGACCCGGCCAGCGGCGCGCTGCTGGCCGAGGTGGCCAACCTCGGTGCCGCCGAGACGCAGGCCGCCATCGACGCCGCGCAGGCCGCGCTGCCGGCTTGGGCCGCGCTGCCGGCCAAGCAGCGCACGGCGGCCCTGCAACGCTGGGCCGCGCTGCTGCACCAGCACGCCGAGGACCTGGCGCGCCTGATGACCGCCGAGCAGGGCAAGCCGCTGGCCGAGGCACGCGGCGAGATCGGCTTCGGCGCCAGCTTCATCGAGTGGTTCGCCGAGGAGGCGCGGCGTGTGTATGGCGAGACCATCCCCACCACCGACCCCGACAAGCGCTACTGGGTGCTGCGCCAGCCCATCGGCGTGTGCGCGGCCATCACGCCGTGGAATTTCCCGGTCGCCATGATCACGCGCAAGGTGGCGCCGGCGCTGGCGGCCGGCTGCACCGTGGTGGTCAAGCCGGCCGAGCAGACGCCACTGTGCGCGCTGGCGCTGGCCGAGCTGGCGCGCCGTGCCGGCCTGCCCGACGGCGTGCTCAATGTGGTCACCGGCGACGGCGCGCAGTCGGTCGCCATCGGCCGGCAGCTGTGCGCCAGTAGCGTCGTGCGCCACCTCTCCTTCACCGGCAGCACCGAGGTCGGTCGCATCCTGATGGCGCAGTGCGCGCCCACGGTGAAGAAGCTGGCGCTGGAGCTGGGCGGCAACGCGCCCTTCATCGTCTTCGACGACGCCGACATCGACGCCGCGGTCGAGGGCGCCATGGTCAGCAAGTACCGCAACGCCGGCCAGACCTGCGTGTGCGCCAACCGCCTCTATGTGCAGGACGGCGTGTACGAGGCCTTCACCGCCAAGCTGGCCGCGCAGGCTGCGCAGCTGCGCGTCGGCAACGGGGCGCAGGCGGGGGTGCAGCAGGGCCCGCTGATCGACGCCGAGGCGCTCGCCAAGGTCGAGGCCCATGTGCTTGATGCGCTGGCGCAGGGCGCGCGCCTGCTGACCGGCGGCCACCGTGTCGAACCCAACAGCTACGCGCCCACCGTGCTGGCCGACGCCCACGCCGGCATGCGCTGCGCACGCGAGGAGATCTTCGGCCCGGTGGCGCCGGTGTTCCGCTTCCACAGCGAGGCCGAGGCCATCCAGCTCGCCAACGCCACCGAGTTCGGCCTGGCCAGCTACTTCTATGCGCGCGACATGGGGCGCATCATCCGCGTCGGCGAGGCGCTGGAATACGGCATGGTCGGCGTCAACACCGGCCTCATCTCGACCGCCGAGGTGCCCTTCGGCGGCGTCAAGCAAAGCGGCCTGGGGCGCGAGGGCGCGCGCCACGGCCTGGAGGAGTACCTGGAGATGAAATACCTCTGCCTGGGGGGCATCCGTTCATGAGCGGCGGGTCCTACCTGCTGGCGCTGGACCAGGGCACCTCCAGCTCGCGCGCCATCGTCTTCGAGCGCGGCGGCCGGCTGGTGGCGCAGGCACAGGCCGAGTTCACCCAGCACTTCCCGCAGTCCGGCTGGGTCGAGCACGACCTGGAGGAAATCTGGCAGACCCAGCTCGGCACCGCGCAGGCGGCGCTGCGCCAGGCCGGGCTGCAGGCGCGCGACGTGGCCGCCATCGGCATCACCAACCAGCGCGAGACCACCTGCCTGTGGGACCGCCGCACGGGCCGGCCGCTGCACCGCGCCATCGTCTGGCAGGACCGCCGCACCGAGCCGCTGTGCCAGCAACTGCGCGCCGAAGGCCTGGCGGCGCGGCTGCGCGAGCGCACCGGGCTGGTCGTCGATCCCTACTTCTCGGGCACCAAGCTGGCCTGGCTGCTCGACCATCTGCCCGGTGCACGCGCCGCCGCCGAGCGCGGTGAACTCGCCTTCGGCACCGTCGACAGCTGGCTGCTGTGGCGCCTGACCGGCGGCCGCGTGCACGCCAGCGACGCCAGCAACGCGGCGCGCACCCTGCTCTTCGACATCCACCGCGACGCCTGGGACGACACCCTGCTGCAGCGCCTGCAGATCCCGGCCGCGCTGCTGCCCGCCGTGCACCCCTCGGCGCACCGCTACGGCGAGACCGACGCTGCGCTGTTCGGCGCGCCCATCCCCATCACCGGCGTGGCCGGCGACCAGCAGGCGGCGCTGTTCGGCCAGGCCTGCTTCCGCCCCGGCCTGGCCAAGAACACCTACGGCACCGGCTGCTTCATGCTGC
>JAYRUQ010000105.1:0-1785 GCA_041919015.1 Inhella sp.
CCGCTGCCGCCGCGCTGCCCTCGGGCCTGGTGCCCTGCACGCCGGAGTCGATCGAGACCGGCAACGGCGTGGCCACCTACGGCGTGCGCAGCACCAGCAAGGCGGCCTTCGGCGAGGGCACGCTGCATCTGTCCGACACCCTGCGCACCATCATCGGCCTGCGCTACACCGACGACGATCTGTCCTACTACCACGGCCGTGTGGCCAGCGCCGCCGGCCTGCCCGGGGTGGCCGCCACGCGTGCGCCGGTGACCGGCAGCACCAACGTCAAGGCCTGGTCGGGCCGCGTCGGCCCGCAGTACGACATCGACCCCGACATGATGGTCTTCGCCACCTATTCGCGCGGCTACAAGGGGCCGGCCTACAACGTCTTCTTCAACATGGGCGCGACCGCCGACTTCGCGCTGGCGCCCGAGAAGAGCAAGTCCTTCGAAGTGGGCCTGAAGTCCGAGCTGCTGGACCGCCGGCTGCGCCTCAATGTGTCGGTCTTCGACACCCAGTACGACGGCTACCAGGCCAATGTGCCCGACCTGGTCAACGGCACCATCGTCACGCGCCTGATCAACGCGGGCGAGGTCAGCACCAAGGGCTTCGAGGCCGACCTCACGGCGCGCGTCACGCCTGCACTCACGCTCAACGCCAGCATCGCCAACATCCGTGCGCGAGTGAAGAACTTCAACTGCCCGCCCGGGGCGGCTTCCAGCTGCGACATCAACGGCAAGCCGCTGCCCAACGCGCCGGACTGGAAGGCCAGCCTGCGCGCGCGCTACGTCCAGCCGATCAGCGAGCAGCTGACCCTGGACCTCGGCTTCGACGCCAGCTGGCAGACGCGCACCCAGTTCGACCTGCAGCAGCAGCCCAACGCCTTCCAGCCCGAGTACGCGATCTACAACGCCCGCGTGGCGCTGCAGAGCGAGGCCGGCTGGACCCTGGCGCTGATCGGCCGCAACCTCGCCGACACCTCCTACGCCACCCTGGTGCAGAACTCCGGCAACCACATCAACCGCTACGTGCCGCGCGACGACTCGCGCTACTGGGGTCTGAACCTGCGCTACGACTTCTGAGGGGCGTGATGGACAACGCGTTTCGCGCGCTGCTGGCGCGGCGTGAACGGGAGTGCCCGCTGGGCAGCTGGATCATGTCGGCCAGCCCGCTGGTGGCCGAGGCCATGGGCCATGCCGGTTTCGACTGGGGGGTGGTCGACATGGAGCACACCCCGCTCGACCTGCAGACCGTGGTGCAGCTGCTGCAGGCGCTGGCCGGCACGCCGCTGGCGCCGGTGCTGCGCGTGCCCTGGAACGACACGGTGAGCATCAAGCGCGTGATGGACGCCGGCGCCACCACCCTGCTGGTGCCCTTCGTGCAGAACGCCGCCGAGGCGGCGCGGGCGGTGGCCGCCACCCGCTACCCGCCCGAGGGCGTGCGCGGCATGGCGGGCATGAGCCGCGCCTCGCGCTTCGGCACCTTGCCCGACTACCTGAAGCGCGCCAACGAAAGGGTCTGCGTGATCGTGCAACTGGAATCTCCCGAAGCGGTGGCGGCGCTGGAATCCATCGCCGCCGTGCCGGGCGTCGATGCGCTGTTCCTCGGGCCGGCCGATCTGTCGGCCGCCATGGGCCATGCCGGTGAGCTGACGCACCCCGAGGTGTTCGCGTTGATGCAGGACGCGGCGCAGCGCTGCCGGCGCCTGGGCAAGCCGGTCGGCACGGTGGGTGGCAACCCGGCCCTGGTGCAGCGCTACCGCGAGGCCGGCTTCGACTTCGTCGCCATCGCCTCCGACCTCGG
>JAYRUQ010000105.1:1885-3861 GCA_041919015.1 Inhella sp.
CCCCGAGGGGGCGCTCAGTGGCTTCGGACGGCCGGACGCCACTGACATGGCCGCCATCGAACTGCGCCAGGTGCGCAAGAGCTACGACGGCCGCACGGCCATCATCCACGGCATCGACCTGGAGGTGAACAAGGGCGAATTCGTGGTCTTCGTCGGCCCCTCGGGTTGCGGCAAGAGCACCTTGCTGCGCATGATTGCCGGGCTGGAAAGCATCAGCGGCGGCGAGGTGCGCATCGGCGACCAGGTCGTCAACGACATGCCGCCGAGGGCCCGCGACATCGCCATGGTGTTCCAGGACTACGCGCTCTACCCGCACAAGAACCTGTTCGAGAACATGGCCTTCGGCCTGCGCCTCAGAAAGACGCCCGAGGCCGAGATCCATCGCCGCGTCGGCGAGGCCGCCGCCCTGCTGCGCATCGAGCACCTGCTGCAGCGCAAGCCGCGCGAGCTCTCGGGCGGCCAGCGCCAGCGTGTGGCGATCGGCCGCGCCATCGTGCGCCAGCCCAAAGTTTTTCTGTTTGACGAGCCGCTCTCCAACCTCGACGCCCAGCTGCGCCAGGAGATGCGCGCCGAGATCAAGCGCCTGCACCAGCGCCTCAAGGCCACCATCGTCTACGTCACCCACGACCAGACCGAGGCCATGACCCTGGCCGACCGCATCTGCGTGCTGCAAGGCGGCCACAAGATGCAGTACGACACGCCCGACGCCATCTACAACCGGCCGGCCGCGCAGTTCGTGGCCGGCTTCACCGGCGCGCCGCCGATGAACCTGCTGCGCTGCCGCGTGGCCGACGGCCAGGCCCTGCTGGGCGGCGGCGCGCTCGTGCGCCTGCCCCCGGCGCTGGCGGCCCACGAGGGCGAGCGCGTGCTGGGCATGCGCCCCGAGCACCTGACGCTGGACGCACAGAGCGGCCAGCAGGCGCTGCGCGGCGAGCTCTCGCTGATCGAGCCGCTGGGCGCCGAGACCCTGCTGAGCGTGCGCGTCGGCGAGGCCGAGCTGATCGCCCGCGTGGCGGCCGATTTCCGCGGCCGCGTCGGCGACGCCATCGCGCTGCACGTGGCGCCCTCGGCCCTGCACCTGTTCGACGCCGCCGACGGCCGCGCCTTGCGAGCGCCGGTATGAGGCGCAGCGCGATCCGCTGGTTGACCCTGGCCCTGGCCCTGGCGCCGGGGCTGGCGGCCGCCCAGAGCGGCGCGGGCGCTGCAACGGCCCAGAGCACCACGCTGCGCGTCTTCGTCGGCGGCAGCAACCAGCGCCCCGACCTGATGCGCAAGCTGTTCGACCGCTACCTGGCCGACAAGCCCGGCCTGCGCATCGACATCGAGACCGGCGGTGCCACCTCCGACCTGCAGCGCCAGTACCTCAGCACGGTGCTCAACGCCAAGGACGACGCGCTGGACGTCTTCCTCATCGACATCGTCAACCCGGCGCAGTACTTCCGCGCCGGCTGGCTGGAACCGCTCGACGCCCATCTCGGGCTTGCCGCCGCGCTGCTGGCGCCCTACCTGCCGGTGTACCGCGAGGCCAATGTGGTGGCGGGCCGCGTGGCGGCGCTGCCGGCCTTTGCCGACGCCCTGTTCATGTTCTACCGTCGCGACCTGCTGGAGAAGCACGGCCAGGCCGTGCCCCGCACCTGGAACGAGCTGGCGCGCGTGGCGCGCCACATCCAGCAGGCCGAGGGCCGCGCCGACCTGCAGGGCCTGAGCGTGCAGGGTGCGCCCGTCGAGGGCGCGGTCTGCACCTTCCTGCTGCCCTACTGGAGCCAGGGCAAGACCCTGCAGGACCTCGAGGGCCGGCCGACCCTGGACCGCGCCGCCGCCACGCGCGGCCTGCAGCAGTGGCTGACGCTGATGGACCAGGGCGTCATCAAGCGCAACGCGGCCGAGGTCAAGACCCCCGACACCGTCAACGAGTTCAAGACCGGCAAGGTGCTGTTCGCGCTCAACTGGAGCTGGGCCTGGGACCGCCTGCAGAA
>JAYRUQ010000106.1:0-3626 GCA_041919015.1 Inhella sp.
CCGAATGGCCTCTTCATGGTGCCGCTGCAGCATCTGGCGCATCCAGAACACCTCGCCGCTGAGGTCAAGGTGGTGGCAGCGGCCCAGCAGGCAGGCCTGTATCACCGGCTCGCCGCGCTCGGCATAGGGGCCGGCCAGGTTGAGCAGCACGCGGCTGCGGCCTGCCAGCCACCTCAGGCCGGCCGCGTCGTCGATGTCGCAGACCTGGGTTTCGAAGTCGCTGCCGGCCAACTCGGACAGCAGGTCGGCGCGGCGTCCGGCCAGCAGCACGCGCAGCCCGCTGCCGGCCGCCTGGCGCCGCAGCGCCCGCACCAGCTGCCGGCCCGTGAAGCCGGTCGCGCCCAGCAGGGCCAGGTCGATGTCTTTCTTGTCGCTCACCGTGCAATCATCGCCGGATGACAGAAATGACCCCCGATCGCGTCGTCAACGGCGCCTGCCCGCACGACTGCCCCGACACCTGCGCGCTGCAGGTTCATGTGAAGGGCGAGCGCGTCGTCAAGGTGGTCGGTCGCCAGGACCACCCCAGCACCCATGGTGCGCTGTGCACCAAGGTGAGCCGCTACGCCGAGCGCACCCACCACCCCGAGCGCCTGCTCTACCCGCTGCGCCGGGTGTCGAAGAAGACCGAGGCGCCGCGCTTCGAGCGCATCGGCTGGGGCGAGGCGCTGCGCGAGATCGCCACGCGCTTCAACGCCATCGAGGACAAGCAGGCCATCCAGCCCTACAGCTACGCCGGCACTATGGGCCTGCTGCAGGGCGGCTCGATGGCCGACCGGCTGTGGAACCGGCTCGGCGCGGCGCGCCTGGATCGCACCATCTGCGCCAGCGCCGGCGCCGAGGCGCTCAACCGCGCCTACGGCCACCGGCTCGGCATGCATCTGAGCCACTTCGCCGACGCGCGGCTGATCCTGATCTGGGGCAGCAACAGCATCGCCAGCAATCTGCATTTCTGGACCTACGCCAACCAGGCCAAGCGCAACGGCGCCAAGCTGGTCTGCATCGACCCGCGACGCAGCGAAACGGCCGACAAATGCCACCAGCATGTCGCCCTGCGACCGGGCACCGACGGCGCGCTGGCGCTGGCCTTGATGCACGAGCTGATTCAAAACGACTGGCTGGACCTCGACTACATCGAGCGCGCGGTGGAAGGCTTCGCGGACTTGCGCGAGCGTGCTCTGCAGTGGCCGCCCGAGCGCGCCGCCGCGGTCTGCGCTCTGGAGGCCGAGACCATCCGCCAGCTGGCGCGCGACTACGGCCTGAGCGCGCCGGCCGCCATCCGCCTGAACTACGGCATGCAGCGCGTGCACGGTGGCGCCAACGCGGTGTGGCTGATCGCGATGCTGCCCTGCCTCACCGGCGCCTGGAAGCGCCAGGGCGGCGGCCTGCTGCTGTCCAGCTCCGGCTGGGCCGCGCCCTTCCTTGACAGCGACGCGCTCGAGCGCCCCGACCTGTTGGCCGGGCGCCAGCCGCGCTGCGTCAATATGGTGGCGATCGGCAACGCGCTGCTGGAGCTGCAGGATCCGCCGATCCAGGCCCTGGTGGTCTACAACAGCAACCCGGCGGCGGTGGCCCCCGAGGGCGGCAAGGTGCGCCGCGGCCTGCAGCGCGAGGACCTGTTCACGCTGGTGCTCGAGCACTTCATGACCGACACCGCCGACCTGGCCGACATCGTGCTGCCGGCCACCACCCAGCTCGAGCACCTGGACGTGCACCGCTCCTACGGCCACACCGACCTGCTGATCAACGAGCCGGCCATTGCAGCGCTCGGCGAGGCCAAGCCCAACACGCAGATCTTCCGCGAGCTGGCGGCGGCCCTGGGCTTCGACGAGCCCTGCTTCCAGGACAACGACGAGCAGCTGGCGCGCCAGGCCTTCACGTCCGCCATCGACTTCGAGCGCCTGCGCGAACGCGGCTTCCTGCCGCTGCCGGTGCCCGATCTGCCCTTCGCCGACGGCCGCTTCCCGACGCCCTCCGGCAAGGCCTACGCCAGCCATCCGCTGCACGGCACGCCCGACTTCGTGCCCAACCACGAGGCGCTCGACACGCCGCTGGCGCAGCGCTACCCGCTGGCCATGATCTCGCCGCCGGCGCGCAACTTCCTCAACAGCAGCTTCGTCAACGTGCAGTCGCTGCGCGACATCGAACGCGAACCGCTGCTGGAGATGCACCCCGAGGACGCCGCGCCGCGCGGCCTGGCCGACGGCGCGCTGGCGCGCGTCTTCAACGCGCGCGGCACGCAGCTGCTGCGCGTGGCGCTCAACGGCCGCGCGCGGCCCGGCGTCGTCAACGGCCTGGGGGTCTGGTGGCGCAAGTTCGGTGTCGACGGCAAGAACGTCAACGAGCTGACCAGCCAGGCGCTCAGCGACTTCGGCGGCGGCGCCACCTTCTACGACTGCCTGGTCGAGGTCGAGGCGGCTTGAGGCGCCGGGCCTGGCTGGCGCTGCCGCTGCTCGCGGGCTGCAGCAGCTACAGCCTGCGCGCGGTGGGCGGCCACATCGAGCTGCTCAACCGGGCGCGCCCGGTCGACGAATGGCTCGCCGACCCGGCCACGCCGCAGGCAACCCGCGCGCAGCTGCGCCTGGCGCAGCGCCTGCGCCATTTCGCCGTCACCGACCTGGCCCTGCCCGACAACGCCAGCTACCGGCGCTACGTCGAGCTGCCAGGCGCTGCCGTGGTGTGGAACGTGGTGGCGGCCCCGCAGGCGGCGCTGGAGCTCAGGCGCTGGTGCTTCCCGGTGATGGGCTGTGTCAGCTACCGCGGCTACTGGCAGGAGGACGCGGCGCGGCAGCTTGCCGAAGGCCTGCAGGCCGAGGGATGGGACGTCTACCGCTACGGCGTGCCGGCCTACTCGACGCTGGGCTACAGCAACTGGCTGGGCGGTGACCCGCTGCTGTCGACCTTTCTGCGCGGCGGCCAGGCGGAGCTGGCACGCCTGCTCTTCCACGAGCTGGCGCACCAGCAGGCCTATACCCGCGACGACAGCGTCTTCAACGAGAGCTACGCCACGGCCGTCGAGCAGCTCGGCCTGCGCGCCTGGTGGGCGGCGCACCCCGACTCCGTCGCCCAGCTGCAGGACCGCGAACGTGAGCGTCGCCGGTCGGTCTGGCGCGAGCGCGCCTTGGCCTTGCGTGCCGACCTGCAACAGCTTTACGCCGGCCCAGGCGTCGACAAGCGGGCCGCCAAGGCCGAGCGCCTGCGGGCCTTTGTGGCCGAGATGGAGGCACTGGCGGCGCAGGATGCGGGTTATTCGGGTTACCTGCCTTGGGCGCGCGGCGCCAACAATGCTTCGCTGGCCCTGCTCTCCACCTACCGCTCGCAGGTTGCGGCCTTCGAGGCCCTGTTCGAGCGACTCGGGAGAAACTGGCCGAACTTTCACCGCGAGGTGGCGCGGCTCGCCCAGCTGCCGCGCGACCAGCGCAACCGGGAACTGTCCTGATGTCGACCATCCACATCCACCGTGAACACAAGCTCGGCATGGCCAAGGCGCGCAAGATCGCCTGGGCCTGGGCCGAACAGGTCGAGGAGCACTTCGGCATGGCGTGCACGGTTTATGAGGGCGAGGACAGCGACACCATCGAGTTCACGCGCAGCGGCGTGAAGGGCGAGCTGATCGTCAGCAAGGACGC
>JAYRUQ010000107.1:0-3506 GCA_041919015.1 Inhella sp.
CCGCACCGCTGGCCGCGCGCATCGAGGCCGAGCACGGCTACAAATCGGTCAGCTGGACCGAGGCCAGCCAGGACATCCTGGCGCTGCTGGTGGTGCGCAACCTCATCATGTACACGGTGGTGTCGGCGATCCTGGTGGTGGCCTCGCTGGGCATCTACAACACCCTGTCCACCGTGGCGCTGGAGAAGACGCGCGACATCGCCATCCTCAAGAGCATGGGCTTCCACGCCGCCGAGTTGCAGCGCATCTTCCTCGTGCAGGGCCTGTTCGTCGGCGGTCTGGGCAGCGTCATCGGCCTGCTGCTGGGTGCCGCGTTGATGACCCTGCTGGCGCAGATCCCCGTCAAGGCGCCGGGCGCCACCGAGGTCACGCAGCTGCCCATGCACTGGGGCGCCGAACAGTTCCTGATCGCCGCCGGCTTCGCGTTGGCCTCGGCGCTGGCAGCCTCCTGGCTGCCGGCACGCAAGGCCGCACGCCTGCAGCCGGTCGACATCCTGCGCGGGGCCGCATGAATGTGAGCCCCCAGTCTGCGGCGCTGCGCGCCTCCGCCACCCCCCAAGGGGGCGCGCGCGGCTTGGGGCGGCCCGGCGCCGCGCCGGTGAGCCCCCCGTCTGCGGCGCTGCGCGCCTCCGCCACCCCCCAAGGCGGGCTGAGCCTGGACGGGGCGAGCCCGGGGGGCTCGGACCGCCCGGCGAAGGACGCGAGCGCTGCGAGCGGCGCGCGCGGCTTGGGGCGGCCCGGCGCCGCGCCGGTGAGCCCCCAGTCTGCGGCGCTGCGCGCCTCCGCCACCCCCCAGGGGGGCGTGCCCGGCTTGGGACGGCCCGGCGCCGAGCCGGTGAGCCCCCCGTCTGCGGCGCTGCTGGTGGCCGAGTCGCTGACGCGCACCCTGCCCGGCGAGCTGCCGGTGACCCTGGTCGCCGACGTCAGCCTGTCGATTGCGCGCGGAGAGTTCGTTTCCATCGTCGGCCCCTCGGGCTCGGGCAAGAGCTCGCTGCTTTACCTGCTGGGGCTGCTGGACCGCCCGAGCAGCGGCCGCCTGGTGCTCGACGGTGAGGACACCAGCGCGTTCGACGAGGACCGCCTGGCCGACACGCGGCTGGCCAAGCTCGGCTTCGTGTTCCAGTTCCACTTCCTGCTGCCCGAATTCAGCCTGCTGGACAACGTGGCCTTGCCCATGCGACGCCTGGGGCGGCTGCCCGACGCCGAGCAGGCGCCGCGCGCGCTGCAGTTGCTCGAACGGCTCGGCCTGGCCGGCCACGCGCACAAGCAGCCGCACCAAATCAGCGGCGGGCAGCGCCAGCGCGTAGCCATCGCCCGTGCGCTGGCCAACCGGCCGCTGCTCATCCTGGCCGACGAGCCGACCGGCAACCTCGACAGCGCCAGCAGCCAGAACGTGCGCGCCATCCTGCGCGAGCTGGTCGACGACGGCGACACCACGGTGGTCACCGTCACCCACGATGCGCAGTTCGCCGCCGGCGCCGACCGCGTGGTGACGCTGGTGGACGGCCGGCTGGCGGCATGACGCGAGGCCGCCCCGGCCCCACCCTCGGCCAGGCGCAGCCTGCGGCCGGCCGGCGCCGCCTGTGCACGCTGGGGCTGACGGCCTGGTTGGGGCGTCACGGCAGCGCGGCCGCCACCCCGAACGCACTGCAGGTGCGCTACCCCAACCTGCCCGAACGCCCGGTCGACGCCTACGGCTACCGCCTGCTCGAACTGGCCCTGCAGCGCAGCGCGCGGCCCTACCGGCTGAGCGTGGCGAGCGGCCGGGTGTCGGGTCGGCGCGCCGACCTGCAGATGGCGTCGGGCGAGGCCAATGTGCTCGACGTCGGTCTGGCGCAAGACCACGAGCTGCGCTTTGACCCGGTGCCGTTCGCGCTCGACCTCGGGCTCAGCGGCTGCCGGCTGTTCCTGGTGCGGCGCGAGACCCTTGCGGCGCTGGCCTCGGTCAGGACCCTGGCGCAGCTGCGCGCCTTCCGCTTCGGGCAGGGGGCAGGCTGGACCGATGTCTGGATCCTGCGCCAAGCCGGCTTGAAGGTAGAGACCGGGCAGTTCGACGCGCTGTTCCGCATGCTCGAGGCGCGCCGCTTCGACATCCTGGCGCTGGGCGCCGACGAGGCCCACCTGCTGCTGGCGCGCTTCCAGGCCGACGCGCCGTCGGTGGTGGTGGCACCCAGCGTGGCCCTGCACTACCCGTTCGCGCGCATGTTCATCGTCAACCGCAACGAGGGGCCGCTGCACGAAGCGCTGCGGCAGGGCTTGCACAAGGCCCTGGGCGACGGCAGCCTGACGCGCCTGCTGGCCGCCCAGCCGGGCTTCGGGCCGATCCTGCGCGGCGAGCTCGCGCTGCCGTCGCAGATCATCCGCATCGCCCACCCTTGGCCGACCCGGGCCTACCAGGCCGTCCCGCCCCACACCCTGCACCCGGCGGTGCGGGCGCTGGTCCCGGTTGGCGTCAGCGGCGGTAGTTGACCGGCAGCCAGTCGTAGCCGCTGCCGTCGGCGCGCAGCTTGCCGATGCCGGGGAAGGAGACATGCGCCACGCCCACGTAGTAGCCGGCCTTGGCCGCCTCCTGGTACTGGGCAATGCGCTGCGGCGCGGCGGTCTTGGGGTCGGAGTCGAACTGGATCGTCACCTCGGGGTTCTTGAACTGCACCGCCGCCACGTGCATCAGGTCGCCCCAGAGCAGCAGCTTCTCGCCCTGGCTCTCCACGGCATAGACGCTGTGGCCGGGGGTGTGGCCGTAGGTGGGCACGGAGCGCACGCCCGGCACCAGTTCGGTGGCGCCGTCGAAGGGCTTGAAGCGCCCGGCGTCCAGGTAGGGCTTGAGCACCCGCTGGGCGTTCTTCATGGTGCCGCGCGCGCCCTCGGGCGCCGCCGCCTCGTCGCCCAGCCAGAAGCCGCTTTCGCGCTGGTCGGCGCGCACCACGGCATTGGCGAAGGCCGGCTTGCCGTCCTTGTCGAGCAGGCCGTTCAAGTGGTCGCTGTGGAAATGCGTGATGTAGACCTCGTCGACCTGCTCGGGCCTGTAGCCGCTGTCGCGCAGGTGCTGGAGCAGCAGCCCGGTGGGCGCGCCGCCGGCGCCGGCGTGACCGGTGTCGATCAGCACCAGCTTCTGGCCGGTGTGCAC
Source organism: Inhella sp. (assembly GCA_041919015.1). Lineage (GTDB taxonomy): Bacteria > Pseudomonadota > Gammaproteobacteria > Burkholderiales > Burkholderiaceae_C > Inhella. The sequence goes on from JAYRUQ010000107.1 coordinate 3,128, forward strand.
CAGATAGGCGTTCACCGAGGTGGCCAGCGGAACCCCCAGGTAGGCCTCCTGCAGCCGGCGCAGCACCAGCGTCGGGTCATTGGTCTGCAGCAGCTTGTCCACCGGCAACTGGAACAGGCCGTCGTTGAGCGCCGTCACCTCGAAGGCGCCCAGCTTCATGCGAAACCAGCCCGGGGCCTGACCACCGGCCATCGGCGGCGCCGCGGTGCTCAGCAAGGGGGCCAGGGCCAGGCAAAAGACAGCAGCGGCAGCACGCATGGGAACTCCGGTTCGTTGGCGGATCAACAGCGGGGATGATGGAATGATCGGCTCGGGGACAAACCCTAGGGTTTGCACGGTCAAGGGCGCGCCGGCTCCGCCACGAACGATCGCTTACGCT
>JAYRUQ010000108.1:0-3502 GCA_041919015.1 Inhella sp.
GTGGTCGCCTCGATGTTCGTCGGTGTCTGCTATCACGCCTACACGCGCTACTCGGAGATCCACACCGGCCGCGCCACCTGGGGCCAGTTCGGCCTGACGGTCGCCGTGGGCGCGATCCTGCTGGTGGTCGGCATCTGGCTGCTCACCAAGGCCACCGGCGTGCTGTGAGGGCGGCAAGCGATGGCCGTCCCTTCGGAGACCCCGCAAGACACGCTGGTGACGTTCCTGCCGCACCGGCTGAACCGCCAGCCGGTGGTCGTGCGCGGGCTGACCGCCGACGAGTTGTGGATCTGCGCCGGCCTGTCGGCCGCAGCCGGGTTCGCGCTCGGCCTGCCGCTGGCCTGGCTCACGCACAGCATCGCCATGGTGCCCACGCTGATCGTCGCCGGCATCGCGCTGGGCGTCTTCGTCGGCGGTGGTTTCCTGCGCGCGCAGAAGCGCGGCCGGCCCGACACCTGGCTGTACCGGCAGCTCCAGTGGCGGCTGGCCCTGCGGCACCCGGCGCTGGCAGCGCTCCTGGGCGGCCGGCGCCTCATCACCCGCTCGGGCTACTGGACGACCCGGCGCAACGCCGATCGAGGGGCGCCATGAGCCGTTTCAGGAACGAGGTTGCGCACCTGCAGGCGCATGTGAAGACGCTGCGTCTGGGGGCCGGCGCACTGTTCGTGGTGGCGCTGCTGCTCGGCTTCGGTTGGTGGAGTGCGCCGAAGAGTCTGACCATCCATGTGCCGCCGGACCTGCGCTCGGGCAGCACGCGCAAGTGGTGGGACGTGCCGCCCGAGAGCGTGTATGCCTTCTCGTTCTACATCTGGCAGCAGGTGCAGCGCTGGCCCACGAACGGCGAAGAAGACTATCCGCGCAACCTGCGCGCGCTGTCGGCCTACCTGACGCCGGGCTGCCGGGCCTTCCTGCAGCAGGACTACGAGTACCGGCGCGCCAGTGGCGAGCTGCGTCAGCGCGTGCGCGGCATCTACGAGATTCCCGGCCGCGGCTACGGCGATGATCCGGCCACGCGCGTCAAGGTGGTCTCCGACCGCGACTGGATCGTCACGCTCGACGTGAGCGCGGACGAATACTACGGCTCCGAGCAGGTCAAGCGCGCCCTGGTGCGCTACCCCATCAAGGTCGTCCGGCTGGACATCGACCCCGAGCGCAACCCCTTCGGCCTGGCGCTGGACTGCTACGCCAGCGCACCCCAGCGCATCGAACCGCCGCCGACGCCGACCCAGGCCGGCGTGCCCGCCAACGCCCCCGGCCACCTGCAGGGAGACTCCCCATGAAGCCCGTTGCCTTGTCGGCCCTGGCCAGCGTCCTGCTGATCCTCGGTGTCGTGCCGGCCAGCCAGGCCGTGGAAATCCTGCGCTGGGAGCGGCTGCCCCTGCCGGTGCCGCTGGTGGTCGGCCAGGAGCGCGTGGTCTTCATCGACCGCAATGTGCGCGTCGGCGTACCGGCCAGCGTCGGCGACCATCTGCGCGTGCAGAGTGCGGGCGGCGCGATCTACCTGCGGGCGAGCGAGCCGATTCCGCCCACGCGGCTGCAACTGCAGGACGTGGAATCCGGCGCGCTGATCCTGCTCGACATCGCCGCCGAGCCGGCGAAGGACGGCCAGGCGCCGCTGGAGCCGGTGCGCATCGTGGAAGCGGAGGCCCCCGCGAAGCGCTACGGCGGCGGTGCAGCAAGTGGCGCGGACGAGCAGGCCGATGCGCCCGCAGACAAATCCGTTCCCCGGCGCGAAACGCCGGTATCGGTCGTGCTGACGCGCCATGCCGCGCAGAACCTGTACGCGCCGCTGCGCACCGTCGAGCCGGTCGCCGGCATCGGCCGCGCAAACCTGCGCCGCGGCCTCGCGCTGGACACCTTGCTGCCGACACTGCCGGTGCATGCGCGGGCACTGGCCGCGTGGCGCCTGGAAGACCAGTGGGTGACGGCCGTGCGGCTCACCAATACCTCGGCGCGCTGGCTCGACCTCGACCCGCGCGCCCTGCAGGGGAACTTCGTGGCGGCGACCTTCCAGCATCCGAACCTGGGGCCGGCCGGCACCGCGTCCGACACCACGGTGCTCTACCTGGTCACGCGCGGCCACGGCCTGGCCGAGTCGCTGCTGCCGGCGCTGAGCCCGATCGACGCCACCGTGAACCTGCCGCCGGCCGCTGCGGCCGGTTCGACCGGAGGAGCGCGCGATGAAGAGTAATCCGCTGCTCAAGTGGCTGCTGATCCCGATGGCGCTGCTGCTGGTGTTCGTCGGCATCAAGCTGTTCTCCGGCGCCCCCGGCGGCCAGCCCGCCCCCAAGGGCGCGGCCAGTACGCTCACGCCCGAGGAGATGAAAGCCCTGGGCATCGCAGGCGACACGCCGCGCGATACCGTCGCCACGCTGGTGGCCCAGGTGAAGCAGTTGCGCACCGAGCTGCAAAGCGCGCTCGGCGACAACAAGCAGCACAAGGCCGAGAACGAGCGCCTGCGTGCCCGGGAAAGCGCGATCGACCAACGCATCCAGAGCGCGCTGGAAGGCGAACGCAACCGCCTGGAGCAGGAGCGTAACCAGGTGGCCAGCGACAGGCAGCAGACCCAGGGGCTGCTGCAGGATCTGCAGCGGCAACTGGACGGTCTTTCCGGCAAGGGTGGCCCGTCCGACCTGCCCGTCGGGCTGGGACTGGAAGAGGGTGACGGCAAGCGCTTCAACCGCGGCGTCGGTGGCACGCAGTGGGTCGAGCCCGACGATGCCAAGGTCGACGCCAAGAACGGCAGCAAGGAGCCGAGCTTTCCCCTGAGCTTCGGGCCGGCCCAGAAGAGCCTGTCGGCCGCAGTGGAATCCGTCGCCGACGTCGGCAGCCGCGCCGTGGGCGCATCCACGAAGGCTGTCTACACCGTGCCGTCGAACTCGACGCTCATGGGGTCGATTGCCATGACGGCGCTGATCGGGCGCGTGCCGATCGATGGAACCGTCAACGACCCGTACCCGTTCAAGGTGCTGATCGGCCCGGACAACCTCACGGCCAACGGCATCGACATCCCCGACGTGGCCGGCGCCGTGGTCAGCGGCACGGCCTCGGGCGACTGGACGCTCTCGTGCGTGCGCGGGCAAATCCGCTCGGTCACGTTCGTGTTCCAGGACGGCACCATCCGCACGGTGCCGGAGGACAGCAGCAAGGGCAGTAGCAGCGGCGGCAACTCGGGGCACAACGGCGCCAGCATCCAAGGCGGCCTGGGCTGGATCAGCGACCCCTACGGCATTCCCTGCGTCAGCGGCGAGCGGCGCAGCAACGCCCAGCAGTACCTGGGCAGCCAGGCACTCATCACCGCGGCCGGCGCCGGCGCCGCTTCGCTCATCAAGTCCGACAACGGCAGCGTGGCCGTGGTCGCCAACAGCAACGGCTCGCTGGGCACCGTCGGCATCAGCGGCAACGAAGCGATGGGCCGCATCCTCGCGGGCGGCGTGCGCGACATGGCCGATTGGGTCAACAAGCTCTACGGCCAGGCCTTCGCGGCGGTCTACGTGCAGCC
>JAYRUQ010000109.1:0-3463 GCA_041919015.1 Inhella sp.
TGCTCGGACTGCGCGGCGCGCGCGTGCAGTGCACGCCCGACCTGCTGCCGGCCGACATCAGCGGTGCCGAGGTGCTGGAGGCGGGCGGGGGCTTTTCGTTCCGCCCCGGCCCGGTGTTCGCGCAGCTGCTGTTGGTGGACGAGATCAACCGCGCCACACCGCGCACGCAGTCGGCGCTGCTCGAGGCCATGCAGGAGGGGCAGGTGACGGCGGGCGGGCAGACGCATGCCCTGCCGCGGCCCTTCTGCGTCATCGCCACGCAGAACCCCATCGAGCTCGAAGGCACCTACCCCTTGCCCGAGGCGCAGCTCGACCGTTTCCTGTTCAAGCTGCAGATGCCGACCCCCACCCGCGAGGTGCTGCTGGGCGTGCTGGCGGTGTCGCTCGACGGCGAGCCGTCCGACGCGCTGCAGGCCCAGCTCGACCCCGAGGCCGTGCTCGCGCTGATGGCGCTGGCGCGCCAGCAACTGGTGGGCGAACGCTGTCGCGCTGCGGCGGTCGATTTGGTGATGGCCACCCAGCCCGGCGGCGACAGCGGGCCGCAACGCCATCTGCGCTACGGCGCCAGCCCGCGCGCCCTGCAGGCGCTGGTGCGCGCGGCGCGCGTGCGTTCGCTGTTCGAGGGCCGCCCGCATGTCGACATCGATGACCTGGCGGCTGTCGCGCTGCCGGTGCTGCGCCACCGCGTGCTGCTGCGCCTGGACAGCGAGCTCGACGGGCTGTCGACCGAGTCTTTGCTGGTGGAGCTGATCGAGGCATGGCGGCGCCGCGCCTGAACCTGCCGACGGCGGCGCAGCTGCAGGCCTTCGCCCGTCTGGCCGCCCCCCTGCTGCTGGAACGCCAGCCGCGCGCGCAGGGCCAACGCGCCAGCGGGCGGCGCGCCGGCAACGGCCTGCAGCACCTCGACCACCGGCCCTACCGGATCGGCGATCCGCTGCGCCACATCGACTGGCGTGCCAGCGCGCGCTGGGGCGAACCGCTGCTGCGCCGCTTCGAGGCCGAGTCCTCGGGGGACTGGTGCCTGCTGCTCGACGCCAGTGCCTCGATGGCCGTGGGCGGCAAGTGGCCCCTGGCGCTGCAGGCCGCCTGCGCGCTGGCCTACGCCGTGCTGCAACTCGGGCACCGGGTGGCGCTGGCCCGGGTTGGGCGGACGCTACAGCCGCTCTTGCCGCTCGGGCGCGGCGCGCCGCACTACGCGCGCCTGGTGCGCAGCCTGGGCGCATCGGCCCTGCCGAACGACCCGGCGCTGCATTGGGCCGCCGCCCAGCCCTGGCTGGTGCCGGCCGCCAACACCGTGCTGCTCAGCGACTTCCTGGCCGAGGACGCCGGCACGCTGGCGCTGCAGCAACTGCTGCCGCGCAGTCGCACCCTGCACGCCTTGCAGTTGCGCGACGAGGCGGCCGAGTTCCCCGCGCTGCCGCTCGGCCAGGAGTTGGAGTTGGTGGACGTCGAGAGCGGCGCCACGCAGCGTCTGCGGGTGGACCCGGCGACACGGGCCGGCGCCGTGGCGCGGCGCGAGCAACTGGCCGAGCGTCTGCGCTCGCAATGTGCCCGCCAGGGCGTGGCCTACAGCGACTGGCCGGTTGGCGTGTCGTGGTCGCGCCAGTGGCTGCGTCACCTGGCAGGCGCGCGGTGCTGAGCCTGGCCCATCCCGCCTGGCTGGCGGGGCTGCTGTTGCTGCCCGCCGTGCGCTGGCTGCACCGCGGCGGCGCCCCCCTGCAGCGCTGGCCGGTGGCCCATCTGCTGCTCTGGCAGGCGCTGGCGTCGGCGCAGGCCGAGACGGCCGGCTCGCGCGACCTCGACCCCGCCTGGCGCCGACGCTGCGCCTTGTTGACCCTGCTGCTGCTGGCGCTGGCCGCGCCGCAATGGCAGGCGTCGCCCCGACCGCAGGTCACGGTCTGGCTGGCCGACTCCGCCAGCATGGCCCTGCTGGAGCCGGGCGGAGTGCGCGGCGAACAGGCCGTGGCGCTGGCGCGTCAGCAACTGGCCGCCGAGCGACCGGGCGCCGACCTGCAGTGGCGGCGCATGAGCCGGCCCTGGGTCGAGGGCCTGACGGCACCCCAATCCGCGGCCAGCCAGCCGCCGCCCGTCGAACTGCTCGACGCCGGCCGCGAGCATTGGTGGCTGGGCGACGGCAGCGATGCACGCCTGGCGCAATGGGCCCGCCCGGCATCGCGGGTGCTGCGGGTGGGCAGCGCCCAGGCGCGCAACGCCGGCTGGCGCCAGGCTCTGGCGCGGCGCGCGCCGGATGGTCGTCTGCTGCTGCAGGCTGAACTGGCCAACGGCGGTGCCGCCGTCGAGGCGCGCAGCCTCAGCCTCTGGGTCGACGGCCTGGCGCTGGGCGCACCGCAGGCGCACACGCTCGCGGTGGACGCCGCCCGCTGGCTGAGCTGGACCCTGCCGGCCGCCAGCCGGCGCATCGAGCTGCGGCTCGAACCGGCCGACGATCTGCCCGGCGACGACCGGCTGGGCCTCGAGCTGACGCCTTTGCAGCGCCTTGTGATGGACCTCGACCCGGCCTGCCCGGCGGCACTGCGCCGCGCGGCCATCACCCATCCGGGGCTGCGACTGGCCACGCCGGGCGAGGCCGCCGCGCTGGCCCTGCGCTGCTCGTCGGGCGCAACAGTCGCAACAGTCGCAACAGTCGCAGCGGGCGCTACAGGGACCACAGGCGCGACGCCTCGCATGCAACTGCTCTGGCATGCCGGACCGGCCCGGCAGCGTGCGCAAACCGTGCTGGGACCGCGCTCGCTCACGCAGTTTGTGCCGGCGCGCTTGGGCGCGAACCGGGCCCTGCGCCCGGCACCCCGCGACGAACTGCTGCTGAGCGCCGCGGCGCAGCCCCTCGCGCTGCGGCGCGTCGACGGCACCATCGAGGTGGCGATCGACCCGCTGAGCCTGCCCGAACTGCCGCTGGCCTTGGAGGCCCTGCTCAAGAGCCGGACGGGCGTCGGCCTGCTCGACCCGCTGGTCCAGAGCGAGCCGCGGTCGGTCGAGGTGCGGCCCGGTGCGCCACCGGCTGCGCTTGAACAGCGCGCGGAAGCGCGCGGGGCGAGCGGGGCGCCACGCTCCCTGGTGCTGCCCTGTGTGATGCTGGCCGCCGCCCTGCTGGGTTGGGAGCTGTGGCAACTGGGGCGGCGCCTGCGCCGTGTCGGTCGATGAAGCGCGGCCACCTGGCCTGGGGCTTGTTCCTCGGGGCGCTGCTGGTGCTGGCCGCCGGGGCGTGGCGCAGTGAGGGCGGCCGATGGCTGCTGCTGGTCGACCGTTCGGCCAGCCTGTCGGGGGCGGCGCTGCAGGTCCAGGACCAGGTGCAGATCCTGCGCGCCGAGCTGGGGGAGGGGGTACAGCTGCAGGACTTTGGTGACGCCGCACACACCGATCTGGAAGCCGCGCTGCGCGGCGCGCTGGCGCTGCACGCCCGGACGCCGTTGGCCGGCCTGGTGGTGCTCAGCGACGCGCAGGC
>JAYRUQ010000110.1:0-3416 GCA_041919015.1 Inhella sp.
TGAAAGTCATCCCCGTTCGCATGCCCAAATACCCCGAGTGCTGGCAGAGCTGCGGCTCGTGCGCGAGCGGCGATGTGTTCATCCTCGAAGTGCTGGTGAATGTGGGCGACCAGCTGAATTTCGACGACACGATCCTGACGCTGGAAACCGGCAAGGTGGCGCTGGATATCCCCTCCCCGTACGCCGGGCGCGTGGCCAGCGTGCATGTGATCGCCGGCGATACGGTGGATGAAGGGGCCTTGCTGGTCACGCTGGAGGCCGAGGGCTAAGAGCTTTATCTGGCTGGCGCAGGGTTTGTGATGCTTGTACGGCCGCACTACGGGCTTTGAACCCCTCCCCGGCCCTCCCCTTGTCAGGGGAGGGAGTAGAGGTTCCGGCGCCCCGGGGTTTCTGCTTGATGAAACAGCCCCAAGCTCAACTCTCTTCGCTCGGCGGGCCGAGTTCCAGCCCATTGCGCACCTCGCGCACGCCGCGCACGCTGGCGGCGAGCTCCATGGCGCGGCGCAGGGCGTGTTCGTCCGGCACGCGGCCGACGATGGTGACGATGCCGGAGCGGCCGGTGACGCGAATGCGTGAGCCGGCGAGGCCGATGTCGCTACGCAAGACGGTTTCGACCTTGTCGGTGAGCAGATCGTCGAGCGCGAAGCCGGCGCCGGAGGTGGCGGCCAGGGTTTGCGGGTCGGCCCGGGTCAGGGCCGTCAGCCCCAGCCCGCAAAAGGTGGCGGCGGCGAATAGTGCAACGATGAAAAGCTGGCGTTGGATCATGTTTGTTCTCCTTCTAGGGTTGATCTCAACAGCCTTATTGCGAATGCCGTGCCAGCTTGATTTATCGCTTTGAATCAAACACTTGAAAAACACAACGGGCAAACCGGCCGGCCAGCCGTCGCCCGCCGGCGACAGACTCAAACCTCGGCCGCGCCTTCGCTGCTGCGGAACATGGCCGGGGCGAGGTCGTGCTTTTGCAGCAGGCGGTAGAACTCGGTGCGGTTGCGGTCGGCGATGCGCGCGGCGTCGGCGACGTTGCCATCGGTGAGTTTGAGCAGCTGGACGAGGTAATTGCGCTCGAAGCGCTGCTTGGCTTCGGCGTAGGTCAGCGCCTCCATGCTCGGCGCGCGCAGGGCGCGCTGGACGAGCGAGAGCGGGATCAACGGCGTCGAGGTCAGCGCGCAGCTTTGCTCGACCACGTTGTAGAGCTGGCGCACGTTGCCCGGCCAGGCGGCAGTGGCCAGCGCCTCCAGCGCATCAGGCGCGAAGCCGTTGATCGGCTTGCCGTACTTGGCGGCCACCTGCTGCACGAAATGGGCGGCGAGCAGCGGAATATCCTCGCGCCGCTCTTCGAGGCGCGGCAGGGTCAGCGACACGACGTCGAGCCGGTAATAGAGGTCTTCGCGGAACTGGCCGTCGGCCATGGCGGCTTCGAGGTCGCGATGGGTGGCCGAGAGCAGGCGCACATCGACCGGCTCGCCGCGCGTCGCGCCGACCGGGCGCACGACGCGCTCCTGTAGCACGCGCAGCAGCTTGACCTGGAGCGCCAGCGGCATGTCGCCGATTTCGTCGAGAAAGAGCGTGCCGCCGTTGGCCGCCTGGAACAGCCCACCGCGGTTACTGGCCGCGCCGGTGAAGGCGCCCTTCATATGGCCGAAGAGTTCGGATTCGAGCAGTTGCTCGGGGATCGCGCCGCAATTGATGGCGATGAACGGCCCCTTGGCGCGCGGGCTGGTGCGGTGGATGGCACGGGCCAGCACCTCCTTGCCGGTGCCACTCTCGCCGCGAATAAGCACGCTGGCCTCGGATTGCGCCACCATGCGCGCCTCGGCCATCAGCGTGGCCATGCGGCTGCTGCGGAAGACGATGCCGTCCATCCACGCTTCGCCCGCCCCGCCCTCGCTCGGCGCTTCGTCGCGCGCCGAGACTTGCAGCGCCTGGTCGATCTTTTCGAGCAGGATCTGGCTGTCGAAAGGCTTGGTCAGGTAGCCGAAAACGCCGCGCGAGGTGGCGTCCACGGCATCGGGAATGGTGCCGTGCGCGGTAAGCAGGATGACCGGCAGCGCCGGGCGGGTGGCGCGGATTTCCTCGAACAGCGCCAGGCCGTCGCGTCCGGGCAGGCGCACGTCGGAAACCACCACGCGCGGCGGATCGACCGCCAGTTGCGCCAGGGCCGCTTCGGCCGAGCCGGCGGTGCTGACGCGATAGCCGCGGGCGCGCAGGCGCATGCCGAGCAGGCGCAGGATGTCTTCGTCGTCATCGACCACCAGTATGTGCGCGCTCATCGCTTGCCTCCGCTGCGCGGCCGCGTCGGCAGCGTGCGCTCGATGTCGGCCAGGCTGTCGAGTTTCTCCTGCAACTCAGCGGCCTTGCGCTGGCTTTCCTTCACTTGCTGGCCCTGCTTGTCGAACTGCGCTTCGAGGCGCAGGCGCTCGTTGTAGTTGTCGAGCAGCAGGCGGGCGAGCGGGTGCAGTTGGGCAGCGTCGTTGTTCTTCAACACGCCTTCGAGCAGGCCGACGGCGCGCGGCAGGTCGCTCGCTCCGCGTGTTTGCCCCAGCAGCATGGCCAGTTTGAGCTGATTGGCCGACTGCTGCGGTGCACTGCCCAAATTGGCCTTTTCTCGGGCCAGCTCGGCCGGGGTCATTTTGCCCAGCGCGGCGTGGTAGCTCAGCAATGGCGCCGCCCCACCCTCTTCCAGGCGCGGCAGATGCGGGCCGCCGGCGCAGCCGGCCAGGGTTGCGGCCAGGAGAAGCGCCACAGTGACGCGGTGACAGGTTCGCTTAAAGTTCATCCGGAATATCCACCTGAAAATGGGCGCCGCGTTCGGCTGTCAGCAACTCGACCCGGCCGCCCATGGCGCGCACCAGTTCGCGCACGATGGACAGCCCCACCCCGCTGCCCTGGCGCGGCGCCGGCGCGGCACGGCGGCCCTGAACGAAGGGATCGAAGATGCGCTGGCGGTCTTCTTCCGCCACGCCGGGGCCGTGGTCGAGGCAGGCGAAACGCCAGCCGTGGTCGAGGCGTTCGGCGCGCAGCCGCACCTCGCCGCCGGGCGGGCTGAAATCGATGGCGTTGGACAGCAGGTTGTCGAGCACGACGCCGAGCTTTTCGGCATCAAGCGTGGCGCTTTGGCTGGGCGCTTCGACGACGACCTGCACCTGCCGGCCCTGGGCGTGCAGTTCGCGGCGTTGGGCGGCTTCGGCCAGCAGTCGGTCGACCGGCACGGCCGCCGGGTTCAATTGGCGGGCGGCGAAGGCGGCGGCGTTGAGCGAGAGCAGACTTTCGATCTGGCGCTGCAAGGCGGCGACGTTATGGCGCAGGATATCGACCACCTCGCGCTGGCTATCGACCAGCGGGCCGGGCACTTCTTCGCCGAGCAGGGCGACGCCTTCCTTCAAGGCGGTAAGCGGCGTCTTGAGTTCGTGCGAGAC
>JAYRUQ010000111.1:0-3407 GCA_041919015.1 Inhella sp.
ACGCGGCGCAGCAGCAGGTTGACGCGCTGCTGCGTGACAGGGGCTTTGCCGCGCCGCGCTGGGTCAGCGTGGTGCACGAGGGCGGCGGGCACAACGAGACCGACTGGCAGCGCCAGCTGCACCGGCCATTGCGGCACCTGCTTGGGGTCTGAGGGGATCAGCGCCCCAGCGCCAGCTTCAACCCGAAGCCCAGCAGCAGTCCGCCGGCCACGCGCTCCAGCCAGAGCCCGGCCGCCGGGCTGGCGCGCAGGCGCTCGGCCGCCAGGCGCGTGAGCGCGATGGCGATCACGCAGTACAGCAGGGTAATCAGCGCCACGCTGAGCGCCATGGCGCCGAAGGTCAGCAGGCCGCGGTGCTGCGTCGGGTGCACGAACTGCGGGAAGAAGGCCATGTAGAACACGATGGCCTTGGGGTTGAGCAGGGTGATCAGGAAGGCCTGGCGGAAGAACTGGCGCGGGCGGATCTCCAGCACCGCGGCGCCGCCCGGTCGGGCGCGCAGCATCTTGACGCCCAGCCACACCAGGTAGCCGGCGCCCAGCCACTGCACGGCGGCGAACAGCGTGGGCGCCGCCTTCAGCACGGCGGCGACGCCGGCCACCGCGCTCCACATCAGCACCTGGTCGCCGGCGATCACGCCGAAGCTCGCCGCCAGTCCACCGCGTACGCCGCCCTTGCTGGTGGAGCCGATCAGCGCCAGGTTGCCGGGCCCCGGGATCATCAGGAAGACCCAGATGGCGAGCACGAAGGCCCAGTAGTCGGCGATACCGAGCAGCGCGCTCATCAGAGCCAGCCGGCGCGTTTGAAGCGCCAGTACAGCAGGCCACCGGCGCAGGCGATGGCGCCCAGCGCCAGCGGGTAGCCGAAGCGCCATTTCAGCTCCGGCATGTGCTCGAAGTTCATGCCCCAGATGCCGGCCAGCGCAGTGCTGACGGCAAAGATGGCGGCCCAGGCGGCCAGGCGCTTGGTGGTCTCCGACTCCTCGATGGTGACCACCGAGAGGTTGACCTGGATGGCGGTGGCGATGGTGTCGCGCAGCGCGTCGATGGCGCTGTCGATGCGCGCCAGGTGGTCGTAGACGTCGCGGAAGTAGTCCTGCGCGCGCTCGCAGACCTCGGGCACACGGCCGCCGTGCAGGCGGTCGCCCACCTCGGCCAGCGGGGCCACCGCGTGGCGCAGCCGGCCGGCGCGGCGCTTCAGCGCGTAGAGCCGCTCGACGCTGCGCCGCGCCGCCTCGCCGCCCTGGAAGATCTGCTCCTCCACGTCCTCCAGCTCGCTCTCCAGCGCCTCGAGCTGCGGGAAGTAGTCGTCGACCACCGCGTCCATCAGCGCGTACAGCACATAGCCCGGTCCCAGGCGCAGGCGCTGCGGCTCGCGCTCGCAGCGTGCGCGCACGCCCAGGAAGTCGCGCCCGCTGTTGCTGCGCAACGAGACCACGAACTGCGGGCTGGCGAACACATGCACCTCGCCCTCGCGCCAGCCGCCGTCGACCGGTTCGAGCAGGTGCATCACCAGGTAGAGCAGCGAACCGAACTCCTCGACCTTGGGGCGCTGGCGGCCGTGGCGCACGTCCTCCATGGCCAGCTCGGGCAGGTCGAAGACCTGCTGCACCTGGGCCAGCTCGTCGGCGTCGGCGTCGCGCAGCGCCACCCAGACGAAGCCCTTGGGCTGGTGCAGCACCGAGCCCACCTCCGACAGGGCCAGGTCGGTGAGGCGGCGCCCGTCGCGGTAGGCCACGCAATTGATCAGCATGGGCGGAATGCTCGCATGCTGCGGTGGGCCGAGATCAGCCCGCTGCCGGCGCCGGCCCGGTGCTGGCGCGCAGCACCAGCTGGCAGTCGAGCGTGGCGCTGCCACCGGCCGCGGGGCTGCTCAGCGCGGCGCGCACCGCGGCGGCGGCCGTGCGGCCGATCTCGGCGTTCGGCGTGTGCACGGTGCTCAGTGCGGGTTGCAGATGGCGGCTGTGCGGCAGGTCGCCGAAGCCCAGCAGGGAGAGCTGCTCGGGTACGCGCAGACCCTGCTCGCGCGCCTCGTGCAGCGCGCCACCGGCCAGCCAGTCGCTGGCAAAGGCCAGGCCGGTCGGCCGCGGCGTCGCGGCCAGCAGCTCGCGCAGCGCCTGGCGGCCGGCATCGAAGCCATCGCCGGCGGCCGCGCCCAGGGTCAGCGCTCGCACGCCGGCGTTGCGCGCCGCGGCCTCGAAACCCTTCTGACGCTCGCGTGCCCGGTAGTCGTCGGCGGTGGCGCTGTCCACATAGGCCAGCCGGCGATGCCCCAGCGCCAACAGGTGCTCGGCCATCTGGGCGCCGATGGCGGCGTGGTCGAAGCCGACCAGCAGCGCGTCATCGCTGGCGGTCACGTTCGAGGGGCGGTCCCAGATCTCCACCACCGGCACGCCGGCGCCGCGCGCCTCGCGCACCAGGCCCTCGGTGGCGCGGCTGTGGCGCCGGCCGGTCAGCACCAGGCCGCTGGGCGACCAGCCGAGCACGGCGCGCAGCTGCTGCTCCTCGCGCTCCGGCGAGTAGCCGGTGGACATCAGCATCAGCTCGTAGCCGCTGCCCTGCAGGCCCTCGCTGAGCCCCTGCACGGTCTCGGCGAACACCGAGTAGCCGAGCGTCGGCACCAGCGCGGCGACGATGCGCGAGCGCCCGCTGGCGAGCTGGCCGGCCTGCTGGTTGGGCACGTAGCCGATGCGCTCGATGGCCTCACGCACGCGCTCGCGGGTGTCCTCGGCGAGCAGCTCGGGGGTGCGCAGGTAGCGCGAGACGGTGATGCGCGTCACGGCAGCGGCGTCGGCGACATGCTGCAGGGTCGGCCGACCATGGCCGCGGCGTTGCCTTTTGGTCACAGGCGTTGCGGGGCTTGCCCGCGTTCGGGGGTTTATCGGGATGGCGATTGTGCGGCGTTCCGTCGACGCTGTTACCGGTAACAACGCGAACCGCCCTGCGCCGCACCATGGTCCGATCCCTTGCCGATTTGAGAAGCCGCCGCTGGTTTGCCGCCGGCGACATGCGCGGCTTCGCGCACCGCCAGCGCATCCAGCAGATGGGGCTGCGCCGCGAGGATGTGCTGGAGCGGCCGATCGTCGCCATCATCAACACCTGGAGCGATCTGTCGCCCTGCCATGCGCACCTGCGCGAGCGCGCCGAGGCCATCAAGCGCGGCGTGCTGCTGGCCGGCGGCATGCCCTTCGAGCTGCCCGCCATGAGCCTGGGCGAGGTGATGGTCAAGCCCACCACCATGCTGTACCGCAACTTCCTGGCCATGGAGGTGGAGGAGCTGCTGCGCTCGCTGCCGGTGGACGGCGTGGTGCTGCTGGCCGGTTGCGACAAGACCACGCCGGGCACGGTGATGGGCGCCATCAGCATGGACCTGCCGACCCTGTTCTGCCCGGCCGGCGGCATGCTGAGCGA
>JAYRUQ010000112.1:0-3348 GCA_041919015.1 Inhella sp.
CGAATGCTCCTAGGGGACAAGGTTGATCGTCTAAAGATGCGGCTACGGCGGCATCGCCGCTGACCGAGCCTTCAGGGTCAGGTCTTGCCTTTTGCGGCAAAAGGCAAGACCTGACCCCACTGACGCGTCCTGGTGTTCTCCTGCTGGGCAACGACTTCCCAGTGCTTCATGAAGTGCTTGGCTTGGGCTTCGGTGAATGCACTGGCGTGGCCATTGCCGTCCTTCAGCGCCTGGAAGAGACCAATGGATACACCGTCTTTGACGTGAAAAGCCTCTGCCGCCATCTGAAGGTTGGCGTACTTGAGGAGGTCTGCGGTACTAGGTTGTGTCATGTTTCTGCTCCCTTACGGCTGTGGCTTGAGGACTTTTTCTGCGAAGCGCAGTGTTTGGTACGCCCGGGTACCGGACTTGCGGCCTGGCGAACGGAAAGCTTCGGGGTTGTCGCTTTGGAAGTCCGGACACGCGTTGTCCGCCGCAAAAGTCCATGGCTGCCGCGCGCCGGCTCGACTGCCTTGCGCCCAATCGACCATGTAGCCGATGCGCTCGCCAAGCACCTCGTTAGTCTCCATATCGATGACCTTGAGCGAGCTGCCGGCAATCCAGTGCTCACGCTCTTCGCGCGTGGAGATGTCTTCGAACTTCACGCCGTAGCGGGCGGTGCGCTGCGCAATCGGGGTGCGGTCCAATTCGAAGGTGCGGTGGCCCGGCGCGGCCCTTTCAGGCATGCGCTTCCAGGGCTCATCAATGCGACCCGTGAATCGATAAAGCTTGCCGTCAAGGGGGTCATGGGCCTCAACGAAGAGGTAGCCCTTGTGCGGAGGCCAGCCAACCGGCAGCGGTTCCTTCCGGTTAAGGTGAAAGCTACCGCGCAGAAAGATCTCTAGGTAGCCACGACCGGTTGCGTCGTGCCCATACGGATCACTCAGCCTGAACTGGTCAAGAGCCGACTCACCAGAGTTGGAGTGCTCATAGCTCTTCCGCACATTGACGAGATAGACCCCCTCCACGTTCTCCACCGTCCGGTGGATGAACACCCCGGACTTGGTCTCGCACCGCTCCTTCCACATCGCCATGGCGCGCAGTTGCTGTGGCGTGTTGCCCTGGCTGATGCTGGTGCTGGGGCCGCTGCTGCAGGCGCTGAGCAGCAACACGATGGCCACCAGCGCCGATCGAGCAGCCAGAGAGCAGCGCTGATGCAGGTGCGTGCGCGACGTGAGCTGAGCGGAATCTCGGCCCGGCTCATTCGTTCGAAGGTTCATGCGGTCTCTCCAATGTGTGTTGCTCGAAGTCCCGGCCTGGCGACCTTGCCGGGTTGTTGAACGGAGTTGACTGACAGGGCCGGGCATCTGGTCGCTTCTTGCGGCGCCAGCAGCGACTCAAATCTTGTGCGGCCTTGCACCCGACCCAAAGCGGCGGCCCGCGAACGCACGCGCTTTTGAAGCATGTGTTTCGCGCCGGCCTTCAGGGCGAGCGCGCACACCAATCCGTCCGCCACGGTGCCTCGATTGGCGGGTGCAACGAGCAGTGCACCGACTCCGTCCAAGGCCACTTCCCGAACCGGAGCCGTGTTGGATGCCACCATCAAGCACCCCGTCGCCATCGCCTCCAAGCACGACCAACTCAGCACGAACGGATAGGTCAGGTACACATGCGCTGAGCTGACCTGCAGCACCCGCTTGTAGTCCTGGTACGGCACCTTGCCAATGAAGTGCGTCCGGGTCGGATCCAACTGGCTGCCCACCTCCGCCAGCATCTTTTCCCGCCAGTTCTTCGCATCCTTGGGCCGTGAGCCATAGCTCACGTCATCTCCGCCGACGATGACCACATGCGCGTTCTTGTGTTCCCGCTGCACCTGGGGCAGCGCCCGCATGAACGTGTGAAACCCCCGATACGGCTCCAGGTTCCGCGCCACGTAGGTGATGACCGGCTTGTCCGGGTCGTTGGCCCGCAGCACCTCACCGCTCGGCGTCTTGATCACCGCATTCGCATCCGGCCCCAGGTTCTCGGTATCGATCCCCTCGTGCGCCACGACGATCTTGTTGAGAAACTCCCTCGGGTGCTGCGCCTTCTGCCACTGCGTCGGGCTGATGCCCGCATCGCAGTTGGCGAGGTTCAGCAGGTGCAGCGCATTCCACGAGCGGATGCGCGCCAAGTCATCAAAAGTCGTCGGGAACTCTGGGTCAAAGCCGATGTCGGCGTAGGGCCAGTCCGCGCGATCAATTTCGACCTTCCCTTCGATCACATCCAGCGGCGGCGCGTTGTAGAACCACTCGCAGTAGTGCACCAGGCGCGCGTCGGGGAACACATCCTTGGCGTAGAGCGTCTCGCCCCAGCCCGGGTGGGCCAGGATGGCGTCGGGCTGCCAGCCCTTGCGCTTGAGCTGCAGCAGGATGCGCGCCACCGCCTGGCCGTGCAGCACCGCGTCTTCCATGCGGCGCAGGTAGGGGTGCGGGTCCTTGCCCACGGCGCGATGCGGCTTGTAGCGAATCAGCTTGAAGCCGGGGTTGTTCGGGTAGCCCGGCGCCGTGTCCCGGCCGATGCCGATCACGTCCCAGCCCGGCGTGGCGGCCCACTCCGCCGCCATGTGCTTGAACTGGCCGGGGAAGTTCTGGTGAATGATGAGGAGCCGCATGTTCAGCGTTCTTTGGCCGCTTCGTCCGCGTGCTGCTGAATCGGGTTCAGCAAATAGCTGATGGCGCGGCGGCTCCCCGTCTTGACCTCGGCCGTGAGGTTCATGCCCGGGCTCAAGGGGATGGCCTTGCCCTCCACGGTCAAGGCGTTCTGCTCCAGGCGCAAGGTGGCGATGAAGAGTGCGCCACGCTTCTCGTCCTGCACCGCATCGGCGCTGATGCGCACGACCTTTGCCGGCACCGTGCCGTAGCGCGTGAAGGGGAAGGTCTCCAGCTTCACCTCGGCCTGCTGGCCGACCTGCACGAAGCCGATGTCCTTGTTCTCCAGCTGCACTTCGGCGGTGACCTCGGCCTTGTCGGGCACGATGACGAGAAGCGCTTGTGCAGGCGTGACGACGCCACCGGGGGTGTGCACCGCCAACTGCTGCACCGTGCCAGCCACCGGCGCCGTGAGCCGGGTGAGCTGCTGGCGCTGCTGGGCCTTGGTGCCTTCCTCGCGGAGCTGGGCGACCTTGAGCGCGCCTTGGGCCTGGCGTTCGCGCAGGGTGCGCAGCAGTTCGGCGCTGTAGGCCTGGCGGTTGCTGCGTGCTTCGAGCAAGGCGGCCTGGGCCTCGACCAGGCGGGCTTGGGCCGTGGCCAGATCGCGCTCCAGCTCGATGCGCTCCCGCGCCCGGTCTTGCGTGGCGTGCTGGCCCATGAAGCCTTGCTGCTGCAGGTC
>JAYRUQ010000113.1:0-3229 GCA_041919015.1 Inhella sp.
GGCCGCCGAAGCCGAGGAAGAACACCGCCATCGGCGCGTTCAGCAGCGACAGGCGCTGCAGCCGCGCCACCACGATGAGCCCGGCGCAGAAGGACACGAAGGTGGCGATCAGCGTGGGCAGGAAGATGTCCGCCGCGTTGAAGCCGGCGAGGCCCTGGCTCGCCGCCATGCTCTGGCGGATGGCGATCACCGAGGTCGGGATCAGCGTCACGCCGGCGGTGTTGAGCACCAGGAACATGATCATCGGGTTGCTGGCCACCGCCTTGTCGGGGTTGAGCTCCTGCAACTCCTTCATCGCCTTCAGGCCCAGCGGCGTGGCGGCGTTGTCCAGCCCCAGCATGTTGGCGCTGAAGTTCATCACCATGCTGCCGCTGGCCGGGTGGCCGCGCGGGATGTCGGGGAAGACGCGGCGGAACAAAGGGTCGAGCGCGCGTGCAAAGAGCGCAATCATTCCGGCGCGCTCGCCGATCTTCATGATGCCCAGCCACAGGCTCATCACGCCGACCAGGCCGAGCGAGATGTCGAAGCCGGTCTTGGCGGTGTCGAAGAGGCCGGTGAGGATCTTGCTGAAGACCAGCACGTCGCCCTGGAACAGCTTGACCAGCGCGACGGCGAAGCCGACCAGGATGAAGGCGACCCAGATTGCGTTGAGGACCATGGCCGGCGACTGTAGGCGCGCGGCGGTCGCTGAGCGCATCGGCGCCCTTCGGTTCCCATTACCGAGTGGCGGTGGGCCATGAGCCGGCGTGGGGCAGACTGCTGGCATGAACGCACCCCGCTCGCTCCTTCGCGCTGCCGCGGCTGTGGCCGGCCTGCTGCTGGCCCCGGCCGTCCTGGCCCAGCCCCACCCCGACGCGCTGCGCCTGCTCGACACCTGGCTGTCGGCGCAGCAGCGCAGCCTGCAGCTGCCGGCGCTGTCGGTGGCGGTGCAGCAGGGCGACGCGCCGCTGTGGAGCCGCGCTTACGGCTTCGTGGATGCGGCCCGGCAGCGGCCGGCGCGCGGCGACACCCTGTACGGCATCTGCTCCATCTCCAAGGTGTTCACGGCCAGCGCGGTGATGCGCCAGGTCGAGCAGGGCCGCTACGCGCTGGACGACGACATGGCGCGCCTGCTGCCCGACGCCGGTCTGCCCGCGGCCGGCGCCGAGCACGGCGCGCTCACCGTGCGCAGCCTGCTCACGCACAGCAGCGGCCTGGCGCGCGAGGCGGCCTTTCCGTACTGGGAGCCGCCGGCCTTCAACTTCCCCACGCGGGCGCAGCTGCGCGCCACGCCGCCGCAGGCGCTGAGCGCGCCGCGCCAGCACCTGCACTACAGCAACCACGGCATCGCGCTGCTCGGTGAGCTGGTGGAACGCCAGGGCGGCCTGCCCTTCGGCGACTGGGTGCAGCAGCAGCTGCTGGTGCCGCTGGGCCTGAAGGACACCCGGCCGCTGCTGCCGGCAGAGCTGCTCGGCACCCGACTGGCGCAGGGCTGGAGTGCGCCCGACCGCCAGGGCCGCCGCCAGCCGGTGCCGGTCTACGAGGCCCGCGCCATGACGCCCTCGGCCGGCTTCAGCAGCAGCGTGGAGGACCTGGTGCGCTTCGGCCAGTGGCATCTGCAGGCCCCGGTGGCGGCGGGCGTGAGCCCGCTCACCCCGGCGGGCCGGCGCGAGATGCAGCGCGTGCAGTTCCAGGACCCGCAGGACAAGCGCCTGCGCGGCCTGGTCTGGCGCCTCGCCGACGAGGGCGGCGAGCGCGTGGTGATGCACGACGGCCTGTGCCCCGGGCAGGTCAGCCTGCTGGCCCTGGTGCCGCAGCAGGGCCTGGCCCTGGCGCTGGCGGTGAGTGCCAACCACTCGGCCTGGATCGACGACTACCTGGGCCGGCCGGCCCGCCAGCTGCTGCTGCGCGGTCGCAGCCTCGCGGCCAGCGATCCCGGCCTGCGCGAGTTCGCCGGCCGCTACGACGAATCGCCCTGGACCACCGAGACCTGGCTGCTGCCCTGGGGCGATCGGCTGCTGATGCTCAGCCTGCCCTCGGCCGACCCGCTGCAGGAGGCCACGCTGTTCGCCCCGGCCGGGCGCGACGCCTTCCGCGTGCAGCGCGACGACGGATCCTTGGGCGAATGGCTGCGCTTCGAGCGCGATGCCCAGGGCCAGGTGCGCCGCGCCCTGATGTCGCACCAGGGCATGCCGCGCGTGGAGGGGCTGGCGCCCTGATGGCCGCACGGCGCGGCGCAAGGCACACTGCGCGGCGCCGCAACCCCCCGCCCCGCCCCCATGCAAGCCCCCCAGCAAGCCCAACGCCCCACCGGCGCCTTTGTCGCCGCCTCCTGGACCGCGCTGCTGGTCGGCGCCCTGGTCTTCATTGCCGGCCTGTGGAACGCCGCAGCCATGCCGCTCTACGAAAAGGGCTTCTATTTCACGCTGCAGGTGTTCGGCCTGTTCGCCGCCGTGTCGCTGCAGAAGTCGGTGCGCGACCGGCTCGAAGGCGTGCCGGTCACGGGGCTGTACTTCGGCCTGTGCTGGGTGGCGCTGGGCCTGGCGCTGACCATGCTGGCCATCGGACTGTGGAACGCGCAGGCCATGGACATGACGGCCAAGGGCTTCTACGCCATGGCCTTCCTGCTCAGCCTGTTCGGCGCCGTGGCGGTGCAGAAGAACACGCGCGACCTGATCCCCTTTCGCGCCGCGCAGCAGCTCGAAGCCGGCGAGTGAGGCGGGGCCGCGACCCAGGGTTCCCCCGGGGTGGGCTTAGGCAGGCGGGTCCAGCGCCGTTGCAGGACTGTCAGCAAGGCTTCCGACAATGCGCGCAACTCAACCGGAGGCCCGAGCCGTGCGTCGCGTCGTTTTCAATCAAAAGGGTGGGGTGGGCAAGTCCACCATCACGGTCAACCTGGCGGCCATTGCCGCCGCCGCCGGGCAGCGCGTGCTGCTGATCGACCTGGACCGCCAGGGCAACGCCAGCCGCTACCTGCTGGGCGAGGCCGAGGCGCCCGAGAGCGTGGGCAGTGCGCGCTTCTTCGACGCCTCGCTGAAGTTCAGCGTGCGCGAGCACAAGCCGGTCGAATTCATCTGCGAGACGCCGTTCGAGAACCTGCACCTGATGCCGGGCAGCGCGGCGCTGGACGAGCTGCACGCCAAGCTCGAGAGCCGGCAGAAGATCTACAAGCTGCGCCACGCGCTCGACCAGCTCGCCG
The DNA here is from genome assembly GCA_041919015.1 of Inhella sp. GTDB lineage: Bacteria > Pseudomonadota > Gammaproteobacteria > Burkholderiales > Burkholderiaceae_C > Inhella. The sequence goes on from JAYRUQ010000113.1 coordinate 3,179, forward strand.
AGGACTACGACGAGGTGTGGATCGACACGCCGCCGGCGCTGAACTTCTACA
>JAYRUQ010000114.1:0-3227 GCA_041919015.1 Inhella sp.
CGGGGGTCCGTTTGATTTCGGTGCAAAAAGTGACGGTTCGGATCGCCAGCAACGGCGCGGGTGTCCCGGCGTAAGTCGTTGATTCGACTGCGTTTGCTGTTCACTGCAGCCCGGCGTATCTTTGCCTGCTTTTCGACTCGTGGGGAGCGGCGGCTATGCAGGGCTGGCACACACCGTACCTGGGCCTGCGGGAGTTGCCGCGCGAGATCTCCGCGTTCGAACTGCAGGCCTTCTTCACCTTCAGCCGAGCCGAGCGCGAACTGATCGAGCGGCGCCGGGGCGAGCACCACAAGCTGGGCCTGGCGCTGCACATCGGCTTCGTGCGCATGAGCGGTCGGCCGTTGAACAGCGTTCGGGCCGTGCCGGCGGCCTTGCTGCGTCACCTGGGCCAGACGCTGGATATCGAGACGCCTGACCTGGCATCGCTGCGCGCGCTGTACACCCGGGGCCGCACCCTGTTCGATCACCAGCAGCAGGCTTGCGAGGTCTTGGGCTTTGCCTGGATGAGCGAACATCAGCGGCGTGCACTGGTGCGCATCCTGCGCGACGAGGTTGCGCACACCGCCGACCGCGAGCGGCTGCTGGTGCGAGCCCGGCATTGGCTGTACGAGCACCGGCTGATCATCGTGCACGAGCGCGCCATCCGTACGCTCGTGGCGGCCGCGCTGGCCGAACTCGAAGCCGCCACCGCCGCTTCCATCCAAGCCGCGGCGCCTGCATCTACCCTGAAGCAATGGGCGACGGCGGTGGCCGCCAGCCGTCCCGACGGTCAGCACTGCCAGAGCTGGTTGTGGAGCGCACCGGCCAAGCACTCCACGCGCCAGATCGCCGAAGTGCTCGAGCGCATCACCTTCCTCAACGACCTTGGCCTGGATCGGCACCTGGGCGAGCTCAACGACACCCTCGTGCGCCGCTACGCCCGGCGCATGGCCACGCGGCCTCCCTCGATCAGCGCGCGCATCAAGGAGCCGGCGCGTACCGTCGAGATGGCCTGCTTCCTGCGCTACTGCCTGCTGACGGCCACCGACCAGTTCATCCTCATGTTCCAGCGCCGCGTCGCCGATCTCTGGCGCCAATGTGCCGACGATGCGGTTGCACCCATCGACTGGTCGCGGCGGTACCAGTTGCTGCTGCAGGAGTTGGCCGAGCTGGCCCAGGAGGAAGCCGGCACGGCCGAGCTGCGCATGCGGCTGCTCGAACTGGTCGCAGCCCGGCGCGCGCAGAAGGCGCCGAGCCGGGCTTCGGGCATCCGTCGGCAATTGATCGCCTCCATCGCCCCGGTGCGCTCGCTGCTGGTGGCTGCCGGCACCCTGTCGTGGACGGCCACGGGTGAGCACCCGGCGCTGCATGCGCTGGACATCCTGCGCATGCAGTACGCAGCCGGGGACAAGACCTTGCCGGTCGAGGTCACCGCCGCTCGCTTGGGCGCGGCATGGCGCCAGGACATCGCCGACGCCGACCGCGAGCGAGCGTTCCGAGCGCTGGAGGTGGCCACCCTGTTCGCGCTGCGCCGGGGATTGCGCAACGGCTCGATCTGGATCGAACACTCCCTGAGCTTCCGAGGCCGCGAGCGGCTGTTCATCTCGCAGGAGCGGTGGGCAGCCGAGGCACGGCGCCACTACGCCAGGCTGCAGTTGCCGGCCAAGGCCGCGCCCTTCCTCGCACCGCTGTTGGAGCGCGTGCGCGCCGGCGTCGACGCGGTGGCCACGGCGGTGCGGGCCGGCGCGCTGCGTGTTGACGACGAACTGCATCTGGCGCCGCTGGCGGCCGAAGACGAGGACCCCGAAGTCAGCAGGTTGCGCAGCCGGCTCGATCAGCGCATCGGCGAGGTGCAGCTGCCCGAGGTCATCCTGGCGGTGGACGCCCAGGTTCGCTTCAGCTGGATCATGCTCGGACGCGAGCCGAGATCTGGTCAGGAACTGCTGATGGTCTATGCCGGCATCCTGGCCCATGGCACCAGCCTGACGGCGGCCGAGTGCGCACGCATGATCCCGCAGCTGTCGGCCACCAGCATCCGCCAGGCCATGCGCTGGGCCGGCGACGAGCGCCGGCTGGCCCTGGCCTGCCAGGCGGTGCTGGAGTACATGCAACGCCAACCGATCGCCGCCACCTGGGGCCGCGCCGATCTGGCCTCGTCGGACATGATGAGCCTGGAGACCAGCCGCCGCGTCTGGCAGGCGCGGCAGGACCCCAGGCGGCAGACGGCCTCCATCGGCATCTACAGCCACGTCAAGGACCGCTGGGGCATCTTCCACGCCCAGCCGATCGTGCTCAACGAGCGCCAGGCGGGTGCGGCCATCGAGGGTGTCGTGCGGCAGGAGAAGGTCGAGACGACGCAACTGGCGGTGGACACCCACGGCTACACCGACTTCGCCATGGGCCTGGCTCGGCTGCTGGGCTTCGATCTGTGTCCCAGGCTCCGGGAGCTCAAGCAGCGCCACCTGTTCGTGCCGCGCGGCGTGAAGGTGCCAGGAGAGATCGCTGCCGTGTGCGAGGCCACCATCGATACGGCGCTGATCGAAGAACACTGGGACAGTCTGGTGCACCTGGCCGCATCGGTGTCGAGCGGGCACGCCAGCGCGGTGACGGCACTGGCCCGGTTCGGTTCGGCCGCCCGAGGTGACCCGATCTACGACGCCGGGGTGCAACTGGGCAAGCTGCTGCGCACGGCGTTCCTGGCCGACTACTTCGTCAACGAGGCCTTCCGCCGCGAGCTGCGCCGCGTGCTCAACCGCGGCGAGGCGGTCAATGCATTGAAGCGGGCGATCTACACCGGCCGCGTCGGGCCAGCACAGGCCAGGCGGGCCGACGAGATGCAGGCGGTGGCCGACGCGCTGAGCCTCTTGGCCAACATCGTGATGGCGTGGAACACCCGACAGATGCAGTCCGTGCTGGACCGCTGGGCCAACCGCCGCCAGGTGGTGCCGCCAGAGCTCATCGGGCGGGTGGCGCCGACGCGCCTGGAAGGGATCAACCTGCGCGGGGTCTTCCGCTTCCCGCTGGAGCGCTACGCGGGCCAGATCCTGCCGTCACAAACCGCGGCGAAAACAAGCGCCGCCGGCTGAGATTGACCCCACAAACAGGCGCTCAACGGCCGATTGGAGGACCAACAGAAACTCATTGCCTGACAAGCACTTGCGTGAGGGCGCAGAGCGAACCCCGCGCCAGTGCTCGCTCTGCGGGCGGGCGTGAACCGTCACTTCTTGCACTGAAATCAAACGGACCCC
>JAYRUQ010000115.1:0-3157 GCA_041919015.1 Inhella sp.
ATGCGCGCCAACAGCGCGCTGCAGATGTCGGGCAGGTCCTGCAGGCGCTCCCGCAAGGGCGGCACGCGGATCTGGATCACGTTGAGGCGGTAAAAAAGGTCCTGGCGGAATCGACCGGCCGCCACCTCGGCCGTCAGGTCCTTGTGCGTGGCGCTGACCAGGCGCAGGTTGACCGGCACCTCGCTGACCGCACCGACCGGGCGCACCGAGCGCTCCTGGATGGCGCGCAGCAACTTGCTCTGCATGGCCAGCGGCAGATCGCCGATCTCGTCAAGAAACAGCGTGCCGCCGCTGGCCGCCTGGAAGAAGCCCTCGCGGTCCTCGGCGGCCCCCGTGAACGCGCCCTTGCGGTAGCCGAAGAACTCGGCCTCGAGCAGGTGCTCGGGAATGGCACCGCAATTCACGGCCACGAAGGGGCCGGCGCCCCGAACGCCTTCGGCATGGATGGCACGCGCCACCAGCTCCTTGCCAGTCCCCGACTCGCCGTTCACCAGCACCGGCGCCATCGAGCGCGCCAGCTTCTGCACCAGCGCGCGCACCTGCCGCATGGCCTCGGAGCGACCGGCCAGGCGCAGCAGGGCGGCACTGCCGGTGGCTGCGGCCTCCGTCTCGGGCTTGAGCCGCACGATGGCGGCAGTGCCCCCCGCCGCGGCGGCAGCGCGCGGGTCGCGTCCGAGTGCACTGGCCACCACGGCACGGAACTGCCGCAGGTCGACCGGCTTGGTCAGGTAGTCGTAGGCGCCGGCCTTGAGGGCCTCGACGGCGTTCTCGGCCGAACCGAAGGCGGTGATGACGATGGCGCGCTCGCCGCGTCCCTGCTGCTCGAGCCAGGCCAGCACATCCATGCCCGAACCGTCGGGCAGTCGCATGTCGGTGATGACCACCTGATAGCGCTGGTCGCGCAGCAGCGCCAGCGCCTCGGCAACCGTCTCGGCGCTGTCCAGCTCATACCCCTCGCGCAGCAGCGTGAGTTCGTACAGGGTGCGCAGGTCGGGTTCGTCGTCGACGACGAGCAGGCGTTCGGCGGTCATGTCGGGGCGGTGGGCGACCGCAGGCGGATCAGGAAACTCACGCAGGCCTCGCCGTCGAGCAGGTCGGCGCGGTATTCGATGCGTGCGCGATAGCGCTCACACAACTCGCGGCAAATGTAGAGCCCCAGGCCGGCGCCGCGGCTGCGCGTCGAGAAGAAGGGCTCGAAGAGATGGCGCTCGACGTCGGCGGCCAAGGGCGCCGCCGGGTTGCTGACGCGGCACAGCACGCCATCCCCGTCGCTCAGCTCCAGCGCCACCCAGGGCAGGGCCGCCGCCTGCGCATGCCGCCAGGCGTTGTCCAACAGATTCACCAGCACCCGGCGCAGGTGGTCCGGCTCGAACAGCACCGGCGCCGCCTGCTGCGGCAGCTTGAGGCGCAGGCTGGCCTGGGGCTGGGTGCGCGCCCAGTCGTCGCTGACCTCGCGCACCAGTTGGGTGGCATCGAGCGTCTGCGGCTCCCCGTCCATCGGTGCGGCCAGCAGCATCACCTCGTCGACGATGCGCTGCAGGCGTCGCACATTCGAGTCGACCAGCGCGGTCAGGCGCTGCTGGGCCGGTTCGTGCTGCACGTCCTCCTCCAGCAGGGCATTGGCCTGCGAGATGGCCGCCAGCGGGTTGCGGATCTCGTGCGCGATGCTGGCCGACATGCGCCCCATGGCCGCCAGGCGATCCTGGCGCGCGCGGGCCAGCAGGGTGGCGCGGTCCTCGAGCAGCAGCACCAGCAGATCGTCGGCATCGGCCCGGCCGTGCATCTGCCGCACCCGCACGCGCAAGGTGCGTGCCGGTGCGCGCAGGAAACTCAGGACCACGTCACGGCCCTGCAGCGCGGCGTCGCGCCAGGCGTCCTCGGCCAGGTCCCGCAAGGCGCGCCAGGCCGGCGGACCCGGCAGGGCAAACGGCGCCGCCGCCACCGGCTCTCGTTCACCCAGCAAGGCCAGGGCCGCGGGGTTGGCGGCGCAGACCTGCAGCGTGCGGTCCACCACCAGCACGCCCTCCTGCATCTCGTCGATCACCAGCTGGTTGAGCAGCGCCTGCTGACGCGCCAGTGCGCGACTGCCCAGCGCATCGGCCTGCTCAAGCGCCAGGCGGGACGAGAGTTCGGCCGCCAGCAGGGCGATGCTGAAGTAGCCGATGCCCGCCAGCCCGGCCTGCGAGAGCGACGCCCCCCAGTTGGCCGCCTGCAGACCGGCCCAAAGGGACGCGCCCAGCAGGCCGAGCGTGGCCAGGGCCGCCGCCGCCAGCCCGGCGCGCCGGGTGGCGAGCACCGCGCTCATCATGACCGGCAGCACGTAGAGCGCCGCCACCGGCGGCACCGCCGAACCCACGTCGGCCGCCAGCCAGGTGAAGACGACCAGATCGACCCCGACCGTTGCCCACCAGGGCAAGGCGCGCATCGTCGCGGCCGATGCATCGGCTTCGCGCAAGGGCCAGAGCCACTGCATCAAGGTCAGCAGCGCATAGCCGAGGCACAGGCTCAGCATCAGCGGTGCGCCCGCACTGCCCAGCAGGTAGGCGCTGACCTGGGTGGCGCCGAGCGCCATGCCGAGCACCACGCGCGCCACCAGGAAGGTGCGCAGCAGCCGTGCCCGTTCGGTGCCCGCCGCGACCGGTTCGGGGCGCGCCGAAGCGGCAACGGATGGCACGGCCTCGACGGGCCGCGCGCCAACCGTCATGGACGGTCCTCGAACTGCTGGCGATGCGCGGCGCAGCAGAACACGCCACCGCGCCCCGGCAGGCTCTGGCTGGCCGGCAGGTGCACCCCACACTCGGCGCAGCGCAGCATGGCCTCGGGGCTGGACGATCGTGGTTCGGTTGACGGACCGGAGGGGGGCGCCTCGGGCGCCGATGGTCGCCCGCCGCGCTGGCGGTGCTTCCACCACAGCACCACCCCGACCGCCAGCAGCAAGACGAACAGCACGCGACCCATGGGCATCAGGCTGGGCGACCCAGCATCACTTCCAGCACGAAGCGCGAGCCGGCGTAACTCAGCAGCAGCAGGGCCGCCCCGGCGTACAACCAGCGCGCCGCCTGGCCGCCGCGCCAACCCAGCCAGTGGCGCGCCGCCAGCAGACCGGTCAGCACGGTCCAGGCCAGCAGTGCGAAGACCGTCTTATGGTCCCAGCGCC
>JAYRUQ010000116.1:0-3051 GCA_041919015.1 Inhella sp.
AAGACCACCACCACGGCGCTGACCGGCCAGCTCTGCGAGGCCGCCGGTCGCCGCGTGGCGGTGGCCGGCAACATCGGCCCGACCCTGCTCGACACCCTGCGCGCCGCGCTGTTGGCCGAGGGGCCGCGGCCGCAGGTTGAACTGGCGCTGGAGCCGGGTGAGCCGCCGACCGCAAACCCCGTCGAGGCGCCGGTTGAGGTGCCGGTTGTGGCACCGGTTGTGGCGCCGCCTGAGGACGGGGTCCAGGCGCAGGCAGCGGCCGACGCCGCCGAGGTCGTTGCGGAGCCCGTCACCCATTCCGATGGCGGCATGTCGATCGAGCAGCTCGACGAACTGCTCGACACCCATGCCCTGCCCATCGACCCGCCACCGCCGCGCGCGCCCGAGTTCGAAGCGCTGCCGCAGGTCTGGGTGCTGGAGTTGTCGAGCTTCCAGCTCGATGGCCTGGGGTCGGGCGAGGAGGGGTTCGAGCCCACCGCTGCCACCGTGCTCAACCTGAGCCAGGACCATCTGGACTGGCATGGCGACATGGCGGCCTACGCGGCGGCCAAGGCCGGCGTGTTCGGCCAGCGCGCGCTGATGGTCGTCAACCGCGACGACCCGCTCGTCGAGGCCCTGGTGCCGCAGGCGCCGCCGCCGCCCCTGGGTGCGCGCGGCAAACCGCTCAAGGCCACGGTGAAGTGGACGCCGCGCCGCGTCTGCCGCTTCGGAATGAACCCGCCGCAGCGGCCCGGCGACTACGGTCTGCTGGTCGAGAACGGCATGGCCTGGCTGGTGCGCGCGCAGGCCGGCGACGACACGCCGCTGAGGAAGCGCAAGGGCGGCGAGGAGGAGGAGGCGCTGCAGATCCAGCGCCTGATGCCGGCCGACGCCCTGCGCATCCGCGGCCGCCACAACGCCGCCAACGCACTGGCCGCGCTGGCGCTGGCCAGCGCCGCCGGCTGTGCGCTGGCGCCCATGCTGCACCGGCTGCGCGAGTACCGCGGCGAGCCGCACCGCGTGGAGTGGCTGCTGACGCTGGCGGGCGTGGATTTCGTCGACGACAGCAAGGGCACCAATGTCGGCGCCACGGTGGCGGCGCTGGCCGGCCTGGGCGCCGACCGCGAGACCGGCAAGCTGGCCCTGATCCTCGGTGGCGACGGCAAGGGCCAGGACTTCGCACCGCTGCGCGAGCCGCTATGGCGGCACGCCCGCGCCGTGGCCCTGATCGGTCGCCACGCGGAAACCCGCCAGGCGCTGGACGCATTGCTCGCGGGCAGCCCCTTCCCGGTGGCGCGCCACGACTCGCTGCAGGCCGCCACCGCCTGGGCCTTCGCCCAGAGCCAGGCCGGTGACACCGTGCTGCTGAGCCCCGCCTGCGCCAGCCTGGACATGTTCCGCAACTACGCGCAGCGCGCCGAGGTGTTTGCCGCCGCCGCGCGCGAGCTGGCCGCCGAACGGGGAGAACTGGCATGAAGCGCCGGCTGGCGGGTTGGCAGGGGCTGATGGGCGCCCTGGAGGGCGCCAAGGGCGAGGCCGGCTTGCCCGTTCGCACCGGCATCCACATCGGCGACAGCCAGCCGACCCGCGCACATGGTTTCGACCTGATGCTGGTCTGGGTCGTGGTCTGTCTGCTGGCCTTCGGCGCGGTGATGGTCTATTCGGCCTCCATCGCGCTGCCCGACAGCCCGAAGTTCGCGCGCTACACCGAGGGCTACTTCGTGATGCGCCAGGTGCTGGCGATGTTCGTCGGCCTGCTGGCCGGCACCGTGCTGACCCAGGTGCCGATGAAGTTCTGGGAGCGCGCCACGCCCTGGCTGCTGGGCCTGACCCTGCTGCTGCTGGTGGTGGTGCTGGTGCCCGGGGTGGGCAAGGGCGTGAACGGCGCGCGGCGCTGGCTGCCGCTGGGGGTGATGAATTTCCAGCCCAGCGAGCTCGCCAAGTTTGCGATTGCGCTCTACGCCGCCTCCTACATGCTGCGCAAGCTCGAGCTGCGCGAGAACTTCTGGAAGTCGGTCTCACCCATGCTGGCGGTGCTCGGCCTGATGGGCATGCTGCTGCTGGCCGAGCCCGACATGGGCGCCTTCATGGTGATCGCGGCGATCGCCATCGGCGTGCTGTTCCTCGGTGGCGTGAACGCGCGCATGTTCGCGCTGGTGCTGCTGGTGCTGGTGGCGGCCTTCGTGCTGATGATCAGCTTCAGCGAGTTCCGCCGTGAGCGCATCTTTGCCTACCTGAACCCTTGGGACGAGAAGTACGCGCAGGGCAAGGCCTACCAGCTGACGCATTCCCTGATCGCCTTCGGTCGCGGCGAATGGTTCGGCCAGGGACTGGGTGGTTCGGTGGAAAAGCTGCACTACCTGCCCGAGGCCCATACCGACTTCCTGCTGGCGGTGATCGGCGAGGAGCTCGGCTTCTTCGGCGTCTGCATCGTCATCCTGGCTTTCTTCTGGCTGACGCGACGCTGCGTGATGATCGGTCGCCAGGCGGTGGCGCTGGACCGCGTGTTCGGCGGCCTGTACGCGCAGGGCGTCGGCATCTGGTTCGGTGGCCAGGCCTTCATCAACATCGGCGTGAACCTGGGCGCGCTGCCCACCAAGGGCCTGACGCTGCCGCTGCTGTCCTACGGCGGCTCGGCGGTGGCGATGAACCTGGTGGCGCTGGCGGTGGTGCTGCGGGTGGACATGGAAAACCGGGCGTTGATGCGGGGAGGGCGGACGTGATGGCGTTTGCCATGTCGGTGCAGCCCGCAGGGGACCTTCGGCCCCCTGCACCCCCGACCCCCTTTTCTTTGCTCCGCCAAAGAAAAGGGGGGAAAAGAAATGCGGGCCTACTGCGCTCGCCCGCTTGGCCTGCGGCCAAGCGGGTTCCCTGTGTGCCAGCGCCAGCGGCGCTGTCCTTCGGCAGGCACAAACCGTCCACAGGACGGTTTGTGTCCGGCCTTAGTGCTCGACAAGGGGGCCACGCGCAGAACTCGCTGCGCTCGCTTCGCTCCCTCCGCTCAAACAAGCTGCGCGAGTCAGATCACGATGTGCGCCTGCGGCGCACGGCCCCCTTGTCTGCGCTCCTCGG
>JAYRUQ010000117.1:0-2784 GCA_041919015.1 Inhella sp.
TTCAGGAAACGGCCAATTTGCCGCGCAGTTCCCGAAGTTGTGCCAGATGGGTCTCGCCGGGGCGCCGCCAGGCGATCGCGCCCTGCGGATCGACCACCACCGTGAAGGGCAGACCGCCCTTCAGGTTGCCGAGACTTCGCATCAGTTCGGTGCCGTTGAGGCCGGCCAGGCCGATGGGGTAGCGAACCGGGCGGCGTTTGAGGAAATCCCGCACCGGTGTCGGCGCGTCGATCGCCAGGCCCACCACCGGCCAGCCCTGGGCACCGCGCGCCAGCTCGTCCTGGTGAAAGCGGTCGAAGTCGGGCATTTCCTTGATGCAGGGTGCGCACCAGGTGGCCCAAAAATTGAGCAGCCACCAGCGTCCCTTGAGATCGGCCAGCTTGAGGGTCTTGCCCTCCGGCGTCTGGAAGCTGGCGGCCCACAGCTTGGCGGCGGTGTCGCCGGGCCCGGCGGCGCGCAGCGGCCCGGCCCAGGCGGGCAGCGTGGGCAGCAGCAGGGCAGTTCGGCGCGTGAGCTTCATGGGCAGGCCGCAGTGTCGTCGATCAGGCGGCGCAGTCCGGCCAACTCACCGCGCAGGCTCATGCCCCGGCCGTCGGGCTGCAGGGCTCCGCGTCGCGCCAGCGGATCGAGCACTTCGAGCAGCAGCGCCACCGGCTGCTCGAAGCCTTGTGGCGGCGGCAGCCAGACCAGCAGGCTGTGCGCCTCGCGTCCCGAACGCGGCGAGGCGGGCTCGGGACCCGCCTCGGCCTGCAGGCCGAGGTTGAGCAGCGCGATGTCGGGCGCCTTGGGGTCGTCGCTGAAGAGCTGCAGGCGGATGTCGGACAGCCGGTTGGCGGTGCCGCGCCAGACCGCGCCGCTCAGCAGCGGCTCAAAGCACTCCAGCCGCTCCATCCAGCGCAGCGCCAGGCGCCGCAGCTGCAGCAGCTCGGCCGGTTGGGTGTCGGCCTGGAACAGGGCCAGGTGCTCGCGCAGCATGTCCTCCACCAGGTCGCTGCCGGGCAGCGCGGTGCGCGGCGGCAGCCCGAGCTCGCGCAGCGCGCGCTGCTTGGCGCCGCCCCAAGGCCAGCCTTCCTCGGCGATCAGCCGGGCCGCCACCTGCGCGATCTCGATCTGCAGCTCGTTCATCGTGGCGGCAGCTCCACCTCGCCCATGCGCGCCAGGATGGTGCCGCTGCGTGTGGCCAGATAGGCCGAACCGGGCAGCCTCTCGAAGCGCTTGGGGGCCGGCAGCATGACGGCCAGCCGGGCGGCCTGGGCGGCAGCCAGCTGGCGCGCGTCGACGCGGAAGTAATGGCGCGCCGCCGCCTGGGCACCGAACACGCCCTCGCCCCACTCCACATGGTTGAGGTAGATCTCCAGGATGCGGGACTTGCTCAGCAAGGCCTCGAGCGAAAGCGCCAGCAGGGCCTCCTGCGCCTTGCGCGCCATGCTGCGTTCGCCACTGAGAAACAGGTTCTTGGCCAGTTGCTGGGTGATGGTCGAGCCACCGACCACCTTCGCCACGCGGCGTCCGTTTTTGCGCTGGGCGGCGCGCGCCTCGGCACGCTGGTTCTTGCTCCAGGCCTGCTCGACCGCCTCCCACTCGATGCCGTGGTGTTCGAGGAATCCGCCGTCCTCGCTGGCGATCACGGCGCGCGGCAGGTTGGCGCTGATGGCGGGAAGCTCCACCCATTGCTGCGACCACGCCAGCCGCCCGTCACGCGCCACGATGCGTGCCATCTCGCTGCGCTGGAAGGTGGTGGATTGCGGGTCGATCCAGTTCATGGCCGCGATGCGCAGCAGGAAATACAGCTGCAGCGCCAGCAGCGTCAGCAGCGCCAGCACCAGCAGGCGCAGCGCGCGCTTCACGCGCCGCTCCGCAGTTGCGCCAGCACCGCTGCGGTGTCGGGGCGCAAGCCGTGCCAGCGCTGGAAGGCCTCGGCGGCCTGCTCGACCAGCATGCCCAGGCCGTCGCGGCGCTGGCCGGCCTGCTGGCCGGCGGCCCAGGCCAGGAAAGGCTCGGCGGCCGCGCCATAGACCATGTCGAGCGCCAGTCCGCCGGGCGCCAGCAGGCCGGCAGGCAGATCCAGGGCGCCGGCCTGCAGCGCCGCGCTGGTGGCATTGATGACGGCGTCGAAGCGACCCTCGGGCCGCTCCAGCGCCAGCAGGCGCACGCCGCAGCGCAAGGCCAGTTCGGCGTGGCGCGCCACCAGTTCGGCGGCGCGCGCCGGGCTGCGGTTCCATACCGCCACACAGGCCGGCCTGGCCTCCAGCAGGGGGCCGAGCGCGCCGGCCGCCGCCCCGCCGGCGCCGAGCAGCAGCAGGCGGCGGTCGAGCAGCGGCCAGGCCGCATTGGTTTCGATGTCGCGGCGCAGACCCAGCCCGTCGGTGTTGTCGGCCCACAGCCGGCCGTCGGTCGTCCAGCCCAGGGTGTTGGCGGCGCCGGCCAGCAGGGCGCGCTGGCTGCCGCTGTCGGCCAGGGTGAGCGCCTCGGTCTTGAAGGGCAGGGTGATGTTGCAGCCGCTGAATCCCTCGTCGCGCAGCCGATGCAGCGTGGCGGCCAGGCCGTCGGGCGGCACCAGCAGGGCCTCGTACTGCAAGTCGATGCCGGTTTGCGCGGCAAAGGCGCTGTGGATGGCCGGCGAGCGGCTGTGGGCAATCGGATGCCCGAGCACGGCGTAGCGTTGGCTGGACTTCAAGGTGCAGGGGCCTCCACGGCGGCGCTGACGCCGCGATCACGGTCGAAGCTGAAACGGGTCGACATCACCAGCACCTCGGCCTCGGCCCGCATGGCCTTGCTGAAGGC
>JAYRUQ010000118.1:0-2734 GCA_041919015.1 Inhella sp.
GGCCCCTCGGTGGCGGCCATCAGCAGCTCGAAGAGGTCGGACTTCAGCCGCATCAGGATGGGCTGGGTCTCGGGGTCGCCGAGGCGCGCGTTGAACTCGATGGTGTAGGGCCGGCCCTCGGCGTCGACCATCAGCCCGGCGTAGAGGAAGCCGGTGAAGGGCATGCCGTCCTTGGCCATGCCGGCGATGGTCGGCAGCACGATCTCGTGCATCGCCCTGGCGTGCACATTGGGCGTCACCACCGGCGCCGGCGAGTAGGCACCCATGCCCCCGGTATTGGGGCCGGCGTCGCCGTCGAGCAGGCGCTTGTGATCCTGGCTGGTGGCCAGCGCCACCACCTCCTGGCCGTCGCTGACGACGATGAAGCTGGCCTCCTCGCCCTGCAGGAACTGCTCGATGACGACGCGCGCGCCTTCCACGTTGTGCGCCACGCCCAGCACCTTGTCGCGCAGGATCATGTCGATGGCGGCATGCGCCTCGGCCAGCGTCATCGCCACCACCACGCCCTTGCCGGCGGCCAGGCCGTCGGCCTTGATGACGATGGGGGCGCCTTCGACGTCCACGTGGGCGTGCGCGGCGTCGGCATCGCTGAACACCTCGTAGCGCGCGGTCGGGATGCCGTGGCGCTGCATGAAGTCCTTGGCAAAGGCCTTGCTGCTCTCGAGCTGGGCGGCGGCCTGGGTGGGGCCGAAGACGCGCAGACCGCGACCGCGGAACACGTCGACGATGCCGGCCGCCAGCGGCGCCTCGGGGCCGACCACGGTGAGCGCCACCTTGTTCTGCTCGGCCCAGTCGGCCAGCGCATGGATGTCGCTGATCGGCAGATTCCTCAGCGCCGGATCGCGCAAGGTGCCACCGTTGCCGGGCGCCACATGGATCTGGCTGACGCGGGGCGACTGCGCGAGCTTCCAGGCGATGGCGTGCTCGCGCCCGCCGTTGCCGACCACCAGCACCTTCATCAGAGCTCCAACTCGGCGTTGTGGAAGACGTTCTGCACGTCGTCCAGGTCTTCCAGCACGTCGAGCAGCTTCTGCATGCGCTGGGCATCCTCGCCGGCCAGCGCGATGCTGTTTTCGGCGCGCATCGTCACCTCGGCCATCTCGGCCGTCAGGCCCTTGGCGGCCAGCGCGTCGCGCACCGCCTCGAGTTCGTAGGGCGCGCTCAGCACCTCGATGGAGCCGTCCTCGCCCGTCAGCACGTCCTCGGCGCCGGCCTCGAGCGCGATCTCCATCACCGCGTCCTCGCTGGTGCCGGGCGCGAACAGCAGCTGCCCGCAGTGTTTGAACTGGAAGGCCACCGAGCCCTCGGTGCCAAGGTTGCCGCCGTACTTGCTGAAGGCGTGGCGCACCTCGGCGACGGTCCGCACGCGGTTGTCCGTCATGGTGTCGACGATGATGGCCGCGCCGCCGATGCCGTAGCCCTCGTAGCGGATTTCCTCGTAGCTCACGCCCTCGGCATTGCCGGTGGCCTTGTCGACGTTGCGCTTGATCGTGTCGGCCGGCATGTTGGCGGCCTTGGCGTTGACGATGGCCAGGCGCAGGCGCGGGTTCATCGCCACGTCGCCGCCGCCGGTGCGCGCGGCGACCATGATTTCGCGGATCAGGCGGGTCCAGACCTTGCCGCGCTTCTCATCCTGACGACCCTTGCGGTGCTGGATGTTGGCCCATTTGGAATGCCCTGCCATGACTCGTTCGCTTTGGTGACAAAAGGGGCGGGATTCTACGGAGTGCAGCAGGGCGGGCGTCCGCCGGCCCCTGCGCTTGCGTGGGGGCCATCCGACGATGAGCCTGTGGGTGGATTGGGCGGCTCCTTGGCTTGCGGAGCAGCCTTGCGCCCAACCCAGCCCTCGCCGCGCAGGCCCCGCGAGCGATCAGCGCCGACTCCAAGGGTTCAGCACGGCCAATCCCGCTGCCTCGTAGGGCGCGGTGTCGCGCGAGGCCACGGTGAAGCCCCTCGAGTCGGCTGTCGCCGCGATGTAGCCATCCGCGGTCGGAAAACCCTTGCCCGCAGCCCGCGCGGCGACGGCCAACTCGGCGAACCGTTTTGCCGCGTCGGCGTCAAAGGGCAGGACGCGGTTCTTGAAGAGCTTCATCAAGCCGCTCAGAGCCTGCGTCAGGGCCTCTCTGCGCCGGCCCGCAGGCAGGCTGCCCACGCCAAAGAGCAGTTCCGCCAACGTGACGCTGCTGATGTAAAGCGTTTCGGCGGCTTGGTCGTTGAGCCAGTCGAGAACAGCCGCATCGGGCTCGGGCTTCATGGCCTCGGCGACCACGTTGGTGTCGAGAACGATCATTCGAAACCTAGCGGCTCGGCAGGGTGCGTGTTGCGCTCAGCGCGCAGCGCATCGACATCCTTGTTGGACAGCCCAAGCTCGCGCCCAAGCGCCGACAGTTCATCACCCATTCGAAGTCGGCCCGCTGGCTTGACGGCGGCCGCCAGGATGGCGCGCACCTCCGCTTCGGTGCTTTGACCGTGCTGAGCCGCGCGCACCCGAAGTGCACGATGCACGTCGTCTGGAAGATTTCGAACCGTGAGCATGGCCATGCCGTCACTCCCGCCGCTTGCAGTCAAGGCATTCATTCTAAGAAGTCACATTCGATGCAAGCGACCTCCGCGAACCGCCAAGACCGGTTCCATCCGCATCTCGAACCTGGCATCGGCCGGCGGGGAGGCTCTGAATGCGGCGTGCCCAGGTTCAGGAGGGTCTGCATAACCCCTCCCCTCACCCCTCCAGCAC
>JAYRUQ010000119.1:0-2612 GCA_041919015.1 Inhella sp.
TGCGCCGGCTGGCGGCTGCGCTGGTGGTGCTCAACGGCTTCTTTCCGGCGCTGTGGGTGCTGCTGACCTCGCTGAAGTCGGAGGCCGAGCTGGTGCAGCGCCCCATCAGCTACTGGCCGCAGGCGGCCTCGCTGGACAACTACGTGCGCGCCTTCGCCGACCAGCCGCTGCTGCTCTACCTGGGCAACAGCTTCGTGGTGGCCGGCCTGGCCACGCTGGGCTCGCTGCTGGTGGCCACCGGGGCGGCCTACGCCATCGCGCGCCTGAACCTGCGCCACCGCCAGCTGGTGCTGACCACCATCGTGGCGTCGAGCATGTTCCCGCTCGTCACCCTGCTGGTGCCGATCTTCGAGACCATGCGCCTGCTGGGCCTGCTCAACAGCTATGTGGCGCTGGTGCTGCCCTATGTGGTGCTGAACCTGCCGGTCTGCACCCTGGTGCTGGTGAGCTTCTTCCAGAGCATCCCGCGCGACCTGGAGAACGCCGCGCTGATCGACGGCTGCACGCGCCTGGGCGCGCTGGTGAAGGTGGTGCTGCCGCTGGCGGCGCCGGGCCTGTTCACCGCCGGCATCCTGGCCTTCGTCAACGCCTGGGACGAATTCCTGCTCGCGCTGTCGCTCAACGCCAGCGCCAGCATGCGCACGGTGCCGGTCGGCATCACCCTGTACCAGGGGGAGTTCGCCTTCCCCTGGCCCATCATCTCGGCCGCCCTGGTGGTGGCCATCGTGCCGGTGGCCGTGCTGGTCGCGCTGTTCCAGGAACGCGTGGTGGGCGGCCTCACCCAAGGAGGACTCAAAGGATGACTGAGCCACTGATCCGCTACGGCATCGTGGGCTGCGGCAGCATGGGCCGCGAGCACATCGAGAACATCCGCGCGCTGGGCGACGCCCGCGTCACCGCGCTGGCCGACCCGCATGCGCCCAGCCGCGCGGCGGCGCTGGCGCAGCTCGACGCCCCGGTACCCGCCTTCGACGACGTGCAGTCCCTGCTCGACAGCGGCCTGTGCGACGCGGTGGTGATCGCCACGCCCAACTTCACGCACATCGACATGATGCGTGCCGCGCTGGCCAGCGATCTGCACATCCTGATCGAGAAGCCGCTCGTCACGCGCGTCGAAGACGGGCTGGAGATGCTGCGCCTCGCGCAGGGCAGGAAGGGCATCGTCTGGGTGGCGCAGGAGTACCGCTACATGCCGCCGGTGGCCGAGATGATCCGCATGGCGCACGAGGGCGCGGTGGGCGTCATGCACCAGGTGGCGATCCGCGAGCACCGCGAACCCTTCTACCCCAAGGTCGGCGACTGGAACCGCTTCAGCGCCAACACCGGCGGCACCCTGGTGGAGAAGTGCTGCCACTACTTCAACCTGATGGACCTGATCCTCAAGGAGAAGCCGCAGCGCGTGTTCGCCTCGGGCGGGCAGCGCGTCAACCACCTCGACGAGGACTACGGCGGGCGCCGCCCCGACATCCTCGACAGCGCCTACGTGGTGGTCGAGTACCCGAGCGGCGCGCGCGCCCTGCTCGACCTGTGCATGTTCGCCGAAGGCTCGATGGACAACGAGCACATCGTGGTGGTGGGCGACGAGGGGCGGCTCGAGTCGCTGCTGCCCTCGCTGCAGCTGCGCCACAGCCGGCGCGAGGACTGGGGCAACCGCGCCGTCTGGGGCCAGGCCTCGGGCACCGGTCGCGGCGTGGCCGTGCGGCGCGTCTGGGACACCAACATCCGCTACCCCGGCCAGCATTTCGGCGCCTCCTTCATCGAGCACCAGCGCTTTGCCAAGGCGGTGCGCGAGGGCCTGCCGGCCGAGATCACGCTGGAGGAGGGCCTGCGCAGCGTCATCACCGGCCTGGCCGCGCACCGTTCGATCGACACCGGCCTGCCGGTGCAGCTCAGCGAACTGCTGCCGCCCGGTTGGTGATGAGCGACAGCCCGGTCTGCGAGCTGCGCGCCGGCGGACTGCGCGCCGCCGTGCGGCCCGATCTGGGCGCCAGCCTGGCCGGTCTGTGGTGGCAGGACGAGCCGCTGCTGCGTTCCTGCGAGCCCGGGCTGCTGGCGGGGCCGCGGCAGTCGGCCTGCTTCGCGCTGCTGCCCTACAGCAACCGCATCGGCCACTGCCGCTTCGACTGGCGCGGTGCGCACCACAGCACCCGAGCCAACTTCGGCGATCACCCCCACTCGCTGCACGGCGTGGGCTGGCAGCGCGCCTGGACGGTGACGGCGCACACGCCCGATCGTTTGCAGCTCGGCCTGCGCCACGAACCCGACGCCGACTGGCCTTTCGCCTTTTCGGCCACCCAGGAGCTGCAGCTCAGCGACGACGCGCTCGTGTGGCGCCTGAGCCTGCGCAGCTGCGACGGCCGCGAACAGCCGGCCGGCCTGGGCTGGCATCCCTACTTCCTGCACCGCGCCGGCAGCCGTTTGCAGACGCGCGTGGCGGGCCGCTGGGAGCCGGGTGAGGACGCGCTGCCGTGCCGGCGCACCGAGCTGCCCGGACTCGATCTGGCCCTGGCCGGCGCCGGGCTCGACCACTGCTTCGACGGCTGGTCGGGCGAGGCGCGGGTGCACGACGCGCGCCACACCCTGCTGCTGAGCGCCAGCACGCGCCACCTGGT
>JAYRUQ010000120.1:0-939 GCA_041919015.1 Inhella sp.
TGGTGAGCAGGCCGATGTAGTGCAGCTTGATCTGCTGCCACACGTCCATCGGCAGGTCGGCGGCCTGGTAGCCGAGTTGCAGCAGCTCGACGTTCTCGCCAACGCGCTGGTCGTAGAAGGCGATGCGTTCGGCCTGCGCCTTCTGCTGCCCCTGCCAGTCGGCCTGCTCGAAGCGCTGCTTGGCCTTGCCGGTGGTCTCGCGGAACAGCCGGTAATGGCGGTTGAAGCCGCCCAGCAGGGCCTGGGCAATCTCGTGGGCGCGGGGGTCGTTGAGCTGGTGCGGGTACATGGGGGCTCTCGCGGTGGCGGCCTCTTAAGGTGAACGGGCTTTGCCCGGCACCTTAACCCCGCCGGGGGCGGGCCGGGCTGGCCCGGACCTGGGGGTGCTCAGAGCGGCTCGTCGTCGTCGCCCGCGGCGGTCGGGGCCGGGCGCGGGTAGCGCTTCAGGGCGGCGGAGAAGCGCGGCACCACGCTGTCGGGCGCGTCCATGGTGACCTGCAGGTCCTTGACCAGGCCGTCGCGCAGGCCATAGACCCAGCCGTGGATGCTGAGCGCCTGCCCGCGCGCCCAGGCGTCCTGCACCACCGTGGACAGCGCGACGTTGCCGACCTGCTCGATGACGTTCATCTCGCACAGCACGTCCTCCTGCTCCTCGGTCGGCAGGTGGTCGAGGCGTTTCCGGTGGCGCAGGCGCACGTCGTGCACATGGCGCAGCCAGTTATCCGCCAGGCCGACGCGCACCCCGCGCATGGCGGCGCGCACACCGGCGCAGCCGTAATGGCCCACCACCAGGATGTGGCGCACCTTCAGGTGCTCGACGGCGAACTGGATGGTCGAGAGCGCGTTGAGGTCGCTGTGCACCACCACATTGGCCACGTTGCGATGGACGAAGACCTCGCCGGGGTCCAGCCCGGTGATCTCGTTGGCCGGCACGCGGCT
>JAYRUQ010000120.1:949-2570 GCA_041919015.1 Inhella sp.
TCTGCTGCTGTGCCAGACGCGTGAAAAAGCCGGGCTCGCGCGCCTTCATCGCCTGCGCCCAGCGGCGGTTGTTCTCGATCAGGTCGTGCAGGTCGTCGAGGTCGTTGCTCATCGGTACAAGGCAAAGAGATGGCGGTCGATGACCGCACCGCGTTGGTAGGCGCTGCGCGGTTGTACCGATTCCAGGCGCATGCCGATCTTCTCGGCCACACGCATGGACGGCATGTTGCCCGCATGGATGGGCGCGAGCACGCGCGTCACTTCGGGGTTCAGCAAGGCCCGCTCCACCAGCCAGCGTGCCGCCATCGGCACCAGGCCCTGACCCCAGTGCGCAGGCGCCAGCCACCAGCCGACCTCGACGTTGCAGCGCTGAAAGCCGCCTTGCGGATGCGCGCCGACGCCGCCTTGCGGCACATCGTCAAGGCACAGTGCCCAAGTACTGCCCCTGCCTCTGCCCTCGTTCACCCACCAGTCGGCCTCGACCCGTGTGTACGGACAGGGCCAGCTGTCACTCATCCAGCGGGCGATGCGTTCGTCGTTGGCGGCTTGCGCCAGCGCGGCTTCGTCGCCCTCGCGCCAGCGGCGCAGGGTCCAGCGCTCAGGCAGTGAATTCACGCAGCTGGACGATGTTGCCTTCGGGATCGCAAACGTTGCGCAACTTCATGCCAGGCCCGGGCCAGACAGGCCCAAGAACGAGGCCGCCGAGTTCGACGGCGAGGCGCTCGGCCTCGGCCAGATCGGCCACGCTGAAAAAGGGTTTGATGGCCTGCTCCTCGCGCGGCTCGGGCGGGGTCTGGATCTGGATGACATCGCGGTAGGGCGCAGGAATGGCGTGCACGATGAGTTGCGTGTCGGGTGACTGCAGCAGCTGGTGATCGGCATCCTCGTACAGCACCGCAGCCGCCAGCAGGCGGGCGTAGAAGACCGAGAGCCGGTCGAGGTCGAAGGCGTAGATCAGCACGCCGGACCGTGCGGGCCCCGGCATTTCAGGCACCCTTGGGCAACTTCGCCCCCAACCACCCCAGCGGCCCGAGAACCAGGCTGCAGCCGAACACCCACCATAGCGTCCAGGTGCCGCCCTCGAAGCCCAGCATGCCCAGACCTCGCAGCACCAGCACCGCGATGGCGGCCATGCCCAGCAAGGTGCACAGCGCGCCGAAGGCGCGCGCCAGCTGCGCGCTCAGCGCGTCGCCCGAGGCGGCGGCAAAGAGGCCGTAGCCGAGTAAGGTGAGCCCGGGGAAGGCGAGCCAGGCGGTCCAGCCAGGCGCCAGTTGCGACCAGCCGGCCGCGGTGGCGAGCAGCACCCCTCCGCTGAGCAGGCCGAGCAGCACCATCAGACCGCCGAAGGCGAGCATCAGCATCACATCGTCTCGGCGAACAGCTCGCGCCCGATCAGCATGCGGCGGATCTCGCTGGTGCCGGCGCCGATCTCATAGAGCTTGGCGTCGCGCCACAGCCGGCCCAACGGGTACTCGTTGATGTAGCCGTTGCCACCGAACACCTGGATGCCCTCGCCGGCCATCCAGGTGGCCTTCTCGGCGCACCACAGGATGACCGAGGCGCAGTCCTTGCGCACCTGGCGCACATGCTGGCTGCCGAGCCGATCGAGGTTCTTGCCCAC
>JAYRUQ010000121.1:0-2494 GCA_041919015.1 Inhella sp.
TGGCAAGCGAGAGCTCGGGCCTGAAGGCCCTCCTACAAACGCCCTCCTACGAAAACGCGGGTCTCCCGTATCCTGTCCCCATGTTCGACCCGCCCGACACCGACGACCGCAAGGCGCTGACCCCCAGTCAGCTCAACGCCCTCGCCCGCAATCTGCTGGAGGACGCCTTCCCGCTGATCTGGGTGGAAGGCGAACTGGGCAACCTCTCGCGCCCGGCCTCCGGTCATCTCTATTTCACCCTGAAGGACGAACGCGCCCAGGTCCGCTGCGCGCTGTTCAAGCCCAAAAGCCAATGGCTTAAGTTCGTGCCGCGCGAGGGCCTGCGGGTACTGGCGCGCGGCCGTCTAACCCTCTACGAGGCCCGCGGCGACTACCAGTTGATTCTCGACACCATGGAGGAGGCCGGCGAAGGCGCGCTGCGGCGCGCGTTCGAGCAGTTGAAGGCGAAGCTGCAGGCGGAAGGCCTGTTCGACCAGGCCCGCAAGCGTCCCCTGCCCGACCACGTCCGCCGGCTCGGCGTGCTCACCTCGCCCAGCGGCGCCGCCGTGCGGGATGTGCTGAGCGTGCTGCGCCGGCGGTTCCCGCTGGTCGAGGTCGACATCCTGCCGGTCCCGGTCCAGGGCGACACCGCCGCGGCGCAGATCGTGCGCATGCTGCAGGCCGCCGGCCGCAGCGGCCGCTACGACGCCCTGCTCGTCACCCGCGGCGGCGGTTCGCTGGAAGACCTGTGGGCATTCAACGACGAACACCTGGCCCGCGCGATCGCCGCATCGCCGGTGCCGGTGGTCTCGGCGGTGGGCCACGAGGTCGACGTCACGCTCGCCGATTTCGCCGCCGATCTGCGCGCACCGACGCCCTCGGTGGCCGCGGAACTGCTGGTGCCGGATCGCAGCGATCTCGCCGCCCGACTGCGCGCCGACGCCCGTCGCCTGCGGGCGCTGCAACAACGCCTGATGCACCAGGCCGCGCAGCGCTCGGACCGCGCCGCCCTGAGGTTGCAGGCGCTGCGCCCTCAGGCACGACTGGAAGCGCTGCATCGGCGCCAGCACGACGCGATGCGCCGGCTGCATGCGGCCTGGGCACGCCAGGATCAGCAACGTCGCGCGCAACTGCGGCATGCGGCGGCGGTCCTGCGCGCGTCGCGCCCGCAACGCCGACTGTCGCTGCTCCGCGAGCGTCTGCGCGCGCTGGCGCCGCGACCGCAGGCGGCGACCGTGCGCACGCTGCAACGGCATGCGTTGCGCCTGCACGGACTCGCGCGCTCGCTGGAAGCGGTCAGCCCGCTGGCCACCGTCGCCCGCGGCTACGCCATCCTGCTGCGGGAAGATGGCCGCATCGTCCGCAGCGTGAACGACGCCGGGCGCGGCCAACGCCTCGACGCGCGACTGCACGACGGCGTCCTGAGACTGCGGGTCGACGACGAGGCGTGAATCGGCCTGCGGATCCTCAGGCGGCCGGCTTGCGTACGTATTCCACTTCCACCGCCTTCGCCTCCTCGCCCTGCGGCGAGAGGTTGGTCATGGTGATGATCAGGCGGTCGTCATCGGGCTGCTCGATTTCGGTGCGCCAGCCCCAGCGCGGGCCGGGCGGGGTCTGACCGTCGCCGTAGCTGCCGAGCACGGCGAAATGCGCGGGATCGGCCTCGCCGGAGGTCTGCGAGAACATGATCGAACTGCCGCAGTGGAAGCTGTCGACCCAGGCGCATTCCCAGCGTTTCTCGTCGATGTGGTAGCCGTACAGCGCCGCACCGGCGTAACTGCGGTCGTCGAACTCCCAGGTGTATTCGTGCAGCAGGAAACGCCCGCCCAGCAGCGGACGCAGGCTGCCGCGCTGGGCCGATTCCGCGGCCAGCATGTCGCGCTCGAACCACAGCCGGTATACCCCCTCCCACTCGCCCGCCATGCGTGCGAGGCGGCGGTGAGGGGGCTCCTGGGCCCGATCGTCGGCGCCACTGGTATCGGCGCCATTGGTGTCGTCGTGAGTCATCGTCATCGCACGGTCCCCTGTTCCGTTCAGGGCCGAGCCTACTCCAGCGCCCGCCGGCCGGGTAGCGCCCGGCAGGCCGCCGTTGACGGTCGAGACGCCCGTTCGCGACGCCCGCACGGGCCCAAACGCTAAAAAAATGTTATGACTGTCGCCCGATCGCTCCCCCGCCGGTCACCGCGGGAGTGCAGGCGCCACAGCGCGCCGCACTCGGTCTTCCACCTTTACCCCAATGGATCAGGAGGTTTCATGCAGCACCGCAATCCACGCCGTCCGACAGCGCGCCGCGCCCTGCCGGCACTGACCGTCCTCGCCTTCTCGCTCGCCGCGGCCCTGCCCGCCTTCGCCCAGGACGCCCCGTCCGCGGGAGAGGCCGGCGACCTGGACGAAATCCAGGTGCTCGGCAGCCGCGCCAAGAACCGGACCGCCGCCGAAACCGCCGCCCCGGTCGACATCATCAACAGCGAGCAGCTCGAACGCACCGGCGCCCGCGAACTCGGCCAGTTGCTGC
>JAYRUQ010000122.1:0-2440 GCA_041919015.1 Inhella sp.
CGGGCCAGCGCCAGGGGCTGGTCAGGTAGAGCGTGGAGATCGCCCACAGCGTGTCGCCTGCCTTCACCACGTAGCGCTGCGGCGCGTCGGGCGCCAGATCGGCGATCGCCACGCCGGCCTGCTGCACACGCTGCGCGGTCTCGCGCTGCGCCGCCGTGATGGGGAAGTTCGTCGCCATGGCGGCCGGGGTCGGCAGCAGCAGGGCAGCAAGCAGCAGGGTCGTTGCGCGGGGCATGGGCATTCGGGTCTCCGGCCGGACAGACGGCGTGGACAAGGGGCCGTCGGCGACAATGCCGGGGCCTAGCGATCGGGGATTCTGCCGCCAATGCGCGGCGCCACAGCCCCGGGCGCGCCCGCAGCGGACGCTGGCGTCGCTCGACTCCCACAGCCGCGCCCTTGCAACTGCAACAAGCCGTCAAATTCATGGCCGTTCTGCACATCCTCCGTTACCCCGACCCCCGCCTGCACACGGTCGCCCGGCCCGTCGCCGTCGTCGACGAGCGCATCCGCCGCCTCGTCGACGACCTGCTCGAGACCATGTACGCCGCAGAAGGCGTGGGACTGGCCGCCACGCAGGTCGACGTGCACGAGCGCGTCGTCGTCATCGACGTCAGCGAAAAGCGCGACGAGCCGCTGGTGCTGATCAACCCCGAGCTGCTGTGGGTCAGCGAGGCGATGGCCGACGGTGAGGAAGGCTGTCTGTCGGTGCCGCAGACCTACGACCGCGTGCGCCGCCACGCGCAGGTCAGGGTGGCGGCGCTGAACCGCGACGGCCAGCGCCATGAGTTCGACGCCGACGGCCTGCTGGCGGTCTGCGTGCAGCACGAGATGGATCATCTGATGGGCAAGGTCTTCGTCGAGTACCTGAGCCCGCTCAAGCGCGACCGCATCAAGACCAAGCTGCTCAAGCGCCAGCGCGACGAGCAATCGCACGGCGCGCGCGGCCGGCTGTGAGGCGCGGCTGATGCGCCTGGTCTTTGCCGGCACGCCGGAATTTGCCGCCACCGCGCTGCGCGCCCTGCTGGCGGCCGGCCACCCGGTGGTCGGCGTCCTCACCCAACCCGACCGCCCGGCCGGGCGCGGCATGAAGCTGCAGGCCTCGGCCGTCAAGCAGGTCGCGCAGGCGGCCGGCGTGCCGGTGGCACAGCCGCAGGGGCTGCGTCTGGATGGCCGCCATGCGGGCGACGCCGCCGCCGCGCAGGCCCAACTGCTGGCCTGGGCGCCGGACCTGATGGTGGTGGCGGCCTATGGCCTGATCCTGCCGCGCTGGGTGCTGCAGCTGCCGACCCAGGGCTGCCTGAACATCCACGCCAGCCTGCTGCCGCGCTGGCGTGGTGCGGCGCCCATCCACCGCGCCATCGAGGCCGGCGACGCGCAGACCGGCATCACCCTGATGCAGATGGACGAGGGCCTGGACACCGGCGCGATGCTGGCCCGCGCGGTCGAGCCGATCCGCGCCGACGACAGCACGGCGAGCCTGCACGAGCGCCTGGCGCGACTCGGCGCCGAGCTGACCGTCGCCAGCCTGCCGCAGCTCGCGCAGCTCGCGCCGCAGGCGCAACCCGGCGAGGGAGTCTGCTACGCCCACAAGATCGAGAAGGCCGAGGCCGCCATCGATTGGACGCAGCCGGCCGCCCTCATCGAGCGCCGCCTGCGCGCCTTCGATCCCTTCCCCGGCGCGCAGGCGCGGCGCGGTGACGAGACGATGAAAGTCTGGCGCGGCCGCCCCGGCACCGGCCAGGGCCGTCCGGGCGAGCTGCTGGCGCTGCATGCCGACGGCCCCGAGTTCGCCTGCGGGGCGGGCAGCCTGGTGCTGACCGAGCTGCAGCGCCCCGGTGGCCGGCGCGCCCCGGCCGCGGCACTGCTGCCGGCCCTGGCCCTGCGGATCGGCGAGCTCTGGACTTGAAATTGCGCCGCTCGGGCGCAGCTAGCGGGGACTGGAGGCCCTGACGATGTTCAATCTGTTGAAGACCGCCATCCTGATGGCTGCCATCACCGCCCTCTTCATGGTGGTGGGGCAGTTGCTGGGCGGGCAGACCGGCATGATCCTGGCGCTGCTGTTCGCGCTGGCGATGAACTTCTTCAGCTACTGGTTCTCGGACCGCATGGTGCTGAAGATGTACAACGCGCAGGAGGTCGACGCCCAGTCGGCACCGCGCTTCTACGCCATGGTGCAGGAGCTCGCCGCACGCGCCCAGCTGCCGATGCCGCGCGTCTACCTGATCAACGAGGACGCACCCAACGCCTTTGCCACCGGGCGCAATCCCGAGCACGCGGCGGTCGCCGCCACCACCGGCATCCTGAGGGCGCTCAGCGAGCGCGAGCTGCGCGGCGTGATGGCGCACGAGCTGGCGCATGTGAAGCACCGCGACATCCTCATCTCCACCATCAGCGCCACCATGGCCGGCGCCATCTCGGCGCTGGCCAACTTCGGCATGCT
>JAYRUQ010000123.1:0-2415 GCA_041919015.1 Inhella sp.
CGCCTGAACCACCGGGAACCCGCCCGGCGGTCGGGCGCTCTTTTCGCCAGAGTCATTGCTTCACAACGAGGTCATCCATGCAAAGCAGCACGCAGCAGGATTCGTCCAGCATTTCCCCCTTGCAGGCTGCGGCACCCGGCGGCGCGGTCGGTGCGCCGAACGCGCTGAACACGGCAAACGTCTACGCCGCCTTTCAGATCATCCGGCGCAACGGTGCCGTGGTGTCCTTCGAGCCCAGCAAGATCGCCGTGGCCTTGATGAAGGCCTTTCTGGCCGTGCATGGTGCGCAGGGCGCAGCCTCGTCGAGCGTGCGGGAAACGGTGGATCAACTGACCGAGGCGGTGCTGCGGGCGCTGCTGCGCTCGCGTCCCGGGGGCGGCACGTTTCATATCGAGGATGTGCAGGACCACGTCGAACTGGCGCTGATGCGGGGCGGTCAGCACGAAGTGGCGCGCGCCTATGTGCTGTACCGCGAGCGGCGTGCCGCCGAGCGTGCGGCCAAGGCCGAGGCTCCGGTTGCCCAGACCGAGGCGACCCCCTTGAGCGTCATCGATGCCGGCGTGAGGAAGCCGCTCGAGCGCGCGGCGCTGCAGCGCCTGGTGCAGCAGTGCTGTGCGGGCCTGGGGGCCGATGTCAGGCCCGAGCCCATCCTGCAGCAGACCGAACGCAATCTCTACGACGGCGTGCCGATGGAAGAGGTCTACAAGGCCGCCATCCTGGCGGCGCGGACCTTGATCGAACGCGAACCCGGCTACACGCGCGCCACCGCGCGCCTGCTGATGCACACCATCACCAAGGAGATCCTGGGCCGGGAGGTGCTCGCCGAGGACATGGGAGAGGCCTACCGCGACTACTTCCCCAAGTTCATCAAGAAGGGCATCGAGGCCGAACTGCTGAACCCCGAGCTGGCGAACTACGACCTGGTGCGGCTGGCGGCGGCCCTGAAGTCGGAGCGCGACCAGGCCTTCGATTACCTCGGGCTGCAGACGCTCTACGACCGCTACTTCCTGCACGTGCGCAAGGCGCGCATCGAGATGCCGCAGGCCTTCTTCATGCGCGTGGCCATGGGCCTGGCGCTGAACGAGATCGACCGCGAGGCGCGCGCCATCGAGTTCTACGAGGTCTTGTCGAGCTTCGATTTCATGAGCAGCACGCCGACCCTGTTCAACAGCGGCACGCTGCGCTCGCAGCTGTCGAGCTGCTACCTGACCACGGTGGCCGACGACCTGGACGGCATCTACGAGGCCATCAAGGAAAACGCGCTGCTGTCCAAGTACGCCGGCGGCCTGGGCAACGACTGGACGCCGGTGCGCGCGCTGGGTTCGCACATCAAGGGCACCAACGGCGATAGCCAGGGCGTGGTGCCCTTCCTGAAGGTGGTGAACGACACCGCGGTGGCCGTGAATCAGGGCGGCAAGCGCAAGGGCGCGGTTTGTGCCTACCTGGAGACCTGGCACCTCGACATCGAGGAGTTCCTGGAGCTGCGCAAGAACACCGGCGACGACCGCCGCCGCACGCACGACATGAACACGGCGAATTGGATTCCCGACCTGTTCATGAAGCGGGTCATCGAGGGCAGCGAATGGAGTCTGTTCAGCCCCAGCAGCACGCCGGATCTGCATGATTTGTTCGGTGCCGAGTTCGAGCGCGCCTACGTGGCCTACGAGCAAAGGGCGGCCCGCGGCGAGATCAAACCCTATCGGAAGGTGCCGGCGCGCGAGCTGTGGCGCAAGGTGCTGACGATGCTGTTCGAGACCGGGCATCCGTGGATCACCTTCAAGGACGCCTGCAACGTGCGCTCCCCGCAGCAGCATGTCGGCGTGGTGCACAGCAGCAATCTGTGCACGGAGATCACGCTCAACACCAACGACAGCGAAATCGCCGTCTGCAATCTGGGCTCGATCAATCTGGCGCAGCACCTGGTGGACGGCGGCGCGGGTCTGGGCATCGACCACGAGAAGCTGAAGCGGACGGTCGGCACGGCGATGCGCATGCTCGACAACGTCATCGACATCAATTACTACGCGGTCAAGAAGGCGCGTGACTCCAACCTGCGCCACCGCCCTGTGGGCCTCGGTCTGATGGGCTTCCAGGACGCCCTCTACCGCCTGCGCACACCCTATGCCAGCCAGGAGGCGGTGGAGTTCGCGGACCGCTCGATGGAGGCCATCTGCTACTACGCCTACTGGGCCAGCAGCGAGTTGGCGCAGGAACGGGGTCGCTACTCAACTTACCCCGGCTCGCTGTGGGACCGCGGCATCCTGCCGCTGGACACCCTGGATCTGCTGGAGCGGGCGCGCGGTGGCCATGTCGACGTGGACCGCTCGACGAGCCTGGACTGGGAGGGTCTGCGCACGCGCATCCGTCAGCACGGCATGCGCAACAGCAATTGCGTGGCCATCGCGCCCACGGCGA
>JAYRUQ010000124.1:0-2358 GCA_041919015.1 Inhella sp.
GCCCGAGCTGAAGGACGACGCGCTGGCCTACTACGAGAAGGCCAACGCGCTGGCCGAGGAGCTGCTGGGCTGGGTCGAGCGGCACACGCCGCCCGAGATCGCCGCCCATTACAGCGAGCCGCTGTCGTCCATGATCAAGGGCAGCCGGCACACCCTGCTGCGCGTGCTGCGCTACCCACCGCTGACCGGCCAGGAGCCGCCCGGTGCGGTGCGCGCCGCCGCGCATGGCGACATCAATCTGCTGACCATCCTGCCGGCCGCCAACGAGCCGGGCCTGCAGGTCAAGGGCAGCGACGGCGCCTGGCGCGACGTGCCCTGCGACTTCGGCACCCTGGCCATCAACATCGGCGACATGCTGGAGGAAGCCAGCCAGGGCTATTACCCCAGCACCTTGCACCGGGTTCTCAATCCGGTGGGCGAGAGCGCCATGCGCAGCCGCGTCAGCCTGCCGCTGTTCCTGCACCCGCGCAGCGACGTGCGCCTGTCCGATCGCTACAGCGCCGGCAGCTATCTGGAGGAGCGCCTGCGCGAGCTGGGCGTCAAGGGCTGAGGACGCGCGTCATCCACATCGAGCCGGCGGCGCCGCCCAAACCGGCGCTTGGCGCACCCTGCAACGGCTGCGGCGTCTGCTGCCTGGCCGAGCCCTGCCCGGTCGGCATCGGGTTGAGCCGGCGTTTGCGTGGCCCCTGCGTCGCGCTGCGCTGGGACGCCCAGGCGCTGCGCTACCGCTGCGGCGCCCTGCTCAAGGCCCCGCAGGGCTGGCGGCGGCGTTTGCTGGCGCGCTGGATCGGCGCCGGCATCGGCTGCGATGCCGACCTCGAGCCCGAAAGCGTGGCCTGAGCCGGCCCGCTTAAGCTCTCGAGATGGTGCCCCACGAAGCGCAGCGGACGACCACCCCGGTGGAGGTGCAGGGCGCGCTGCTGCTCGGCATCCAGGGCGCCTGCGCCAGCCTCGCATTGCTGTCGGCGCGCAACCCCGATGGCCACTACGACTACCGGCCCGAACGCTGGTATGCCATCGAGGAGCTGCACCATCTGCTCGACTGGACGCAGCGCTACCGCGACCCGCAGGAGGTGCAGACCCGCATCGGCATGGCCATGATGGAAGGCTGGTACCGCGATGGCCCAGGCTTCCAGATTGCTCCTGGCGGGCTCGATTTCCTCGCCTTCCAGGCCGGCAGCCACGGCTACCGCAGCGTGATGCGTGGTGACGCCGCGCTGATGGGTGGGTTCGAGTTGGTGGCGCTGGACATAGCGGCCGGCGAGGCGCAGGTTCATTCCAGCACCCTGTTCAGCCGCGACCTGGAGCTCGGCATCCTCCAGGGCGGGCTGGACGCCACCGACGACCTGCTGTTCAGCGAGGTGACGCGCGATGGCGACCGCTATCGCGTGCGCTTCGTCAACGAGGCCAACCGCGCCAGCCTGCCATGGGCCGCCGACACGATCGACGACGCGCAGGTCTGGCGCCTGCGCAAGCGCATCCGCCGGCTCGAGTTCGAGCAGCGCTACGGTCGGGCCATCAACCTGACGCTCAACGCCGCCTTCGCCGCGCTGCGCGACACCGCACACACCGACGCGCTGACCGGCGCGCTGACGCGCCGCGCCTTGCTCGCCGAACTCGAGACCGAGGCGGCCCGCGCGCTGCGCCAGGCGCAGCCCTTGAGCCTGCTCTATCTCGACGTCGACCACTTCAAGACGCTCAACGACGCGCATGGCCATGGTGCCGGCGATCGGGCGCTGGAAGGGCTGGTCGAGCTGCTGCGGCGTGCGCTGCGACCCAATGACCGCATCGGCCGCATCGGCGGCGACGAGTTCGTCATCCTGCTGCCCGACACCGACGCCGGCGCGGCCCTGGGTGTGGTGGAGCGGCTCTACCAGTTGGCAGCGCACGAGGTGCTGCCGCTGGGGGCCGTGAGCTGGACACCGGCCTTCAGCATCGGCATCGCCGAGCTGCAGCCGGGTCAGGATGCGCAAACCCTGCTCGAAGCCGCCGACCGGCAGTTGCTCCGGGCCAAGGGCCAGGGGCGCGGACGCGCCATGCTCTGACGCCGCTGCGCTCTGGGTAGCATGCGCGCACCCAGAAAGCGGAGCCCAACCGAGATGAAGACTTCCTCACCGGCCACCCTGCCGATCCAATGGCGGGTCACCCCGCTGGCCGCCTTGATGGCCGCCTTGGTGGCCACTCTGATGGCCACCACCCCGCTCCAGGCCCAGACCCTGCGCTGGGCGGCACAGAACGACGTGCTGACCCTGGACCCCCACAGCCAGAACCACACCACCACCACGGCCATCCTGCAGCACAGCTACGAGGGCCTGACGCGCTACACGCGCGACTACAAGGTCGAGGGCGCGCTGGCCA
>JAYRUQ010000125.1:0-2216 GCA_041919015.1 Inhella sp.
GCTCGATGACGCGCTGGCAGATCAGGTGGTAGCCGGCCAGGATCTCGCGGTAGTCCTCGGGGTCGAGCTGCGCCGACAGCTGCGTGGAGCCGATCAGGTCGCAGAACATCACCGTGAGCTGGCGGCGTTCGGCGCCGCCGATGGGCAGGGTGCGCTCGGCCGGCGCCGGCGCCGGCGCAGCCACTGCGGTGGCCACGGCGGCCACGGTGGCCGCGGTGGCCCCGGCGACTGCCGCCGGCCCGGTCCACACCAGCACCTGGCCGCCCTCCTCCTGCGCCACGCGCTGGCCCAGCACCAGCTCGTCCTTGAGATCGGCGAACAGGGCGTCGTCGAGCCCGAACTGACGCTTCAGCCCGGCGTGGGTGAGCCGACCGCGCCGCTGCAGCAGCGCGATGGCCTCGCCGAGCAGCGCGTCGAAGTCCATGCCGGCCTACAGATCGGCGAAGTACGGGGCGGCTTCGATGATGCAGGGCGGACTGATGAAACGGTGCAGCGCGAAGGCCGGCCGCGCACCGATCAGCCTGCGCATGTCCTCGCACATCGGATGCGGGCTGGCACCGAACTGCATCTGCACCGGGTTGGCCGGTGCGTGCTGCACCAGGAAGCAATCGTGCAGGCCCAGGTAGTTGCGGCGCGAAGCCACCGGGCGCTTGCTCTTGGCGTCGAAGCTCAGGTCGATCCACTCGCTCGGGTTGGCAGGCCGCGGCGTCAGCCCGGTCAGATCGGCCCTGCCCTTGTAGATGAAGGCCGGCGGCTTCCTGTGGCCGGCAATCTCGGCCGCGTCGTAGGCCGTCCACTCATAAGCCTGCTGCGCCGGGTCGTTGTTCAGATTGGGAACGTCGTAGTCGTAGGCGGCGAGGAATTTGTTCTCGAAGTAGCGCTGCTGTCCGGCGGCCACCGCCACCGCGTTGTCGCAGGCTACCCAGAGCCGGTAATTGCCGATGCGCTTGGTCGCGTCACCCTGCAGCAGGAAGTCCTCGACCGTGTAGCTGTCGGGGACCGCGTCGGCCACCGCCTTGGGGTAGGCCACGATGTTGAGCTCGGTCTCGTTGAAGCCGCCGACGCCCGGGTTGCCGGGCTGCCCGCTGCCGTACAGGCAGGCGGCGCTGAAGAAGTTGAGGTTCACCAGGCCCATGTCGCCGCCGTTGGCGAAGCGCGCGGCCTTCATGCCGACCCCCGCCAGCATCTTGTCCAGCAGCTTCAGCTCCACCAACCACCAGACCCACAGCGACTGGATGCCGGCGTAATAGAAGGGGAAGTAGCCCGGCAGCTCGGCCGTGCCGGCCGGCTTGCTGGTGGTCTTGACCATCGGCGCCGTGAAGGTGGCGGGCAGCTTGGGCAGCGGGGGTTTCTTGGCGGCCGACATGGGCACTCCTCAAGGGGCGGCCAGACGACCGCATTTGTTGCAGATCAAGACGTCCATCTTGCACAGCGGGTATTGCCCACCGTCCTCGCGCAAACCCGCAGTCTGTTGCCAGCCGGCGCCCAAGCCCGGGCCGGGCATGATGGCGTCATGAAACGCTGGATCTGGACCCTGCCCCTGGTGCTGATCGCGGCTGCAGCCGCAGCCTGGTGGTGGCGGCCGACGCCGGTGGCGCTGGTGCAGCCGGTGCGCGGCGAGGCCATCGACGCGGTGTTCGCCACCGGCGCCGTGGAGCCGCAGCGCCTGGTGCCGGTGGCGCCGCGCATCGGCGCGCGGCTCGTCGAACTGTTGGCCGACGAGGGCCAGGCGGTGCGCGCGGGGCAGTTGCTGGCGCGCTTCGAGAGCGCCGAGCTGGAGGCGCAGCGCCTGGAGTTGGAGGCGCGCCAGCGCCAGGCCCAGATCGCGCTGCAGCGCGCCGAGCAACTGGTGGCGCAACGTTTCGTCGCCGCCAGCGAGCTGGACCGGGCGCGCGCCGAGGTCGATGCGCTGGCCGCGCAGCGCCAGCGCTGGGCCGCGCAGGCCGGCTACGCACGCCTGCTGGCGCCCGAGGCCGGCGTGGTGCTGCGCCGCGACGGCGAAGCCGGCCAGTTCGTGCCGGCCGGCCAGGCGCTGTTCCAGCTTGGCGACCCGGCGCGCCTGCGCGTCAGCGCCGAGGTCGACGAGGAAGACATCGTGCGCGTGAAGCCCGGCATGCCGGTCGTGCTGCGCGCCGCGGCGCTCGGCAACGCGGTGTTCGACGGCACGGTGAGCCAGATCACGCCGCGCGGCGATCCGGTGGCGCGCTCCTACCGCG
>JAYRUQ010000126.1:0-2202 GCA_041919015.1 Inhella sp.
TTGATGTCGCCATGCGCGGCGGCGCGCACCGCACCGGGCGGCTCCTGGCCGGTCAGCGGCGGGTAGCGCAGCACGCGCAGCAGGGTGTGCCGGCTGCCCTTGATCATGGTCGACAGCGGCTCGCTGTAATGGGCGGCGATCTCGGGCGGCGTGTGCCGCTCGACCCAGCCCAGCAGCTCCTCGGCCAGCGCGTTGGCCTTCTCGTAGTAGGCCAGCGCGTCGTCCTTCAGCTCGGGCGGGATGCGGCCCCAGGGGTAGATGTGGAAGTACTCCTTGATGTCCTTTTGCGTGCAGCCCTTGGCCGTCTCGCTGATGGCGGTGGAGAACCAGCCGTCCTGCGTTTCCTTGCTGAAGGCGTAGCGCTGCTTCGCGTCGCCGTCGAAGAAGGCCAGCCAGTTGCGGTAGATGCGCTCGACCAGCTCCTGCGGGATGGGGTGGTTCTTCAGCACGCCGAAGCCGGTCTCGTGCAGGCTCTGGGTGAACCGGCGCGCGGCGTCGGGATCTCGGTAGTCGACGACTTGAACTTCCATGGCCGTGTTGGGATGTTGTCAGGTGGCCAGTCTAGAGTCCGGGCGATGGTCAGGTCGCTGTACAGTCTGCGCCTTTCCTGTAGCCCTTCCCGTCCCTTCCATCGAAGGTGGGTCGCAATCCGCAAACCGGTTGAGCCGTAGCGCGGAAGGTTCTTCAACCAGCCAATTGCTTTGGATACCGAAGCGTGAGGTGAGCGAAATGATGCAGCAGTACAGGTTGAACTCCTACCTCTTCGGCGGCAATGCGCCCTATGTCGAAGAGCTGTACGAGGCCTACCTCGACAACCCCGGCTCGGTACCGGACAACTGGCGCGCCTACTTTGACGCGCTGCAGCATGTGCCCGCCACCGACGGCAGCCAGTCGCGCGACGTTGCGCACGCACCGGTGGTCGAGAGCTTCGCCCAGCGCGCCAAGGCCAACGCCTTCGGCAACAAGGCCAGCAGCGCCGATCTGGCGGTGGCGCGCAAGCAGGTGCATGTGCAGTCGCTCATTGCGGCCTACCGCTTCCTGGGCAACCGCTACGCCGAACTCGATCCGCTCAAGCGCGCCGATCGCCCCAAGATTCCCGAACTCGATCCGGCCTTCTACGACCTGACCGAGTCCGACATGGACATCTCCTTCTCGGCCGCCAACACCTACTTCGGCGCCGAGACCATGACCCTGCGCCAGATCGTGCAGGCGCTGCGTGACACCTATTGCGCCTCGATCGGCGCCGAGTTCATGCACGGCTCCGACCCGGCCGAGAAGCGCTGGTGGCAGGAGCGGCTGGAAAAGCAGCGCAGCAAGCCGGCACTGCCGACCGAGGACAAGATCCGCACGCTCGACCGCCTGACCGCTGCCGAGGGCCTGGAGCGCTACCTGCACACCAAGTACGTCGGCCAGAAGCGCTTCAGCCTGGAGGGCGGCGAGAGCTTCATCGCCGCCATGGACGAGGTGATCCAGCGCGCCGGCGAGAACGGCGTGCAGGAAATCGTCATCGGCATGGCGCACCGTGGGCGCCTCAACGTGCTGGTCAACACGCTCGGCAAGATGCCCGCCGATCTGTTCGCCGAGTTCGAGCACAAGGGCGAACACGACCTGCCGGCCGGCGACGTCAAGTACCACCAGGGATTCAGCTCCGACATCTCGACGCCCGGCGGCCCGGTGCACCTGAGCCTGGCCTTCAACCCCTCGCACCTGGAGATCGTCAACCCGGTGGTGGAGGGCAGCGTGCGCGCACGCCAGGACCGCCGTGGCGACACCGAGGGGCGTCAGGTGCTGCCGGTGCTGGTGCACGGCGACGCCGCGTTCGGCGGTCAGGGCGTGGTGCAGGAGACGCTCGCCTTCAGCCAGACGCGCGGCTACAAGACCGGCGGCACGGTGCACATCGTCATCAACAACCAGATTGGCTTCACCACCAGCGACCCGCGCGACCTGCGCTCGACCTGGTACTGCTCCGACGTGGTGAAGATGATCGAAGCGCCGGTGCTGCACGTGAACGGCGACGACCCCGAGGCGGTGGTCTGGGCCACGCAGTTGTGCATGGACTACCGCGCCGAGTTCAAGAAGGACGTGGTGCTGGACATCGTCTGCTTCCGCAAGCTCGGCCACAACGAGCAGGACACGCCGGCGCTCACCCAGCCGCTGATGTACAAGAAGATCGCCGCCCACCCCGGCACGCGCAAGCTCTAC
>JAYRUQ010000127.1:0-2177 GCA_041919015.1 Inhella sp.
ACGCGCTGCCGATGAGCGAGGCCAACCGCTTCGCCCACGCCTCCAGCCACCCCGGGCGCATGCACGCCTGCGGCCACGACGGCCACACCGCCATGCTGCTGGCGGCGGCACGGCACCTGAGCCGCTATCGCAATTTCGACGGCACCGTCTACCTGATCTTCCAGCCCGCCGAAGAGGGCGGCGGCGGCGCGCGCGAGATGATCAAGGACGGCCTCTTCGAGCGCTGCCCAATGGAGGCGATCTTCGGCGCGCACAACTGGCCGGGCCTGGCGGCCGGCCATTTCGCGCTGGCGCCGGGGCCGGTGTTCGCCAGCAGCAACGAGTTCCGCATCGTGCTGCGCGGCAAGGGCGCCCATGGCGCCATGCCGCACCTCGGCCTGGACCCGGTGCCGGCAGCCTGCCAGCTGGTGCAGGCCTTCCAGACCATCATCAACCGCAACAAGCGGCCGATCGACACCGGCGTGATCAGCGTCACCATGATCCACGCCGGCGAGGCCACCAACGTCATCCCTGAGTCGGTCGAGCTGCAGGGCACGGTGCGCACCTTCAGCGTCGGCGTGCTGGACCTGATCGAGCGGCGCATGCGCGAGCTCAGCCAGGGCATCGGCCAGGCCTTCGAGCTCGGCGTCGAGTTCGACTTCCACCGCAACTACCCGCCGACCGTCAACCACGTGGCCGAGACGGCCTTCGTGCGCAGCGCCCTGCTCGGCATGGGCGCCAGCGTGCACGATTTCGAGCCGACCATGGGTGCCGAGGACTTCAGCTACTACCTGGAGCACAAGAGGGGCTGCTACTTCCTGATCGGCAACGGCGACGGCGCGCACCGCCCCGAGGCCGCCGGCGCCGGTCCCTGCACCCTGCACAACCCGAGTTACGACTTCAACGACGCATTGATCCCGGTCGGCGGCACGATGTGGGTGCGACTGGCGGAGGCCTGGCTGAATGGATGAAGACCAAGTACTGAAGGACACCCGCCACTGGGTGGATCAGGCCGTCATCGGCCTCAATCTGTGCCCGTTCGCCAAGGCCGTCCAGGTGCAGGGCCGGGTGCGCTATGTGGTGAGCAGCGCCGACACGGTGGAGCAACTGATCTACGAGTTGGGCCGCGAGCTCAACGCGCTGCACGACGCCGACCCCGAGATCGTCGACACCACCCTGCTGATCCACCCGCAGGTGCTGACCGACTTCCTCGACTACAACGACTTCCTCGACGCCGCCGACGCCCTGGTGGAAGAGCTCGGCCTGGCCGGCGAGTTGCAGGTGGCGAGCTTTCACCCGCGCTACCAGTTCGAGGGCACGGAGCCCGACGACATCACCAACTACAGCAACCGCTCGCCCTACCCGACCCTGCACCTGCTGCGCGAAGCGAGCATCGACCGGGCCGTGGAGGCCTTTCCCGAGGCCGAGTCGATCTTCGAGGCCAATATCGAGACCCTGAAGCGGCTCGGCATCGGCGGCTGGCTGGCGCTGGGCTTGCGCAAATAGGCATGGCGGAGTCCCTCGACGGTCGCCTGGTCGTCGCGCTGTCCTCGCGCGCGCTGTTCGATTTCGAGGAGGAGAACCGGCTCTTCGAGGCGGGCGACGACCGCGCCTACATGGCGCTGCAGCAGCAGCGCATCGACGAGGTCGCACGTCCCGGCGTGGCCTTCTCGCTGGTCAGGAAGCTGTTCGCCTTCAACCCGGCCGGTGCGGCGCCGCGCGTCGAGGTGGTCATGCTCAGCCGCAACGACCCGATCTCCGGCCTGCGCGTCTACCGCTCGGCGCAGGCGCATGGCCTGCCGATCCAGCGCGGCGTGTTCACCCGCGGGCGCGAACCCTGGCACTACCTGCGCCCGCTGCAGGCCCAGCTCTTCCTCAGCGCCAACGCGGCCGACGTGCGCGAGGCGCTGGCCGTGGGCGTGCCCGCAGCGCGCGTCTTTCCCAGGGGTTCCCAGGGCAGCGACGCGCACCCCGACGAGTTGCGCATCGCCTTCGACGGCGACGCCGTGCTGTTCAGCGACGAGGCCGAACGGGTCTTCCAGCGCGACGGGCTGGCCGCCTTCCAGGCGCACGAGCAGCACCGCATCCACGAGCCGCTGCCGCCCGGACCCTTCAAGCCGCTGCTGGCCGCGCTGCACGCGCTGCGCCAGCAGGGCGGCGCGATGCGCGTGCGCACCGCGCTGGTGACCGCACGCAGC
>JAYRUQ010000128.1:0-2141 GCA_041919015.1 Inhella sp.
CCTGCATTCGAGCCTGTCCTGGCGCGACGACGCGCACCCGCCCCGGCCGCCTTACCACTTCTGACCGTCCACCATGCCCAGCGTCCTGCGCAAGCTCAAGAACCTGCTCCGCCCCGAAGCCCTGACCCCCGCCGCCCGGGCCGAGCAGGCGCGTGATCGCTCCGACTCGCTGAGCGGCGCCGACCCCGGCTGCTGGCCCGTCATCCTGGCCAACCTGGACTGGCTATGCCGCGCCCAGGACCACAACGCGCTGGGCGACAACGGCGTGGCGCGCGACTTCAGCCTGATGAAGGGCTGGGCCACGTCCTACCCTGAGACTACCGGCTACATCATCCCCACCGTCATCGATCTGGCGCAGCGCCTGCAGCGCGAGGACCTGCACGCGCGTGCGCGGCGCATGCTCGACTGGTGCGTCACCATCCAGTTTCCCGAAGGCGG
Source organism: Inhella sp. (assembly GCA_041919015.1). Classification (GTDB taxonomy): domain Bacteria; phylum Pseudomonadota; class Gammaproteobacteria; order Burkholderiales; family Burkholderiaceae_C; genus Inhella. Next base: position 439 of record JAYRUQ010000128.1, read on the forward strand.
CTTCATGGGCGGCAAGATCGACGCCCAGCCCCGAGTGCCGGTGACCTTCAACACCGGGCAAATCCTGCTCGGCCTGTCGGCCGGCGTGGCCACCTATGGCGAGGCCTACCGCGACGCCGCGCTGCGCGCCGGCGCCTGGCTGCGCGACAGCCTCGACGCCGACGGTTGCTGGCGACGCCACCCCACACCCTTTGCCGCACCCGGCGAGAAGGCCTACGAAACCCATGTGGCCTGGGGCCTCTTTGAGGCCGAACGCGTGCTGCCCGGCAACGGCTTCGGCGACGCTGGCCTGCGCCAGGTGGCATGGGCGCTGAGCAAGCAGCAGCCCAACGGCTGGTTCGCCTCGAACTGCCTGAGCAACCCCGACTCGCCGCTCACGCACACCATCGGCTACGTGCTGCGCGGCGTGGTGGAAGCCTGGAGGCTGACCCAGCGCGCCGACCTGCTGGCCGCCGCCTGCCGCACCGCCGACGGGCTGCTGCCTTGCGTCGACGCCAACGGCCGTCTGCCCGGCCAGCTGGATGCGCAGTGGCGCGGCGGCGTCGACTCGGTGTGCCTGACCGGCTCGGTGCAGATCGCGCACAGCTTGATCCTGCTGCACCAGGCGGCCCAGCGCCCCGACTACCTGGCCACCGCCAAGCGCCTGAACGGATTCGTGCGGCGCACCGTGCGCCTGGAGGGCCCGCTGGAGCAGCGCGGCGGCGTCAAGGGCTCATTCCCGGTCGACGGCAGTTACGGCCGCTGGGAGTACCTGAACTGGGCGGCCAAGTTCTGCATCGACAGCCAACTGGCCGAGGCCGACCTGGAGGGCCAGCGTGCGCCTGCTGCCTGAGGCCCTCAAGCGGCCGATCAAGGCCTGGCTGAAGCAGCGCCGCAGCAAGCAACGCGCCTTGGAGTTGGAGCGCAGCGAACCGCATGTCACCCGCGAGCGACTCGCTGCCGACCTGCGCGCGCTGGGCATCGCCGAGGGCGACGTGCTCTTCGTGCACAGCTCGCTCAAGAGCCTGGGGTTCGTGGAGGGCGGTGCCGAGTCCGTGCTGGGCGCGCTGCGCGATGCCGTGGGCGCCAGCGGCAGCCTGCTGCTGCCGGCCTACTGGATTCCGGGCGGCACGCTGCTGGGCACCTGCGAGCTGAGCGACTACGAGTTCGACCCCGCCCGGCACGGTACCCATATGGGCGCCCTGCCGGGCGCGGTGCTGGCACAAGCCGACATGCGCCGCTCGCTGCACCCCACGCACTCCTGCGCCGCCGTGGGCCCACTGGCCGCTTACCTGACCGAGGCCCACCATCTGGCACCTTCGGTATTCGGTGAGGGGTCGCCCTGGCAGCGATTCGCCGAACTGCCGCAGGGCAAGGTGCTGGGACTGGGCATCACGATGGGGCCGGTAACCTTCTACCACCGGCTCGAGGACGAGTTGGGAGCCGCCTTTCCCGAGCCGGTGTGGTTGGAGCGCACCTACCGCCTGCCCTGCCGTGACGCGGACGGCAGGCGCGTCGAGGTACCGGTGCGCCCCTTCGACCCGGCGCTCAGCGCGCGGCGCATCGACCACAAGCCCAACGACGCGCTGCGGCGCTGGTTCGCCGCCGAGTTCGAACGCGCCGGCCTCAAGCGCAACGGCGCCGTCGGGCAGGCGCAAAGCTGGGTCATCCCCGGCGTGGCCTTCCTCGCACACCTGCATCAGCTGGCCCGACAGGGCGTCACC
>JAYRUQ010000129.1:0-2121 GCA_041919015.1 Inhella sp.
CCTGCGCCTCATCGAGGCCGCCGACGCCGCGCTCTACGAAGCCAAACGCAACGGCCGCAACCGGGTCTGTGCCCATGCGCTCTGACCGCCTGCGCATCGCCACCTACAACATCCACAAGGGCGTGCGCGGTACCGGGCCGGCCAAGCGCCTGGAGATCCATGCGCTGCAGCGCGGCGTGCATGAGCTGGGGGCCGACCTGGTCTGCCTGCAGGAGGTGCGCGCCCACCACCAGGGCGACGCACGGCGCTTCCATCGCCACTGGCCGCAGCAGCAGCAGGCCGACTTCCTGGCTCCCGACGGTTACCAGGTGGCCTACCGCAGCAACGCCTACACGCGCGGCGGCGAGCATGGCAACGCGCTGCTGTCGCGCCTGCCCCTGGTCGACATTGCGCACCACGATGTGTCGGACCACCGCCTCGAGCAGCGCGGTCTGCTGCACGTCACGCTGCAGTGGCTGGACGCGCCGCTGCACGTGCTGGTGATGCACCTCGGCCTGTTCCACGGCAGCCGGCTGCGCCAGGTGCAGGCGCTCGGGCGCTACCTGGGCGCGCGCGTGCCGGCGCACGAGCGCCTGCTGGTGGCCGGTGACTTCAACGACTGGCGCGAGCAGCTCGACCCCAGCATGGGTCTGCTCGGCCTGCAGCGCGCCGTGGTGGCGCGCACCTTCCCGGCCCGCGCGCCGCTGTTCGCGCTCGACCGCGTCTATCTGCGCGGCCTGGAGGCGCTGCACGCCGAGGTGCCGCGCGGCGCGCCCTGGGTGCGCATGAGCGACCACCTGCCGCTGCTCGTCGAGGTGCGCGCGCTGTGATCGCGCGCGGGCTCCAGGGCGGTCACGAGGTCAGCCTGCTGCGCGGTGGCGAGGCGCTCTTTCCCGCGCTGCAGCAGGCCATCGACGCGGCGCAGCACGAGGTCTGGCTGGCCAGCTACATCGTGCACACCGACGCCGTCAGCGAGCGTCTGGCGCAGCAGCTGGCGCGCAGCGCGCGGCGTGGCGTGCGCGTGCGCGTGCTGGTCGACGGCTTCGGCAGCCGCCACGCCATCCCCTGGTGGCGCGAGCGTCTGGCCGGCAGCGGCGTGGCGCTGGCGGTGTTCCGTCCGCTCGAGAGCTGGTGGCACTGGCTGCAGCCCGGCCAGCTGCGCCGCCTGCACCTCAAGCTCTGCGTGGTGGACGGCGTGCAGGCCTTCGTCGGCGGCATCAACGTCATCGACGATCGCCTCGACCTGCACCACGGCGAACTGCCGGCGCCGCGCCTGGACTTCGCGGCCCGCTTCACCGGGCCGGCGGTGGCGCAGGTCGACGCGCAGTTGCGCCGGCTCTGGGTGCGCTCCTGGCTGGGGCGCGATTTTGGCGACGAGCTGCGCCTGATGATCAGCACCGGTCTGCCGGCCTTCGTCACGCGCCAATGGCTGCGCTGGCGCGGCGCCTACAGCCGGGTGCAGGAGCGCCGCCGCGAGCGCCTGGCCGCCGAGGCCGATGTGCGCCCGGTGCGTCTGGCCTATGTGCGGCGCGACAACCTGCTCTACCGCCACGCCATCGAGCGCGAGTACCTGCACGCGCTGCGCGGTGCGCGCCAGCGCTTCGACCTCATCTGCCCCTACTTCTACCCGAGCGGCCGCCTGGTGCGCGCGCTGCTCGATGCTGCGCGGCGTGGCGTGCAGGTGCGCCTGCTGCTGCAGGGCCAGTTCGACTACCGCCTGGCCGCCTGGGCGGCGCGCGCGCTCTATGCGCAGCTGCAGGCGCAGGGCGTGCGCGTGTTCGAGTACCGCGCCGCCTTCCTGCACGCCAAGGTGGCGCTGGCCGACGAGGACTGGGCGACGCTCGGCTCCAGCAACCTCGACCCGACCTCGCTGCTGCTCAATCTGGAGGCCAATGTGCTGCTGCGCGACGCCGGCTTCAGCGCCCAGCTGCGCGCCGAGTTCGAAACGGCGCTGCTGGGCAGCCAGGAGATGCTGCCCGAGCAGCCGCTGCCGGGCTGGCGCGGATGGCGCGGCTGGCTGCGTGGCGCGCTGGTGGCCTGGCTGGCGCAGGTCTACCTGCGCTTGGCGGGCGGCGGCGAGCGGTACTGAGCGCCCCTGGGGCTGGGCCGCTGGCCCAGCCCGCCTTGGCGGGCCGCAGCGGG
>JAYRUQ010000130.1:0-2084 GCA_041919015.1 Inhella sp.
CCGACACCGTGGCGCGCATCGGCGGCGACGAGTTCGTCATCCTGCTCGACCCCGCCGGGCCGCAGCTCGACGCCGGGGTGGTGGCCGACAAGGTGCGCGAGCTGCTGGCGCAGCCCATCCCCTTCGGTGCGCAGCAGCTGCAGTCGGGTGCCAGCATCGGCATCGGCCGCTACCCGGACGACGGCACGACGGTCGGCGAACTGCTGAGCGCCGCCGACCGCGCGATGTACGCGGTCAAGCAGGTCGCGCTGCAGGGCGGCCCGGCGCAGCCGGCGGCGGCTGCCGAGCCCGGCTGAACGCCCGCCGCACCGTCGCAGCGCCGCGCCACCGCATCTCCCATGGCCCCACCACTGCGCCTGCCACCCCTGCACGCGCTGGCCGCCTTCGAGGCCGCGGCGCGTCTGGGCGGCTTCGCGCCCGCGGCCGCCGAGCTGTGCATCACGCCCAGCGCGGTCAGCCACCGCATCCGCCAGCTGGAGGCGCAGCTGGGCGAGGCGCTGTTCGAGCGCTCGCCCGGCGGCGTGCGGCTCAGCGAGGCCGGCGCACGCCACCTGGGCAGCGTGCGCGAGGCCTTCGACAAACTCGCGCAATTGGCGCAGGGCGGTGCCGCACCGGCACCGGCCCGCCTGCGCGTGGGCGCGCCGCCGACCTTTGCGCGCAATCTGCTGATCCCGCGCCTGCCCGACTTCTACCGCCAGTGGCCCGACATCGAGATCGAGGTGGCGGTGCAGGCGCCGCTGCAGGACAAGCCGCCGCGCCACGACGTCGACATCCGCTTCGGCAACGGCCGCTTCGACGAGCGCCCGGCCACGCGCCTGTTCGAGGACCGCTTGCTGGTGCTGGCGGCGCCGCGCTACCGCAGCGAACGCGCGCTGCACGCGCCGGCCGACCTGCAGCGCGCCGAGCTGCTGCGCAGCCCGCTGCTGCCCTGGCGGCCCTGGTTCGCCGCCGCCGGCCTGGACTGGCCCGAGCCGGCGCGCGGCCCGAGCTTCACCGACCTGGGCATCCTGCTGGAGGCCGCCGCCAGCGGCCTGGGCGTGGCGCTGTGCACGCGCCGGCTGGCGGCGCACTGGACGGCGTCCGGGCAGCTGCAGCCGCTCTTTGCGCTGGGCCTGGCCTCGCCGAGCAGCTACTACGCGCTGGTGGAGCCGCAGGCGGCGGCGCAGCGCGCCGAGGTGGCGGCCTTTCTGGACTGGCTGGGCAACGCCTTCAGCGAAAGCGCAGATTGCTGCGATTGAGCTCGCCGACCGAGCGGCAGCCCATCAGCTTCATGCCGCGCAGCACCTCGTCGCGCATCAGGTCGAGCGCGCGGTCCACGCCGGGCTGACCGGCCGCCGCCAGCGGGTAGAGGTAGTAGCGCCCCAGGCCCACCGCCTTGGCGCCGAGCGACAGCGCCTTGAGCACATGGCTGCCGCGCTGCACGCCGCCGTCCATCATCACGTCGATGCGGTCGCCGACCGCGTCGACCACCTCGGCGAGCTGGTCGAAGGCGGAGCGGCTGCCGTCGAGCTGGCGGCCGCCGTGGTTGGACAGCACCACGCCGGCGCAGCCGATGTCGGCGGCGCGGCGCGCGTCGGCCACCGACATCACGCCCTTCAGGCAGAACGGCCCGCCCCACTCGCGCACCATCTCGGCCACGTCGTCCCAGTTCATGGTCGGGTCGAGCATCTCGGTGAAGTAGCGCCCGATCGACATGGTGCCGCTGCCCATGTCGATGTGCGCGTCGAGCTGCGGCAGGCGGAAGCGCTCGTGCGTCACGTAGTTGATGCCCCAGGCCGGCTTGAGCGCGAACTGCAGCAGGCCGGCCAGCGTCAGCCGGAAGGGGATGGAGAAGCCGGTGCGCTTGTCGCGCTCGCGGTTGCCGCCGGTGATGCTGTCGACCGTCAGCATCATCACCTCCACGCCGGCCTGCTTGGCGCGCTGCATCATGGCGCGGTTGAGGCCGCGGTCCTTGTGAAAGTAGAACTGGTAGACCTGCGGCGTGGCGTGGCGCCGGCGCAGCTCCTCCAGGCCCACGGTACCCAGCGAGGACACGCCGAACAGGGTGCCGTGGCGCGCCGCGGCGGCCGCCACCGCGTGCTCAC
>JAYRUQ010000131.1:0-2059 GCA_041919015.1 Inhella sp.
CACCCTTCGCCTCGCCTGCCATGTCGCATTTCGCCGGTTACCTGAAGACCCGTCCGCAAGACGACGACGCATCGTCCGAGCGCGCGCTGCTCGGGCGCATGGCCCGCACCAGCCATGCCCCGACGCAGCAGCTGCGTAGCGGCCGGCTGTGGGTCGCTGCCGTCAGCGTGCCGGTGTTCCGCGACGCCGTCGTCACTGCCTTCGGGCCCGGGCTGGTGGCGATGGCGGGGGACCCGCTCCCCGAGCCATCGGCGCCGCAGGATCTGCTCGCCGGGTTGGCGGCCTGTCGCTGGCAGAGCCTTGAATGCACCTTGGGCAGCTTCGCGGCGCTGGGCTGGGATGGCGAGCGCCTGCTGCTGGCCACCGACAAGGTCGGCAGCCGGCCGCTTTACTGGAAGCGCGAAGCGGGCAGGCTGTTGTTCGCCACCAGCCTGCGCTGGCTACGCTCCCTGCAAGGCGAGGCCGAGCGGGTCGACGAGCAGGGCCTGGCCGAGACGCTTTTTCTGGGGCAGCCGCTGGCCAACCGGACCGCGCTGGCCGGCGTCCAGGTGCTGCGCCCCGGCCATGCCCTTCTGGTCGAGGGCAGTGGCGAGGCACGCGAGCAGCGCTACTTCGACCTGGCGGCGGTGACGCCCCGTTCCATGCCTCAGGACGAGGCCGTTCCCGCGCTGCACGGCGCCTTCTCGCGGGCCGTGCAGCGTCGGCTGCGCGCGGGAGAGCAGCAGGCCTTTCTCTCCGGTGGCCTCGATTCGCGCGCCGTGGTGGCCGAGCTGATCGATCAGGGCCAGACCGTGCGGTCCTTCTGCGCGGCCTACCCCGGCAGCCTGGACGACCTGGCGGGCCAGCAGATCGCTGCCCATCTCGGCACACGGCATCACACCTGGCACCGCAGCCCCGCCGACCGCGTGCGGGTGGCGCTCGACCCCTTTGCCTTGTACGCGCGCGACCATTTTCCCGACCCCGAGGGGCGCCGCGCTCGGGCCATCTGGTCGGGTGACGGTGGCAGCGTCACGCTGGGCCACGTCTACATGAACGAGGCCACGGTGGAACGCGCCGCCGGAGCGATCGATGGCGGCGTGGTGCGCGGACTGTTTCCTGGACTGAACGGACGACCGACGCGCCAGATCGCGCGGCAAAAGCTCGAGCGTTGGGCCGACCTGGCCACCGACGGCGCGCTGCAGGCCTTTGGCGAACTGACACATGCACTGCCCGAGCGGCGTCTGTTCCTGTTCTACATGCTGAACGATCAGGCACGCCACCTCTACCACCACTTCGAGCGCATCGAAGAATCAGGGGTCGAGTTGCTCACGCCCTTCTTTGACGCCGAGTTCGTCACCCTCGTCCAGTCGCTGCCCATTGCCTGGTTCCTGCGTCACCGCCTGTACAACGAGTGGATCCAGGGCTTCCGCTGCCAGGCCGGCAGCCTGTACTGGCAACCCTACCGCAAGCACATCCCCGGTCCGCACGCCAACCCCTGGCCCAGCGCGGACCAGTGGTCGAGCCAGTGGTACAGCGGCGCGGACGTGCGGCGCAGCTACCGCGAAATCGCGGCGGACGTGTTGCGCCGCCGTGATCCCTTGGTTGCACCGCTGATCAACCGCCCGCTGCTGCACCTGATCCGGCTGCGCCACGCCCTGGGTTGGGGTGGGCAGGAGTACGAGGTGTCCTACGCGCGCAATCTGGTCGGCATGCTAGGCAAGTGAGTCGAACAAGGCCGCCAAGGCGTGGCTGCGGCCATGGCGCGAGGCCTCGCGCACGGCCTGCGCTGAGGCGGCGCTTGCCCTGCCGGCACGCAGCGCGCTGACGAATTCCAGCAGGCCGTTGGCGATGGCGTCGGTCTGGTCGAGCGGGTGGATGGCGCTCAGGCCGGCCTGCCGCAGCACGCCCGCGGTGTCACCGGCCGGGTCGGTCAGGCCGAGGATGGGCCGACCGGCGCGCAGGTACTCGTAGCTCTTGGCCGGAATCTGCTCGTTGCAGCCGGCGCTCTGCATCAGCAACAGGCCGTCGGCGCAGCGCATCTCGTGCAGCGCCTCGGCGTAGGGCGTGGGTGGCAGGGTTT
>JAYRUQ010000132.1:0-1965 GCA_041919015.1 Inhella sp.
CGCACTGCATCGCGCTGTTGCAGCAGCACCGGCCGGACCTGATCGGCAGCGACTGGTACCGCCGCCTGTTCGAGCAGCGCCACCAACGCACGCGCTGGCAGCAACTGCTCACCGGCCTGGGCAGGCCGGTGCGACGCTGGCTCGACGGCAGCACCTGAGACACCGGCCGAACACCCTCATCAGCGCCAGCGCAACGGCTCGATCTCCACCGTGCCCTTGCTGCCCGAGAGCATCAGGTGCCCCTCCTGCAGCGTGGCCTGCAGCTGCATGCTGCGTTCGGCCAGTTGGGTCAGTGGCGCCATGGCCTCGTTGGGCAGGCGCCAGACGCTGAGCTTGGCAAGGCGCGTCAGCTTGGTCTCGATGCCCTTCCACCACACTTCGGCCGCCGGCCCGTAGGCGTAGCAGGCCACCGCCTCGCTCTTGCTGCAGGCCTTGGTCAGCGCACGCTCGTCGGGTTGGCCGACCTCCACCCACAGGCGCTTGGCGCCGGTGTAGTCGGTCAGGTGCAGGTCGGGGTCGTCGGGGTCGCACAGCCCGGCGCCGAAGGACAGCGTGGCGTCGCCACCGCAGCGCGTCTGCAACTCGTGCGCGTGCAGCGCCAGCGCGACCAGGCGCACCATCATCCGTTCGTCGGTCTCGCTCGGGTGACGCGCCAGGGTCAGGTTGTGGTCGGCGTAGTAGCCGTGATCGATGTCGGCGATGCCCAGCATCGCCTTGTAGATGGTGCTCTTGAGGGCCATGTCAGAGCCGCCACATGAAACCGGCGCCCAGATGCCGGGTGCCGCTGCCGACGACTTGCAGATCGACGCGCATGGCAAGGTTCTTCGTCAGCCCGCCGTGCAGGCCGCCGCCCCAGAGCAGGCGCGTGCGGCCGGCGTCGTTGCCGTTCGGAATCTCGCTGGAGAGGCGCCCCAGCCCCAGCCGCCCATACAGGCTCCAGCGTTGCGACCAGTTGCTGCGCAGCAGCAGCGAGGCGCTGGCGATGTCGGCGTGCGGGTCCTGGCCCACGCGCCGCCAGCCGAACTCGGCGGCGAAGCGGTCGCCGAGCGTGGCGCCGGCGTACAGACCCAGGCTGCCGCGTGTTTCGCTCAGCACGCGGGTGTGCGTGACGCCGGCATCGGCACCGACGTAAAGGTCGGCCGCCCAACTGCTGCCCGAGACCAGCAGCAACATCAGGGAAAAAACAACGAGGCGCATGGCGCCCTCCGCAACCACAAAAGGGCGCGCAGTGTAGGCAGCCCGGCCCGGCTCAGTGCAGGCCGAGCCAATGGCCGGCGCGCTGGTACTGCCCGTGCAGTTGCTCGGCCAACTCGCGCAAGGGTGTGCAGCCGCAGCAACGCGCCCATTGCAGCTGGTTGTTGGCGTAGGCCATGTCGAACAGCATGCGCGTGGCTTCCACGCCCTGACCCTGGGTTTGCATCAGGCGGGCAAAGCGCTGCAACTCGTCAAGCTTGGCGCCCACGCTCAGTCCGCCCAGGCCCAGCAGCCCGTCGAGGCGGGCATCGAAACCCTCCTCGGCAGCGGAGGGGGCGCCGGCATGCGGGGAGCGGGGCAAGTCGATGACCATGGACGCCATGCTGCCCGCCCGGCACGCCGACTTGAGCCGGAAGTGAGGCTGTTTTGCCGGCCAGTTGTGCGCAGCTTCAGTCCGTGTCCCAGTCTGATACAGCGTCTGCATCCGCCCGCAGCCGATCGGCGTAGGGTGACGCATTCAGCCTCAGCCGATGCGAAGGAGATCGCGTGCCCGCAACCCTTTCCCCTGGTCGTTCGCACCACCTGCCGATCGCGACCCTGCTGGGCGCGCTGGCGCTGGCCGGCCCGTCCACCTGCGCGGCCGACGGCAAGTTGCTGCTGACCGGCGGCGTGAGCAGCATCGATGGAACCGCGGGCGGTGGCCTGACGCCCTGGGCGCTCACCGGCAGCTATGCCACCGAGGGCCAGTGGGGCGGCAGCAGCCACGCCACC
>JAYRUQ010000133.1:0-1929 GCA_041919015.1 Inhella sp.
ACGCCGCACAAGGCTGATCAGCCTGCAGCTCAGAGGCCAAGCCGACAAGCTCAGGCCCGGAAGGACTCGGCTGATGTACTGGCTGTCGCTGATTCCTGGCCCAGCTGAAGATGCGTCTGGGGCTGCACCTGATGCGGCGCTGGTTGCAGCACATGCTGCGGACCGGCAACAGACGCTGGCCTGGTGGGCGCTGCAGTTCACGCCGCGTGTGGCCTGTCTTGAAGACGCGGTCGTGTTCGAGGCTTCCGCCAGCCTGCGTCTGTTTGGCGGCGAACGTGCCTTGCGCGCCAGCATGCTGAGGCAGCGCGAGCAAGGGTTGGCGCCGGCCTTCGATGCGCTGGCCTGGGCGCCGACCAGCCTGGCGGCGCTGGCCTTGTCGCGCCATCTGGCGCTGGCACCCGAGTCACCCGCCTCGGCTGCGTCGGTATCGGGCGATGGCTGCAGCCGGCCGCTTGCGGTGGTGCTCGACGCCTTGCCGTTGCAGTCGCTCCGTGCCGTCGATGCGCACAGCGAGACGCTGGCACGCCTGGGCTGTCGCACCCTGGGTGATGTGCGCAGGCTGCCGCGCGCGGGCCTGGCGCGGCGCTTTGGCAAAGGCCTGGTGGCGGCGCTGGACCAGGCTTATGGCTTGCAACCCGAGGCGCACAACTGGGTGGTCTTGCCCGAGGTCTTCGACGAGCGGCTCGAATTGCCTTGGCGCGTCGAGTCAGCCGATGCCTTGATGCACGGCGCGCAGCACCTGCTGCTGCGCCTGCAGGCCTGGCTGGTGGCGCGGCATGCCGGCGTGCGGGCCATCGTCCTGCGCTGGCAACACGACTTCGGCGCGCGCTCGGCCGGGCAGGGAGGTGAGCTCGAAGTGCGCACCGCGCAGCCCGTTCGGCAGGTCGATCACCTCGCGCGGCTGCTGGCCGAGCATCTGGCGCAGACCACCTTGCGCGCGCCCGTGGGCGAGATCGCCTTGCGCGCCACCGAAATCGAATCGCTCGCGCCGCCTGTGCTGTCGCTGTTGCCGCCTGATGACAGTCTCGATGCAGGTGAGGGCTGGCAAGCCGTGGCCGAACGCCTGAGCGTGCGCCTGGGGCCGCAGCAAGTGGTGCGGCCCATCTTGCTGGGCGATCACCGCCCGGGGCACATGCAAACCTGGGAGCCGGTCTGCGCTGAGCAGGCCGGGGCGACAGCGCAGCGGTCTGCCGCCCGTCTCACCGAGACTTCTACGCCCTACAGCGTGGCGCTGCCGTGCTGGTTGCTGGGCGAGCCCCAGCCTTTGCATGTGCTGCACAACCGTCCGCACTACCAGGGCGCCTTGCGCCTGCTCGCCGGCCCGCACCGGGTCGAAGCCGGCTGGTGGGACGTGGCCGGCGGCGCCTCGGCAAGCCCAGGCTCGGCTCCCGGCGCCATGGTGCGCGACTACTTCGTGGCCGCCTCGCCGCGCGCTGGTCTGCTGTGGGTCTTTCGCGCGCGGTTGCCACGGGCGCCATCGGGGGCAGGTTCGTCCGAAGCGCGTGCGGCTGCGGGCGACGGCTGGTTCCTGCACGGTATCTATGGCTGAGCGGCCTGGCTCGTCTGCGGCCAGGCCCGTGCAGCGGCCGGCTCAACTGCCACCTTACGCCGAGCTGCACTGCCTGAGCAGCTTCAGCTTCCAGCGTGGGGCGTCGCAGCCAGCCGAGCTGGTCGAGCGCGCCGCCGAGCTGGGTTACGCCGCCATCGCCATCACCGATGAATGCTCGCTGGCCGGCGTGGTGCGCGCCTACGCCAAGCTGCAAAAAATGGCGGATCAACGCGCACGCGAGCGTGCCGCTGCACTCGACCCGAGCGGGTATGCGGTCGATGCTGGAGCGGTGGGCGACCCCAGCAGTTTGGGGCTGCCCAAGCTCATCATCGGCAGCGAATTCGCGGTCGATCTGTCGGCGCACTTTGGCGCAGACCAGC
>JAYRUQ010000134.1:0-1881 GCA_041919015.1 Inhella sp.
AAGAAACTTATTCATGGCGATGTGCGGAAGGCGGCTGGCGGCCCGCTTCGAGCAGGCCTTCGACGGGTTGAAGACGGAGATCCAGTTCGGCGCGCAGCAGCGAGCGCATGTCCTGGTGAAAGTGGCGCAGCCAGTCTGTGGCGGCGGCTTCGGGGGCGTCGGCCGGCGTCTCGTGCTGTTGGCGCAGTTGCTCGAAGCGCGGCGCCAGCCGGGCGGCCACGGTGGCGAGCAGCGCGCGTTCCTGCTCGCCGACGACCTGCTCCATCAGCTGGTCCAGCTCGGCGAGCTTGGCCAGCTCCGGGCGCTGGTCGGCCAAGGCGGTGCGGATGCGTCGGCGCAGCGGGCCGATCTGCGCATCCAGGGCTTGCTGGCAAGCGGCGTAGCGTTGGCGGTAGGTCGGGAAGTCGATGGCCATTTCGCTTGCCCCGGCAGCCGGTGCGTCGGCGATCAGCTTCTGCAGAGCCGTGCGAACGCGCGCCACGTCGCGGGCCTCGCGCTCGAACGGGGTGCCGGTCGGCCGAGGCCGCAAGGCGCTGCCGTCACGCGAGGCCGGCGTGTGGCTGACCACGGCAGACAGCGAGATGGCATGCGTCCAGTCGAACCACTGGCTCACGCGCTGCGCGAACGCGTCTGCCGACGCCGGGGCGTTGGCACCGCTCAGCTCCGCAAGCGCACGGATGAGGGTCGAGCCGGTGAGAGGCGGATGAGAGGGGCGGCGCAAATCGGGCGCCAGGCTGCCGGTCAAGATGGGTGCGGGCGAAAAAGGGAGGGCGCAGTCTACTACCCCGTCGCCCCACTTCTTGGCGGCCGGACTCGGGGTTGATGCTGAGCAATCCGGTGATCCGTGCCTGTTACACAAACTCTGCACAGGCGTGAGCTGCACCCGTATACTGTACATAAATACAGTATTTGAGTTGACGCCCGCCATGAATGCTGCCGACCCCGTCGCCTTGACCTCATCGACCTTGCCTGCGCAGCCGTTGCAGGCGCTGGTGGATCTGGCCCTGACGCGCCTGCCGCCGCAGGTGTCCTCGGTGCTCTGGCGCGGCAGCCAATTGAACAACACCGGGCATGCCGGTGCGACTGCGGCGGTCTACCCGACCGGCTTTGCCGCGCTCGATGCCGAACTGCCCGGCGGCGGCTGGCCGGCCCAGGCGGTCACTGAAATTTTGCAACCCCACGACAGCTGGCTCGAATGGCGCCTGCTGCTGCCGGCTTTGCAGCGCTGCGTGGTGCAGCAGCAGATCAGACGCGGTCGCCCGCTGGTCTTGCTGGGCCCACCCTGGCCGCCGCATCTGCCCGGCCTCGTGCAAGCGGGCCTGAAGGCCAGCGATGTCGTGTGGGTGCGCACCCAGGGCCAGCGTTTGCTGTGGGCGGCCGAGCAGGTGATCAAGGCCGAAGGCGCGGGGGCCGTGCTGGCCTGGCTGCCGCAGGCGCGGCCCGAGCATCTGCGGCGTCTGCAAACGTTGGCGCATGCTTGCGCGGCACCGGTCTTCGTGCTGCGGCCATCCAGCGCCCTGGCCGATTCATCGGCTGCGCCGTTGCGGGTCTTGCTGAGCCTGGAGCAGGTCGGCAGCACCGGAGCAGCGAGTGCTGAGCTGCGCGTGCAGATCATCAAACGGCGCGGGCCGGTGCAGGCCGAACCCTTGCGTCTGACTGCCTGGCCAATGGGCTTGGCCGACTTGGTGGCGGCTCCGGCACAACTGCCGCGTGGGCGGATGCCGTTGCATGCAGACGCAAGTCAGCCAGAGCGCACGCCGCACAAGGCTGATCAGCCTGCAGCTCAGAGGCCAAGCCGACAAGCTCAGGCCCGGAAGGACTCGGCTGATGTACTGGCTGTCGCTGATTCCTGGCCCAGCTGAAGATGCGTCTGGGGCTGCA
>JAYRUQ010000135.1:0-1847 GCA_041919015.1 Inhella sp.
TGTGCCATCACGGCGCGGATTTCGGCGGGCGAGGTGCGGCGCAGCAGGTTGTCGTTGAGTCGGATGGCCGCGGTGCCACCGAGGCCGCTGACGTTGGCGCTGATGCGCGTGGTCTGGCGCGAGGCGTCGAACTCGTAGACCTCGTCGGCGGGTACGCCGTTGGCCTTGGCCATGGCCAACACCGCGTCGCGCACCGGACCGGGCGCCACCGGCTTGTAGGTGTTGAAGAGCGGGTCGATGACGACCGGGCTGAGCGTCACCAGCAGCGCCAACAGCGCGGTGCACAGCACGGCGCCCCAGGCCCACCAGATCGCGCCGCTGCGTCGTATCACCGCGTAGAGCAGGGGCACCACCAGCATCGTGCCCAGCACGGTCACGCCCAACTCCAGTGCCTGTTCGCCGAGGTAGGCCGGCAGGGTCTGGGTCGACATGCCGTAGGCGTGCTCGCGCACGAAGCCGGCGTAGACCGTCAATGGCAGGGCCAGCAGCCCGCCGGCCAGGCCGTAGGTGCCGCCCACCAGCGCGTCGCGCACCAAGGTGTAGCGGCCGACACGCTGCGCCCAGTCGCGCACGCGCGCCGCACGTCGCCCGCCCAGCATCAGCGTGGCAATGGCCACCCCCAGCAACTCCTCCCACAGTTGCAGCCAGTACTGCCCCTCGTTGTAGGCGTTGGCGCGCTGCACGGCAGCGGGCGGCAGGCGGTCCAGGTAGGCCTGGGTGGCAGCAGCCGCGTCACGCGGCAGGCTGGCACGCCAGGCGTCGTCGACGGCGCGCACGGGGATGGCAGGTCGCGCGGCCTCGTCTGCCCATACGGCGGTCGGGGTCAGGGCCGCCAGCACGGTGAGGGCGCAGAAGGCAAGACCCAGCAAGGCAGATAGGAGGCGTGGCAGCGTCATGGCGGTCGCTCGCAAGGGTGCAAAGGGCCGCGAGTGTCGACAGGCATGCGCAGGCAGGGCCAGGGGTCGGTGACGAAGCGCCTCGCGGGCTGCACAGGCCGCAAGCACGCGCGATTCGGCGGCTAAAAACCGAGTTGCAGCGACAGATAGCCGCCGCGCTGGCGCCTGGGCTGCAGCGCGGGGGCGATGCGCCCCAGGTCCACATAGGCCAGGGTCAGCGAGACCTGCTTGCTCGGGGCCCAGGCCAGGAACAGGTCCTTCCAGTCGTCCTCGCGCAGCGCGCCGGTGCCCAGCACGCTGCGGTCCAGGTTGTCGGGCTTGGCGCGCCACTCGGCACCGAGCGCCAGGTGGGGGCTGAGCAACCAGGCCAGCGACAGCTCGGGCTGCCAGCGCCGACCTGCGGACTGCGCGCCGCCGAAACCCAGCAAGCCGTTCTGGTTGGCCTCGGTGCTGCGCAGCGTGCCGTTGAGCAGCAGACCCTGCGCCAGCAGCAGCTTGGTGGCACTCAGGTAGAAGTCGGTGCCGCTGCGCCGGGCCCCCAGAGGGCCGTGCAGGGTCGGGCCGAGCGCCCCCGCATCGCTGCGTTTGTGCAGCAGCCCGACGGCGATTTGCGGCATCCAGCGGTCCGCATCGAGCACGGCCTCACCCGCCACGCGCCACTTCAGGCCGGCGATGTCCTGCTTCAGGTGCAGTCCCGGCAGGCCGAGCGGGGCCAGGTTGTTGCGCGTGTCGAGGTCCTGGCGCGCCAGGCTGAACTCGAGCCGGTCGTTCCAGGACAGGCTCGCGCCGTAGCTGAGCAGCCGGTAGTCGCCGCTGCGCACCACGGTGGCGTGGCTGCTGCCGCCCCACTGGCCCTCGGTGGCATAGCTGCCGGTGAGCGCCCAGGGCGTCAGGCCACCGCCCGCGGTTCCATCGATGCTGCTCACGCCGCCGGTCAGCAGCAACTTGCCG
>JAYRUQ010000136.1:0-1837 GCA_041919015.1 Inhella sp.
GGCGGCTGCTGCCTGCCTGGCCGCGCTGACCCTCCTGGCGCCGGGCTACCCCAGGGCCCAGGCAACGGTCCCGGCGCCGGAGCAGGCGGCTCAGGAGGGCCTTCGCCGCCAGGAGCAGCGCAACCGGGAGCAGCAAAAGTCAGCCCAGCCGCAGGCAGACCAATTGAGGCACGAGGCAGCGCCCCTGCCAGCGCGCGAGTTACCGCAGGAGTCCCCCTGCTTCACTATCCATGAACTGGCGCTGGGCGGCAGGGATGCGGGCCGCTTCGGCTGGCTGCTGGACGCAGCCCTGCCCTACCTGCGCCGCTGCGTGGGTGCCCAGGGGCTGAGCTTCATTGCCGCTGGAATGGACCAGCAGCTGCGCGACCTGGGTTATGCCACCACCCGCGTGGCGCTGCCCGCGCAAAACCTGCGCGCCGGCCAGTTGCTGGTGCATATCGAAGCCGGCCGGGTGGCCGACATCCGCGCTGTCCGGGCGGACGCCGCACCCGGCACGCCTGACACGCCCGACACCCAATGGGGCACATGGCGCAACGCTTTTCCCGTCGCGGCGGGCGACATCCTGAACGTGCGCGACCTGGAGCAAGGCGTGGAGAACATGAAGCGCCTGCCCAGCCAGGCTGTGGCCACGCGGCTGGAGCCGGGCGACGCGCCCGGCTCCAGCGTGCTGTACATCGAGCGCAAGGGCGGCGCGCTGAAGGACCGCCTGCGCGGTGGCGCCACGCTGGACAACTCCGGTGGCGCAAGCCTGGGGCGCACGCAGCTGTCGGCCAACCTTGCCTTTGACAACCCTTTGGGCCTGAACGATGTCGTCACGGCCAGCCTGAACACCAACGCTGAACGGCCCACAGCCACGCACCGCAGCCAAGGCGCGAGCATCAGCTACAGCCTGCCCTGGGGCTACAACCTGCTGACGCTGCACGCCAGCAACAACCGGTTTGCGCAGTACGTCCAGGGGTCCCCTTGATTTCGGTGCAATAAGTGACGGTTCGTGCCTGCCCGCAGAGCGAGCATTGACGCGGGGTTCGTTTTTTGGTCGCCGCCAAGTGCCTGTCAGGCAACGAGTTTCTGTTGGTCCTCCGATCGGCTGCCGAGGCCCTGTTTGCGTGGTCGGTTTCAGCCGGCGGTGTGGGCCACCTCGTCGCGCAGCACATGGACCAGTGCTCGACGCTGGTGTTCGCTCATCCAAGCAAAGCCCAGGACCTCGCAGGCCTGCTGCTGGTGATCGAACAGGGTGCGGCCCCGCCCATTCAGCGCCCGCAGCGACGCCAGCTCGGGCGTAGTGAAGTCCAGCGTCTGGCTCAGGTGGTGCAGCAAAGCTGTCGGCACGGCGCGAACGCTGTTCAACGGCCGCCCACTCATGCGCACGAAGCCGATGTGCAGCGCCAGGCCCAGCTTGTGGTGGTCTCCCCGGCGGCGTTCGATCAGTTCCCGCTCGGCGCGGCTGAAGGTGAAGAAGGCCTGCAGCACGAACTGGCTGAGCTCACGCGGCAGCTCACGCAGGCCCAAGTACGATGTGTGCCAGCCCTGCATCGTCGCCGCTCCCCGTGAGTCGAACGGCACCCAAAGATACGCTCGGCCGACGCGAACAGCAAATGCCGTCGAATCAACGACTTACAGGCTCACCCCCGCACCGTTCCTGGTGATCGCAACCGTCACTTTTTGCACCGAAATCAAAAGAACCCCTTTCTGCACTGAAATCAAAAGGACCCCAAATGGCGCGCCCAAGTACTTCATCGCCGACGAGCAGAAGCCTTCGAGCGGAGGGGTTTAGGTAGGTGAAATGCCAGTTGGCGTCGACGCAGACGACGCCCTCGACTAGCTGATCGAAGATTTC
>JAYRUQ010000137.1:0-1812 GCA_041919015.1 Inhella sp.
CGTCACCGGGCTGCTGGCGGCCCTGCCGTTGGCGGCCACCGTGGCGGTCTTCGCTTGGTTGTTCGCGCTGCTGCGCCAGTGGATCGGACCGTCGAGTGCGCTCGGTAGCTTGTTGGGCCGGATCGGACTGCAGGGCAGCGACTCGGAACGGGCCGGCTACCTGATCGGCATGGCGCTGATCCTCGCCATGATCCTGCTGCTGGGCTGGTTGACCGAGGCCGGCCTGCAGCGGGGCATGGCGCGGATGGTCGACGGCGTGGTGCGCCGTATTCCGCTGGTGCGCAGCGTCTACGACCTGGCGCACCGGTTCGTGGGTCTGCTGCAGCAGCGCGACGGCGACGGCACGCGGGCCATGCGGCCGGTCTGGTGCCACTTTGGTGGCCGCGACGGCGCGCGCAGCGCGGTGCTGGGCCTGCAAAGCTCGCCCGAGGTGGTGCTGGTGGATGGCCGCCGCTGCCTGGTGGTGCTGGTGCCCACCGCGCCGGTGCCGGTCGGTGGCGGTCTGCTCTTCGTGCCCGAGGATTGGGTCAGCGTCGCCGAACTGAGCGCCGAGGCCATCACCAGCCTTTACATCAGCATGGGCGTGACGGCGCCGCAGCACCTGCCGACGGCGCCGCGTTCAGTCGCCGCTGCGGAGCGGGCGTAGCGCGCTCTTCGGCCGAAAAGCCTTGCACAGCGCTGCGTCGGTTTCCAGGTAGGGACCGCCCAGCAGGTCGATGCAGTAGGGCACGGCGGCAAAGATGCCGGGGCAGTCGCTCAGGCCGCCAAGCGTCTCACCGATCGCCTTGGGCTGTCCCGGCAGGTTGAGGATCAGCGCGCCGCCGCGGATCACGCCGACCTGGCGCGACAGGATGGCGGTGGGCACGAAGCGCAGCGAGATCTGGCGCATCTGTTCGCCGAAACCGGGCATCTCGCGCTCGGCCACGTCGAGCGTGGCCTCGGGCGTCACGTCGCGCGGCGCCGGGCCGGTGCCGCCGGTGGTCAGCACCAGATGGCAGGCGGCCTGGTCCACCAGTTCGCGCAGGCTGGCGGCGATGGTGGCGCGCTCGTCGGGCACCAGGCGTTCGACGAACTCGAGCGGGTTCTTCAGCGCGCGCGTCAACCAGTCCTTGAGCGCCGGCAGGCCCTGGTCCTGGTAGACGCCGCTGCTGGCGCGGTCCGAGCAGCTCAGCAGGCCGATGCGCACCGGCTCAAGCATCGCCGGCCTCCGGTTGCGCCTTCAGGAACTGGAACAGCTCGCGAAAACCGCGGCCGCTGCGTGCCTCGGGGTTGGCGGCAGCGTCCTTGCGCGCCGCGCGCAGCAGGCTGCGCAACTGCTGCACGTCGACGCCGGGGTGCTCCTCGATGTAGCGCTGCAGCGCCGCGTCGCCGGCGTGTTCGGCCAGCAGTTCCTCGCGCAGGGCTTCGAGCCGGTGCAGGCGCAGCTGGTCGTGGGCGTGACCGAGCTTGAAGGCGGCCACCGCCTCGGCCAGCGGTGCGGCGTCGACCTGGCGCATCAGCTTGCCGATGTACTGCAGTTGCCGCTTGCGCCCGCCGTGCGCGGTGATCTTCCTGCACTCGCGCAGTGCGCGGCGCAGGTTCTCGTCGATGCCGATGGCGTCCAGGCGGCTGTCGGGCAGTTCGAGCAGTTCCTCGCCGAGCTTTTGCAGCGCATCGGCCTCGCGCTTGAGCTGGGTGCGGCTCGGGCCTTCGTCGTCGTCGACGACATGCAGTTCGTGCGAGGGGGGACCGGGGCGTGGGGGCGGGGGGGGCGGGGGGGGGGGGGGGGGGGGCCACCCCCCCCCCCCCCAAAGAAAACCACAGAGATAGCAA
>JAYRUQ010000138.1:0-1702 GCA_041919015.1 Inhella sp.
ATGCGCAGCAGCTGGTCGCGCACGTTGAGCGCCGCGTAGTTGCGCAGGTAGAGCGCGTCGTAGCGCTCGTCGGGCGACACCATGTGCACCACCATGATGAAGTTCGGCGAGCTCTTCTCGGTGGTCACGCCGATCTGGCGCACCACGTCGGGCAGGCGCGGCAGCGCGCGGTTGACGCGGTTCTGCACCTCGGTGGCGGCGACCTCCGGGTCGGTGCCGATCTTGAAGCTGACCGTCAGCGTCATCGCCCCGTCGGCCGAGGCCTGGCTGTTCATGTACAGCATGTTCTCGACGCCGTTGATCTGCTCTTCCAGCGGCGTGGAGACGGTCTCGGCGATGACGCGCGGGTTGGCGCCGGGGAACTGCGCGCGCACCACCACCTGCGGCGGCGTGACCTCGGGGTACTCGGAGATCGGCAGGCGCTGCAGCGCGATCAGGCCGACCAGGAAGATGAGGATGGACAGCACGCCGGCGAAGCGCGGCCGGTCGATGAAGAAGCGCGAGATGTTCATGGCGCGCGCCTCGCGTCAGGACTTGGCCGGCGCCGAAGCCGCGGGCGCGGCGCCCGGCGGCGGCGCCTCGACCGGCTGGCCCTGCGCGTCCACCGTCAGCACCTGCGCCTGCACCGGCGCGCCGGGGCGCACGCGCTGCAGGCCGTTGACCACCACCAGCTCGCCGGCCTTCAGGCCGCCGGCGATGATGCGCATGCCGCCGCCGACCAGCGGCCCCAGCTGCACCTCGCGGAACTGCGCGCTCTTGTCGGCGCCGACGACGAAGACGTAGCGCTTGGTCTGGTCGGTGCCGATGGCGCGATCGGGCGTCAGCACCGCCTTGCTGGCGCTGCCGCCGGCCAGGCGCAGCCGCGCGTACAGCCCGGGCACGAAACGGCGCTCCTTGTTGTCGAACAGCGCGCGCACGCGGATCGCGCCGGTGGCCGGGTTGAGGCGGTTGTCGACGAAGTCGACGCTGCCCGCGTGCGGGAAGCCACTCTCGTCGGCCAGCGCCATCTCCACCTGGGGCGCGGCCTTGCCCTTGAACTGGCCGCGCACGCGCAGCCAGGCCTGCTCGCTGACGTCGAACCAGGCGTGCACCTTGTCCTGCGCGACCAGCGTGGTCAGCACCGGATCGCCAACGCCGACGAGGTTGCCCGGCGTGACGTTGGCGCGCGAGGCGCGCCCGGCGATGGGCGCGCGGATCTGCGTGTACTCGACGTTCAGCCGCGCCGCCGCCACCGCCGCCTCGGCGGCCTTCACCGCCGCGCTCGCATTGCGCGCCGCGGCCTCGGCTTGGTCGGCCTCCTGCTGCGACACCGCCTTCTGCTCGAGCAGCTTGCGCGTGCGCGCCACTTCGGTGTCGGCCAGCGCTGCGGCGTTGCGTGCCGAGGCGAGCTGGGCTTCCAGCCGTGCCAGTTCGGCCGTGAAGGGGCGCGCGTCGATGCTGAACATGGGCGCGCCGCGCTGCAGCTCCTGGCCGTCGCGGAAGTGCACGCTCTGCAGCGTGCCGGCGACGCGCGAGCGCAGCTCGACCGACTCGACCGCCTCGAGGCGGCCGCTGAACTCGTCGTAGAGCGTCACATCGCGGCTGACGGCCGGCGCGGCCGACACCGGCGGCGCCATCGGCGGGCCGCCCTGGGCCTCGCTGCGGCCGCAGCCGGCGAGGATCGCGGCAGCCAGAAGGGAAAAGGAGAGCACGAGCGGGCGAA
>JAYRUQ010000139.1:0-1701 GCA_041919015.1 Inhella sp.
CACCTGATCGACGTGCTGCGCGGCAAGGAAACCGACAAGACGCGCCAGCACCGCCACCAGGAGCTTTCCACCTGGGGCATCGGCCGCAACGTCAGCGAGACCCAGTGGCGGGCCGTGCTGCGCCAGTTGATCGCGCTGGGCGCGCTGCAGGTGGAAGCCGAGTACCAGACCCTGGCGCTGTCCGACGAGGCCAAGCCCATCCTGCTCGGCCAGCAGGCGGTGCGCCTGCGCGAGGGCAGCGGCGAGGGACGGGTGGCCCGCAGCGCCAAGTCGGCAAGGGCGGGCCGGGCCGGCAAGGCGGCCGCCACCGACGCGCCCCTGCACCTGGACGCCGACGCCGCGCGCCGGCTCGAGGCACTCAAGGCCTGGCGCACCGAGGTGGCGCGCGAGCACGACCTGCCGGCCTACCTGATCTTCCCCAACAGCACGCTCAACGAGCTGGCGGCGCGCAACCCGGGCAGCCTCGACGCCGTGGCCACGGTGACCGGCGTGGGCGCCAAGAAGCTGGAGGCCTACGGGCGCGAGCTGCTGCGGGTGCTGGAGTCGACGGGGTGAGCCGTCAGGGCCATGCGCGCAGCCGTCCGCCCAGCATCTCGGCCGGGATCGGCCTGCTGAACAGATAGCCCTGCTGCATCACGCAGACCTCGGACAGCAGGAAGTCGCGCTGGGCCTCGGTTTCCACGCCCTCGGCCACCACCTGGATGTCGAGCGCCTTGGCCAGGCCGAGCACGGCGCGCACCAGCACGCAGTCGTCGTTGTCCTCGGGGACGTCGCGCACGAAGCTGCGGTCGATCTTGAGCTTCTGCGGCCGCAGCAGCTTCAGGTAGGCGAGCGAGGAGTAGCCGGTGCCGAAGTCGTCCACCGCCAGCGCCACGCCGAGCGCGCGCAGCGCCTGGATGGTCTTCATCGAGGCCTCGGAGTCGGCCATCACCGTGCTCTCGGTCAGCTCAATGGTCAGCTCGCCCGGCGCCACCCCGTAGGCCTCGATGAGGTGGCTGAGCTGATCGGGCAGGCGCTGGTCACGGAAGTGGCTGGCGCTCAGATTGACCGCCACCGAACCGGGGTGACGCCCCATGCTCTTCCAGCGCGACAGCTGCTGGCAGGCGGCTTCCAGCGTCCAGTTGCCCAGCTCGCGGATCTGCCCGGACTCCTCGGCCACCGGGATGAAGGCACCGGGGTAGAGCAGGCCGCGCGTCGGATGCTGCCAGCGCACCAACGCCTCGACCGACACCACCCGGGCGTCGTTGGCATCGACGATGGGCTGGTAGTGCAGCAGCAGCTGCCCGGCGCGGATCGCCTCGGCCAGCTCGCGCTCCAGCTCGAGGCGTTCGGCCAGCAGCGCGTCCATGTGCGACTGGTAGAAGCTGTAGCGCGAGCGCCCTTCCTCCTTGGCCTGGTACATGGCCATGTCGGCGTGTCGCACCAGCTCGTCGAATTCCTCACCGTCCTGTGGGAACAGCGCGATGCCGATGCTGGCCGACACATTGGCCTGCACTCCCCCCTGCAGCTCGAGGTTCTCCGACAGGCCGGCCAACAAGCGCTGCACGGTGACCTGCACGGCCTCCGGCGAGATGGCCTCGCGCAGCAGCAGCAGGAACTCGTCGCCGCTGACCCGGCACACCAGGTCGGAGCCGCGCACCGCGGCGCGCAGGCGCTCACTGACGGTCAGCAGCAGGCGGTCGCCGGCGGCATGGCCCAGGG
>JAYRUQ010000140.1:0-1699 GCA_041919015.1 Inhella sp.
CTGGCCTGGATCAAGGTCAACGAGGTGTCCAAGGGTCGCGAAGGCCTGCAGTCGCCCATCGTCAAGAACCTGCACGACGCCGCGCTGGCCGAAATCCTCAAGCGCTCGGGCGCCCAGGACGGCGACATCCTGTTCTTCGGCGCCGACAAGGCCAAGGTGGTCAACGACGCCATCGGCGCGTTGCGCATCAAGATCGGCCACAGCGAGTTCGCCAAGACCCGCGGTCTGTTCGAGGACCGCTGGGCGCCGCTGTGGGTCGTCGATTTCCCGATGTTCGAGTACGACGACGAGGCCAAGCGCTGGAACGCCGTGCACCACCCGTTCACCGCGCCCAAGGAAGGGCACGAGGACTTCATGAGCACCGATCCGGGCCGCTGCATCGCGCAGGGCTACGACATGGTGCTCAACGGCTGGGAGCTGGGTGGCGGCTCGGTGCGCATCCACCGCGCCGACGTGCAGTCCAAGGTGTTCGCCGCACTCAACATCAGCGAGGAGGACCAGCGCGTCAAGTTCGGCTTCCTGCTCGACGCGCTGCAGTACGGCGCGCCGCCGCACGGTGGCCTGGCCTTCGGCCTGGACCGCCTGATCACGCTGATGACCAAGGCCGAAAGCATCCGTGACGTGATTGCCTTCCCCAAGACCCAGCGCGCGCAATGCCTGCTGACGGGGGCCCCTTCGCTGGTCGACGAGAAGCAGCTGCGCGAACTGCACATCCGCCTGCGCAACCCGGCGGGCGCGCTGTCTTGACCCACCCGCGCCGTGCTTCGCGCTCCCCGGGGCGCCACGCTCGACCCGGTCAAGCCGGTTCCGCGGCGGCCCCTTGATGGCCGTGCCGATGCGGGCGTCCGCACCTCGCACCAAGGCAGCCCCGGCTGCCTTTTTTCTTGCATGTAACCAAGAGTGATCAACATGTCTCGACTCGCTGTCATCGCGCTGTGCGCCGTCCTCGCCGCCTGCGGCAAGCAGGCCACCGAGCTGGGCCAGGGCGGCTCCATCGTCAGCGGTTCGGCCGGGCCGGCCGGGGCGCACAACGCCGCCAAGGAGCTCGTCAAGTGCCAGGCGCCGGTGGCCACGCTGGCGCTGGTGGAGAACCCGCGCGGCTACACCTACGGCGGCGCCAACGGCCTGCCCGAGACCCCGTTGCCCCTGGTGCGCCTGATTGCCCAGCAAAGCGGCTGCTTCCGCATCGTCGACCGCAACGCCGGGCTGCGCCAGACCCTCCAGGAGCAGGAGCTCAAGGAGGCCGGCATCCTGCGCAAGGAGGGCAGCACGGTGCACAAGGGCAAGGGCTACGAGGCGCAGTACGCGCTCACGCCCTCGCTGACCTTCAGCCAGATGGACGCCGGCCGGCAGGTCGGCGGCATCCTGGCGCAGATTCCGGTGCTGGCCCAGTTCGTCGGCGCCGCCGAGCAGGTCAAGCTCAAGGAGGCCCAGGTGGCGCTGCTGCTGGTCGACACCGAGACCACCGAGCAGGTCGCGGCCGCCACCGGCTCGGTGCGCGTCACCGACCTCGGCGTGGGCGGCATGGTGCTGGGCCGGCTCGGCGGGGCGGCCGGTGCCGGCTGGAGCAACAGCGCCGAGGGCAAGGTGATCGCCGCCGCCTTTCTGGACGCCCACAACCAGCTGGTGGCGCAGGTGCGCGAGCTGCAGGCGCGCGAGCTGCCGCCGCCGGTGGCGACCCGCAAGGGCGGCTGATACT
>JAYRUQ010000141.1:0-1692 GCA_041919015.1 Inhella sp.
GCGCCAGCGGGCTGAACAGGGCGGCGCTCAGGGCGAGCGCGGACATCACAGCTTTCATCATGGAAAACCTTTCGCGGGAGGGTGGGGGAATGCCGGCGATGCTACCCAAGCGCCGGCATACTCGAGGCCGTTTGTTGGGAGTCCCTCGTGGCTTTTGTGTTTTTGGCGCTGGCCTTCATCGTGCTCAAGTTCCTCGACCTCGGCTTCATGGCCACGGTGAGCTGGTGGTGGCTGGCTGTGCCGCTGGTCGCCGCGGCCCTGTGGTGGGAGTTCGCCGACAAGGTGGGCTACACGCAGAAGAAGGCCATGGACCGGCTCGACGCCAAGAAGGAGGAGCGGCGTCAGCGCGCCCTCGAAGCCCTCGGGCGCGGTGACGCCAACCGCAAACGCTGAAGGCGGCCTGGGGGTTCAGCGGTCCTCGAAGCGGTCCAGCACCGCGCCGTAGGAGGCGCTGGCGGCGTTCTTGGCGAACTTGGCCAGCACGCCACGCGTGTAGCGCGGCTGCGGGCGCTGCCAGGCGGCACGGCGAAGCGCCAGTTCCTCGTCGCTGAGGTTGACCTGCAGCAGCAGCTGGTGGGCGTCGATGGTCACCGAGTCGCCTTCCTGCACCAGTGCGATGGCGCCGCCCTCGTAGGCCTCCGGCGCCACGTGGCCGACCACCATGCCCCAGGTGCCCCCGGAGAAGCGCCCGTCGGTGACCAAACCGACCGACTCGCCCAGGCCCTGGCCGACCAAGGCGCTGGTCGGCGCCAGCATCTCGGGCATGCCGGGTCCGCCCTTGGGGCCGAGGTAGCGCAGCACCAGCACGTCGCCGGCCTTGATGCTCCCGGCCATGATGGCGGCCAACGCCGACTGCTCGTCGTCGAACACGCGCGCCGGTCCGGTGATGCTGGGGTTCTTCAGGCCGGTGATCTTGGCCACCGAGCCCTCGGGCGCCAGATTGCCTTTCAGGATGGCGAGGTGTCCGGCCGCGTAGATCGGCTGGCTGACCGGTCGGATCACGTCCTGGTCGGCGCGCAGCGGCGGCACATCGGCCAGCAGCTCGGCCACCGTCTGGCCGTTGATGGTCAGGCAGTCGCCGTGCAGCAGCCCGGCCGTCAGCAACTCCTTCATCACCGCCGGGATGCCGCCGGCGCGGTGCAGGTCGATGGCGAGGTACTTTCCGCTGGGTTTCAGGTCGCACAGCACCGGGGTGCGGCGGCGCACGCGCTCGAAGTCATCGATGGTCCATTCGACGCCGGCCGCATGGGCAATGGCCAGGAAGTGCAAGACCGCATTGGTGGAGCCGCCGGTGGCCATGATGACGGCGACGGCGTTTTCGATCGACTTCTTGGTGACGATGTCGCGCGGTTTGCGGTCGGCCTTGACGGCCTCGACCAGGATGGCGGCGGCCTTCTTGACGCTTTGCACCACCTCGTCCTCGACGTTGGCCATGGTCGAGGAGAAGGGCAGGCTCAGGCCCAGGGCCTCGAACGACGAGGACATGGTGTTGGCGGTGTACATGCCGCCGCAGCTGCCGCTGCCGGGGATGGCGAGGCGCTCGATCTGGCAGAAGTCGTGCTCGCTCATCTTGCCGGCGCTGAACTGGCCGACGGCCTCGAACACCGAGACGATGTTGAGGTCCTGACCCTGGTACTTGCCGGGCAGGATGGTGCCGCCGTAGACGTAGAGCGAAGGGACGTTGGCGCGCAG
>JAYRUQ010000142.1:0-1686 GCA_041919015.1 Inhella sp.
CGAAGCGCCAGCGGCGTACGGCGTTCAGCGCCTCGCGATCGAACACGCGGGCCGGCGTGGCGCGGACGACGCGCGCGTTGGTGACCGAGCCGTCGGTGCCGACGGTGATTTCCACCAGCACCTCGCCCTGGGTACCCGAACGCAGGGCTTCGGGCGGGTAGCGCGGGGCCGGGGTGCTGACGGCACGCAGCGTCTGCGCCGGCGCGGCGGCGGGAACGGCGGCGCGCGCCGCGGCGGCCTGGCGTTCGGCCGCTTCGCGCTGCGCGGCGGCCTGGCGTTCGGCTTCCTGGCGGGCCGCTTCCTGGCGGGCGGCCTCCTGCTGCTGGGCCAGCTGCTGGGCGGCGGCGGCCTCGGCGGCACGCTGCTGCTCGGCCTGCTGGGCCAGGCGCTGCTGCTCCTTCACGCGCGCTTCTTCATCGGCCTTGCTCTTGGCTTCGTCCGTCACCGCACGCTGGGCGACGGCCTGCTGGGCGGCGGCGATGCTCTGCTGCAGGCGCGGCAGCGCCGGTGCCTTCGGATCGGCCTTCTCGATGATGGCCGACAGGCGCTGGGCCTCGGTGAACTCTTCCCGCGCGATGCTCTGTTCGGCGGCGATCAGCGTGTACGGCATCAGGTCGGTCAACGCGCTGGTCACGCCCGGGTCGTTGGGCAGCTTGTCGCGCAGCGCCAGGTAGTACTCCATGGCGTTGTCGCCGCCCGGCGCGTAGATGCGGTTCTCGCGCAGCGCCTTGGTGGCGGCTTCGCGCAGGGCGTCGGCATCCATCGCCTGGACTTCGGCCGATACCGCGGGCGGCGGCGGCGCGGCGGGCATGGCGGCCGCAGGCGTGGTGGCGGGCGCAGCGTCGTCCTGCTTGGAGCACGCCGCCACGGCGACGATCAGCAGCAATGGCGCGACGTAACGCAGGCGTCCGGTCGTGTTGGTCAAGGACATCGGTTTCAACTCCCCCAGGTGCATTTTCTAATGTTGGCGACACGGTCCCGGCCCGCGCAGCGCGGGTCCGGACATGGATGGTCAGCGCAGGCCCGTCGCCGCACGACGGCCATGGGCCCGGTGCGAAGCGGCACGATGCCTTCCGGGTACCCCTACCCGGTGTTCAGGGTACGTCGCCGCCTTGCTGCCAACACTTGACCTGCGTCACAGTTTTGATGGGCTCCACCCTGTCTGCATCACTTGCCGATGCAGAAGGTGGAAAAGATGTGGCCCAGCATGTCGTCGGCGCTGAGGCGGCCGGTGATCTCGCCCAGCGCGTCGTGGGCCAGGCGCAGCTCTTCGGCCGCCAGTTCAAGCTGCTCGTGCTGCAGCTGGTCGGCGGCGGCACCGGCGTGCAGGGCGGCACGCTGCAGCGCGTCCACGTGACGGGCGCGCGCGGAGAACTCGCCCTCGCCACCGTCACCGGCCGCCCCGCCCGCGAGCGCGCGCAGACGGGCGTGCAGGCGGTCGAGGCCGAGGCCGCGCGCCGCCGAGACGTAGATGTGGTCTGGCGGATCGGAGGGGTCCGGCGGCGCCAGCGCCAGCAGATCGACCTTGTTGTGGATCCACAGCACCGCGGGCACGCCCATGATGTCGGCAGCAACGGCCGCGCGACCCGCCGCCGGGTCGCGCGCATCGACCACCGCCAGGGCCACGTCAGCGCGCTGCAATTCGGCCCGGGCGCGGCGCATGCCTTCGCGCTCGATCGCATCGCC
>JAYRUQ010000143.1:0-1660 GCA_041919015.1 Inhella sp.
TCCTGGGCTGCTCGGCCGCCGGCGTGCTGCAGCCCGAGATGGTGGCCAGCATGGCCGCGCAGCCCATCATCCTGGCGCTGGCCAACCCGGAGCCGGAGATCCGCCCCGAGCTGGCGCGCCAGGTGCGGCCCGACTGCATCGTCGCCACCGGGCGCAGCGACTACCCGAACCAGGTCAACAACGTCCTGTGCTTCCCCTACATCTTCCGTGGCGCGCTCGACTGCGGCGCCACCAGCATCACCGAGGCCATGAAGCTGGCCTGCGTGCGCGAGATCGCGCAGCTGGCCAAGGCCGAGGTCAGCGACGAGGTGGCCAACGCCTACGCCGGGCAGGACCTGGCCTTCGGCCCCGACTACATCATCCCCAAGCCCTTCGACGCCCGGCTCATCCTGCGCATTGCGCCGGCCGTGGCCCAGGCCGCCATGGACAGCGGCGTGGCCACGCGGCCGATTGCCGACCTGGACGCCTACCGCCAGAGCCTGCAGCGCTTCGTCTACCAGACCGGCCTGGTGATGCGCCCGGTGTTTGCCGCCGCCAAGAACGCCCAGGCGCGTGTCATCTACGCCGAGGGTGAGGACGAGCGCGCGCTGCGCGCCGCCCAGGTGGTGCGCGACGAGGGCCTGGCCCAGCTCACCCTGATCGGCCGACCGGCCGTCATCGAGGCGCGCATCGCGCGGGCCGGGCTGCGCCTCAAGCCGGGGCGCGACTTCGAGCTCGTCAACCCCGAGAGCGACGAGCGCTACCGCGACTGCTGGGAGGCCTACCAGCAGCGCATGGGCCGCGAGGGCATCACGCCCAGCATGGCCAAGGCGGCGCTGCGCCGCTCGCACACCCTGATCGGCTGCATGCTGATGCAGCGCGGCGACGCCGACGCGCTGCTCTGCGGCCTGGTCGGTCGCTTCGACCACCATCTGGAGCATGTGCGCGACGTCATCGGCCTGCGCGCCGGCGCGCACTGCTTTGCCGCGCTCAACGCGCTGCTGCTGGAGAACCGCACGCTCTTCATTGCCGACACCTTCGTCAACGAGGAGCCGAGCAGCGAGGACCTGGCCGAGATCGGCGCCATGGCGGTGGACGAGCTGCGCCGCTTCGGCATCCCGCCGCGCGTGGCCTTTCTGTCGCACTCCATGTTCGGCTCCAGCACCCGGCCCAGCGCCCGGCGCATGCGCGAGGCCGCGCAGCGCTTTCGCGTGCTGCGCCCGGGCGTTCCCTGCGACGGCGAGATGCACGGCGACGCCGCGCTCTCCGAGGAGATCCGCCGCAGCTACCTGCCCGAGACCACGCTGGACGGCGAGGCCAACCTGCTACTGCTACCCAACCTCGACGCCGCCAACATCCTCTTCAACGTGCTGAAGATGGCCGGCGGCCAGGGCGTCACCGTGGGCCCGGTGCTGCTGGGCGCCGCCCGCCCGGCGCACATCCTGACCCCCAGCGCCACCGTGCGGCGGGTGGTCAATATGACGGCCTTGGCGGGAGCGGAGGCGCGCTGAAGGGGGTTGGCGGCGGGGTGATGGTCCGTCGTCAGGCGATCACGGACCGTGTGCACATCAGTTGATGAAAATTTGCTTACGGGTATTTCCGCGCCGTGTGCACGACGGCCACGACCGAAACAAGCCCGGGAGTGACCTCGACGACGACGATGTAGGGCAAGCGCTGGATG
>JAYRUQ010000144.1:0-1617 GCA_041919015.1 Inhella sp.
AGGTGCTGCACGTGCAGGCCTACGCCGGCACGGCCGCGCCGATCAATTTCAACGGCCTGGTGCGCCAGTACTTCCTGCGCGCCGACCCGCACCAGGGCGATCTGCAGGTCAACCTGGTGCCCAAGGGCGAACGCAAGGCGCAGAGCCACGCCATCGCCACGCGCCTGCGCCCGCTGGTGCAACGCATCGCCGCGCGCCACGGCGCCAACGCCAAGGTGGTCGAGGTGCCGCCCGGGCCGCCGGTGCTGGCGCCGCTGGTGGCCGAGGTCTACGGCCCCGACGAGGCCAGCCGCAGCGCCGCCGCCGCACAGGTGCGCCAGGTCTTCGAGCAGCAGGACGGCGTGGTCGACGTCGACGACAGCGGCATCGCCCTGGATGCCCCGCGCCAGCTGCTGCAGGTCGACCGGCGCAAGGCCATGCTGGCCGGCGCCAGCGTGACGCAGGTGCTGGCCACCCTGCAGGCCGGTCAGGCCGGCCTGACCGTGGCCGAGCTGATGGACGGGCGCTCCTTGGAGTCGGTGCCGGTGCAGCTGCGCCTGCCGGGACGCGATCAGGGCGAGCTGGCGCGCCTGCTGGCGCTGCGCGTGGGGCCGAAGGGCACGCCGCTGTCGGAACTGGTGACGGTCAGCGACCTGGCGCGCGAGCAGCCGCGCTACCGCAAGGACGGCCTGGGCGTGCGCTATGTGGTGGCCGACGCCGCCGGCAAGAACGACAGCCCGCTCTACGCGCTGTTCGGCATGGGCGCCAAGCTCGGCGAGCGGATGCCGGAAATGCCGCAGTTCTTCATCCGCCAGCCCGACGACGCCTCGCGCGCCGCGGCGTTGAAGTGGGACGGCGAGTGGCAGATCACCTACGAGACCTTCCGCGACATGGGCCTGGCCTACGCGGTCGGCCTGGTGCTGATCTACCTGCTGGTGGTGGCGGAGTTCGGCTCGTATCTCACGCCGCTGATCATCATGGCGCCGATCCCGCTCACCATCATCGGCGTGATGCCGGGGCATGCGCTGTTTGGCGCGCCCTTCACCGCCACCAGCATGATCGGCATGATTGCGCTGGCCGGCATCATCGTGCGCAACTCCATCCTGCTGGTCGACTTCATCGAGCTGCAGCGCCGCCAGGGCGTGGCCTTCGAGACGGCCATCCTGCGCTCGGCCATCACGCGCGCCCAGCCCATCGTGCTGACGGGACTCGCCGCCATGGCCGGCGCCGTCTTCATCCTCGACGACCCGATCTTCAACGGTCTGGCCATCGCGCTGCTGTTCGGCATCGCGGTGTCCACCTTGCTGACCCTGGTCGTCATCCCCATCCTGTACTACGCGGTGTTCCGCGCGAGGAGTGCGTGATGAAGCTGATGAGTGAATCCAGACGCCGCCTGCTGCTGGCCGCGCCGGCTCTGGCCACGGCCCTGGCGCCGGCGGCGGCCCGGTCCGAGGCGCCGCTGCGCACGCCGGCACACATCGTCATCGTCGGCAGCGGGCTGGGCGGCATCGCGGTGGCCGCCCGGCTGCGCAAGCAGCTCGACGGCGCCCGCATCACCCTGGTGGACGGCAAGCGCGAGCACCACTACCAACCCGGCTTCACGCTGATCGCCAGCGGCGTCTGGCCCGAGCACAAGGT
>JAYRUQ010000145.1:0-1607 GCA_041919015.1 Inhella sp.
GCTCGCTGCCGGTGGACGGCGTGGTGCTGCTGGCCGGTTGCGACAAGACCACGCCGGGCACGGTGATGGGCGCCATCAGCATGGACCTGCCGACCCTGTTCTGCCCGGCCGGCGGCATGCTGAGCGATCGCTATCTGAAGCCCGGCGAGCCCTCGCGCACGGTGGGGGCCGGCACGCACACGCGCATGTTCTGGGACGAGTACCAGGCCGGCGCCATCGGCGCCGAGGAATGGATCCGGCTGGAGTCGCACATGACGCGCTCGCCGGGCACCTGCAATGTGATGGGCACCGCCAGCACCCTGACCGGCATGGTCGAGGCGCTCGGCCTGACCCTGCCCGGTGCCACCGCCATCCCGGCCATGGACGCCGGCCATGTGCGCATGGCCACCGACTGCGGGTCGCGCATCGTGCAGATGATCTGGGACGACCTGAAGCCCTCGAAGCTGCTGACGCGCGGCTCCTTCCTGAACGCCGTGGTGGCGCAGATGGCGATGGGCGGCTCGACCAACGCCGCCGTGCACGCCATCGCCCTGGCGCGCCGCGCCGGCGTGGCGCTGACGCTCGACGACCTCGACGCCATGGGCCGGCGCGTGCCGGTGCTGGCCAATCTCTTCCCCAGCGGCGACCGGCTGATGGAGGACTTCCACTACGCCGGCGGCATGCCGGCGCTGCTCAACCGCGTGCGCGAGCACCTCAGCCTGGGCGAGCGCACCGTCACCGGGCGCACGCTGGGCGAGGACATCGCCGGCCGTGAGAGCCTCGACGACGAGGTGATCCGCCCCCTCGATCGACCGGTCAGCGCCGACGGCGCACTGGCCGTGCTGCGGGGCAATCTGGCGCCCGACGGCGCCGTCATGAAGGCCAGCGCCGCCAGCCCGCGCTTCTTCCGCCACCGCGGCCGCGCCATCGTCTTCGACTCACCCACCGAGATGATGGCCCGCTGCGCCGACCCGGCGATGGACTGCGACGAGGACAGCGTGCTGGTGCTGCGCAACGCCGGCCCGGTGGGTGCGCCGGGCATGCCCGAGTGGGGCGGCCTGCCCATCCCCAGGAAGCTGCTGCAGCGCGGGGTGCGCGACATCGTGCGCCTGTCGGACGCGCGCATGAGCGGCACGCACTACGGCAGCTGCGTGCTGCACATCGCGCCCGAGAGCGCGGTGGGCGGGCCGCTGGCCCTGGTGCAGGACGGCGACGAGATCGAGCTCGACCTGCCGGCGCGCCGCCTGCACCTGCATGTGGACGAGACCGAGCTGGCGCGCCGCCGCGCGCTCTGGAAGGCCCCGGTGTCGCCCTTCCAGCGTGGCTACACACGCCTCTACCAAGAACACGTCACCCAGGCCCACGAGGGCTGCGACTTCGATTTCCTGCAAGGCACGGCGGCGACGCCGGAGCCGCCCATTTCCTGATAACCCGTCCTGATCACCCCGTCCTGACTGCCCCGTCCTGACTGCCCCGTCCCATCAACAACCGGAGACCGCCGATGAACCCGAACCCCTGCCGCCCTTACCGCCACAGCCTGCTGGCCCTGGCCGCGTTCTCCTGCCTGGGCGCTGCGGCGCAGGAGGCCCAACCGGCCAAGGACAGCTCGCGCCTGGAGTCGGTGGTGG
>JAYRUQ010000146.1:0-1559 GCA_041919015.1 Inhella sp.
GCGAGGCCGATGCGCCCGAGCGCAACGTGCACGCGCAGGCGCTTGCCGCCGAGCTGGACTGGCTCGCGCGCGTGCTGCAGCTGCGCCTG
Organism: Inhella sp.; assembly: GCA_041919015.1. Taxonomy (GTDB): domain Bacteria; phylum Pseudomonadota; class Gammaproteobacteria; order Burkholderiales; family Burkholderiaceae_C; genus Inhella. The sequence goes on from JAYRUQ010000146.1 coordinate 90, forward strand.
ACCCAACACTTCCAGCAGACCGACGACGGCTTCGAGGCATGGCCGCCGCCGCCCACGCCGCTGCCTGGCAGCGAGCTGGCCCGCTGCATTCTGAAGTTCGGGCTGAACACGCGCGAGCGCCTCGTGCTGGCGCTGGCGTTGACACCGCATCTGCGCCCGGAAGCGCTCGACCTGCTGTTCGTGCGCAACCAGAACCTCAACCGGGGCTTCACCGAGTTCGGCGGCATCAGCAACCAGCAGCACGGCGGCTTCCTGCCCACAGGCGAGACCGCCGCCTTCTTGTGCGCCGGACCCGATCTGGCGCAGCGCATCCAGCTGCTGACGCTGTTCGACGCGCAGCATCCTTTCGCGCAGACCGGCATGCTCAAGCTCGACGCGCAGACCGGCGGCGAGCCCCAGCTGGCCGGCGCCCTGCAGATCAGCGCCGAGGCGCTGCAGCGGCTGAGCACCGGGGTGTGGCACAAGCCCGACTACAACGCGCAGTTCCCGGCCAAGCTCATCACCTCGTCGCTGAGCTGGGACGATCTGGTGCTGGCACCCGAGGTCATGGACGAGATCCAGGTCATCGGCACCTGGCTGCAGCGCGGCGCCGTGCTGATGAACGAATGGGGCCTGGCCCGCTCGGTCAAGCCCGGCTACCGCGCCTTGTTCTACGGCCCGCCAGGCACCGGCAAGACGCTGACCGCCACGCTGCTCGGCCAGCAGGCCCGGGCCGATGTCTACCGCATCGATCTGTCGATGGTCGTCTCCAAATACATCGGCGAGACCGAGAAGAACCTGGCGCGGGTGTTCGATCAGGCGCAAAGCCGCAACTGGATCCTGTTCTTCGACGAGGCTGACGCCTTGTTCGGCAAGCGCACAGCCGCGTCCAGCGCCAACGACCAGCACGCGAACCAGGAAGTCGCCTACCTGCTGCAGCGGGTCGAAGACTTCCCGGGGGTGGTCATCCTGGCCACCAATCTGCGCGCCAACATGGACGAAGCCTTCTCGCGGCGCTTCCAGTCGATGGTGTATTTCCCGATGCCCGACGCCACGCAGCGCCTGCGCCTGTGGCAAAGCATGCTGGGCAGCACCGCACGCATGGCGCCCGATGTCGACCTGACGCAGATCGCCGAGCGCCACGAGCTGGCCGGCGGCGCGATCGCCAACGTGTTGCGCTACGCCGCCCTGCAAGCCGTGCGACTCGGTCGCGACACCCTCAACGCGCAAGACCTGCGCCTGGCGCTGGCCAAAGAGCTGCGCAAAGAAGGAAAGACGCTTTAAACCATGAAGCCGCTCCTGCCCCTGCCCCTTGGTGTTCGCAGCCGACTCGGCCTGCTGGCGCTGGCGCCTGTGCTGCTGTGCGCCAGTTGGGCCATCGCCACCCCTCCCGCGCCAGCCTCTGCGGCGGCGCCCTCCCCGGCATCCGGCTCCGCCTCCGCCCCGAGTGCGCTGCCGATCGCCGCCTCGGCTCCGGCATCCACCGCATCC
>JAYRUQ010000147.1:0-1554 GCA_041919015.1 Inhella sp.
GCCTCGCGCAGCAGCAGCAGGAACTCGTCGCCGCTGACCCGGCACACCAGGTCGGAGCCGCGCACCGCGGCGCGCAGGCGCTCACTGACGGTCAGCAGCAGGCGGTCGCCGGCGGCATGGCCCAGGGTGTCGTTGATGGCCTTGAAGCGGTCCAGGTCGACGAACAGCAGCGCCAGCTGCTGGCCATGGCGCTTGGCGAAGCTGGCCTCGTGCTGGAACACCTCGCGGAACAGTGTGCGGTTGGGCAGCTGCGTGAGGTGGTCGTACATCGCCATCTGGCGCAGCTGGGTGTTCTTGGCCTCCATGTCGGCCAGCAGGCCGTCGATCTGCTGCGCCATGCGGTTGAGCTGGTCGCCCAGGTCGCCGAGTTCGTCGCCGCGGTGCAGGTCGAGCAGCGGCCGCGCCTGGCGCTCGGCGATGGCGGCGGCGTGGGCCTTGAGCTGGTCGATGGGGCGCACCAGGCGCCAGTACAGCACCAGCAGCAGGAAGGCACCCCCCAGCACCACCTGCAGGCTGACGATGGCACCGACCTGCGCGCGGCGGTCGCTGACCAGGCGCTCGGTGGCGCCGTCGTCGAAGGACACGGTGAGCGTGCCCAGCACCAGCCCGTCGCGCCGGATGGCGGCGGCCAGGCGCACCACCGGCCAGTCGGCGGCGCATTTGCTCAGCTTGATTTCCTCGGCCCCCTGGCGCTCCTCCTGCAGGTTGACGGCGCAGACGCTGGCGTCGTCCAGCAGCTGCTTGAGCGCGCGGTCGGTGGCGCTGCTGTCCAGCACCCACAGCGGGTCGACCAGCGAGGTGCCGGCCAGGTTCAGCACCGCGGCGCGCTGGCCCTCGAGGATGGGTTCGACGCTGCGGCGCACCAGGGCGTCCGACATGAAGAGCACCAGCAGGGCCGGCAGCGCAATGCCGACCACCACGGTGATCAGGATCAGCAGCCGAAGCGAGAGCCGAAGGCGCATGGTTCAGGTGAGACGCGACGCGAAGATTGTGCGTCCGCAGCTTCAGGGCCCGCGGGGGGGCGAGGGCTCCGTGCTTTCACCGATGCCGCGCGGCACGTTCCCGCTCCAGTTCCTGCTCGCGCAGGCGTTCGGCGGCGCCCAGGGCGCGCGGCCGGCCCTGCGCCACGGCGTCCTGATCGAGGTTGTCGCCCCAGCTCAAGCCCGCGCGCAGCAGCAGCGGCGGCTGCAGGCGCTGCAGCTCGGCAGCGGGCAGCCAGGGCATGAGCTCGGCCAGCACGAGCTCAAGGCGGGCTCGCAACGCCGGCTCGCCGATGCGCCCGCGCTGTCCCCAGACCAGCGGCTTGTCGGCGCTGCTCTCGCCGGCGGCCACGCGCGGCACGATGCCGAAGTCGCGCAGCACGCCGTAGCGCAGCTGCACCAGCGCCTCCTCGACCAGCATGGCGGCGTCCTCGCGCGGCACCGTGCTGCCGCTGGGCAGCGAGTAGCTGTAGTCGTCGTTGACGCGATCCTGGCTGAAGAACTGCACCACCTGCTCGGGGCTGTAGGCGCGCTGCTCGGGGCTGGCGCTCTCGCCGAAGAACAGCACCTTGCC
>JAYRUQ010000148.1:0-1536 GCA_041919015.1 Inhella sp.
ACAACTGCTCGCAATTCCAGCTTTCACGAATCCGTCACTCTGCTTAGCATCCGTGCCATTGCGGGATGGGGAGAGCCGGGGTGACCCAGTTGCTGGCCTGGATGGGCCTGATTGCTGTGCTCTGTGTTTATGCGCATTGGGCCTTGCAGGCTCTGGGGCGGCGTGTGCCCCTGCCCGCCCCACTGCAAGTCCTGGGCCGATGGGCCCGACGGCTCAATGCCCCCTTTGACGCCGACCTGCGCGCCGACCGGCGACGTCAGGAACGCGTGCAGCGCGCACGGCTGCAGCGCGAGGCCATCGCGCGAGCCTCCGAGCCCGTGCCGCTCGACGAGGCCGTGAGCTGGGAAGGCAACGTCGCGCGGGCGCCGTTCGGTCGCAAGCCCACGCGGGCCAAGCTGCACTGAGCCTGCGTTGAACCGGGGACGACCCCTGCGGCTCGGGTACGCTTCCGCCATGCGTCAAATACCGTTTCCTTGGGCGTCGCTCGCCTGCGCGCTGCTGTGGAGCAGCAACAGCTTTGGCATGCCCATACCCACCCAGGGCGTGCGGCCGGTGCTGGTCAGTCAGGGCAGCAGCAGCGACGCGCTGAAGAAGGGCGCCGAGGCGCTGGCCGCCAAGCAGCCCGATCAGGCGCGGCGGCATTTCGAGGCGGCGCTGCGCAACGATCCCAAGCAGGTTGCCGCGATGCTGGGCCTGGCCGAGTTGGCCTTCCAGTCTCGCAACGATGGCGAAACCCTGAAGTGGCTGCAGCAGGCCGAGCGCAGCGCACCCCAGCGTGCCGAGGTCCAGGCGGCGCTGGGACGCTTCTACATGGCACGCAAGCAGCCCGAGAAGGGCGAGCCGGCGCTTCGCAAGGCCATCGCACTGGACCCCAAGCCGCTGCGCCCGCGCCTGGATCTGGCCGACGCGTTGATGCGGCGCGGCGCCGATGCCGAGGCCCTGCCCCTGCTCAAGGCGGCGGTGGCGCAGGACCCCAAGCTCGCGGGCGCGCAGTTGGCGCTGGGCCAGTTGCAGCAGCGCATGGGCGCGGCCGCCGAGGCCGACAAGACCCTGCGGGCGGCGGCGGAGCTGGAACCCAAGAGCGCCCTGCCCTGGCTGATGCTGGCGCGCGCCCAGAAGAGCGCGGCCGGCGCCTTGCCGCTGCTGGAGCAGGCGCTGCAGCGCCAGAGCGAGCACTACGACGCGCTGATGCTGCGGGCCTACTGGCAGATGGAATCGCGCGACGCCAGCGCGGCCCGCGAAACGCTGGCGCGCGCCGCCAAGGCCGACGCCAAGGCTGCCGAGCCGCTGGTCCGCCTGGGCCTGCTGGAAGAACAGGCGGGGCAGCGCAGCGAAGCCCGGCGCCAGTACCTGGTGGCCATCGAGCGCGACCCCTACCACCCGGTGGCACTCAACAACCTGGTGATGATGGGCCTGGCCGACAAGGAGGATCCGGCCCGTCTGGAGCTGATGGCCAAGCGGGCCGTCAAAGCCCTGCCCGGCAACGCCCAGGTGCTCGACACCCTCGCGCTGGTGCAGCGTCAACGCAAGGACAAG
>JAYRUQ010000149.1:0-1528 GCA_041919015.1 Inhella sp.
CCATTGCGAAGCCGTGACCAGCGGGGCACTGCAAGCTGGCGCCTGGCTGGACCGGCTGGAGCACCGCTCGCGCGAGCTGCGCCAATGGCTGTGGACCCGGCTGCGGCACACCGCGGCATTCGCGCCCGCACCCGACACCGAGCACGAGGCCGCACCATGACCCTGCGCCTGAACCCCGCGCCGGCCACGCCGCATGTGATCGAAACCCTGCAGTGGGACTGCCGCTTTGCCCGCAAAGACCAGGCCCTGGCGCAGCAGGACCGGCTGAGCCGCTTCCTCAAAGGCCCCGGCCTGCGGATCGTGGCCGAGCAGTTCGAGCGCATCTCGCCGCCCACCGAGGTGTGGCGCATCGACCGGCTGGAAGTCGATCTGGGCCGGCTCGACGCCCACGCCTCGTTCGAACAATGGAGTGCGCAGCTGCAGGAACAGCTCTGGACCAGCCTGCAGCGCCTGCGCCGCGAAGGAACGGCTGGCAGCACCTGGCGGCTGCTCACACCCGAAGGCAGCGCTGCGGACCTCACAAGCGATGCGGGCCACGACAGCGAGCAGGCCGACCCCGCCGAACCCGAGCCCGCCCGCGCCCTGCTCAGCCCATCGGAGCGCGATCTCGACGTGTTCATGCACTACCTGCAACAAGGCTATCTGCCCTGGTCGGCCAACCTGGCGGCGGCGCGCGACCTGGCTGACTGGCTCACCCGCATGGCGCTGCACCACGGCCTGCGACTGTGGCAACGCCTGCAGCAGGCACAGCCCAGTGCACAAGTGTTGCAACGCCTGTGCCACATCAGTCCTCACACCGGCTTGCAGGCCCTCATTGCGGTGCGCCACCCCGACCTGGCCGCCAGCCTCGCATTGCTCGACCGCGAGCTGCTGGCGCCGCTGCATGCCAGCGGCCGTATCAGCGCCTACCAGTTGCGCCAGCTGCAGCAGCGCTACCGCGTGGCCGGCCTGCATGCCTTGTGGGGACTGAGCGGCAGCGCGTTGAGCGCGGCGCGGCACCAGGCGCTGCAGCAGGCCTTGATCCAGGCACACCGCGACTGGCTGGCGCCAAGCTGGAACCCGGCCTGGCGGACCAGCCTCGCACGCGCGCCGTACAACACCCCCGGCCCGGCAACAGGCGGCGAGCTGGCGCGCGTGCTGCTGCAGGCTCTGCTGGGCGAGCAACCGGATGCCCCCTACGGACAATCAACCGACTCAGCCGCCCCACAGCTGCCCGACCAGGCCCGCGCCGATCTGGCGCGCTTGCAGGCCGTGCTGGACGGCCGCAGCCCGCTGGACAGCGTCCGCCTGGGCGAGCTGCTCGGCCGTCTGCAAACCCTGCAAGGTCCGGCGCGGTCCCGACTGGGCCACGCGTTGCGCATGCTGGCGCGCCACAAGGCGCAGCGACTGTCCTGGGCCCGGCAACTGGGCGCCATGCAGGTGTGGCAGCTGATCCAGCTGATGCGGCACACGCACCCTGGGCCAGAGGCGGACACCAAGGACACGACGGACACGGCGCCCACACCCTTGCGCCACGCCGCACCGGATC
>JAYRUQ010000150.1:0-1511 GCA_041919015.1 Inhella sp.
GGCTGAGCTTCATCGTGGTGGACAAGCTCACGCCCTACAAGCTGTGGGAGGAGATCGTCGAGCACCGCAATCTGGCGCTGGCCATCGTGGTGGCGGCCAAGGGCATCGCCATCGGACTGATCGTGGCGGCCGCGATTCATTGAGCCCCTTGGCCTCGGGCCCTGACGGGCCTGCCTCGAGCCGCCGGGAGGCCAGCGAGGCCAGCGACAGGGTCTCGCCCGCCGAGGCCCTGCTGCTGGCCAGCGTCTTCCTGATCGCCGCCTGCGGGCTGGCCTACGAGCTGGCCGCAGGCAGTCTGGCCTCCTACCTGCTCGGTGACTCGGTGCTGCAGTTCAGCACCGTCATCGGCAGCTACCTGTTCGCCTTGGGCATCGGCTCCTACCTGAGCCGCTTCGTGCAACGCCAGCTGGTCGCTCAATTCCTGCGCGTGGAGCTGCTGGTGGCGCTGCTGGGCGGTCTGCTGCCGATGGGCCTCTTCGCCGCGCACAGCCTGCTGCCACCGGGCATGGAGGCGCCGTTCCGCGTGCTGCTCTACGCGCTGGTGCTGCTGGTGGGCAGCCTGGTGGGCCTGGAGATCCCGCTGGTGATGCGCATCCTGAAAGAAAAGACGAGCGGCGAGCGTGCCAGCTTGCGCGAACTCGTCAGCCAGGTGCTGACCTTCGACTACCTGGGCGCGCTGCTGGTGGCACTGGCCTTCCCGCTGCTGCTGGTGCCGCACCTGGGCTTGGTGCGCACGGGACTTTTCTTCGGGTTGCTGAACTGGGCCGTGGCCTTGTGGGCGCTGTGGATGTTCCGCGCCGACTTGCGCGCCTGGCGCTCACACGCCCTGGCCTGCGCCGCCGTGCTGGCAGCCTTACTGGCGGCCTGGGCCGGCGCCGAGCGCCTGACCCTGTGGGCCGAGCAGCGCTACTACGGGGAGTCCATCGTGCTGCAGCAGAGCAGCCCCTACCAGCGCGTCGTCGTCACTGAGGGCCACACCGGGGTCAAGCTCTACCTGAACGGCAATCTGCAGTTTCACGAACGCGACGAGTACCGCTACCACGAGGCCCTGGTGCACCCCGGCATGGCCGGCCATGGCGCGGTGCGGCGCGTGCTGGTGCTGGGCGGCGGCGACGGCCTCGCCGTACGCGAGATCCTGCGTTACCCGGGCGTCGAGCGCATCACCCTGGTGGAGCTGGACGAGCAGGTCACCCGGCTGGCGCGCAGCCCGCAACTCGCGCGGCTCAACGGCGACGCATTGCGCCACCCCAAGCTGCAGCTGGTGCACGCCGACGCCTACGCCTGGCTGGAGCAGCACCGCGAACCGCAGGGCTACGACCTGGTGATCGCCGACTTCCCCGACCCCGGCAACCACCAGCTCGCCAAGCTCTACTCGACCAGCTTCTACCAGCGCGTGATGGAGCACCTGAACGCCGGCGGCTACCTCGTGGTGCAGAGCACCTCGCCGCTGGTGGCGCCGCACAGCTTCTGGACCGTGGTGGACACCCTGGAGGCGGTGGGCCTCGTCACCA
>JAYRUQ010000151.1:0-1507 GCA_041919015.1 Inhella sp.
CCCAGCCGGGTAGATCCTCCAAGTGCAACAGCGCCTCGCGCCGCACGGTGGCGGCCTTGAGCGCCAAGACGATGCCGAACTCGCTGAGCAGGCCGCGGATGCGGTTGATGAGCGCGGTGCGCTGCTCTGACCTGCTCCCTCCCCACCGTGCTGACCTCGCGAGGCGTGTGCAGACTTCCACACACGGAGGTGCACATGGCAACCAACCTAGCCTTAGACCCGAAGTTGCTCGATCAAGTGCTCGAACTCAGCGACGAGCAAACCAAGAAGGCTGCTGTCACGCTGGCGCTCAAGGAGTTCATAGCCAGGCACGAGCAGCGCAAGCTCGCCGAGTTGTTCGGCAAACTTGTGTGGGACCACTCGTACGACTACAAGGCGGAGCGAAGCAGGCAGTGACGCTGCTGGTGGACACGAGTGTCTGGTCGTTGGCGCTCCATACCACCGAATCAGCGCCCCAAGGCCCATTCGATATGCGCCGCCACCAGGTCGGGCGCCTGCGGCAGGGCCTGCTGCAATTCGGCACGCAGCGGCTGATTGCCCGCTGCACCGGCGGCGTGCAGCGCGTTGCCCGTCACCACCGCCAGGTTGCGGCGCCAGCGCAGGTAGCCGATGCGACGGATCGGCGAGCCCTCGGTGCGGCGCAGGAATTCGGCCTCGCTCCAGCCCCACAGGCTGAGCAGCTCGGCGCCGCTGAGGCCCTCGCGGGCGTCGAAGTCGGGCAGCGGGCTGCGCGCCGCGTACTTGTTCCAGGGGCAGGCGAGCTGGCAGTCGTCGCAACCGTACAGGCGGTTGCCGATGGCTTCGCGCAGCGCCGCGGGGATCTCGCCCTCGTGCTCGATGGTCAGGTAGCTGATGCAGCGCCGCGCGTCGAGCCGGTAGGGCGCCACGATGGCCTGGGTCGGGCAGACCTCGATGCAGGCGCTGCACTGGCCGCAATGGCTGCTGAGCGGCGCGCTCGGCGGCAGCGCCAGGCTGACGTAGATCTCGCCCAAGAAGAACATCGAGCCGGCCTCGCGGCTCAGCAGCAGCGTGTGCTTGCCGCGCCAACCCAGGCTGGCTCGTTTGGCCAGTTCGACCTCCAGCACCGGAGCCGAGTCGGTGAAGCAGCGCTGACCAAAGGGGCCGATGGCCTCGGCGAGCCGGTCGGCCAGCTGCTGCAGGCGCACGCGCAGCACCTTGTGGTAGTCGCGGCCCCGGGCATAGAGGCTGACTTGCGCCCGCTCGGGCCGGCGCAGGCCCTGCCATTCGACGGTCTGCCAGCCCTCGGGCGTGGCGCGCGGCAGATAGTCCATGCGCGCGCTGATGACGCTGACCGTGCCCGGCACCAGCTCGGCGGGCCGGGCGCGCTTGAGGCCGTGGCGCGCCATGTAGTCCATGTCGCCGTGAAACCCGGCCTCCAGCCAGGCCTGCAGACCGGGCTCGGCGTCGTGCAGGTCGATGGGGGCGATGCCGATTTGGGAGAATCCCAGCGCCCTGCCCCAGTCCTGCAGTTGTGCCACCAGGGCAC